>NZ_JBFUAE010000004.1:0-656620 GCF_056406435.1 Pseudomonas sp. P1_C12 | reverse complement strand
CCTGCTCAATGACCGATGGCTACGACTGCTACCAAAATGCGTTGGCTGAGCGTGTGAACGGGATTTTGAAAAACGAGTTATTGCTGCATCGCCCCAAAGATTTTGCAGAGGCCATCCGGATGGTGGACGAGTCGGTGCAGATCTATAACAACGAGCGGCCTCATCTGTCGCTGAAATACAAAACGCCCGATGCGGTGCATCGGGCGTTTTGAGGCTGAAACAGGTGTAAACCTATTTCAGGACTAGACACTGGACGACCGAAACTGTAGGAGCGGGCTTGCCCGCGAAGGCGTCGGCACATCCAACATTTCTGTGTCAGTCAGATCGCTTTCGCGGGCAAGCCCGCTCCTACGGGCGTTTGAGCATCACCGGCAATTGCGCCACCAACTTCGCATTATTCAACGGCGCGCGGATGAAGCCGCGCTGGGTGCCGTCCGGCCCGATCACCGCGAGGTTGCCGCTGTGGTCAACGGTGTAGTTCGGCTTGCTGGTGTCCGCCGGAATGAACGGAATGCTCACCGCGTTGGCGACCTTTTGCAGCTCTTCGGTCGACACTGGGGTCAGGCCGATGAACTGTGGGTCAAAGTAACCCAGGTACTGCTTGAGCTGCTTGGGCGTATCGCGATTGGGGTCGATGCTGACCAGCACGATTTGCAGTTTATCCACCGCTTCTGGCGGCAACTCGCTCTTGATCTGTCGCAGCTGGGCGAGGGTGGTCGGGCAGATGTCCGGGCAGAAGGTGTAGCCGAAGAACAGCAGGCTCCACTTGCCTTTCAATTCATTGATCGCGACCGGCTGGCCGTCCTGATTGGTCATCGTCACGTCCGGCAGATTACGGCTCTGCGGCAGCAAAATGATGCCGGCGTCGATCAGCGCTGTAGGATCGCCCTGATTCTTCCCGGATAGCACCTTGTTGACGGTCAGGCCCAGGATCAGTGCGACCAGGGCAACGAGAATGAAGACGGTTTTCTGGGTTCGAGTCATAGGTTCAACAGTAAGTAGTGGTCTACGAGCAGGGCGATAAACAGCAAGAACAAGTAGTAAATAGAGTACTTGAACGTGTTGATCGCCGCGTGCGGCCGAGTGCCACGGTACAACACCACGGCCCATTGCAGAAATCGCGCACCCAGCCCGAGCGCACACGCCAGGTACAGCATACCGCTCATGTGGATCACGTAAGGCATCAGGCTGACAGCGAGCAACGCGAAGGTATACAGCAGGATATGAATCTTGGTGTAGTGCACGCCATGGGTGACCGGCAGCATCGGGATGTCGGCCTTGGCGTATTCCTCCTTGCGATGGATCGCCAGTGCCCAGAAGTGCGGCGGGGTCCAGGCGAAGATGATCAGCACCAGCAGCAGCGGTTCGGCGCTGACGTGGCCGGTGGCGGCGGTCCAGCCGAGCAACGGCGGGGCGGCGCCGGCCAGACCACCGATGACGATGTTCTGCGGGGTCGCGCGCTTGAGGAATCCGGTGTAGATCACCGCGTAGCCGAGCAACGAGGCGAGGGTCAGCCACGCAGTCAGCGGGTTGGTAAACGCCAGCAGCAGGGCTTGTCCGAGGAGCGCCAATACCAGCGCGAACGTCAGCGCGGCGGCCGGCGAAACCCGGCCTTCGGCGAGCGGCCGTTTGTGGGTGCGCGCCATGATCGCATCGATGCGCCGGTCCACCACATGATTGACCGCCGCCGCGCCACCGGCACACAAAGCGATGCCCAGGTTGCCGAAAATCAGCACCGTCCACGGCACGCCGGCACGGGTCGCGAGGAACATCCCCACCAGTGAAGTGATGAGCATCAGCACCACGACTTTGGGTTTGGTCAGCTCCAGGTAGTCACGCCAGATCGCCTGACTGGGACGTTCGCCGATCAGAATCGCCATGGCATCTCTCCTTTTATTGTTATGGGCCCGGCTGAGTGTTTACGTGGGCTGAAGTGCCAGCGCATTGGCTGTTTGACCCGGACCAGACTGGTTCTGGCGTGGTAATTGACCAGCACCATGGTCAGCAACAGCGCCGCGCCGCCCGCGTTATGCGCGACGGCCACTGGCAGCGGCAGATGGAACAGCACGTTGCTGATGCCCAGTGTGATTTGTGCACCAAGGGCAATCAGCACCAGACCTGCCAGGCGCGTCATGCCGACAACCTTCAATTGCCAGGCCAGACCGAGCAACACCAGGGTGACCAGCAATGCACCGATGCGATGGGTCAGGTGAATGGCCGTACGGGCATCGCTGTCCAGTTGCCCGCCGAGATAGTTCGGACCGATGTGTTGGGTCAGGTGAAAGCCATTGGCGAAGTCGGCAGGCGGCAGCCATTGGCCGTGGCAAGTAGGAAAGTCGATACAGGCCACGGCGGCGTAATTGGAACTGACCCAACCACCGAGGGCGATTTGCCCGATCACCAGCAGCAGTCCGGCAGTCGCCCAGTGCTGCAGACGTCGCGGCACGGTCAGCGCCGGCAATACGCCGGACAGGCGCAAGGTCAACAGAAACAACAGGCTCAAGGTCGCGAAACCGCCAAGCAAATGCCCGGTGACCACCTGCGGCCAAAGTTTGAGCGTTACCGTCCACATACCGAACGCGGCCTGGCCAAAAACCACCGCCAACAGAAACAACGGCAACTTCACCGGTTGCCCCGGATGGCGGCGATGCAACCACGCACGACCGGCCAACACCGTGATCAATATCCCCAGCGTGCCGGCGAAGTAGCGGTGGATCATCTCGTTCCAGCCCTTGTGGGCCTCGACTGGAGTGTCCGGAAAATGCAATTCGGCATGGGCCAGCTGGGCTTCGCTTTTCGGCACGCTGATGAAGCCGTAGCAGCCGGGCCAGTCCGGGCAGCCGAGGCCGGCGTGGGTCAGGCGGGTGTAGGCGCCGAGCAACACCACAATCAGTGCCAGCAAGGTGGCAAACAACGCGAGGCGAAATCCAGGTTTGGCCATGACGATGCCCTTATCCGATATTCGACAGTTTCAGCAGGTGACGCAGGTCGTTGAGCAGGTCCTTGCCCTTCACCGACGGGTCGTAGCGCAGCACCAGATTGCCGTGGGGGTCGATGATCCACAGGTGCGGCGCATCATTGCTCTGAGCGCCTTTTGTGTAGGCAGGCAAGTCCAGTGAATAGCGTTGCAACTGCGGGTACTCGCGTTGAAGTTTAGTCTCGTAATCGCTGTTCAGCGTCTGCGTGGCGGCCAATGCATGGCTGGCGCGGGACGCATCGCGGCCGAGGCCGATCTGGATCTGCCGCGCCAGATACACCAGTTGCTGGCAGTCCACCGCGCAATCCTTGGGCGCCGTCACCAGCATCTGCCAGCGATCTTCCTGGGCCTGCACGCCGATATCGGCGCGGGTCTGGCCGTTGCCGATCAGTTCGCCGTGATAACTGCGGCCCTCGGGCACCCAGAAATTCAGCTTGTACATGCCGGTGGCGAGGATCATAGGACCGATCACCCCGAGCAAAATCAACAGCAGTTGCATGCGGCCCTTGCGCCGGTTCACCGAAGGTTTCGCCTCAGACATGCTGGGTGGATTCATGGCCGCTCCCATGGTGTTTCTCCTTTGCATTGTGCCAGCCGAGATAGAGATAAAGACCGAACAGGGCGATCGCCATGGCGAACCACTGCACGGCATAAGCGATGTGTTTTTCCGGGCCCATGGCTACCACCGGCCAGTCGGCCTGATAGGTGGCGGGGCCGGTTTCGGCGCGTAGCTCAAAGGCAAAGCCTTCGCGGTTCAGTACTGTCCAGAGTTTGTTTGGCTCAACGGCCGTAATCAGCTTCGGCCATGTCGACGTTGTGGGATCTGCGTGCAATTGGAACGTCGCACCGGGGGAGACGTAGACCCACGCGTCGAGGCTGACCGCTTCGGTGGGTGTCTTGAATTGGGGTGGCGTGCGGCGCTCCGGCCACGGCAGCCAGCCGCGATTGACCAGCAGCCAGAGCCCGCTGGCCTGATCGTGAAACGGTTGCAACAGCTCGACACCAACCCTGCCGTTGCGTTGACTGTTGTCCAGCAGCAGGCTGTGTTCGACATCGAACTGGCCGTGCAGGCGAACCCGGCGGAAGGCCGGGTCTGTAGTGTGTTGCAGTTCGGTGCTGGCCATCGGCTCGGCGACACGGCGCTCGGCGTAGGTTTGCAGCAGCGCGCTTTTCTCCGCGCCCCGGCTCAACTGCCAGAACCCCAGGGACACCAGCAGCGGCAGCAACAGCGCCACCACAAGCGTTGGCACGATACCCGGCCGAAAGCACTTCATGGCATAGCCAGAAAGTCTGGTCATCGCGATAGCTATACTCAAATGCATCGCTTGTCCCCCGGAGTCTCACCATGCTCAAAGCAGCCATCGTCCTGATGCTGATTGCCACGGTTGTCAGCCTGTTCAGCGGCCTGTTTTTTCTGGTCAAGGACGACAGCCGCTCAAACCGCCTCGTCATTGCCTTGAGTGTGCGGGTGACGCTGGCCGCCCTTACCCTCGGTCTGATCGCCTGGGGGTTTTTCAGCGGCCAACTGGTCTCCCATGTCCCGTGGTAGCTCGCTCCTACAAGCTGCTTTAGAGCACATAGACGAAAACGAACAGCCCGATCCACACCACATCCACGAAGTGCCAGTACCAGCTCGCCGCTTCGAAGCCGAACTGGTGCTCGCTGTCGAAGTGCCCGCGCATGATCCGCATCAGCATCACGAACAGGATGATGGTGCCAATGGTCACGTGGGCGCCGTGGAACCCGGTGAGCATGAAGAATGTCGCACCGTAGATGCCCGAGCCCAGGGTCAGGCCCAGCTCGCGGTAGGCGTGCATGTACTCTTCGGCCTGGAACGTGAGGAACCCACAGCCCAGCAACACGGTGAACGCCAACCATAGCTTCAGTGCGCCGCGATGGCCCTTTTTCAAGGCATGGTGGGCGATGGTCACGGTCACGCTGGAGCTCACCAGCAACACGGTGTTGAGCAGTGGCAGGCCCCAGGGGCTGATGACTTCCTTGGGCGGCGGAAACAATTTCGAGTCGGGGTTGTTCAGCAACGGCCAGACGAACTCGAAGTTCGGCCACAGCATATGCGCGATGCCTTTGGCGCCTTCACCGCCGAGCGCCGGCCCGGAGATGTGACGCACATAAAACAGCGCACCGAAAAAGGCGATGAAGAACATCACCTCCGAGAAAATGAACCAGCTCATGCCCCAACGGAATGAGCGATCCATCTGCGCGCTGTACAAGCCGCCGCGGCTTTCTTTGATGACCGTGCCGAACCAGCCGAACAGCATGTAGGCCAGCAGCAACCCGCCGACGAAAAAGATCAGTGGCCCGTGGGATTCCGGGCGCGCCGCTTTCAGATCGTTGAACCAGGTGGCCAGGCCGTACACGGTGGTGACCATGCCGAGCGTGGCGATGATCGGCCATTTGCTCTGGGCGGGAACGTAATAATGTTCATGAGTTGCCATTTATTGTTCTCCTTATCGGGCACGCTCAGCCGCCAGTGTTTACAGCTACCGGTGGATGTCGGGCGGTGATATCGAACAGCGTGTAAGACAGCGTCAGGTGCTTCACATCCTTGGGCATGTCACGGTCAACGATGAAACGCACCGGCATCTCGATCCGTTGACCGGGCTGCAGCACTTGCTGGGTAAAGCAGAAACATTCGGTCTTGTGGAAGTACGCTGCCGCGGTGCTCGGCGCAATGCTCGGCACGGCCTGGGCACTCATCGGCTTATCGGTGGGGTTGTGGGCGATGAAGATCATTTCGTTCACCGCCCCGGGGTTGGCTGTCAGTTCATCGTGCTTGGGATAGAAGTCCCAGGGCATATCGGCAGTGTTGGTCGACAGAAACTGCACACGCACCTGCCGCGAGGTGTCGACCGTCTGCTCACCCTCGTACTGCCCGCCGGTCTTGCCATTAATGCCAAAGGCCTTGCACATCACGTCGTAGATCGGCACCAGTGCAAACCCGAACACAAACATCGCAATCACCACGGTCAGCAGGCGCGTGACCAGTTTCCTCAACGAAATCGAGTCAGCCATGGTTTCCAGCCTCCACCGTGCCCCTTGTAGGAGCGAGCTTGCTCGCGATGGGCGTAAACGAAAACGCATGCTGTCTGGAAAAACGCGTCGCTTTCACATTCATCGCGAGCGAGCTCGCTCCTACAGTGGCCAAGGTATTCATTTCACTTCCGGCGGCGTGGTGAAGGTGTGATACGGCGCCGGTGACGGGATGCTCCACTCCAGGCCTTCAGCCCCGTCCCACGGTTTGGCCGGTGCTGGCGGACCGCCGCGAATGGTCTTGATCACGATGAACAGGAAGAAGATCTGCGTGGCGCCGAACATGAATGCACCGATCGACGACACCATGTTGAAGTCGGCGAATTGCAGGTTGTAGTCCGGAATCCGTCGCGGCATCCCCGCCAGCCCCACGAAGTGCATCGGGAAGAAGGCCATGTTCATGCCAATGAACGACAGCCAGAAATGCAGCTTGCCGAGGGTTTCGTCGTACATGTGGCCGGTCCATTTCGGCATCCAGTAGTAGGCCGAGGCGAAGATCCCGAAGATCGCCCCCGGCACCAGTACGTAGTGGAAGTGCGCAACCACGAAGTAGGTGTCCTGGTACTGGAAGTCCGCCGGGGCGATGGCCAGCATCAACCCGGAGAACCCGCCGATGGAGAACAGGATCACGAACGCCACGGCAAACAGCATCGGCGTCTCGAACGTCAGCGAGCCTTGCCACATGGTGCTGGCCCAGTTGAACACCTTCACGCCCGTTGGCACCGCAATCAGCAGTGTGGCGTACATGAAGAACAGCTCGCCCACCAGCGGAATGCCGACCACGAACATGTGGTGCGCCCAGACGATGAACGACAGGAACGCGATACTCGCCGTGGCGTAGACCATCGAGGTGTAGCCGAACAATGGCTTGCGCGAAAAAGCCGGAATGATCGAGCTGACGGCACCGAAGGCCGGCAGGATCATGATGTACACCTCGGGGTGACCGAAAAACCAGAACACATGCTGGAACAGCACCGGGTCACCGCCACCGGCGGCGCTGAAGAAGCTGGTGCCGAAATGGATGTCCATCAGCATCATGGTCACGCAGCCCGCCAGTACCGGCATCACCGCAATCAACAGGAACGCGGTGATCAGCCAGGTCCAGACGAACAGCGGCATTTTCATCAACGTCATGCCGGGGGCGCGCAGGTTTAGGATGGTCGCGATCACGTTGATCGCCCCCATGATCGAACTGATCCCCATCAAGTGAATGGCGAAAATGAAGAAGGTCACGCTTTCCGGCGCGTAGGTCGTCGACAGCGGTGCATAGAAGGTCCAGCCGAAGTTCGGCCCGCCGCCGGCGGTGAACAGGGTCGATACCAGCAGCAGGAACGCTGCCGGCAACAGCCAGAAGCTGAAGTTGTTCATCCGCGGCAGGGCCATGTCCGGCGCGCCGATCATCAGCGGGATCATCCAGTTGGCGAGGCCGACGAAAGCCGGCATCACTGCACCGAAGACCATCACCAGACCGTGCATGGTGGTCATCTGGTTGAAGAACTCCGGCTGGACGATTTGCAGTCCCGGCTGGAACAGCTCGGCACGGATCACCATGGCGAACGAGCCGCCAAGCAGGAACATGGAGAATGCAAACCACAGGTACAGCGTGCCAATGTCCTTGTGGTTGGTGGTCAGCACCCAGCGCATCAAGCCTTTGGCTGGGCCGTGGGCGTGGTCGGTGGCGGTGGCGGTATGAACATGTTCATCGATTACAGCAGTCATGTCCTGTCTCCTGCAAACAGATGGGCTGGGCAGGCCGGGGTGCATAGCCCCGACCGGTTCCGTACGTGCGCAATAGACCGGGTCATTTGCTTTCCGCCTGTTTCAGCTCCAGTACTTCTTTAGGCGTGACCATGTCGCCCTTGTTGTTGCCCCAGGCATTACGTTCATAGGTCACGACTGCCGCGATATCGACTTCCGAGAGTTGCTTGCCGAACGCCGCCATGGCGGTGCCGGGCTTGCCGTGGAAGACCAGGCTCAGGTGAGCCTCTTTTGGCCCGGTGGCGATTTTCGAGCCCTTGAGCGCCGGGAACATCGGCGGCAGGCCCTGGCCTTCGGCCTGGTGACAGGCCACGCAGGTGGTGTGATAGACCTTGTCGCCGCGATCCTTGAGTTCATCGAGCGTCCATTCCTTGCTGGTCAGCTCTTTGAGCTGCGCGGCCTCGACCTTGCGATCGGCCAGCCATTTTTCGTAATCGGCCTTTTCCTTGACCTCGACCACCGTCGGCATGAAGCCGTGATCCTTGCCGCACAACTCGGCGCACTGGCCACGGTAGATGCCGGGCTTGTCGATGCGGGTCCAGGCCTCATTGACGAACCCGGGAATCGCATCGCGCTTGACCGCGAAAGCCGGCACCCACCAGGAGTGGATCACGTCGGCGGAGGTCACCAGGAAGCGCACCTTGGTGCCGACCGGCAGCACCAATGGCTTGTCGACTTCAAGCAGGTAGTGCTCGCTCTTGGTTTCCTTGTTGTGAATTTGATCCTGGGGGGTGGTCAGGTTGCTGAAGAACTCGACGTCCTGGCCCAGGTATTTGTAATGCCACTTCCACTGGTAGCCGGTGATCTGTATATCGATCTCCGGCTCGCTGGCGTCGTACATCTTGATCAGGGTTGCGGTAGCGGGAACCGCCATGGCCACCAGGATCAGGAAGGGCACGATGGTCCAGAGGATTTCGACGGTGGTGCTTTCATGAAATTTGGCGGCCACCTGCCCGGTCGAGCGGCGGTGGAGAATCATCGACCAGAACATGGCACCAAAAACGATGATGCCGATCACCACACAGATCCAGAAAATGGTCATGTGCAGGTCGAATACTGCGTGACTGATTTCAGTCGCTCCAGGCGCCATATTCACAGTCCAGGCCGCTTGCGCCTGACTGAAAATCGACCACAACAGGAGGCCCATCCAGACATGTGGATGTCGCATCATTGCGGGTTCCCCTTATCGTTCTTGTTATCCCGCCGGCTTTCACCTGCGGCAAGGGAGCGGCTGCATCAGACTACGAACTTGAATCGCCGGGCCTTGCTGCACATGCAGTCGGGCGTCATCAGCTAGCTCCATTCCAACCCGAGTATAGACAGCACCTCTGACCTCGCAATGCGAAGGCGTAAATCATCTGAGACAGCATTAACTTGCTTTGCAAGGCACGAATGGAGAAGGATGCAGACGAGTGGTGGCTAATCGATATAACGGGGCCGTCTCAAGGATGAAATAATTATGACAAATGCGTCTTAGCATTTTTCATAAGCCAGCTAAGTTATGTCTTCCCTATTTCATTGCCTTGTTTCCTGGAGTTTTCATGAACACCGCCGCATTGCGCGAGCAGATCCAAAAAGCCCAACAACATGAAGCCGAGACCGGCCTGCTGACGCGTCAGCTGGAAAGTAAACTGCCTCATCTACACCCGGCGATCCAGTTGCCGGAGACCGATACCAACGGCGTACTGACGCGATTTGTCGCCGCCTACATCGAAGAAGTGCCTGATCTGCTGGATGCAGCCAATGAAGTCGCCAGGGAAGCGGGCATTGAGTCACAGATCAAACCGGTGCTGGAAATCGCCGAGCAGTACTTCCTCCAGCCGCCAGCCATCATGGACGGCCACGTCGGGCTCGACAGCCTGCTGGATGAAGCCTATCTGGCGCACCGGTTTGTCGAAGAGGTGAACGACCTGTACATCAAGCATTTCGGCCAGCCACTGATCCCCTTGGACATGACTGTCGCCAACCTGATTGCTCACCAATTGATCGGCGAGGAGTTTGCCAACCAACTGGACGAAGTCGTACATCACGCGTTCGATCAAATGTTGACCGAAGAGAGCTTTGCGCTAGAGTCGGTGGAAGCCTACCGCGACAAGCTCAGCAGCCCGGACACCGGTGCCGCGTGGAAGCGCTGGCCGTGCATGTCGCGCCGTTTGGGCGTGGGCCTGGAGCTGGATCAGCCGGCAGCTTGATCCAGAGTTCAACACAGTACCTGTAAGAGCGAGCCTGCTCGCGATTCAGTCGACGCGGTTTGTCAGGCAGACCGCGTTATCGTTCATCGCGAGCAGGCTCGCTCCCACAAAGGACTGTCGTTAAACCACTGTCGAACCGACGCCCGTATTCGTCCGCACCCGCCCCTCGAGCCTGCGCTTCAACCCCCGCGATTCAATCAACAGCTTCGAACCCTTGGCCGCATTCGCCCGCCCCCATTCCTCCAGCAGTTCCAGACACGAGTGATCGATGTAGCTCAAATTGTTGAGTGGCACATGCACTGTTGTGCCCGGTGCAATGCTGCCCAGCACCTGGGTCAGCGCCGGCACTTTGAGGAAGGTCGCCGCGCCCACCAGGCGCAATTCCATTTGCCCTTCCTGAGGCAGGTCGATCAGGCTGATTTTCAATCGCGAGGCTTTAAGCGCCAGCTTCACCAGCGTCAGGCCGAAGCCAATCAACACGCCGGTCAGCAGGTCCGTGAAAACGATGGCGAGCGCAGTTGCCGCATAGGTGAACATCGGCGCCCGACCATACCGGCCCAAACCACGGAAGACCTTGAGATCCACCAATTTGAAACCGGTGTACACCAGCACGCCCGCCAGGCTCGCCACCGGAATGCTTTGCAGCACGCTGGACAGCAACAGCACGAACGCCAACAACCACAGGCCGTGGAAAATGGTTGAAAACCGCGTGGTTGCTCCGGCCTGAACGTTCGCCGAGCTGCGCACGATAACGCCGGTCATCGGCAACGCCCCAAGCAAGCCACACAGCATGTTGCCAATACCTTGCGCCGACAATTCCCGGTCGAAGTCCGAGCGCTGACCGCTGTGCATGCGATCAACCGCGGCGGCTGAGAGCAAGGTTTCGGCGCTGGCGATGAAGGCCACGGCAAACGCCGCGATCAGCAAGGTCGGATCAGCCAGGTTGAGCAGATCCGCTGGCTTCAGCCAGTCGATGGCCTCCGTCAGGTTGGCCGGCACCTCAACCCGTTTGACCTGCAATGCCAACACCAGGCTGGCAAGCGTGGCCAGACCGACGCCGAGTAGCGCGCCGGGAATGAAGCGCAGGGATTGCGGACGGAATTTCTCCCACAGCCACATGACGGCGATCGTCGACAAACCGAGTAAACCGGCTTGCCAGCCAAACGTGGGCAACGCCTGAGCCAGCGCTGCCGGGAAAGCTGCCAGGTTATCCAGGCCCGAGGGCTTGGGCACGGCATCAAGCATTACATGCACCTGAGACAGCACGATCAGCACGCCAATCCCGGCCAGCATGCCGTACACCACCGCAGGCGCCGTCACCCGAAACCAGCAGCCCAGCTTCAATCGGCCAGCAACCAGTTGCAGCAAACCCGCCAGCAACAGAATCGGCCCGAGCATGGCGATGCCATGCTGGCGGACCAACTCGAATACCAGAACGGCCAGGCCCGCCGCCGGGCCGCTGACTTGCAGTGGCGAGCCGGCCAACCAACCGACCACCAGACCACCGATGATGCCGGTGATCAGCCCTTTCGCCGGCGGCAGCCCCGAGGCAATCGCGATGCCCATGCACAGGGGCAGGGCGACAAGAAAAACAACCACCGAAGCCAACAGCTCCCGTGGCAGAACAGCTTTGAGTCGAGCAGCACGCATGGTGAGTCTCCCGAAGTTTTCTTCAGGCATGGCAAAGCCAGGCTGCCTGAACGGCAGCCTCGGATGAACCACACAACGATTTAGGAGGGTTTAGAAGCGCGCTTTGGGCGTCGCCACGGGAATTGGCAGGCTGCCATTGAGCGGCAGGAAACAACCTTGATCGGCGTCGTACGCTTTGATTTCGCTGGTTTCGATGTTGTAGACCCAGCCGTGAATAAATAGCTGACCGTTGGCCATGCGCGAAGCCACCGACGGATGGGTGCGCAGATGCTGCAATTGGGCGATCACGTTCTCTTCGGTTAGGATGTGCATGCTTTCGCTTTCGCTAGAGCAGTTGCAGTTCTCCTGCACCATGGTTTTGGCCACTTCGGCATGACGCAGCCAGGCTTTGACCGTGGGCATTTTTTCCAGACTGTCCGGGTTGAGCACCGCACGCATGGCGCCGCAGTCGGAATGCCCGCAAATGATGATGTGATGCACCCCCAGAGCCAGTACGGCGTACTCGATCGCCGTGGAAACACCGCCGTTCATTTGCCCGTAAGGCGGTACAACGTTGCCGACGTTGCGAGTCACGAACAGATCGCCTGGGGAGCTTTGAGTGATTAATTCAGGAACAATGCGCGAATCGGCGCAGGCAATGAACATCGCTCGCGGCCGCTGGGCCGTGGCGAGTTTCTTGAAGAGCTCTTCCTGCTGAGGAAAGATCTCATGATGAAAATGCAAAAAGCCGTCAACGATATGCTGCAACGCTGCATCGGCGGTTTCTGCCTCGGGTTGGGCTGAAGCCGACGCAGCCAACGGCTGTTTATCCTTGTCACTCATCAATTCATCCTCATTGGCGGGCTCAGGGAGTCATCCCGTGTGGTCCGGTGTGATGCCAGTGGCTGGTTAAAAACATCCAGGCCAAACATCTCGACCCATCAGTCACTCGATGAACAAGGTAGCGGCCTAATCTTAATTGAAACTGAATAAAACGCTCTAGGACGCGTGTTCCAGGTCACAAAAAACGTGACCAGCCTAAGGCGTGAGCGCAATCTTCAGTACTCAACCATAGGCCAATTGTCCTCAAATCAACGACATTTGGCGACCGGGCGGACAAAAGGCATTGCAGTCCAGGTTGAAGCCTTCCCGGTGATTGAGTCCCAGCCGTTTGATCGCTTTGGCAAAGCGCTGCGCCAGCAGGTCCGCAAACGGGCCTTCACCGCGCATCCGCGCACCAAAGCGGCTGTCATAAAGCTCGCCGCCACGGCTCTGGCGAATCAGGCTCAGCACATGCGCCGCCCGTTGAGGGTAGTGGGCCGCCAGCCATTCCTCGAACAGGGGCGCCACTTCCAGCGGCAAGCGCAGCATCATGTAGGCGGCGTTCTGCGCCCCGGCCGCATGGGCCTTGGTAAGCAGACTTTCGAGTTCGCTGTCATTAATCATCGGGATCATCGGCGAACACAGAACACCGACCGGGATGCCCGCTTCGCGCATCACCCGGATGGCCCGCAATCGAGCCTTTGGCGCCGCTGCGCGGGGTTCGAGGATGCGTTTGAGTTCGTCATCGAGGCTGGTGAGGCTGATCATCACCGCCACCAACCTGTGCCGCGCGAGTTCGCTCAGCAGGTCCAGGTCGCGAAGAATCAGTGAGCCCTTGGTGACGATGGTCACCGGATGGCGGTAGCGCAGCAACACTTCGAGGGTTCGGCGGGTGATTTGGTATTCACGCTCAATCGGTTGATACGGGTCGGTGTTGGAACCCAGATTGATCGGTGCGCATTGATAACCACGTTTGGACAGCTGCTCCTCCAGCACATCCACGGCGTTGGTCTTGGCGATCAGTTTCGTCTCAAAATCCAGCCCCGGCGACATGTCCCAATAGGCGTGACTGGGGCGCGCATAGCAATAAATGCAACCGTGCTCGCAGCCGCGATAGGGATTGATCGAGCGATCGAAGGGCAAGTCCGGCGACGTGTTGCGGGTAATGATGGTTTTCGCCGTTTCGATGCGCACCTCGGTGCCTTGGGTGAGCGGCACTTCCTGATACCAGCCATCGTCTTCGGCCACCGACTGGCTGGGGGCAAAGCGGTTGTGCGGGTTGGTTGCGGTGCCGCGGCCACGGGGAGGCAATGGCGTGTGCATGGCAAAATCCTGATAACTGTATGCACATACAGTATAGCTAAAAATGGCAGATCACCAGTGCCGTTCGGCATCTGCTCTTTTTTATATTGAATACATTATATCCAGGCAACCAAGAGACACATATAAAGTCTGGCTGACATGGCAAAAGCGTCGGTACTATTTCCATCGCAACAAACTTGAATATTGATATTTCATAAAGGGATTTGATCATGTCAGTTTTAAACAGTCGTGGTATCTTTTTGCAAAAACTCGGCCCAACGCCTGTAAACCCGGACGAAGTACTGGTATCGATGCAGTTTGCATTGAAACAGGAGGGTTGGGATGCGGAAAACTCTGTAGTCACTACTGCCCTGGTGGATTCCACTACGCTTCTGGCAGCCTCGTATGATGGCGGACAAACGTTCAGTATCCGCAATGCCAATAAAGATATCGACGGTGACAGTGATATCGATACAGATGACAAGGCTAAGCTGCTGGCGCTGGCTAAAGCTTATGCAGGTTTCAAAAATCCGTGATCGGGGACTGATCTTCACGTAGAGAAAATAGAAACCACACTGATCTGCTGCGCTTGGAGATCATGCGCAGTAGACTGAAAAAAACAGGGATATTAATATGTGGGCGCCCAGAAATGCAGGCGTATTTTTACAAGAAATACAAAAGCCTCAATATAAAAAAATAACGATAAAGTTGATAAGAGAAAACACCGAAAACAATACAAACCCATTCTCTGACAACTTCTACAACAACATAACAACCATAAGCTTGAATTTTAATTACGAGGGTACCGACGAGCATAAACTCGATTTTGATCCGTGGTCCGATATGAATATCAACGGCGATAACAGCATTGATGAGAAGGACGTCGAGGCCATTACCAAACTTGCTCTCGTTTACCACAATCAAACGGTAATTGACTTGGACTCTGGGGTGTTTATTTCTCTGGACCCTCCCGACCTGGTTGATATTTTTGATCCGGAACAACCCGTTCCGCCCCTCCCGCCTGCGAAAATATCAGTAAGCGTTGAGGTAGTGAACATGGAGGATCGAGATCAACCGGAGCTGGACTTTCTCCTGATTGCATCCTCCCTTGACGATGGTGCGACTTTTCAAACTCGCAGGCTCTACCCTCATTCCCCTCCGATGACCATTACGGGGCTGGACGAACTGGTCAAAACATTCATCAAGTTCAAACTGTAAATCTGGCTTACTGAAAGCTGTCCAGGCGCTTTGGCACCTCTACGATCAACCCGCGCCGATGTTTCACATTTCATTCACACGACCCTCACAGGCCTTTGACCGGTGAGAGTTGATGCTGCTTGTGAATATCCAGACTCTTTCTGAACGGTCATTCGAGCATGTTCCTACCACGCCTTTTCCCTGCACTGTGCCTTTCGCTGGTCGCTCTGTTCAGCCAGACACCAGCGTTTGCCGACGACAGTACTGCGCACCGTCCGGCAGACTGGGCTCAACCGGTAGAGAAGCAATACAACCTCTTCCAGATGTCGCCGACGCTCTATCGCAGCGCCTTGCCGGACAAGGGGGCGGTGCCGCTGCTGGAGACACTCAAGGTCGGGACGGTGATCAACTTCCTGCCTGAAGCGGACTCCAGTTGGTTGTCTACGCCAGGCATCACTCAAGTACAACTGCCTTATCGCACCAACCATGTGGATGACGCCGATGTACTCAAGGCCTTGCGCGCCATCAAGTCTGCCGAAGCCAAAGGCCCGGTGCTGATGCATTGCAAACACGGCTCCGACCGTACCGGCCTGATGGCGGCCATGTACCGGGTTGTCATCCAGGGCTGGACCAAGGAAGAGGCCCTGAACGAAATGACCCAGGGCGGCTTTGGTGACAGTACCCACTTCAAGGACGGCATCCGCTACATGATGCAGGCCGACGTCGAAAAACTGCGCACGGCACTGGCCAATGGCGATTGCAGCACCAGCCCGTTCGCCACGTGCTCGATGAAGAGCTGGTTCAAGTCCGCCCATATTGAATAAAAAAAGCCCCCGTTGCATGGCGCAAGGGGGCTTTTTTTCACTCAGTGCTGTTCGTCCGGCTTTTTCTTCAGTTTCGGGTTCGGGAAGAACTGAACCGCCTGAACCTTGGTGTCGGCTGGTTTGAGTGCGCTGGTATTAACCCGCGTACCCAACTCCTTGGGCACCGATAGCCCTTGTTCATTGAGCGTGTCGGAGTAACCGCAGGCCACGCACTCACGGTGCGGGACCTGGTCTTCATTCCACATCATCAATTTGTCCGGCTCGCTGCATGCCGGGCAGACCGCCCCGGCGATAAAGCGTTTTTTCGTAATCACAGGTCCCTCACTCATGCTGCTGCGCCCTCACTCAGGCCGCTGTGGCGCAAGAGTGCGTCAATCGATGGCTCACGGCCACGGAAGTCGACGAACAACACCATAGGCTCCTGGGAACCGCCGCGTGCCAGGATCGCTTCACGGAAGGCGCGACCGGTGTCGGCATTGAGCACGCCTTCTTCTTCGAACTTCGAGAACGCATCGGCCGACAGCACTTCAGCCCATTTGTAGCTGTAATAACCCGCGGCATAACCACCGGCGAAGATATGCGCAAAGCTGTTGGGGAAACGGTTGTAGGCCGGTGGTCGCATCACCGAAACCTCGTCGCGCACGCCTTCGAGCACTTGCAGCACGCTGCGGCCGTCGCCGTGGGTGGCGTGCAGTTCGAAGTCGAACAGCGAGAACTCCAGTTGGCGCACCATCATCAGGCCGGACTGGAAGTTTTTCGCCGCGAGCATTTTCTGCAGCAGGTCCTGCGGCAGTGGTTCGCCGGTTTCATAATGACCGGAAATCAGCGCCAGGCCTTCCGGTTCCCAGCACCAGTTTTCCATGAACTGGCTTGGCAGTTCGACCGCATCCCAGGCCACGCCGTTGATGCCGGACACGCCAGCATGCTCGACGCGGGTCAGCAGATGATGCAGGCCGTGACCGAATTCATGGAACAGGGTGGTGACTTCGTCATGGGTCAGCAGCGCAGGCTTGCCGCTGTCGGCCGGGGTGAAGTTGCACACCAGGTTCGCCACCGGGCTTTGCAGCACGCCGCCAGCCGTGCGGCGACGGTCGCGGGCGCCATCCATCCAGGCACCGCCGCGCTTGTTGGCGCGAGCGTACAGGTCGAAGAAGAAGCGACCGACGTGCTGGCCGTTTTCCTTGATTTCAAACAGGCGGACATCCGGGTGCCAGGTGTCGAAGCTTTTGAGCTCGGCGATTTCGATGCCGTACAGGCGCTGAACAATGGCAAATAGACCACTCAACACCTTGTCGATCGGGAAGTAGGCGCGCAGGGCTTCCTGGGCCACGCTGTAACGCTGCTCACGGAGTTTTTCACCGTAGAAACCGCTGTCCCAACTCTGCAGATCCGGGCAGCCTTGTTCGGCGGCGTAAGCCTTGAGCTGCTCCAGATCCTGGGCGGCGAACGGCTTGCTGCGCTTGGCCAGGTCGCGCAGGAAACTCAGTACCTGATCGCTGGATTCGGCCATTTTGGTCGCCAGGCTCAGCTCGGAAAAACTACTGAAACCCAAGAGTTTTGCCAGTTCCTGACGCAGGTCGAGGATTTCTTCCATGACCGGGCCGTTATCGTTCTGGCCGGCATTCGGGCCTTGGTCCGACGCACGGGTGCAGTACGCGGCGTAAACTTCTTCACGCAATGCGCGGTCATGGGAGTAGGTCATCACCGCGTAATAGCTCGGGAATTCCAGGGTGATCAGCCAGCCGTCCAGATCCTTGGCCTGAGCCGCGGCGGCCATTTGCGCCTTGGCCGAGTCGGTCAGGCCGGCGAGGGCGGCTTCATCGGTGATGTGCTTGGTCCAGGCCTGAGTGGCATCGAGCAACTGGTTGGAGAAACGGCTGCCCAGCTCGGACAGCTTGCTCTGCACTTCGGCGTAACGCTTCTGTTCGGCTTCCGGCAGGTCGATACCCGACAGACGGAAGTCACGCAGGGAGTGTTCCAGGATAGTTTTCTGCGCCACGTCGAAACCGGCGGCCTCCGGGCTGCTGGCCAGGGCTTCGAAAGCCTGGAACAGTTCGCGGTTCTGGCCCAATTCGGTGGAATAGGCGCTCAAGACCGGCAGGCACGACTCGTAGGCTTCACGCAGTTCGGCGCTGTTGCACACGGCGTTGAGGTGGCTGACCGGGCTCCAGGCGGCACCCAGACGGTCATTGAGTTCGTCCATCGCCAGCACCAGGCCAGCCCACGTTGGCTGTTTGACCTGGGTCTTGAGGATCTCGACGATGGCGGCACGGTTATCAGCCAGGATCTGTTCAATGGCCGGTTGTACGTGTTCAGCGCGGATGGCGGAGAACGGCGGCAGGTCATAGGACTGCAAAAGAGGGTTGTTCACGCTCACGGTTGATACCTTGGCTGGAGAAACATGCAGTCATCTTAATTACAATCGACGCTCACCGCAGCTATCAGCAACAGAGAGAAACCCTATCGTGAACCTTCGCAAGTATCAGAACCACACGCCGCTGCTGGGTAAAGGCGCTTTTGTCGACGGCTCGGCGGTGGTGATCGGCGACGTTGAAATTGGCGAAGACAGCTCCATCTGGCCGCTGACAGTGATTCGTGGCGACATGCACCGCATCCGCATCGGCGCGCGCACCAGCGTGCAGGATGGCTGCGTGTTGCACATCACCCACGCCGGGCCGTTCAACCCGGATGGCTTTCCATTGCTGATCGGCGATGACGTGACCATCGCCCACAAGGTCATGCTGCATGGCTGTTCGGTAGGCAGCCGAGTGTTGATCGGCATGGGCAGCATCGTCATGGACGGTGCGCTGGTCGACGATGATGTGATCATTGGTGCCGGCAGCCTGGTGCCGCCGGGCAAGCATCTGCAAAGCGGCTTCCTGTATGTGGGCAGCCCGGTGAAGCAGATCCGCCCGCTGACCGACAAGGAGCGCGCCTTTTTCACCTACAGCGCGGCGAACTACGTGAAGCTCAAGGACCTGCATCTGGCCGAAGGTTACGACCAGCTTTGACCCGGCACTCTTATTCAGGATTCAACATGCATTACCAAACCGTTTTGTTCGACCTCGATGGCACCCTGACCGACCCACGCGAAGGCATCACCCGCTCTATTCAATTTGCCTTGAGCAAACTAGGGATCGATGAGCCGGACCTGAGCAAACTCGAACACTTCATTGGCCCGCCGCTGTTGCAGGCGTTCATGCAGTTCTACGATTTCGACGAGCCGAAGGCGTGGGAGGCGGTGAATTTCTACCGCGAGCGCTTCAAGGTCACCGGACTCTACGAAAACCGGGTGTTCGATGGTGTCACGCCGCTGCTGGAAACCCTGAGCGGGCAAGGCCGACAGCTGTATATTGCGACCTCGAAGCCGTGGGTGTTCGCCCGGGAAATCGCCCGGCATTTCGACTTTGCCAAACACTTCAAGGTGATTTACGGCAGCGAACTGGATGGCACCCGGACCAACAAGGTCGAGCTGATTGCTCACCTGATGGCCGAAGAAAACCTGGACCCGGCCAACACCCTGATGATCGGCGACCGCAAGCACGACCTGATCGGCGCACGCAGCAACGGGCTGGACGCGGCAGCGGTGGGTTACGGGTTCGGCAGCCACGGAGAGTTGAGCGCCGAAGCGCCGGCGTATCATTTTGAAACGCTGGTTGAACTGCATCAGGCGTTTTTGCAGCGCTGATACGGCTTTACCCCTGTGGGAGCGAGCCCGCTCGCGATGACGGCCGCACATTCAAAATCAAAGTGTCTGACACACCGCTATCGCGAGCAGGCTCGCTCCCACAGGGGGACGGCGTAAGTCTTCAGGGTCTGGGCAGCGGGGCGAGTTTCTGTCCTTGCTCAACCGCCCAGTTCACCACCTGCGTGGTCAACTGATCGTTCGCCTGACCGAACCCGACCACCACCGCCGGGACCTGCACATCGCTGAGTGGCTGGCGCACTTCAAAGCGGCGGCTGGCGAGGATGCGCTGGTCGTAACTGCGCACCAGCAATGCATCCAGACGCACGACCGCGCTGGCATTCGTGCCCTGGTATTCAGTCTGGAACGCCTGCAGGCTGCCGCCCAATTCAAGATCGGTCTGGAAAATGCTGTCATCGGTGCTCAGCAACGGCACCCGTCCGTCATGCTGGAAACCTTCCAACAGGCGATTGCGCACCAGTACCGGCGCCGGGTCGCTCCAGCGTGAACCCTTGTAGTGGCTGATCACATCGCCCTGGGGAATCACGGCAATGTTCGGACTGTTCAACGCTTCGCTGGACTGGAATTTGGTCACGCGCAGCGACCAGCGCTGCGGTGTGCCATGGCTGGCCGATGCGCTCTTGGCCGACGGCAATCGATAGACCTCGAAGGGCTCGGGCTTGGGCAGGATCGAGCACGAACTGATCAGCGTGAAGCCAGCGAGGAGGGCAATCCGAATCAGCTTCATGGCGTGAATTCCTTGGTCTTTTCACTGCCCAGCAGGTAACCGCTGGGGTTGGCTTCCAGGCGTGTGGTAATGGTGCGCAACGAACTCAGGGTTTCGCGCATCTCGCGCACGGCCGGGCCCAGGCCGTTGAGGCCTTGCATGCCGCTGTTGAGCGAGTCCTGATTGGCGGTGATCAGTTTGTTGAGGGTGGCGCTGCTCTCCTGCAGGGATTTCATCGCCTGCTCGGCGCTGCCCAGCGCCTCCTTGCCGTGCTCGTTGAGCAGCCCGTTGGCATTGCGCATCAGCGCCGTGGTCTGCTCCAGCATGGTGTTGGCCTGCTTGCCCACCGAGGCCAGTTGCTGCATGGCCTGGCGGATATCGCCACGCTGCTCGGCAATGGTCCCGGTGGTTTGCTCCAGGTGCTCCAGGGTGTTGCTGATGCGCTCGATGTTTTCCGTGGAAAACATCAGGTTGGCGTTACGCATCAGCGTGTTCACGCCGGACATCAAATCGTTGCTGTCATTGAGCAGGCGGGCGATGGGAGAGGGCGAGGCGACGATGGTCGGCAGGTTGCCGTCCTTGCCCTTGAGCGTCGGGCTCTGTGGTGTGCCGCCGCTGAGCTGGATGATCGAAGTCCCGGTGACGCCGGTCAGGGCCAACTTGGCATTGGTGTCTTCCTTGACCGGGGTATCGCCGGCCAGGCGAATTCGCGCCAGCACCCGGCGCGGGTCTTTCGGGTCCAGGCGCAGCGAGATCACGTCGCCGACCTTGATCCCGCTGTACTGCACCGAACTGCCCTTGGACAAACCGCTGACCGCCTCGTTGAACACGACTTCGTAGTCCTTGAACTCGGTATCGACACTGGACTTGGCCAGCCACAGGCCGAACAGCAGCGCGGCCGTCACCACAATCACCGTGAACAGGCCGATCAATACATGATGGGCTCGGGTTTCCATGTCAGACCTCGTTGAGCTGTTGGGCGGCCGTCAATGCCGCGCGGCCACGAGGGCCATGGAAGTATTCGTGAATCCACGCATCGTTGGTTTCCGACACCTTGTCGATGGCGTCCGCCACCAGCACTTTTTTCTGCGCCAGCACCGCCACCCGGTCAGTGATGGTGTAGAGCGTGTCGAGGTCGTGAGTCACCAGAAAGACACTCAGGCCCAGGGCATCGCGCAGGGTCAGGATCAATTGGTCGAACGCAGCGGCACCGATCGGATCGAGGCCGGCGGTGGGCTCGTCGAGAAACAGGATATCCGGATCCAGCGCCAATGCCCGGGCCAGCGCGGCACGCTTGATCATGCCGCCGGACAGCGACGAGGGATACTTCTCCGCCGCCGACAGCGGCAACCCGGCCAGGGCCATTTTCACCGCTGCCAGGTGCTCGGCGTCGTTGCGGCTCAAGCCGGCGTGTTCGATCAGCGGCAGGGCGACGTTCTCGGTTACGGTCAGCGAAGAGAACAGCGCGCCTTTCTGGAACAGCACGCCGAATCGCCGCTCCACCAGCGAACGCTCGTGTTCGGACAAGGTCGGCAGGTTTTTCCCGAAGACTTTCACCACGCCTTCGCTGGGCTGGCGCAACCCGACAATGCTGCGCAGCAGCACCGATTTGCCGCTGCCGGAGCCGCCGACCACGGCGAGGATCTCGCCTTTGTACAAGTCCAGGTCGAGGTTCTCGTGCACGCTCTGGCGGCCAAAGCGATTGCACAGCCCACGTACTTCAATCACTGCCTCGGAGGGCGCTCGGGGGATACGACTCACCAACCCATCTCCATGAAAAACATCGCGGCTATCGCATCCATTACGATCACTACGAAAATCGACTGCACCACGCTCGACGTGGTGTGCGCGCCCACAGACTCGGCGCTGCCACTGACCTTGAAGCCTTCAAGACAACCGATGGCAGCGATGAGGAAGGCGAAGACCGGCGCTTTGACGATCCCCACCAGAAAGTGCTGAACGCCGATGTCCGTTTGCAGCAGCGACAGGAACATCGCCGGCGAGATATCCAGCGCCACCGCGCAGACCACGGCACCGCCAATAATCCCCGACAGCATCGCCAGAAAGGTCAGCATCGGCAGGGCGATCAGCAACGCCAGCACCCGCGGCACCACCAGCAATTCCACGGGGTCGAGGCCCAGGGTGCGGATGGCGTCGATTTCCTCGTTGGCCTTCATCGAACCGATTTGCGCCGTGAACGCACTGGCGGTGCGCCCGGCCATCAGGATCGCGGTCAGCAACACACCGAATTCGCGCAAAAAGGCGAACCCCACCAGGTCCACGGTGAAGACGGTGGCACCGAAAGTGGCCAGCACCGTCGATCCGAGAAACGCCACCACGGCGCCCACCAGAAAGGTCAGCAGGGCAACAATTGGGGCGGCATCGAGGCCGGTCTGTTCGATATGGGCGATCATCGGTGTGACACGCCAGCGTTTGGGCCGGAACAGGCCGCGGGCGATGGTTTCGATGATCAGGCCAACGAAACCCAGCAATTGCAGGGTGTCCTGCCAGACGGTGTCCACCGCGCGGCCAATGCGGGTCAGTAACTGAATGGAAACGCTGACTTCCGGTTCCTTGATCGGTACGCAGAAATCGGTCAACGAGCAGTAGACGGTTTGCAGCAACGCCCGATCGGCGGCGCAGAGTGTGCAATCAGGATGTTCGGCGGAGCGGCCAAGGCGCTCGGAGCCGAGCAGCTCTACCAATAGCGAGGCGCCGGCGGTGTCGAGGGCGCCGAGACCGTTGAGATCGATGGGGGTGTTGGCGTCGTACTGGCCGTGGAGCTTTTCGCTCAACAGTTTGAGGTCAGCGTAATGGGTAAGCGTCCAGTCGCCCGTCACCCGCAACCGCGCAGGGGTAAGCGACGTGTCTAATCGGGCGTTGCCGGCCATCGTGCTGCTGATCATAAGCTCCGTGCTTGTTCAGTGATTACGCAGCCTACGTAATAGCACGAACCGGATTACTTTTCTTTGATCGCTGTGCTGTCCGTGACTTTGAAGCGCAGCACGCCGATGACCTGGCCATCTTCGGTCAGCACCCGAACCTGCCATTTGCCAGCCGGGTTGCCCGGGAAATTCTGCTTGTGGGTCCAGGCCCGGTAACCTTCCTTGCGCCCGCCGTGAATATCCAGAGGAATGCGGTCGACCTCTTTACCGTTGAACTGCCAGACGTGATAAATCCGCTCGTCCAGGCCACGCGGGGCGTTGATCGCGGTGTACGCGTAGAGCCCGCCATTGCGTATCTGTTCGGCACTGACTTCTTCGAGGCTGGCACCAGGCGTGCGGTCCTGCATTTGCGTGCTGATGGCCACGTCGGTCATCCACAGCGTCGCCGGCGGCACCCACGAGCGCAGCTCCCAACCGACGACGCCAATGCCCAGGGTGATACTCAAAATCGCCAACGCACTGCGTATGGTACGAATCGGGAAGATCGACGCCAGGCTCGGAAACGACAACAGCACCGAGATGCCCAGCGCCCATTTGAAACTTTGTGCGGTGGTCAGGTGCATGATCACCGGCAACGCAGTGAGCAGGGCGGCGAACAGGGTCAGGGTGTGCAGGGCCAGAAACGCCCAGCGCCGTGGCGCCAGCCACTTGTAGTAGAGCGGGTCGATGATCGAAATCAGCGCCGCGACGCCCAGCAGCCCAGTGAAAACCAGCTGGCCGCTGTTCCACGTCGTGGTGATGAAGAAGAACGGCAGGACAAAGAACAGGCTTTCCTGATGGATCATCTGCGTTGCATAGCGCAGTAACGGTTCCGGAATTTCGCGCTTGAAAATGCGCGTGAACAGCTTGGTCAGACTGTTTTCCAGCATCAGCCAGATCCAGCTGATCAGCATGATGGTGGTGATCCAGCTCGCCAGGCCTTGCTGGCGATCGACCAGAATGAAACTGCCCACCCCGGAGATGAAACCACCAAGTGCAATAACCCCAGGGTAGCGCTTCATCAATTCGAGGATGCGCTGTACGAATAGGGTCAGGTTTTGCATTCGGCGGTTTCACAGTAGTCGTAGGAAAAAACCTCGACAGGGTACCGTTGGTGCGGCGCTGTGGCGAGGGGCCGTTCAGCCTGACCGAACATAAAACCCTGTGAGCAGACAGAAGATCAAATGTGGCGAGGGGGCTTGTCGGATCACCACAGTTAGTCACTCGCCAGATGGAATGATTACTGTCGGCGGTGCAAACGCCAGCCCAGCAATATCAGTACGATCAGCCCCGCCACACCGACCGCCAACCACATCAACTGGTCATAGCTGAACAGCGGCTTCTCGATCCGCAAATACCCCGGCTGCAACAGCAGCTCACGCACGGCCTTGTTCGCCTCTTCCAGCGTCACCCCTTGCAGCTCACGGGCCGGGTCGGTGAAGCGGCCGTCCTCGTAATCACCGATGGCGCTCCAGTAGTAGTCGGCCAACGCGCTGTTGCCTTGTACGGCCCAGGCCTGACGGGCAATCGCGGCCTGTTTGAGGCGGTTGAAGGTGTCGGCATTGAGGCCGTCCTTGAGCAGTCCGGCCTTCAAGTCATCGAGCACTTGTTCGGCCGCGAGCACGTCGTCGCGTTCAAGGTCGGCATTGAGGCTCATGAAACCCACGCCGCCGAACACCTCGCGTTCCGCCCACGGGCCGTAGGACAAACCGTGAGCCAGGCGCAGCTGCCGATAGAGCGCCCAATCCAGGTAGTCCTTGAGCAAATCGAAGGTTTGGTCGTGCCCGTCGTCCAGCACCGGCTCCGGCACCAGCCAGTGCAACTTGGCGCTGTTGCCGACCAGACCGTGGGTCAAGGTGCGCTCATGGGCGGCGCTGGCCTGGATTTGCGGCAGCGGCGGATGCTCGCCAGGCGTAATCGCGTCCAGCGCGCCGTACGCCCGCTCCAGATAGGCCGGCAGCAACTTGTCGAGGTCGCCGACCACGATCAGGGTCATGTTGTTCGGCGCATACCAGTCCTTGCGCACCTGCTCCAGTTGCTCATGGGTCAGATCATCGACTTGCGCACGCTCCGGGCACTTGAGGCCCAGCTCCACGGCCAGTTGGTTGCTAGCCGTGTGGCCGAGGTCCTGACGATCGAGCCAGCGTTGCAGGTGCGAGTAGTGGCCACCGTCTTCACGCTCGACCACTTGCTTGGCCGCGTGGATGGCGTTGTCGTCGAAACGGGTCTGGGTCAGCAGCGCCAGCAGCAGGTCGAGCACCTTGCGCTGGTTTTTCGCCGGCGCTTCGATGACGAAAGTCGTATCGGCATTGCTGGTGAAGGCGTTCCACTCACCGCCCAGGGCCTGCATGCGTTCTTCCAGGCCACCTTCGCCACTGGCGTCGATGCCGCTGAACAACAGGTGTTCCAGCAGATGCGGCAATTCCTTTTCTTCGCAATTGAAATCGTCCAGGCCAACGCCGACCACCAGCCGGATCGCCACATGCCCGCGGTCAGTGCCGGGTTTGAGTAGCAACTGCAAACCGTTGCGCAGGGTGTAGCCCTCGACCTGGAAGCGATCCAGGGCCAGCGACGGAAAAGAACCAAGCAACAGGCAGGCGAACAACAGGCAACGCATAACAAGCTTCCGTACGGCTAGCGTGAGTTCAACAGACTTCAAGTAACTGTGGACGTTCAGGGTGAATGCGTAATGTCAGTCAAATCGTCGACCACCAGCGCGCCGGTGTCTGATGTTTCCAGCACCACGTAGGCACTGCTGCAAAACAGCGAATTCAGACGCTTCATGTCGGCGATCAGCTCCAGGTGCAACGAACTGGTTTCGATACTCTGCACGATTTTACGTTGCAAACGGCTGACATGAGCATGGGCCAGGCGCCGCTCCTGTGCACGGAAACGACGTTTTTCACGCACCAACTGGCGAGCGCTTTCCGGGTCGGCGCTGAGAAACACCGACATCCCGAGTCGCAGGTTGGAAATCAACTGCGTCTGCAACCCGGTCAATTCGTCCAGCCCGACTTCGGAAAACGACCGGCGCTGCGAGGTTTTCTGCTGCTGGACCTTGCGCAGCATGCGTTCGATCAAATCGCTGGCGAGTTTCAGGTTGATCGCCAGTTCGATGATTTCCGCCCAGCGCCGACTGTCCTGATCGCTGAGATCTTCCCGGGGCATTTGCGCCAGATACAACTTGATCGCGCTGTAGAGCGCTTCGACATCGTCAGTCAGGCGGCGCATTTCCTGGGTGACGGCGGTTTGCTTGCCGCGCAACACGTCGAGCATGGCTTCGAGCATGTTGTCGATCAGGTCGCCCATGCGCAGGGTTTCCCGGGCCGCGTTGGCCAGCGCCAAACCGGGCGTGACCAACGCTGTGGGGTCAAGGTGCCGGGGCTTGGCCGTGCCGTTGGCCTGCAGGCGCTCCGGCAGTACCCAGGCACAAAATCTGGCCATCGGCCCGACACTGGGCAGCAGGATCAGACAGCGCACGGTGTTGTAGAGCAGGTGAAAGCCGATGACCATTTCCTGAGGGCTGAAGTCGAGGCCATCGAGCCAGCGCACCAGCGGATCAAGTACCGGAATGATCAATAAAAGACCAATCAGTTTGTACAGCAGGCTGCCCAGCGCCACTTGCCGCCCGGCGGCGTTCTGCATGCTGGTGCTGAGGAAGGCGAGCACGCCGCTGCCGATATTGGCGCCGATCACCAGCCCGATGGCCACCGGCAGGCTGATCACGTTGGCGCCCGCCAGAGTCGCGGTGAGCAACACTGCGGCCAGGCTGGAATAGGAAACCATCGCGAACAGCGCGCCGACCAGGGCGTCGAGCAGGAGGTCGCCGGTGAGCGAGGCGAAAATCACCTTCACCCCTTTGGCATGGGTAATCGGATGCGCGGCTTCGACAATCAGTTGCAGCGCCAGAATGATCAAGCCCAAGCCAATGGCGACACGGCCCATCTGCCCGAGTCGGGTCTGCTTGCGCGACAGAAAGAAAATCACCCCGGCAAAAATCAGCAGGGGCGACAACCACGACAGATCGAACGTCAGCACCCGCGCCATCAGGGCCGTACCGACATCGGCACCGAGCATGGTGACCAGTGCCGGGGTCAGCGCCATCAGGCCCTGGCCGACAAAGGAAGTGACCAGCATGGCGGTGGCGTTGCTGCTCTGGACCATCGCCGTCACGGCGATCCCGGAGACGAAAGCCAGCCAGCGGTTGGACATGTTATGGCTGATGACATGGCGCAAATTGGTGCCGTAGACCCGCAGGATGCCGGTTCGGACGATGTGCGTGCCCCAGATCAGCAGGGCCACGGCAGAAAGCAAATTGAGCAGGGTGAGCATAATGACCCCCTGTGGTGTAGCGCCCCAATGGAGCAAGTTGACGGTACCGCGCGACGTTCTACGTTCTGTACTTAAGCTGTAGTTGGCTAACGGTCTGCGCGCCAGCATCGCATAGCCAAAGAAGGGATTGAAACAAAACTGTCATGAAACATTGGCCTTCCAGCCACACAAAACAATGTGGGAGCGAGCCTGCTCGCGATGAGGCCTCCAGATTCAACATTGATGTTGACTGACAGACCGCCATCGCGAGCAGGCTCGCTCCCACAGGTTTTGCGTATTTAGCGCTTTCGGGTTACTGGCCCGGAATGTCCTTGCGCAGCTTTACCGGATCCTGCTGTTTCTTCTTTTTCGCGATGGCAGTGCGCATCCTGATGTTGATCGCTTCCACCGCCAGCGAGAACGCCATGGCGAAGTAGACGTAGCCTTTTGGCACGTGCACGTCGAAGGATTCGGCAATCAGCACCGTACCGACGATCAACAGGAACGACAGCGCCAGCATCTTCAGCGATGGGTGCTTGTCGATGAACTCACTGATGGTGCCAGATGCCCACATCATCACCAGTACCGCCACGATGATCGCCGCGACCATGACTGGTACGTGGGACACCATGCCGACCGCGGTGATCACCGAGTCCAAGGAGAACACGATGTCGATGATTGCGATCTGGATGATGGTGTAGAGGAAGTTGCCGCCCTTGCCCGAAGGTTCGTCGTTGCTTTCATCTTCACCTTCCAGCGCGTGGTACATCTCTTGCGAGCTTTTCCACAGCAGGAACAGACCACCGAAGAACAGGATCAGGTCGCGTCCGGAAATACCCTGGCCGAAGACTACGAACAGGTCCGCCGTCAGGCGCATGACCCAGGTGATCGACAGCAGAAGCAGGATTCGCGTGACCATGGCCAGCGCCAAACCGAAAATCCGGGTGCGCGCCTGCATGTGCTTGGGCATGCGGCTGACCAGGATCGAAATCATGATGATGTTATCGATACCCAGGACGATTTCCAGGGCGGTCAGGGTGAAGAAGGCAACCCAGATTTCAGGGTTGGTCAGCCATTCCATGTGTATTCCTTTGAGCAATTGTTAAACCACAACGGGCCCGGGCTTCAAACAGCGAAGCCTGGACCCGAAGTGGTGAGTCTTGGGCTTATAGAGTGCTGAACACCGGGAAAGTCCCCAACAGCAATGCAGCAATCAGTATGCAGGTACAAACCAGCACTGCCCACTTGAGGGTGAAGCGCTGGTGGTCACCGAAATCGATGCCGGCCAGGGCCACCAACAGGTAGGTCGATGGAACCAGCGGGCTCAACAGGTGGACGGGCTGACCGACGATCGAGGCACGTGCCATTTCCACCGCGGTTATACCGTAATGGCTGGCGGCCTCGGCAAGAACCGGTAACACGCCGTAATAAAATGCATCGTTCGACATGAAGAAGGTGAACGGCATGCTGACCAGCGCCGTGATCACCGCCAGGTACGGGCCGAGGAAATCCGGAATCACCGCCAGCAGGCTTTTCGACATGGCATCGACCATCCCGGTGCCGGTCAGGATACCGGTGAAGATACCGGCCGCAAAGATCAACCCGACTACCGCCAGAACGCTACCGGCGTGAGCCGCCACGCGATCCTTCTGCTGTTGCAGGCAAGGATAGTTGACGATCATGGCGATACTGAACGCCACCATGAACAGCACCGGCAACGGCAGCAGGCCGGCGATCAGGGTGCCCATCAGGGCCAGGGTCAGGGCGCCGTTGAACCAGATCAGGTTCGGACGACGGGCATCCGGGAACTGCGAAACGCTGATTTCGCTGTGGTCGATTTCATCGCCCACCAGGTGCAGTTCACCCAGGCGAGCACGTTCACGCTTGCCGTAGAAGTAGGCGATGACCAGGATCGCCACCACACCGGCCAACATCGCAGGAATCATCGGTACGAAGATATCGGACGGGTCAACATGCAACGCACTGGCAGCGCGAGCGGTCGGGCCGCCCCATGGGGTCATGTTCATCACGCCACCGGCGAGGATGATCAGGCCGGCCATGATCCGCGGGCTCATGCCGATACGGCTGTAGAGCGGCAGCATGGCAGCCACGCAGATCATATAAGTGGTCGCGCCGTCACCATCGAGGGAAACGACGAGCGCCAGTACGGCGGTGCCGACCGAAACTTTCAGCGGGTCGCCCTTGACCAGTTTGAGGATCTTGCGCACGGCCGGGTCGAACAGGCCGGAGTCGATCATCAGGGCGAAGTACAGAATAGCGAACATCAGCATCACGCCGGTTGGCGCAAGCTTGGTGATGCCTTCGAGCATCATCGGGCCGATCTTCGGCGAAAAACCGCCGAACAGGGCAAAGATGATCGGAATGATGATCAGGGCGATCAGCGCGGACAGGCGCTTGGTCATGATCAGGAACATGAACGTGATGACCATGGCGAAGCCAAGGAAAGTCAGCATGGGAATACTCCAGGCGTAGCGCGACTAGGGAATGGGCAGATCGGGCGGGATCAGCGCAGAACGGGAAGCACGAGACGTACGGGCGGAGTTACAGCGAAGTGGCGGGTAGAAGAGGACATCAGAATCACCATTGTTGTTGTTAAATGGGCTGTGCGAGCAATAAAACGCTGGCATTGGCCAACCGGTCTGTTGCCGGTAGTGGGGGCGATCCTAATCGGGGAAGCTTTCAGCCAGCTTTCGAGAATGAAAGCGTTGACCGGAAGTACAACCGGTCGTCGGATTGGGACAATGAGGTGTAAATCGGGTTGAGGCCTTCGCAAGCAGGCTCGCGAAGGCGTCAGTCAATCCACTTCAGGAGGAAACAGCATGGTCGAAGTTCACACCGGCGGCTGCCACTGCGGGCAACTGCGCTATCAATTCAGCGGACCGCCGCACGACATCGCCCACTGCCATTGCTCGATTTGCCGGCGGGTCAGCGGCGGCATCGTGACCACCTGGATCACCGTGCCAGCATCAGCCTTTCAATGGCTGGCCGGGACGCCATCGCGGTACGATTCTTCATCCACCTGTGCGCGATATTTCTGCGGCCACTGTGGGGCGCAACTGGCGCTGGTGACGCACCTGAGCCCGGAAAGCATCGACCTGACCATCGCCACCCTCGACCATCCCGAGCAAGCACCGGCCGAGCGGCACATCTGGACCGACAACCGTTTGCCATGGCTGCACCTGGACGAACATTTGCCCGGCGAGGCTGGAGAAACACTCTGATCAAAAAATAGACAGGTCCAGCGGACGAATAGCGCCCATCCAGATCGCGTGCTCGGTGTGGTCAAGCAGATCGTTGCCGGTGTCCGGGTGCAGAAATACCACCAGACCCTTGCGGTTCAGCGCCAGCCACGGCAGCACGTCGCCCAGCACCTGCGGCTCGAACGCCAACTGGCAGCTCCAGTCCGGGTGCGGACCGACCGGGCGTTCGTGCACGCGACCCATTTTCAGTGGAAACAAACGCGCCGCCTGTTCACACAAGGCCCGCGCCTGCCCGATCGTGCTGGCATCGAAATAAACGTGGGCGTGGTAACCCGTGATCTGCTGCATCTGAACCCCTCTGAAAACTGTTCGAACCCTCGCCGGTTCCTGCGGGTCAAACATCATATAGGCGCTGGAAAACAGGAAGCCCAGCCATGAAAAATGCCGAAACCCCCGTCGTGAAAGTGGTGCTGTATGGTGCCATGAGTAGCCTGGGCAGTGCGCTGATGGCTGAAATGCTGCGGCGCCAGCATGAAGTGATCGCAATTCTCGATGACCTCAATGCACTGGCACCCCGTCCGGGGCTGCGCACCAAGACTGGCGATCTGTTCGACGCGCAACGGGTCAAGCAGAGTGTGGCCGGCAGCTCCGTGGTCATCTGTTTACTGGACGCTCCAGGCTTACCGTTCAACAGCGAACACGTAGAAAAAACCATCGTACCGGGCCCAGTCGAGCAGGTGCTGGCAGTGGATGCACTAATCGATGGCATGCAGACAGCAAACATTTCCCGATTGTTTCTGGTGGGTGATTTCGACGTGCTGGACGATCCGGAAGTCGAGGACAGCTTGCAACGTCACGCCGCCGAGGAAATCCGCGAGGCACTGCAAAGCAGTCCTTTGAAGTGGACGCTGGTTAACGAACCGCGCGGGGTACCGGGGCTGACCATCGAACATTTTGCCGAAATCGGTGGCAACCTCGAGCCGCGGTTGGCCGAACCGCTGGAACGGCTGGCCCGCACCGCCGTGGGCATTGCCGATGAATTGCACTTGAACCTGCACATCCGAGAGCACGTCAACTTCATCGCAACCGACAGCTAAACCGCAATGGACGGCAGCGTCAGGCCGTTGAGCGATTGCGCACTGCTGGCCTGCTCGGCCATCAACCAATCCACAAACTGTTGAATTAACGCTCCGCGTCTTTTGCGCTGGGGCAGCACCACGTAGTAACCCAGCCTCGACATCACCGTTTCGCCGATCGGTCGGCACAACAATCCTTGCGCCAGCAAGTTATCCACAAGGTGCCGCCAGCCAATGGCTACGCCCTGGCCGCCAATCGCCGCCTGAATCAACAAAGTGTAATTGTCGAAGCGCAACTGCCCGGGCGCCGGGGGCGAGGTGATGCCCAGCTCGCGGAACACACCACTCCAGTCGAACCAGTTACTGCTGTGTTCCCCACGCAGGTGCAGCAACGGAAACTCCAGCAATGCCTGGGCCGGCAAGGGCAGGGGACGTTCGCTCAACAACTGCGGGCTGCATACCGGAAACACTTCCTCGCTGAACAGCCAATGGCTCTCACCCTGCTTGAAGCGGCCATCGCCGAACAGCACCGCCACATCGATATCGGTACGTAGCATGTTATGGCTGCGTTCACTGGTGACCAGGCTGACATCCACTTGCGGATTGGCCGCGTGAAAGCGGTGCAAACGCGGCATCAACCAATAGGCGGCGAAGGCAAAATCCGTGGCCACCTGCAGCACTTCATGCTGTTGCTGTGCGCTGATTGCGCTCAATCCTGCGTCTATGTTCTGCAAACCGAGCTGAACCTGCTCAAAAAGTATCTGCCCGGCCTCAGTCAACTCGATACCGCGATAAATACGGTCGAACAGGCGTGTCGCCAGTTGTTCTTCCAGGCGCTTGATCTGCTGGCTGATGGCCGGTTGCGTGGTGCCCAGTTCAACCGCCGCCGCGGTAAAGCTGCGCTGACGGGCCGCCGCTTCGAAGGCGCGAAGCAGATCCAGTGACAGGTCACCAAGGGCGTCATACATAAGCTGTACTTATCCTAGTCATTGCCGTGCATGGGCTTTACCGCAAGGTGCTGGGGTTTCATTCTCGAAGCCAGCACTCTCGCATAAACATCCACTATGGAATGCCGCGATCACATGAAGCGCAAGAACATTCTTTTCATCATGGCCGATCAAATGGCCGCGCCAATGTTGCCGTTCTACGGCCCATCGCCCATCAAACTGCCTCATCTCAGCCGCCTCGCCGCACAAGGCGTGGTGTTCGACTCCGCTTATTGCAACAGCCCCCTGTGCGCGCCGTCGCGTTTCACCCTGGTCAGCGGCCAGTTGCCGAGCAAGATCGGCGCCTACGACAACGCCGCCGATTTCCCCGCCGACGTACCGACCTACGCCCACTACCTGCGCCGCCTCGGCTACCGCACCGCCCTGTCGGGCAAGATGCATTTCTGCGGCCCGGACCAGTTGCACGGCTACGAAGAACGCCTGACCAGCGACATCTACCCGGCCGACTACGGCTGGGCGGTGAACTGGGATGAACCGGACGTGCGCCCGACCTGGTATCACAACATGTCGTCGGTGCTGCAAGCCGGCCCGTGCGTGCGCACCAATCAGTTGGATTTCGACGAAGAGGTGGTGTTCAAGGCCCAGCAGTACCTGTTCGACCATATCCGCGAGGATGGCAACCAGCCGTTCTGCCTGACTGTTTCGATGACTCACCCACACGATCCGTACACGATTCCCAAGGCTTTCTGGGATCTGTACGACGATGCCGATATCCCGCTGCCTACAACCCCGGACCCGCATGCCCTCGATCCGCACTCGCAACGTCTGCTCAAGGTCTACGACCTGTGGGACAAGCCGCTGCCTGTGGATAAGATCCGCGATGCCCGCCGTGCCTATTTCGGCGCGTGCAGCTATATCGACAGCAACGTCGGCAAACTCCTGCAAACCCTCGAAGATACCGGGCTGATCGATGACACCATCATCGTGTTTTCCGGCGATCACGGCGACATGCTCGGCGAGCGCGGCCTCTGGTACAAAATGCACTGGTATGAAATGGCCGCACGGGTGCCGCTGCTGATAAGCGCACCGGGGCAGTTCGGCGCTGGTCGGGTCAGCGCCAGTGTTTCCACGGCGGACCTGTTGCCGACCTTCGTCGAACTGGCCGGCGGCTCGCTGGAACCGGGCTTGCCGCTGGACGGCCGCTCTCTGGTCCCGCACCTGCAAGGGCAGGGCGGCCACGACGAGGTGTTCGGCGAATACATGGCCGAAGGCACCATCAGCCCGCTGATGATGATCCGTCGCGGTGCCTACAAATTCATCTACAGCGAAGACGACCCTTGCCTACTCTTCGACGTACACAACGACCCTAGCGAACTGGAAGAACTCAGTCATTCGCTGCAAAATCACCATCTTTTCGACGATTTTCTTGCCGAAGCGCGGGCCAAATGGAACATTCCGGCGATTCACCAGCAGGTGCTCGCCAGCCAGCGGCGTCGGCGCTTCGTGGCCGAGGCACTGACCCTCGGCAAGCTGAAGAGCTGGGATCACCAGCCACTGGTGGACGCCAGTCAGCAGTACATGCGCAACCACATCGACCTCGACGATCTGGAGCGTAAAGCACGTTATCCACAACCCTGCCAAAACCAATAATGTTAAGGGGAAGTCCATGCAAAGGTTATCCACAGTACTGACGGTCGGGCTCCTGACTCTGGGCAGTGCATCGGCGTTTGCCGATCAGAGTTGCGAGACCGTGAAAATGGCCGACCCGGGCTGGAGCGACATCGCCGCGACCAATGCCATCACCGGGTTTCTGCTCGACGGCATGGGCTACAAGGCCAAGGTCGACACCCTCGCGGTACCGATCACCTTTGGCGGGCTCAAGGATGGCCAGGTCGATGTGTTCCTGGGTAACTGGATGCCGGCGCAGCAGGGCTTCTATGACAAGTTCGTCGCCAACGGCGATGTCACGCAACTGACGAAGAACCTCGACGGCACCGAATTCACCCTCGCCGTTCCGGACTACGTGTGGGACGCGGGTGTGCATGACTTTGCCGACCTGAACAAATACGCCGACAAGTTCGACCGCAAGATCTACGGCATCGGCTCCGGCGCGCCGGCGAACATCTCGCTGCAAGAGATCATCAAGAAAAACGATTTCGACATGGGCCAGTGGAAACTGGTCGAGTCCAGCGAGCAGGCAATGCTGGCAGAAGTGTCCCGCGCAGTGAAAAAACAGAAATTCGTGACCTTCCTTGGCTGGACCCCACACCCGATGAACGTGCAGCTGAAAATGCACTATCTGAAGGGTGGCGAGAAATACTTCGGCGACACCGGCAGTGTGCATACCCTGACCCGTAAAGGTTATGCACAGGCCTGCCCGAACGTTGGCAAACTGCTGACCAACCTGAGTTTCACCCAGGACATGGAAAACAGCATCATGGCCGAGGTGGTGAACAGGAAAGTCAGCAATGCCGACGCGGCCAAGGCGTGGATCAAGGCCAACCCGGCGGTGCTGGATAAATGGCTCGATGGCGTGAAGACCGTGGATGGCAAGGACGCGTTGCCGGCGGTCAAAGCCAAGTTGTAACGCCATCTGTGGCGAGGGAGCTTGCTCCCGCTCGGCTGCGCAGCAGACGCAATCCGGTTACCTCGATGAGACAGACACATCGTGATTACCCTTTTGGGACCGCTGCGCGGTCCAGCGGGAGCAAGCTCCCTCGCCACAATGATTGTCCGGTCCTGATACTCTTTCGTAAAAATCCCACCCGAGAGGCCCCATGGCCCTGCCAAGCCGCCATTCACTCTTCCCTTTCCTCACCTGGCTACCCCGGCAAACCCGCGCCAGTGTTGGTCGTGACCTGATCGTTGGCCTCAGCGGCGCGATTCTCGCGTTGCCGCAATCCATTGCCTACGCACTCATCGCGGGTCTCCCACCTGAATACGGCCTGTACGCGGCGATCATCCCGGTATTGATCGCCTGCCTGTGGGGCTCGTCGTGGCATCTGATCTGCGGTCCTACGGCGGCCATCTCGATTGTCTTGTACGCCAGCGTCAGTCCTCTGGCCGTTCCGGCGTCGCAGGACTACGTCATGCTGATCCTGTTGCTGACGTTTCTTGCCGGCCTCTTTCAGTGGCTGCTGGGTTTGCTGCGGTTTGGCGCCCTGGTGAATTTCGTCTCTCACTCGGTGGTGCTGGGTTTCACCCTGGGTGCTGCCGTGGTGATTGCCATCGGTCAATTACCTAACCTGCTGGGGCTGGACTTGCCCAGCCAGGCCACCGCGCTGGACAGTTTCATCACGTTGCTGCGCCATCTAGGCGAAATGGACAAACCTTCGCTGGCGCTGGGGCTGGCGACGGTGGTGGTGGGCGTGATCCTCAAGCTGTGGTTGCCACGCTGGCCGACGCTCTTGATCACCCTGATTCTCGGCGGTTTGCTGGTTTGGCTCTGGCCATCAATGTTTGGCCATGTGCAACTGGTCAGCGCCTTCACTGGCAAACTGCCGCCCTTCAGTCCGTTGCCGCTGGACCTCGATCTGATCCTGCGCCTGCTACCCAGCGCGGTAGCGGTCGGAATGCTCGGGCTGGTCACCAGCCTGTCGATTGCCCGCTCGATTTCTGCACGTTCGCAGCAATTACTCGACGCGAATCAGGAAGTTCGTGCCCAAGGCCTGTCGAACATCGTCGGTGCGTTTTTTTCCGGCTCGCTGTCGGCCGGCTCCTTCACTCGCTCAGCCCTGAGCTATGAAGCAGGGGCCTGTTCGCCACTGGCCGGGGTTTTTTCGGCATTGTGGGTGGCGCTGTTTGCGATCTTCGGCGCGAGCCTGATCGCGCACATCCCGATTCCGGCCATGGCCGGCAGCATTCTGTTGATCGCCTGGGGACTGGTGGACCATCGCGGCATTCGCGCGTTGTTGCGGGTCAGCCGCGCTGAGTTCGTGGTCATGGCGCTGACCTGCGTCGCCACGCTGCTGCTGGAACTGCAGACAGCGATCTACGCTGGCGTGCTGGCCTCGCTTTTTTTCTACCTCAAGCGCACATCGCAACCACGGGTGCAGCATGTGCGAGATGGCGAGGAGGACATTCTGCGGGTGGGCGGTTCGATCTTTTTTGGCGCCAGCCATTACCTGCAAGTGCGCCTGCAACGCATGCACGGCGCGCGCGTGGTGATCGAGGCGCAGCAGATCAACTTCATCGACTATTCAGGGGTGGAAATGCTGCATCAGGAAGCGCGGCGCCTGCTTCGCCAGGACCGCAGCCTGACCTTGCGCCGGGCCCGGCCGCAAGTGGTGGAAGAGCTGAGGAAGCTGGAAGGGGCGCAGAAGTGCCCGATCCGGTTTGAAGATTAAAGAGATCGCAGCCTTCGGCAGCTCCTACGGGTTGTGTGATCGCCAGTAGGAGCTGCCGAAGGCTGCGATCTTTTGACTTTAAAGGGCCAACTGCCGGCGAAGTTCAGCCAACACCGGCACCGTATCCGGTCGCACACCGCGCCACAGGAAAAACGCTTCCGCCGCTTGCTCGGCCAGCATCCCCAAGCCATCCATCGCCACCGCCGCCCTGTGTTCGCTGGCCCAGCGGCAGAACGAGGTCGGTTCCTTGCCGTACATCATGTCGTAGCACACTGTTTTGCCCGGTTCGATCAGGCTGGGCGCAATCGGCGGCACATCGCCCGTCAGGCTCGCGGAGGTCGCATTGATGATCAGGTCCACTGACTCCTGCAACCAGTCGTAGCCACTGGCCGAGACCGGCCCCAGATCGCAGAACAGTTCCGCCAGCAACTCGGCCTTGTCCACCGTGCGGTTAGCGATGATCACCGATGCCGGTTGCTCGGCCAGCAACGGCTCCAAAGCACCGCGCACCGCGCCGCCAGCGCCGAGCAACAGGATGCGTTTGCCCTTGAGGCTGAATCCGGCGTTGACCGTCAGATCGCGCACCAGCCCGGCACCGTCGGTATTGTCGCCCAGCAGACTGCCATCGGCCAGTTTGCTCAGGGTGTTCACCGCTCCGGCCCGTTGCGCCCGCGCCGTCAGGCTGTTCGCCAATCGATAGGCTTCTTCCTTGAACGGCACCGTCACATTGGCACCGCGACCCTCGAGGAAAAACGTCCGGGCACAGGTGGAAAAGTCGTCGAGTGGCGCCAGCAGCGTGTTGTAGTCCAGCTTTTGCGCGGTCTGCTCGGCGAACAGACGATGGATCAACGGCGACTTGCTGTGGCCAATCGGGTTACCGAATACGACATAACGGTCCATCAGGATTCCTCATTCAGGCTTCGGCCAACCAATCGCGGTCTTGCAGGAAATACTCGGTCAGGCGCGCTTCTTCGCTGCCAGGCTCGGCCTTCCAGTCGTAACCCCAGCGCACTTGTGGTGGCAGCGACATCAAGATCGACTCGGTCCGTCCACCCGATTGCAGGCCGAACAACGTGCCACGGTCGTAGACCAGATTGAATTCAACATAGCGGCCACGGCGGAATTCCTGAAACTCGCGCTGCTTGGCTGTGAACGCATCGTTCTTGCGGCGCTGCACGATCGGCAGATAGGCGTCGATGTACGCGTCGCCGATGGCGCGCATGAAGGCGAAGCTGGTGTCAAAGTCCCACTCGTTCAGGTCGTCGAAAAACAACCCGCCGATGCCGCGCGGCTCGTGGCGATGCTTGATGTGGAAGTAGCTGTCGCACCAGGCCTTGTAACGCGGGTAAACGTCCGGGCCAAACGGCGCACAGGCCTGCTCGGCGACGCGGTGCCAGTGGATGCAGTCTTCTTCGTTGCCGTAATACGGGGTCAGGTCGAAGCCGCCGCCAAACCACCAGACCGGTTCTTCACCTTCTTTTTCAGCGATGAAAAAGCGCACGTTGGCGTGGGAAGTCGGCACGTGCGGGTTGTGCGGGTGAATCACCAGCGACACGCCCAGGGCTTCAAAGCCACGGCCCGCCAGTTCCGGTCGATGAGCGCTGGCAGACGGTGGAAGACCGCTGCCGAAGACATGGGAAAAGTTGACGCCGCCCTTTTCAATCACCGCGCCGTTTTCGATCACGCGGGTGCGACCGCCACCGCCAGCAGGCCGGGTCCAGGTGTCTTCGACGAATTGCGTGCCGCCGTCTTCGGCTTCCAGGGCAGCGCAAATGCGCTCTTGCAGGTCGAGCAGGTAGGCTTTTACGGCCTCGGTGCGGGTCGTCATGTCATCACCTTGAATCGGGCAAAACTACGCGGTGCTCCATTGGAGCTCAGCCTGCGCAAATGGGCCCGTAGCATAACATCGCAAGTTACCCCTTCGCAGTTGACGAAGATCAAGCTTAGGAGTCCGATAGGGCGCTTGGTAAAACGACCTATGGAGAGTTCTGATGGCAAAGCGTATCCAGTTCCGCGCCCATGGCGGCCCCGAAGTGCTCGAATATGTGGATTACCAACCCGCCGAGCCAGGTCCGAAGGAAGTGCGCGTGACCAACAAGGCCATCGGCCTGAACTTCATCGACACCTATTACCGCAGCGGTTTGTATCCACCACCGTCCCTGCCGTCGGGTGTTGGCTCAGAAGGTGCGGGCGTGGTCGAGGCAGTGGGCAGCGACGTGACCCGCTTCAAGATTGGCGATCGCGTGGCCTATGGCAGCGGCCCTCTGGGCGCCTACAGCGATGTTCACGTCTTGCCCGAGGCCAATCTGGTGAAACTGCCGGACGCCATCAGCTTCGAACAGGCCGCCGGCGTGATGCTCAAGGGCCTGACCGTGCAGTACCTGCTGCGCCAGACTTATGAACTCAAGAGTGGCGAAACCATCTTGTTCCATGCGGCGGCCGGTGGGGTCGGTTCCCTGGCCTGCCAATGGGCCAGAGCCTTGGGCGTGAAGCTGATCGGCACGGTCAGCTCGGCAGAGAAAGCTGCACTGGCCAAGGCCAACGGAGCCTGGGCGACCATCGACTACAGTCATGAAAACGTCGCGCAACGCGTGCTGGAATTGACTGACGGCAAAAAAGTCCCGGTGGTGTACGACGGCGTTGGCAAAGACACCTGGCTGACTTCACTCGACAGCGCCGCGCCACGCGGGCTTGTGGTGAGTTTCGGCAATGCGTCCGGCGCGGTCGACGGCGTGAACCTGGGGATCCTGGCAGGGAAAGGCTCGCTGTACGTGACCCGGCCAACCCTCGGCACTTATGCGAACAACGCCGAGAACCTGCAACGCATGGCCGACGAGTTGTTCGAGATGATCATCAGCGGCAAGCTGACCGTGGACATCAGCCAGCGTTATCCACTGGCTGAAGCGGCGAAGGCGCAGACCGAGTTGTCGGCGCGGCGTACGACGGGCTCGGTTATTTTGTTGCCCTGAGGACGCCTTCGCTGGCAAGCCAGCTCCTACAAGTTTCGCGATAAACCTGTAGGAGCTGGCTTGCCAGCGAAGAACGATGACGTGATATCAGTCCGGGCGCACAACCCTGCCGGTCGCCAGATCGCGAATCACGCTCGGGTTCTTGCGCCCGCCCAGATTGCCACCCAGCACCAGATCCACCTGGCCACGGAAATACTGTTCGACGCGAATCCGCGTACGTGCCGCCGGGCGCCCCTGCGGGTTGGCCGACGTCGACACCAACGGCCCGACCAGCGCGCACAAGTCCCGCACCAGCGGGTGATCGCTGACGCGTAGCGCTACCGTCTCATGCACCCCGGTAATCCACTCCGGCAGCAGGTTCTGGTGCGGCACCAGCCAGGTGTTCGGACCTGGCCACGTGCTGGCCATGCGGTCCATCCACAACTCGGGAAAGTCTTCGAAGAGGAAATCGAATTGACGGATATTGTCGGCGACCAGAATCAGCCCCTTATCCACAGACCGGCCCTTGATCAGCAGCAGACGCTCCACCGCTTCCTCGTCCCACGGGTCGCACCCCAGGCCCCAGACTGCTTCGGTTGGGTAGGCAATCACCGCCCCGGCGCGAATTGCTTGCGCGGCTTGTTGCACACGCCAACTGTTGACCATGAAAAACACTCCAGAATAAGGCTCTGCGCAGTTTACCGATCTTGTTTATAAAACCTAGCTCACCCGCGCAAACCAGCGTCCGCTTTCGCACACGGCGCAGCCATCCATTTCCAGTTCCGTCAACGCAGCCAGCACTTTTGGCAAGGCCCAGCCGCTTGCGTCGGCCAGCGCTTCGCTGGTGAGAGGCGCGGCATGCAGCAGCTTCAGCAGTGGGTGAGTCGTCATAGGAGTGCAGGTTTGCGTGGATAACGACAGTCGTTGCCAACCGCGCAAGGCTTCAAGGATATGTTCGATGGTTTCCACCAGCACCGCACCGTCCCGAATCAACTGATGACAGCCGCGGGCGCCGGGGTGATGGATCGACCCGGGCATCGCAAACACCTCGCGCCCCTGTTCCGCCGCCAGCCTCGCGGTGATCAGTGAACCGCTGGCGACACTGGCTTCGACCACCAGCACCCCGAGAGACAAACCACTGATGATCCGGTTGCGCCGGGGGAAGTTGCCAGCGCTGGGGCCTGCATCCAGCGGAAACTCCGAAAGCACTGCGCTGCCCGAAGCGATCATGGCGTCCGCCAGGCGTCTATTTCGCTGTGGATAAAACTTCTCGAGCCCCGTGCCGAGCACACCGACCGTTTGCCCACCGACGTCGAGCGCGGCCTGGTGCGCGGCGGCGTCAATGCCCAGGGCCAGGCCGCTGGTAATGACAAAACCGGCACCGGCCAGGCTGCGGGAAAACGCCGCAGCGGTGTCCATCCCCGGCCGGGACGCGCGCCGGCTGCCGACCATTGCCAGTTGTGGTTTTTCCAGAATGCCCGGATTGCCCGCGACAAATAACAGCGGGGGTGCATCGCTGATTTGTGCCAGCAGTGCCGGGTAGTCCGGTTGGTCCCACATCAGTAAATGCTGGGCCGGGTGCTCTAACCAGGCCAATGCGTGGCTGGCGCCGTCACGAATCTCGGTGCTTCGTCTGGCCTCGGAACACGCCAGTGGCAAACCCAGCGAACGCCAGGCACTGGCCGGTGCGCTAATGGCTTTGGATGCCGAACCAAAGGCTTCGAGCAATTTCTTGAAACGCGCAGGACCGAGTTCCGGCAAACGATGCAGGCGTAATCGAGCTTCCAGTTCCGCGGGGGAAACCGGTGTAACAGTAGACAGCGACATGGATCATCCTTGATCGTAATAAGTACCCGTACAAACGGGAATAAGCTGTGGATAACTCTGTTGGTAACTTGTGAAGCACGCTTACGGATTTCGCACCTTGTCCATCACCGACAGCGAGCGTGAAGCGCTAAGCACCAGCCCATAACTGAGTTTGTCGTAGGTACGGAAAACCATCAGCAGACCAGCGCGCTCATCGGGAATTTTCAACGGCTGGCCGGTGATCCGGTCGCGCACGGTTTCGCCGGTCTTCATCACCGCCAGCAGATTGCCTTCGGCCAGACCGTCGCGCTGCCCCTTGTTCAGCGTAACCACGTCCAACTCGCCGATCTGCGTGACCCCACGCGGCACATCGATGATCAAACCGTTGATTTCGTGACTCGGTGCGTTGGGCGTGAAGGTCGAGTTGATCGCGTGCTCTTCACCGCTGAACAAGCGATCGCCGATGCGCACTTCCTGGGTCGTGCGTTGCAACGCCAGGGTGGCAACGTCGCCTTCGATGGCCACGACCTCACCGCCGCCGATGTCGTCGGCGTTGATCCCTAGAATTTCCTTGCTCTGCGGATCGGTGTAGACCTTGCCTTGACGGAAGATGCCGTACACCGGTTGCGCCGGATCGAAATGGCCACGGGCAAAGATACGGTCACCCGCGCCGCTGAGTACGCGTTCGGCATCGCCAGCGACGATGTAGGGCGCCTTGTCGAAATCCTCGGCCTTGTCGACGATGCGGTTGCTCAGCAGAAAGCTGTTGATCGATTTCAGCGCAATGCTGGGGATAGCCTCGGTCACCGGGCTGCTGCGCACCTGAGGCGACAGCTTTATGGTGGGAATATCTTCCCGAAGTTGCACTTGCCCGTACGCCAGACCGGCCGAGGCCAGGAGCAGCAGGGCGAGTAGTGATTTCCTCATGCGGTGAATCCCTTTATTATGTACGTTCGCGTGAAACGCCAGAGCCGTCAGTGGCTCGCTCCCGGCTTGCTTGTCAACAGAAGGGAGCTACGTTTTACAACGGTAGCCTGCATTTCTTCGGACCCGCCAGGCCATCGACCCGACCTTACTTCACACGTGCAATCATCAAGCTTATGGCCATTTTGAACATCCTCGAATTCCCTGATCCGCGCCTGCGCACTATCGCCAAGCCAGTGGCCGTAGTGGACGCCGAAGTGCGTCAGCTGGTCGACGACATGTTTGAAACAATGTATGAAGCGCCTGGCATCGGCCTCGCCGCTACCCAGGTCAACGTGCACAAACGTATCGTCGTGATGGACCTCTCCGAAGACCGCACCGAACCGCGAGTGTTCATCAACCCCGAGCTCGAACCGTTGACCGACGAGATGGGCCAGTATCAGGAAGGCTGCCTGTCGGTGCCGGGTTTCTACGAAAACGTCGATCGCCCGCAACGGGTCAAGGTCAAGGCGCTGGACCGCGACGGCCAGCCTTACGAACTGATCGCCGAAGATTTGCTCGCCGTGTGCATCCAGCACGAATGCGACCACCTCAACGGCAAATTGTTCGTTGATTACCTGTCCACGCTCAAACGCGACCGCATCAAGAAGAAACTGGAAAAGCTCCATCGCCAGAACGCCTGATGCCCATCTTCAAAGGCTTGCTGCGGCAAGCCTTTTTCTTTTCAAGAGACGTCACCCATGACTGAGCCACTGCGCATTGTCTTTGCCGGCACCCCGGAATTCGCCGCCGAACACCTCAAGGCCCTGCTCGACAGCCCTTACGAGATCGTCGCGGTCTACACCCAACCGGATCGTCCGGCCGGTCGCGGGCAAAAACTGATGCCGAGCCCGGTCAAGCAGCTTGCTCTAGAGAACAATATCCCGGTGCTGCAACCGCCGACCCTGCGCAACGAAGATGCTCAGGCTGAACTGGCTGCACTGAAGCCGGACTTGATGGTGGTGGTCGCCTACGGCCTGATCCTGCCGCAAGTGGTGCTGGATATTCCGCGCCTGGGTTGCATCAACAGTCACGCCTCGCTGCTGCCGCGCTGGCGTGGTGCGGCGCCGATCCAGCGCGCCGTGGAAGCGGGGGACGCCGAAAGCGGCGTGACCGTGATGCGTATGGAGGCCGGCCTCGACACCGGGCCGATGCTGCTCAAGGTCGCCACGCCGATCAGCGCCGAAGACACCGGCGGCAGCCTGCACGATCGTCTGGCGGAAATGGGCCCTCCGGCCGTGGTCCAGGCGATTGCCGGCCTCGCCGCCGGAACCCTGGAGGGCGAAGTGCAGGACGACAGCCTGGCGACCTACGCGCACAAATTGAACAAGGACGAAGCACGCATCGACTGGACCCGACCGGCGGTTGAGCTGGAGCGTCTGGTGCGTGCCTTCAACCCATGGCCGATCACCCACAGCACCTTGAACGGCGAAGCACTGAAAGTGCTGGCCGCGAACCTTGCCGAAGGCAAAGGTGCCCCGGGTGAAATTCTCAGCGCCAGCAAGGAAGGCCTGATCGTCGCGTGCGGCGAGCAGGCCTTGTGCCTGACTCGCCTGCAGTTGCCCGGCGGCAAGGCGCTGAACTTCAGCGACCTGTTCAACAGCCGCCGTGAGAAATTCGCCATTGGCACTGTCCTCGGTCAAGCGGCGGACGCTCAATGAACCCGCGTCTGGCCGCCGCCAAGGCACTCGCTGCCGTCCTGAGCGGAAAAGCCTCGCTCAACAGTTCGCTGCCAACGCAACTGGACAAGGTCGAGGACCGTGATCGCGGTTTCACCCAAGACCTGGCGTTCGGCACCGCGCGCTGGCAGCCACGCCTGTCGGCACTGGCGGCCAAGCTGCTGCAGAAACCGTTCAAGGCCGCCGACGCCGATGTCGAAGCGCTGTTGCTGGTCGGTCTCTATCAGCTGCTCTATACCCGCGTCCCGGCCCACGCCGCCATTGGTGAAACCGTCGGTTGCGCCGACAAGCTGAAAAAACCTTGGGCCAAGGCATTGCTCAACGCTGTGCTGCGTAATGCTCAGCGCGAAAGCGAAACGATTTTCGCCGAGCTGGAGCGTGATCCGGTGGTGCGCACCGCTCACCCACGCTGGCTGCAGAAATCCCTGAAGGCGTTCTGGCCAGAGCAATGGGAAGCCATCTGCGCCGCCAACAACGCGCATCCGCCGATGATCCTGCGGGTCAACCGTCGCCACCACAGCCGTGACGCCTACCTCGGCTTGTTGACCGACGCCGGTATCGCCGCGACTGCGTGTGTCTATAGCCGCGACGGTATCGTGCTCGAAGCCGCCGCTGACGTACGCAGCCTGCCGGGTTTCGCCGAAGGCTGGATCAGTGTGCAGGACGAAGCCGCGCAACTGGCCGCTGATCTACTGGATCTGGCGCCGGGCCAACGGGTGCTGGACGCCTGCTGCGCACCCGGCGGCAAGACCTGCCATATTCTCGAAGCCGAGCCAAAACTGGCCGGCGTCGTGGCGGTAGACCTGGAGGCCAAGCGCCTGGTGCGGGTGCGAGAAAACCTCGAACGCCTGAAACTGAGCGCCGAACTGATTGCCGCCGACGGCCGCGACACCCAGGCGTGGTGGGACGGCAAGCCGTTCCAGCGCATCCTGCTGGACGCGCCATGTTCGGCCACTGGTGTGATTCGTCGTCACCCGGACATCAAGCTGACCCGCCAACCCGACGACATCGCCGCGCTGGCGCTGCTGCAAGGCGAATTGCTCGACGCCATGTGGAACACGTTGGAGGTGGGCGGCATTCTGCTGTACGCCACTTGTTCCACGCTGCCGACCGAAAACACTGAAGTCATCGCAGCCTTCCTCGCCCGCACGCCGGGCGCCCGTGAACTGGACCTCGCCACGGCGGCCGGCATCAAACAGCCCCATGGTCGCCAGTTGCTGGCCCAGGAAGGCGGCCACGACGGGTTCTACTACGCCAAGCTGATCAAGATCGCCGCCGCTCGCGGTTAAATGGATTCAATGGAGTGAATGGATGAAAATCATCATCCTCGGAGCAGGGCAGGTGGGCGGTTCGCTGGCGGAACACCTGGCCAGCGAAGCCAACGACATCACCGTGGTCGACACCGATGGCGAACGCCTGCGCGACCTCGGCGACCGCCTGGACATCCGCACGGTGCAGGGTCGCGGTTCATTCCCGACCGTGCTGCGTCAGGCCGGGGCCGATGACGCCGACATGCTGGTCGCGGTGACCAACAGTGACGAAACCAACATGGTCGCCTGCCAGGTCGCCCACACCCTGTTCCACACTCCGACCAAAATCGCCCGGGTTCGCGAAGCCGCGTACCTGACCCGCGAAGAGCAGTTGTTCCAGAACGAAGCGATTCCGGTGGACGTGCTGATCAGCCCGGAACAAGTGGTTACCAACTACATCAAGCGCCTGATCCAGCATCCCGGCGCCTTGCAGGTGATCGACTTCGCCGAAGGCAAGGCGCAATTGGTGGCCGTGCGGGCTTATTACGGCGGGCCGCTGGTGGGTCAGCAACTGCGGCAGCTGCGCGAACACATGCCGAACGTGGAAACCCGCGTCGCGGCGATTTTCCGTCGCGACCGACCGATCCTGCCCCAAGGCGACACGGTGATCGAGGCCGACGACGAAGTGTTTTTCATCGCCGCCAAAGCGAACATTCGCGCGGTCATGAGCGAAATGCGCCGTCTCGACGAAACCTACAAACGCATCGTCATCGCCGGTGGCGGGCAGATCGGCGAGCGTCTGGCCGAGGCCATCGAAAGCCGTTATCAGGTAAAGATCATCGAGATGAATCCGGCACGTTGCCGTCATCTCTCGGACCACCTCGACAGCACCGTGGTGTTGCAGGGCAGCGCTTCGGACCGCGACCTGTTGATGGAAGAGAACATTGCCGACGCCGATCTGTTCCTGGCCCTGACCAACGACGACGAAGCCAATATCATGTCTTCGCTGCTGGCCAAACGCCTCGGTGCGAAGAAGGTGATGACCATCATCAACAACCCGGCTTATGTCGATCTGATCCAGGGCGGCGACATCGACATCGCCATCAGCCCGCAACTGGCGACCATTGGCACCTTGCTGGCCCACGTGCGCCGGGGCGACATCGTCAGCGTGCACTCACTGCGCCGGGGTGCGGCAGAAGCCATCGAGGCGATCGCCCATGGCGATGCGAAATCGAGCAAGGTGATCGGCAAGGCCATCGAGAACATCGGCCTGCCACCGGGCACCACTATCGGTGCGATTATCCGCGACGAAGAAGTGATCATTGCCCATGACGACACCGTGATCGAAACGGGCGACCATGTAATTTTGTTCCTTGTGGATAAAAAGCATATTCGCGATGTGGAGAAGTTATTCCATGTGGGGTTGAGCTTCTTCTGATCCAACATTGCCAGGATCGCAGCCTTCGGCAGCTCCTACATGGATCGGTGTAGGAGCTGCCGCAGGCTGCGATCTTTTGATCTTCGCTTCAACGCGCCAAAGGAACCAACATGATCGAATCCCTGGAAAAAATGCTCGCCAAGGGTGTGGATAACGCTTTGCTGCGCTTCGGCCTGGGCAAGGGTTATCTGGATCTGGGAGAGAATGCCAAGGCAGTGGAGCATTTCCAGCGCTGCGTCGAATTCGATCCGAAGTATTCGGCGGCGTGGAAACTACTGGGCAAGGCCCATCTGGCGCTGGCGGACTTTGCGGCCGCGCGGCAAGCCTGGGAGCAAGGCCTGGAAGCTGCTCGCGGCCATGGTGACAAACAGGCCGAGAAGGAAATGACGGTGTTCCTGAAGAAGCTCGAGCGTCAGGCGCACGCAGGCCAATAAAGATCAAAAGATCGTCCGAACGCGGCCCGAGCCTTCGGCAGCTCCTACGGGGTGTACGCCGAGCCTTTGTAGGAGCTGGCGAAGCCTGCGATCTTTTGATTTTTTGCATCAATACCAGCGAGCTTCACCCGGCGGACGCTTCTTGAAGCGCTTCATGCTCCACATGTACTGGCTCGGATACGCCCGCACATAGCGCTCGACCACCTGGCTCATGGCCGCGCAAGACTCCGCGGTATCGGTGCTGTACATGGCTTCTGGCGCGGCTTCGAGGATCACTTTGTAGCCCGAACCGTCAGGCAGACGCAGGGCGTGCAGGAACACGCCGACCGCTTTGCCACCCGCGAGCATGTTCGGCACGAATTTACTGGTCAGGGCCTGAGTGGCAAAGAACGGCACGAAGATCCCGGCGGATTCGGCCGGTTCCGGGTCAGCCGGAATGCCCACTGCCCCCCCTTTGCGCACTTCCTTGATGACGCTGAGGATGCCTTCCTTGGTGGAAGCAGCGACCTTGTTACCCAGTTGCACCCGCTGCTTTTGCAGCAATTCATCCACCGCCTTCAATTTGGGCGGACGGTAAAAAATGATCGGTTTGCACTGGCTGCAGTAGAAGTGGTTGAGCACTTCCCAGTTGCCCAGGTGGCTGGTGATGCCGACCACGCCTTTGCCGGAGGCGAGGGCGTCCTTCAATATGTCGAGGCCCTCGACCTCGCGCACCAGGTCGATGGAGCGCTGGGCCGGCCAGATCCAGGCACAGGCGCTTTCGGTCAGGGACTTGCCGATATCCTTCAGGCTCTGGCCCACCAGGCGTTCACGCTCAGCGGGGTCCATGTCCGGAAAGCACTTGGACAGATTGATCCGTACCACGTCGCGGGAACGGTTCGGGGTTTTCCACATGACCCAGCCAATTGCCGAGCCCACGGCCTGCACGGCCCGCCACGGAAGCAGGGCAAACAGCCGCAGAGCGCCTACCAGCAAGGCGCCTTTCAACTTATCCACAGGTCACTCCTGATCTTGTGCTGTGCGCGAGGCGGCCATTCTAACCGGCGTTCGCCAGCTGCGCGTAGCGGTCGCAATCGCGGGTGTGATCCATGACCATGCCCGAGGCCTGCATCAGCGCGTAGCAAATGGTCGGCCCGACGAAGGTGAAACCGGCTTTTTTCAAGCCTTTGCTCATTTCCACGGCGGGCGGCGTCACGGCCGGCACTTCGCTGCGATCCTTGAAATGATTGATCACAGGCGTGCCACCGACGAACGACCAGAGAAATTCCACCGGGTCCTCCAGCGCCAGCCAGGCCTGGGCATTGCGCCGGGCCGCGTTGAGCTTGAGGCGGTTGCGGATGATGCCCGGATCGAGCATCAACTCGTCGATTTCGGCATCGCTCATCTGCGCCACGCGCTGGACATCAAAACCGAACATCACCTGACGATAATGCTCGCGTTTGCGCAGCACGGTGATCCAGGAAAGGCCGGCCTGGAACCCTTCGAGCAAAAGCAACTCGAACAATCCCTGCGCATCGCGTAGCGGCGTGCCCCACTCCTGATCGTGATATGCCATGTACAGCGGATCTTCGGAACACCAAAAGCAGCGTGGCATAAGGCTCCAGGGGGCGTGCGCAGCCATGAATCGGGTATACTCCCGCTCTTTAAATCGCAGCCCAAGAAACAGGTGAATTTCGTGAGCCAGCCTACGCCAGCCGTGCGTACCTTCCAAGACTTGATCCTCGCCCTCCAGCAATACTGGGCCGAGCAAGGTTGTGTGGTACTTCAGCCCTACGATATGGAAGTAGGCGCCGGCACTTTCCACACTGCTACATTCCTGCGCGCCATCGGCCCGGAAACCTGGAACGCCGCCTACGTGCAGCCAAGCCGCCGTCCGACTGACGGCCGCTACGGCGAAAACCCGAACCGTCTGCAGCACTACTACCAGTTCCAGGTGGTCCTGAAGCCGAACCCGGACAACTTCCAGGAACTGTACCTGGGCTCCCTCAAGCACGTCGGCCTGGACCCGCTGGTCCACGACATCCGCTTCGTCGAAGACAACTGGGAATCGCCGACCCTTGGCGCCTGGGGTCTGGGCTGGGAAGTCTGGCTCAACGGCATGGAAGTGACCCAGTTCACCTACTTCCAGCAAGCGGGCGGCATCGAGTGCTATCCGGTGACCGGCGAGATCACCTACGGTCTCGAGCGTCTGGCCATGTACCTGCAAGGCGTGGACTCGGTCTACGACCTGGTCTGGGCTGACGGTCCGTTCGGTAAAGTGACCTACGGCGACGTGTTCCACCAGAACGAAGTGGAGCAGTCCACTTACAACTTCGAACACGCCAACGTCGACAAACTGTTCGAACTGTTCGATTTCTACGAAAGCGAAGCCAAGCGCCTGATCGAACTCGACCAGCCGCTGCCGTTGCCGAGCTATGAAATGGTGTTGAAGGCTTCCCACACCTTCAACCTGCTGGATGCGCGCCGGGCAATCTCGGTGACTGCGCGTCAGCAATACATCCTGCGTGTACGCACCCTGGCGCGTTCCGTTGCGCAAGCCTACCTGCTGGCTCGCGCCAAGCTGGGCTTCCCGATGGCGACCCCGGACCTGCGTGATGAAGTACTGGCCAAGCTGGAGGCTGCACAATGAGTGCTCTGGATTTTCTGGTTGAACTGGGCACTGAAGAACTGCCACCTAAAGCCCTGAACACCCTGGCCGAGGCGTTCCTCGCCGGTATCGACAAAGGCCTGCAAGCCGCCGGCCTGAACTACGAAAGCAAAACCGTTTATGCCGCCCCGCGCCGCCTGGCCGTGCTGATCACCGCACTGGCCACCCAGCAGCCGGATCGCAGCATCAACCTCGATGGCCCGCCACGTCAGGCCGCGTTCGATGCCGAAGGCAACCCGACCCAAGCGGCACTGGGCTTTGCCAAGAAGTGCGGCGTCGATCTGAGCGAAATCGATCAGAGCGGCCCGAAGCTGCGCTACAGCCAGAGCATCGCCGGCAAGGCGACCGCGAGCCTGCTGCCGACCATCGTCGAAGATTCCCTGAACGACCTGCCGATCCCGAAACGCATGCGTTGGGGCGCGCGCAAGGAAGAATTCGTTCGTCCGACCCAATGGCTGGTGATGCTGCTCGGTGACCAGGTCATCGATTGCACCATCCTCGCCCAGAAGGCCGGCCGCGATTCCCGTGGTCACCGCTTCCACCACCCGGAAAGCGTGCGCATCGGCTCGCCGTCCAGCTACCTGGCCGACCTGCGTGCCGCCTATGTGCTGGCCGACGCCAACGAGCGTCGCGAGATCATCAGCAAGCGCACCGAGGAGCTGGCCACCCGTCAGGAAGGCACGGCAATCGTTCCGCCAGCCCTACTCGATGAAGTGACCGCGCTGGTCGAATGGCCAGTGCCGCTGGTGTGCTCGTTCGAGGAACGCTTCCTCGATGTGCCGCAAGAAGCGCTGATCACCACCATGCAGGACAACCAGAAATATTTCTGCCTGCTGGACGCCGACGGCAAGTTGCTGCCACGTTTCATTACTGTGGCCAACATCGAGAGTAAAGATCCACAGCAGATCATCGCCGGTAACGAGAAAGTGGTTCGCCCACGCCTGACCGACGCTGAGTTCTTCTTCAAGCAAGACAAGAAGCAGAAGCTCGAAGACTTCAACCTGCGCCTGCAAAACGTGGTGTTCCAGGAAAAACTCGGCAGCGTCTACGACAAGGCCGAACGCGTTTCCAGACTGGCCGCGTTCATCGCTCCACACATTGGCGGTAACGCTCAATGGGCGGCGCGTGCCGGTCTGCTGTCCAAATGTGATCTGGCGACCGAGATGGTCGGTGAGTTCCCGGAGATGCAAGGTGTCGCCGGTTACTACTACGCCCTCAACGATGGCGAGCCGGAAGATGTCGCGCTGGCGCTGAACGAGCAATACATGCCGCGCGGTGCCGGCGCTGAACTGCCGACCACCCTGACCGGTGCGGCCGTGGCGATCGCCGACAAGCTCGACACCCTGGTCGGGATCTTCGGTGTCGGCATGCTGCCCACCGGTAGCAAAGACCCGTATGCCCTGCGCCGTGCCGCGCTCGGTGTGCTGCGGATCCTGATCGACAAGAAGCTCGACCTCGACCTGACCGACGCCGTGGCCTTCGCCGTCAACTCGTTCGGCAGCAAGGTCAAGGCTGCCGGCCTGGCTGATTCGGTGCTGGAGTTCATCTTCGACCGTCTGCGTGCCCGTTACGAAGACGAAGGCGTCGACGTCGCCACCTACCTGTCGGTACGTGCCCTGAAACCGGGTTCGGCCCTGGATTTCGATCAGCGCGTACAAGCGGTGGAAGCGTTCCGCAAATTGCCGGAAGCCGCTGCACTGGCCGCGGTGAACAAGCGCGTATCGAACCTGCTGAGCAAACTCGAAGGCAGCATGCCGACCACCGTCGAAGCCAAGTACTTCGACAACGCCGCCGAGTTCTCCCTGTACTCGGCGATCCAGCAAGCGGATCAAGCGGTGCAGCCAATGGCTGCGACCCGTCAGTACAGCGAATCGCTGGCGCGCCTGGCTGCACTGCGCGAGCCGGTGGATGCGTTCTTCGAAGCCGTGATGGTCAACGCGGAGGACGCAAAAGTCCGTGCCAACCGTTATGCGTTGCTGGCGCGTCTGCGTGGTTTGTTCCTCGGCGTCGCCGACATTTCGCTGCTGGGTTGAGGGACTGCTGTTGAAACTGCTGATTCTCGATCGGGACGGAGTGATCAATTACGACTCCGACGCTTACATCAAGTCAGTGGAGGAGTGGATTCCACTCCCCGGTTCGATCGAAGCCATCGCGCAGTTGAGCAAGGCCGGCTGGACGGTAGCGGTCGCTACCAACCAGTCGGGCATCGCTCGCGGCTATTACGACCTCGCCACCCTGGATGCCATGCACGAGCGCTTGCGCGCGCTGGTGGCGGAGCAGGGCGGTGAAGTCGGCCTGATCGTCTACTGCCCGCACGGGCCGGACGAAGGCTGCGATTGTCGCAAGCCGAAACCCGGGATGTTGAAAACCATCGCCGCTCATTACAACGTGTCGCTGACCAATCTCTGGTTCGTCGGTGACAGCCTTGGTGACCTGGAAGCCGCCAAAGCCGTCGATTCACAGCCAGTTTTGGTAAAGACCGGGAAAGGCGAAAAGACTTTGGGCAAGACCCTTCCGGTAGGCACATTGATTTTTGACGATCTGGCGGCGATTGCCGCAGAACTTATCCACAAATGCCCTTGAGTAAGTGTGCGCTTCGATTGGTCCTGACCAGGGATGAAAGGGAAGTGCGCTTTATATAGGACGGGCAATTCCCGCAACGGTAAACGTCACCATGTCGATATTGCAGGCCATCAGAACCTTCCTCTTTTACCTGCTGCTGGGCACCAGCTCCTTGCTGTGGTGCAGCCTGAGCTTTTTTATCGCGCCGTTTCTGCCATTCAAGGCACGTTACCGCTTTATCAACGTGTACTGGTGCCGCTGCGCCTTATGGCTGAGCAAAGTGTTTCTGGGTATCCGCTACGAAGTGAAGGGTGCCGAGAACGTACCTGAACGGCCTTGCGTCATTCAGTCGAACCACCAGAGCACGTGGGAGACGTTCTTTCTCTCTGCCTACTTTTCACCGCTGAGCCAGGTGCTCAAACGTGAATTGCTCTATGTGCCGTTCTTCGGTTGGGCCATGGCCATGCTGCGACCGATCGCCATCGATCGCGACAACCCGAAAGCCGCACTCAAGCATGTTGCGAAGAAGGGCGATGAACTGCTCAAGGACAATGTCTGGGTGCTGATCTTCCCTGAAGGCACGCGCGTTCCTTTCGGCACCGTCGGAAAGTTCTCGCGCGGTGGCAGCGCATTAGCGGTCAATGCCGAATTGCCGGTGCTGCCGATTGCGCACAACGCAGGCAAGTTCTGGCCGAAAACCGGTTGGGCGAAGAAGCAGGGCATCATCACTGTGATCATTGGCGAGCCGATGTATGCCGAAGGCAACGGGCCACGAGCCATTGCCGAATTGAACGACCGGGTCCAGGCGTGGAACGAGCAGATGCAACGGGAAATGGGCTCGCTGCCACCGGCTCCGCAAGCGCCGGTTTCAAACGATCAGGTGGCTGTCTGAGATTCTGTGGATAACCTGTGTACCGTTTCATTGAAAACCGTCGTTATTTGTACGTAACTTCATGATTTTTTTACATATTTCTCAGAGAGATAAAAACCATAAAAACGTGCATAAGTTTTTTTCGGACGTAAAAAAACCGGCTGATATAGCCGGTTTTTTTATGCCCGGAACAATCGCAGATTGTCGGCAGGACAGGGCGACCGCTTTCATTCTGTAAACAGTGGAAATTGCAGCCTGAATGTCGTGCCCTGACCCACCTCGCTCTGACACTCGACTCGCCCGCCGTGCCGATCCACAACGGCTTTGACCATCGATAATCCCAATCCCACACCATCGATACCCTGGGCGGAAGAAAAGCGTCGGTATTGGCTGAACAGTTCGGGTAACTCCTCAGCGGCGATGCCTTTGCCCTGATCGATGAGCTCACAGATCAGCCAGCCGTCGCGTTGACTGACGCGCAAACGGATACGAGTACCTGAAACACTGTATTTGATGGCGTTTTCCAGCAGATTGAACAACGCCCGGGTCAGCAGCGCCTGATCCGCCAGAACCAGACTTTCCTGGGCTTCCTCTTCCACTTGATGAACCAGTTCGATCTGTTTCAGCTGCGCGATGGGCAGCGCCTGGTCGAACACATCCAGCACCAGCATCGCAAACAGGCTCGGCTGAAACTGATAAGCCTCGGACTCGGCCCTCGCCAGTTGTACGAAACCGTCAGTCAGTTCCAGGGCCCGACGTACCTGTAGCTCGATTTGATCAAAGAGTTGCGAATCACCGCCCACCTGATGACGGTGGACGTCGAGCAACGCAAGGATGGCCGAGTGAGGCGCCCGCAGGTCGTGGGACAGGAACCGCAACAGGACCGCGCGCTGTTCCTCCGCATCGCGCTCAACACTCAAATCAGTCAGGTTCCATAGCCAGCCGACCGGAATATCACCGTCTACCGGCAACAACCCGGCACGCTCCAGACGCAGGCTGCGCTCCTTGAGGTCGCGAAACTCCAGCAGCGGCAGTGTCGATAAAGACGAGCCCGGCCCACGGCTCATATCCGGATAACCGAGCTGTTTAAGTCGCCCGAGCACATCATCGCCGACCAGATCCCCGCCAAACAGGTCGCGAGCCTTGCGGTTGCCGAGCAGAATCTGCCCTTGGGGATCGCTGATCAACGTGGCCACCGGCAAGTACTCCAGACCATCGGCGATGAATCGGTGGGTATCGCGGGTCAGGCTCATGGCTTGTTCCAGCGCCATGATCTGCTTCTGCAAACGGTCGCCACCGGGATACTGGGCACGACGGCGCTCCGGAAACACTTTCGGCTCGCTGTCCAGCCGCGCCAATTCCCAACCGAAATAGGTCAGCACCACACTGAGGCGCCGCCAGTTCCAGATCAGATAACCAAACAGCATCCCCAGCACCGCAGGCGTCGGAGACCACCACCAGCGCTTGAACTCCGCAAGGCCGGCGCTGATCAGCAACGCACAAGCCATCCCCGTGAGCGTCAGCCAGAGCGCCAGGCGCGGGCGCCACAGCAACAGCCCGAGTACGCACGTCACCAGACCAAGGGAAAGCCATGCACTCAAGCCTGGGGATGCATCGCCCAAGTTGATTTGCGCGCGATAGGACAGCAACGTTGTCAGCGGCAACAGCACGAGACTTATCCACAACCACTCGCGGACCAATTGCCGAAACAATCGCTGTACCTGGCTTGGCTCTCGGCTTTCACGGCGGCGTTGGTCAAACATGGCCAACAGGACAGGGCGGGGTGAATGATTTCATGATTCCTACGCCAGAGGTGTCGACTCAAAGAATCATAGCGGACGCCGCGACCAACGGCGGGCCGCTTGCTTTCACTGTATCGATTGAGCCGCTATCGTCGATAAAGAGCTGCCCAAGCGACAAGGAATCACCGTGTATGCGCGTTGCGATTCTGGACGATGAGCCCGCCGAACTGCGCCGGGTCGAACAAACCCTGCAACAGATGGCCGAAACCGGAGAGCAGCCGTGGTCGCTGCACAGCTTCGAACGGGCCGAAGACCTGTTGCGCCAACTGCGTCGGGAGACCTTCGACCTGCTGATCCTCGACTGGCAACTTCCAGACCTCACGGGTTTGTCATTGCTGCTATGGACCCGCGAACATATGGAAGCGCCGCCGGCGGCAATCATGCTCACCAGTCGCGACGGCGAAAGCGATATCGTTCAGGCCCTGAATGCTGGCGCCGACGACTACGTCAGCAAACCGTTCCGCCCCAATGAACTGAAAGCCCGCGTTGGCGCGGTCCTGCGCCGACACGGCCAGCAGCGCGCGGCTGCCGAAGGGTTGAGCTTCAATGATCTGGTTTTCGACGACGCCGAACTGACCGTCACTCGCGACGGCAAACCAATCGTCATGACCGAACGCGAATACCGCCTGGCGCATTGCCTGTTCAGCAACCTCGGTCGACCCCTGTCGCGGGATTACCTGTACGAACGACTCTGGCCCCATGAAGAAATGTCGTCGTCACGGCCGCTGGACACCCACATCTATCGCCTGCGCAACAAGCTTGGCCTGACAGCGGATCGCGGTTGGCAGTTGCTGACGATTTACGGGTATGGGTATCGGTTGGAGAGCGTGGCGCCGGCGAGCGAGTGAAACTCAGGCAATAAAAAAGGCCAATGCAAATGCATTGGCCTTTTCGTTGGCATCGACCGGGATCAGAAGTCCAGGTTGGACACCGCCAGGGCGTTGCTTTCGATGAAGTCACGACGTGGTTCGACCGCATCACCCATCAGGGTGTTGAAGATCTGGTCCGCGCCAATGGCGTCTTCGATGGTCACTTTGAGCATCCGGCGCTGGCTTGGGTCCATGGTGGTTTCCCACAGCTGATCCGGGTTCATTTCGCCCAGACCTTTGTATCGCTGGATGGTGTGACGCTTGGTGCTTTCAGCCATCAGCCATTCAAGGGCTTCCTTGAACTCCGTCACCGGCTTCTTGCGCTCGCCACGCTGGATGTACGCGCCGTCGTCCAGCAGGGTGCTCAGTTGAGCGCCTAGCGAAACGACAGTCTTGTAATCGTTGCTGCCGAAGAAGTCGCGGTTGAAGGTGACGTAGTTCGACAGGCCGTGGGAGATCAGTTCGACCTCTGGCAGCCAGACGTTACGTTCACGGTCTTCACGCAGGCTGGCTTTGTAAACCAGGCCGGACTTCTCTACGGTGCGCAAGCGAACTTCGTACTGAGCCAGCCAATCTTGCATCGCTGCGTGATCGGACAGTTGCTCCATGCTCACCGCTGGCAGGTAGATGAAGTGCTCGGTCAGCTCCTGTGGGTACAGGCGCGACAGACGCTTGAGAGTCTTCATCACCAGACGGAAGTCATTCACCAGACGCTCAAGTGCTTCACCGGAAATGCCAGGAGCTTCTTCGTTCAGGTGCAGGCTCGCATCTTCCAGGGCCGACTGCGTCATGTACTCTTCCATGGCGTCGTCGTCTTTGATGTATTGCTCTTGCTTGCCTTTCTTCACTTTGTACAGCGGCGGCTGAGCGATGTAGATGTAGCCGCGTTCGATCAGCTCCGGCAACTGACGGAAGAAGAAGGTCAGCAGCAGGGTACGGATGTGCGAACCGTCGACGTCAGCATCGGTCATGATGATGATGTTGTGGTAACGCAGCTTGTCGATGTTGTACTCGTCGCGGCCGATGCCGCAGCCCAGCGCGGTGATCAAGGTGCCCACTTCTTGCGAAGAGATCATCTTGTCAAAACGCGCCTTCTCGACGTTCAGGATCTTGCCCTTCAGCGGCAGGATGGCTTGGGTCCGACGGTTACGTCCCTGCTTGGCGGAGCCGCCAGCAGAGTCACCCTCCACGAGGTACAGTTCGGAAAGGGCAGGGTCTTTTTCCTGGCAGTCAGCCAGTTTGCCCGGCAGGCCGGCGATATCCAGCGCACCTTTGCGACGGGTCATTTCACGGGCTTTACGCGCCGCTTCACGGGCACGCGCCGCATCGATCATCTTGCCGACGACCAGCTTGGCTTCGTTCGGGTTTTCCAGCAGGAAGTCGGAGAAGTACTTGCCCATTTCCTGTTCGACCGCGGTCTTCACTTCGGAAGACACCAGCTTGTCTTTGGTCTGGGAGCTGAACTTCGGATCCGGTACTTTCACCGAAATGATCGCGGTCAGGCCTTCACGGGCATCGTCACCGGTGGTGGCAACTTTGTGCTTCTTCGCCAGGCCTTCTGCTTCGATGTAGGTGTTGAGGTTACGCGTCAGCGCGGAACGGAAACCCACCAGGTGAGTACCGCCGTCGCGCTGTGGAATGTTGTTGGTGAAGCACAACAGGTTCTCGTTGAAGCTGTCGTTCCACTGCAGGGCGATTTCCACGCCGATGCCGTCTTCGCGCTGAATGTTGAAGTGAAACACCTGGTTGACCGCAGTCTTGTTGGTGTTCAGGTATTCAACGAACGCACGCAGGCCGCCTTCGTACTTGAACAACTCTTCCTTGCCACTGCGTTCATCCTTGAGGACGATGCCAACACCGGAGTTGAGGAAGGACAGTTCACGAATCCGCTTGGCCAGGATGTCCCAGCTGAAGTGGATGTTCTTGAACGTCTCGGCCGATGGCTTGAAGTGAATCTGGGTGCCCGTGGTTTCACTCTCACCAACGATTTTCATCGGTTCTTGTGGAACACCGTGGACGTAAGTCTGTTCCCAGATTTTACCGCTGCGGCGAACGGTCAGGACCAGTTCTTTGGACAGTGCGTTCACCACCGACACACCTACACCGTGCAGACCGCCGGATACTTTGTAGGAGTTGTCGTCGAACTTACCGCCGGCGTGCAGCACGGTCATGATGACCTCGGCTGCCGAAACGCCTTCTTCTTTGTGCACGTCTACCGGGATGCCGCGACCGTTGTCACGAACGGTGATGGACTCATCCGGGTGAATGATGATGCTGATGTCGTCGCAGTGGCCGGCGAGAGCTTCGTCGATCGAGTTATCGACCACTTCGAACACCATGTGGTGCAGACCGCTGCCATCGTCGGTGTCACCAATGTACATACCGGGACGTTTGCGTACGGCATCCAGGCCTTTCAGCACTTTAATGCTCGTTGAGTCGTACGTATTTTCTTCGCTCAATGCCTTCACTCCCGATGGTCGTGGGTCTGGGTGATACGGCCCTGTTCCACGTGGAACAGAGCGACTGGCGTTTCCGTCTGCCAGCCTTCCCTCAATAATTCGTGATCTACACAGGTGATAAAGACCTGGCAGCGTAAGTCTTCCAACAAGCGGCAAAGCGCACGACGGTGGTGCTCGTCCAGCTCGGACGGCAAGTCATCCACCAGATAAATACACTGACCGCGCCGAGCCTGGCTGACCAAGTGCCCTTGGGCAATCCGCAATGCGCAAACCACCAACTTCTGCTGGCCACGGGACAAGATGTCCGCGGCGTTGTGCGCACCCAGTCTGAGACGCAAATCAGCGCGTTGTGGTCCGGCCTGGGTATGCCCCATTTGCTGGTCCCGCTGAAGAGACCCAGCGAGCACAGCACTCAGTTCACGGTCCTTGTCCCAGCCGCGGTAATAGCTGAGCGTCAAGCCTTCAAGCTCAACCAGATCGCTCAAGGTTTGTTCAAAGACTGGTTTCAAGGCTTTGATATAAGCGCGGCGGTATTCATCAATTTCAGCGCTGGCCTGGCACAGCTCCCTGTCCCAAACCGCTTGCGAAACGGCGTCAAGTGTACCATGCCGCAGCCAAGAGTTTCTCTGGCGCAGGGCCTTCTGCAAGCGCTGCCAGGTTGACATGAAGCGCGGTTCCACGTGGAACACGCCCCAGTCGAGAAACTGCCGGCGAATTTTCGGCGCACCTTCCAGCAATCGAAAGCTGTCCGGATTGATCAGTTGCAGCGGCAGGATCTCGGCCAGTTGCGCGGCACTGCGCGCATTCTGCCCATCGATACGGATCTGGAATTCGCCTTGTCGATCCCGTGAGATGCCCAAAGCGCTATGCCCACCCTCCGCCAGTTCAACCTGGCCAAAGACCGTACAGGCAAGCTGTTCGTATTGAATCACCGGCAACAGACGGGTGCTGCGAAACGAACGGGCAAGCCCCAGCAGATGGATGGCTTCCAGAACACTGGTTTTGCCGCTGCCGTTGGCGCCGTAAAGAATATTGATGCGGGGGGAGGGGGAGAAGGTCACCGGGTGCAGATTGCGCACCGCGGTGACCGAGACGCGACTTAAGGACATCTAGCTTCTGCTGAGCATGATTACAGACGCATCGGCATGACAACGTAGGCCGAGTCGTCGTTATCCGATTCCTGCACCAGCGCGCTACTGTTGGAGTCGGACAAGATCAGACGAACCTGCTCGGTGGTCATCACGCCCAGTACGTCGAGCAGGTAGCTCACGTTGAAGCCGATTTCCAGAGAGCCACCGTTGTATTCAACGCCCACTTCTTCTTCCGCTTCTTCCTGCTCCGGGTTGTTCGCCTGGATCTTCAGCTGACCGCTGGCCAGTTGCAGACGGATACCACGGTACTTCTCGTTGGACAGAATCGCGGTACGGCTGAACGCTTCGCGCAGCGCCTGGCGATCGCCCAGTACCAGCTTGTCGCCGCCTTTAGGCAGAACACGCTCATAGTCCGGGAATTTTCCGTCGACCAGCTTCGAGGTGAAGGTGAACTCACCGGTGGTGGCGCGGATGTGGTGCTGACCCAGCACGATGCTGACATTGCCGTCCGGCTCGGTGAGCAGACGAGCCAGCTCGAGGATACCTTTACGCGGCACGATGACCTGGTGACGATCCGGCTGACCGATATCGGCCTGCATCGAGCACATGGCCAGACGGTGACCGTCAGTGGCCACGGCGCGGATCACGCCAGCGGACACTTCCAGCAGCATGCCATTAAGGTAGTAACGCACGTCCTGCTGGGCCATGGCGAAGCTGGTGCGCTCGATCAGACGACGCAGTTTGCTTTGCTCCAGGCTGCAGGTCAGCGAACCCGGGCCTTCTTCCACGGTAGGGAAATCGTTGGCCGGTAGTGTCGACAGGGTAAAGCGACTACGGCCGGCTTTGACCACGAGCTTCTGCTCATCGACCTTGATGTCGATCAGCGCATCGTTCGGCAGGCTTTTGCAGATGTCCATCAGCTTGCGCGCCGGCACGGTGATGGAACCCGGATCCGCCGGCTCTTCGAGTTGAACACGACCGACCAGCTCGACTTCCAGGTCGGTACCGGTCAGCGACAATTGCTGGCCTTCGACAACCAGCAGCACGTTGGAAAGCACCGGCAAGGTCTGTCGGCGCTCGACGACGCCTGCGACCAGTTGCAGGGGTTTCAACAGGGCTTCGCGTTGAATGGTGAAATGCATGGTCTAGTCCCTTGCCTTAATTAGCTGCGCTGGTATTCATCAAGTGGTCAGTGTACGCAGCAGGTTCTTGTAGTCCTCGCGGATGTCCGCGTCGGATTCCTTAAGTTCGTTGATCTTGCGGCACGCGTGCAAGACCGTTGTATGGTCGCGACCACCAAACACATCGCCAATTTCCGGCAGGCTGTGGTTGGTCAGTTCCTTGGACAACGCCATGGCGACCTGACGCGGACGAGCGACCGAACGCGAACGGCGTTTGGACAGCAAATCGGATATCTTGATCTTGTAGTACTCGGCGACGGTGCGCTGAATGTTATCCACAGAGACCAGTTTATCCTGCAACGCCAACAAGTCCTTCAGGGATTCGCGAATCAGCTCGATGGTGATATCGCGGCCCATGAAGTGCGAGTGCGCGATCACGCGTTTGAGCGCGCCTTCCAGCTCACGTACGTTGGAGCGAATGCGTTGGGCAATGAAGAACGCCGCGTCGTGCGGCAACTCGACTTTGGCCTGATCGGCCTTCTTCATCAGGATCGCCACGCGGGTTTCCAGCTCCGGCGGCTCGACCGCTACGGTCAGGCCCCAGCCAAAACGGGATTTGAGACGTTCTTCAAGGCCTTCGATTTCCTTCGGGTAGCGGTCACTGGTGAGAATGACCTGCTGGCCACCTTCGAGCAGGGCGTTGAAGGTGTGGAAAAACTCTTCCTGGGAACGCTCCTTCCGGGCAAAGAACTGAATGTCATCGATCAGCAATGCATCCACCGAACGGTAGAAGCGTTTGAACTCGTTGATCGCGTTCAGTTGCAGAGCCTTGACCATGTCCGCCACAAAACGCTCGGAATGCAGGTACACCACCTTGGCATTCGGGTTCTTCTTTAATAGATGGTTACCCACAGCGTGCATCAAGTGGGTTTTACCCAGGCCGACGCCACCATAAAGGAAGAGCGGGTTGTAACCGTGCTTGGGGTTGTCTGCCACCTGCCAGGCGGCGGCGCGCGCCAACTGGTTGGATTTACCTTCAACGAAGTTCTCGAAGGTAAAGGTGCGATTCAGGTAACTGGTGTGCTTGAGCGCACCTTCGACCTGCACGGTACGTTGCTCGGCGCGAACCGGGGCCTGTTGCGAACTGGCGCCGGCCATGGGGTCGAAGCTGTCACGAGAAGGTTCTTGCTCGGTGACCTCATCCACTTTTCGCGTCGTACGTTTGGTCGATGCGGCGGCAGGTGCTGGCGGTGGACTGGCAGGCGCTTGAGCAGCCTGGGCCTGGGAAGCGGCGGCAGCCAGGGGAGCATTGGGCGCGGCACGGGGTGCCGAACTGCGTTTGCTGCCTATTAACAAGGAAAGCGCAGGCGCCATGCCATTGCCGTGCTCATCGAGCAATTCGAGAACACGCCCCAGGTACTTTTCGTTGACCCAGTCCAGAACAAAACGATTGGGTGCATAGACACGCAACTCGTCGCCTTCGGCTTCGACCTGTAGTGGACGGATCCAAGTGTTGAATTGTTGGGCAGGCAGCTCATCGCGCAAAAGCTCCACGCACTGCTGCCAAAGTTCCACTGACACGGATATCCCCTAAGTTGAAAGCCGGTGAGGCAAAAACAAGCGGCCATTGTAGCGACCAGACGCCGACTTATCCACACGAAGGTGGTTCATCGACCAAGAAGAATCACCGTTTCATACGCAAAAAAGACGACCAGTGGTCTGTGCATAAGCTCTGTGGATAACCGGGGTTAAGGTCATTGCACAAGTGGGGGCGGAACTCGGTGGATAACCGGCCTGTGGATAAACCGACCTTCCACACACAGGTTATCCGACAGCGCAGCACAGGCTGAACACTGTTTTCCACTGTAGTTGTCATTCTCTGTACATCAGGTAACACAAGGGCTTAATCGACTTATCCACAGATGGGCGCGGGCCTAGCTTTTATAAGCTTTACAGAAAAGCTTTAAATACTTTCCTTTCTTATTTTTATATTTGCCGACGGTTCGTTCAGCGCAAAACGTCCGGAGATCTATTTATAAGGAAACGCTGGTTGGAAATTGACCTGAAGGCTTGCTTTCTCTAGAATCCCCGGTCTCTTAAAACGGGGGCCATTCCGGCCCGTTGTGGACGAACCAGGTAACACGACAATGAAACGTACTTTCCAACCAAGCACTATCAAACGCGCTCGTACCCACGGTTTCCGTGCTCGCATGGCTACCAAGAACGGTCGTGCCGTCCTGTCGCGTCGTCGCGCCAAAGGTCGTGCGCGTCTGGCAGTTTGATAATCCGGCACTGGAGGTGAGTCAGGACTTCAGTCGGGAAAAGCGTCTGCTTACCCCCCGGCAATTCAAGGCAGTCTTTGACTCCCCTACCGGCAAGGTTCCGGGGAAAAATCTCCTGCTCCTTGCGCGCAACAACGATCTCGATCACCCCCGTCTCGGGTTGGTTATCGGGAAAAAGAGCGTAAAGCTCTCCGTCGAGCGCAATCGCCTCAAACGTCTGATGCGCGAATCGTTTCGCCTGAACCAGGACTCTCTGGTCGGTTGGGACATCGTTATCGTCGCGCGCAAAGGTTTGGGTGATGTAGAAAACCCCGAATTGATTCAGCATTTCGGCAAACTCTGGAAACGTCTGGCTCGCAGTTCGCCGGTACCAGCAGTCAAAACCGAAACTGTAGGGGTAGACAGTCCAGATGCGTAAACTGGCACTCGTTCCGATCCAGTTTTATCGCTATGCCATTAGTCCCCTGATGGCCAGTCACTGTCGTTTCTACCCCAGTTGTTCCTGCTACGCGTTAGAAGCCATCGAAAATCATGGCCTTCTTCGCGGTGGCTGGCTGACCTTTCGTCGTTTAGGTCGCTGTCATCCGTGGAATCCCGGTGGTTATGACCCGGTTCCACCTATCCCTACCTCCCGTTCTTCTTCGATGGCCGAGTAATCATGGATATCAAACGCACGATCCTGATCGTCGCCCTGGCAATCGTGTCCTACGTTATGGTTCTTAAATGGAACCAGGACTATGGCCAGGCTGCCCTGCCGACTCAGAATGTTGCCACCAATACGACTGCATCGGGCCTGCCGGATACGGCATCTGGCTCCAACGCTTCCGCCAGTGACGACATTCCACGTGCTGCAAGCGACACCAGCGCACCTGCCGAAACGCCGGTGGCTGTGAGCAAGGACCTCATCCAGATCAAAACGGATGTACTGGACCTGGCTGTCGACCCACAAGGTGGTGATGTTGCCCAGCTGACCCTGCCGCTGTATCCGCGTCGTCAGGATCACCCGGAAATTCCGTTCCAGCTGTTCGATAACGGCGGCGAACGTACTTATCTGGCGCAAAGCGGTCTGATCGGCACCAACGGTCCGGATGCCAATCCGGCCGGTCGTCCGGTTTATTCCTCGGAGAAGAAGGTTTATCAGCTGGCTGACGGTCAGGACCAATTGGTCGTGGACCTGAAGTTCAGCAAGGACGGCGTCAACTACATCAAGCGTTTCACCCTGAAACGTGGCCTGTATGACGTAACCGTTTCCTACCTGATCGACAACCAGAGCGCTCAGCCCTGGACCGGTGCGATGTTCGCGCAATTGAAGCGTGACGCCAGCGCCGATCCATCTTCCACAACCGCCACCGGCACCGCGACTTACCTGGGCGCTGCCCTGTGGACAAGTTCCGAGCCGTACAAGAAAGTGTCCATGAAGGACATGGACAAGGCGCCGCTGAAAGAAACCATCACTGGCGGTTGGGTTGCCTGGTTGCAGCACTACTTCGTGACCGCATGGATACCGGCCAAGGGCGAAAACAACGTCGTCCAGACCCGTAAAGACAGCAAAGGCAACTACATCATCGGCTACACCGGCCCATCGATGAGTGTTGCGCCGGGTGCCAAGGCCGAGACCAGTGCTGTTCTGTACGCCGGTCCGAAAAGCCAGGCCGTGCTGAAAGAGTTGTCCCCAGGTCTGGAACTGACGGTCGACTACGGCATTCTGTGGTTCATCGCCCAACCGATCTTCTGGTTGCTGCAACACATCCACGCCATTGTGGGTAACTGGGGCTGGTCGATCATCTTCCTGACCATGCTGATCAAAGGGATTTTCTTCCCACTGTCGGCTGCCAGCTACAAATCCATGGCGCGCATGCGTGCAGTGGCACCGAAACTGGCCGCGCTGAAAGAGCAACATGGCGATGACCGGCAGAAAATGTCGCAATCCATGATGGAGCTGTACAAGAAAGAGAAGATCAATCCGCTGGGTGGTTGCTTGCCAATCCTCGTGCAGATGCCGGTTTTCCTCTCGCTGTACTGGGTTCTGCTGGAAAGCGTCGAAATGCGCCAGGCGCCGTTCATGCTGTGGATCACTGACCTGTCGATCAAGGATCCGTTCTTCATTCTGCCGATCATCATGGGTGCAACCATGTTCATCCAGCAGCAGTTGAACCCGACTCCACCGGATCCGATGCAGGCCAAGGTGATGAAGCTGATGCCAATCATCTTCACCTTCTTCTTCCTGTGGTTCCCGGCGGGTCTGGTGCTGTACTGGGTAGTGAACAACTGCCTGTCGATCGCCCAACAGTGGTACATCACGCGTAAGATCGAAGCGGCTACCAAAGCAGCTGCCTGATTTACACTGTGGATAACCACTCAAAACGCCCCCTAGTGGGGCGTTTTGCTATCTGTCACTTTTGTCTGGATACCGGTTTATGAGCGTTCCTCGTGAAACCATCGCCGCCGTCGCCACCGCTCAAGGTCGTGGCGGTGTAGGCATCGTGCGTATTTCCGGGCCGTTGGCCAGCGTTGCGGCCAAGGCTTTCAGCGGTCGCGAGCTCAAGCCGCGATTTGCCCACTACGGTCCGTTTCTCGGTGAAAACGACGAGGTGCTGGACCAGGGCATCACGCTGTATTTTCCAGGGCCAAACTCGTTCACCGGCGAAGATGTACTGGAGCTGCAAGGTCATGGTGGCCCGATCGTTCTGGATATGTTGCTCAAGCGTTGCCTGGAACTGGGTTGCCGTCTCGCCCGACCGGGGGAGTTCAGTGAGCGCGCCTTCCTCAACGACAAACTGGACCTCGCCCAGGCCGAAGCCATTGCCGACCTGATTGAAGCCAGTTCTGCCCAGGCTGCGCGAAACGCGTTGCGCTCCCTGCAGGGTGCCTTCTCGTCACGTGTGCATAACCTCACCGAGCAATTGATCGGCCTGCGCATCTATGTCGAAGCGGCCATCGATTTCCCGGAAGAGGAAATCGACTTCCTCGCCGATGGCCACGTCCTGAGCATGCTCGACAAAGTGCGCGACGAGTTATCTACCGTCATGCGCGAAGCCGGGCAGGGTGCCTTGCTGCGTGACGGCATGACCGTGGTGATTGCCGGTCGTCCGAATGCCGGTAAATCCAGCCTGCTCAATGCACTGGCCGGGCGTGAAGCGGCGATCGTGACCGAAATTGCTGGCACCACCCGTGACGTGCTTCGTGAACATATCCACATCGATGGCATGCCGCTGCACGTGGTGGATACCGCCGGTCTGCGCGATACCGATGATCATGTGGAAAAAATCGGCGTAGAGCGTGCCTTGAAAGCCATTGGCGAAGCGGATCGGGTACTGCTGGTGGTCGATGCCACGGCACCTGAAGCCCTCGATCCGTTCGCACTCTGGCCGGAGTTTCTCGAAATCCGTCCCGATCCCGCGAAAGTCACCCTGATCCGCAACAAGGCCGACCTTACGGCTGAACCCATTGCCATGGAGGTCAGCGACGACGGCCATGTCACCATCAGCCTGAGCGCCAAGTCTGGTGGTGTCGGGCTAGAGCTGCTGCGTGATCACCTCAAGGCCTGCATGGGCTATGAACAAACGTCCGAAAGCAGCTTCAGTGCTCGCCGGCGACACCTTGAGGCGCTACGTCATGCCAGTACTGCCCTCGAGCATGGCCGTGCCCAATTGACCCTGGCCGGCGCTGGCGAGTTGTTGGCCGAGGATTTGCGCCAGGCTCAGCAGTCGCTGGGTGAAATCACCGGTGCTTTCAGCTCTGACGATCTGCTGGGGCGAATTTTCTCCAGCTTCTGTATCGGTAAGTAGCCCTCCTGTTATTCACAGACAGGCCATTCGTGCCTGTCTGCTCCCTCCTTTTCTGAAAAAAACCTCCAGTGCCGAGCGGACTTCGTCTGTTTGAACGCAATTCCTGTACCCGAATTTCGAGCGAACGGCACTTTTCTGTGGATTAAGCCCTGTGAATAACCGCAGCTAAGGTCAGTTGATAACAGGGCTCTAAAACTGAACATAACCGCATCTGTGGATAACCACCCCTTTCATCCACAGGCTTACACCGGTTATCCAAGGGCCTCATTGGCACATGAACACAGGGTTTTGAATCTCTGTACACATTGAAAACAAAGGGCTTCATAGATCTATCCACAGATAGTTGCCTGCATAGAAATAAACATAAAAACAAAGATTTAATAAATTTCTTTCTTTTTAATTTCTATAACTCCGACTTTTCCACAGCTGGTTAAATTTTGTGCAAAGGGTTCTTTAGGAAGGGCGAAGTCCCTATACTTGTCGACCAGGTCCAAAAACCTGAGCTCAAACTATTCCTGAATTACCTACTTAAGCAGGCACGAGGTGCGTGGTGGATTTCCCTTCCCGTTTTGAAGTGATCGTCATCGGCGGCGGTCATGCCGGTACCGAGGCAGCACTGGCCTCAGCACGTATGGGGGTTAAAACCCTGTTGCTGACGCACAACGTGGAAACCCTCGGTGCCATGAGTTGCAATCCGGCCATTGGCGGGATCGGCAAAAGCCACCTGGTCAAGGAAATCGACGCCCTCGGCGGCGCGATGGCCATGGCTACCGATAAAGGCGGTATCCAGTTTCGCGTGTTGAACAGCCGCAAAGGCCCGGCCGTGCGAGCAACCCGCGCACAGGCAGACCGGGTTCTGTACAAGGCAGCTGTCCGCGAAATCCTGGAGAACCAGCCGAACCTGTGGATATTTCAACAGGCCGCTGACGACTTGATCGTCGAGCAGGAACAAGTCCGTGGTGTTGTCACCCAAATGGGCCTGCGTTTCCTCGCCGATTCCGTGGTGTTGACCACTGGCACATTCCTCGGTGGACTTATCCACATCGGTTTGCAGAATTTTTCCGGCGGTCGCGCCGGTGATCCGCCATCGATCGCGCTGGCTCACCGTCTGCGTGAACTGCCATTGCGTGTGGGTCGTTTGAAAACCGGTACTCCGCCGCGTATCGACGGCCGGTCTGTGGATTTCTCGGTGATGTCCGAGCAACCGGGTGATACGCCGATCCCGGTGATGTCGTTCATGGGGTCCAAAGAGCAGCATCCGAAGCAAGTCAGCTGCTGGATTACTCATACCAACGCCCGCACCCACGAAATCATTGCCGCGAACCTCGACCGTTCGCCGATGTATTCCGCTGCCGGTGAGATCGAAGGCATCGGCCCGCGTTATTGCCCGTCGATCGAAGACAAGATCCATCGCTTTGCCGACAAGGAAAGCCATCAGGTGTTCATCGAACCGGAAGGTTTGACCACCCATGAGTTGTATCCGAACGGGATATCCACAAGCTTGCCGTTCGACGTGCAATTGCAGATCGTGCAATCGATCCGCGGCATGGAAAACGCGCACATCGTGCGTCCGGGCTACGCGATCGAGTACGACTACTTCGATCCACGGGATTTGAAATTCAGCCTGGAAACCAAAGTCATCGGCGGCCTGTTCTTCGCCGGGCAAATCAACGGCACAACCGGTTACGAAGAAGCCGGTGCCCAAGGGTTGCTCGCCGGGACCAACGCTGCGCTGCGTGCGCAAGGCAAAGACGCCTGGTGCCCGCGTCGCGACGAGGCCTACATTGGCGTGTTGGTCGACGACCTGATTACCCTCGGTACCCAAGAGCCGTATCGGATGTTCACGTCCCGTGCCGAATACCGTCTGATTCTGCGCGAAGACAACGCCGACCTGCGTTTGACCGAAAAAGGTCGCGAACTGGGCCTGGTGGATGACGTGCGCTGGGCGGCTTTCTGCAAAAAACGCGAAAGCATCGAACTCGAAGAGCAGCGCCTGAAAAGCACCTGGGTACGCCCGGGCACCGAACAAGGCGATGCGATTGCCGAAAAGTTCGGCACGCCACTGACTCACGAATACAACCTGCTCAATCTCTTGAGCCGTCCGGAAATCGACTACGCTGGTCTGATCGCCGTGACCGGTGGGGGCGCAGAAGATCCACAGGTTGCCGAGCAGGTCGAAATCAAGACCAAGTACGCCGGCTACATCGATCGTCAACAGGATGAAATCGCCCGCCTGCGCGCCAGCGAAGACACCAAATTGCCTGTGGATATCGATTACACAAATATTTCCGGTCTCTCCAAAGAGATCCAGAGCAAGCTCGGCGCGACCCGTCCAGAAACCTTGGGCCAGGCCTCGCGTATCCCGGGCGTTACGCCGGCAGCCATTTCGCTGTTGATGATTCATTTGAAAAAACGCGGCGCGGGCCGTCAGTTGGAGCAAAGCGCTTGAGTTCGTTGGTCACTTCGCAACACGCAGAAGAGTTATCCACAGGTGCCCGCCAGCTTGGCGTCACGCTGACAGAAACCCAGCACGCACAACTGCTGGGTTACCTGGCCCTGTTGATCAAATGGAACAAGGCTTACAACCTCACCGCCGTGCGTGATCCGGACGAAATGGTTTCCCGTCACTTGCTCGATAGCCTGAGTGTGATGTCGTTCATCGAAAACGGTCGTTGGCTCGACGTCGGCAGTGGCGGCGGCATGCCTGGCATTCCGCTGGCGATCCTGTTTCCCGAGTCCCAGGTGACCTGCCTGGACAGCAACGGCAAGAAAACCCGCTTCCTGACCCAGGTAAAACTCGAACTCAAACTGGATAACCTGCAAGTTATCCACAGTCGCGTTGAAGCCTTCCAGCCTGCCCAGCCGTTCAACGGGATCATTTCCCGGGCGTTCAGCAGCATGGAGAACTTCAGCAACTGGACTCGCCACCTCGGCGATAGCGAAACACGCTGGCTGGCAATGAAGGGCGTTCATCCGGCCGATGAGCTGGTAGCATTGCCGGCAGACTTCCACCTCGATAGCGAACACGCCCTGGCCGTACCTGGTTGCCAAGGCCAACGCCATCTGCTGATACTGCGCCGCACGGCATGATTGGGAACACAAGCAAGAATGGCTAAGGTATTCGCGATTGCGAACCAAAAGGGTGGCGTGGGCAAAACCACCACCTGCATCAACCTCGCAGCATCCCTGGTCGCGACCAAGCGCCGGGTGCTGTTGATCGACCTTGATCCACAGGGCAACGCCACCATGGGTAGCGGTGTGGATAAACATGGCCTGGAAAACTCGGTCTACGACCTGCTGATCGGTGAGTGCGACCTGGCCCAGGCCATGCACTTTTCCGAACACGGTGGTTACCAGTTGTTGCCAGCCAACCGCGACCTCACCGCGGCCGAAGTAGTGCTGCTGGAAATGCAGATGAAGGAAAGCCGTCTGCGCAGCGCGCTGGCGCCGATCCGGGAAAACTACGATTACATCCTGATCGACTGCCCACCGTCGCTGTCGATGCTGACCCTGAACGCACTGGTTGCCGCCGACGGGGTAATTATCCCCATGCAGTGCGAGTACTTCGCACTCGAAGGCTTGAGCGACCTTGTGGATAACATCAAGCGTATCGCTGAACTGCTGAACCCGAACCTGAAGGTCGAAGGCCTGCTGCGGACGATGTACGACCCGCGCCTGAGCCTGATGAACGATGTCTCGGCGCAGCTCAAGGAACACTTCGGCGAACAGCTCTACGACACCGTCATTCCGCGCAACATCCGTCTGGCCGAAGCGCCAAGCTACGGCATGCCGGCGCTGGCGTACGACAAAGCATCGCGAGGCGCCGTTGCCTATCTGGCATTGGCGGGCGAAATGGTTCGTCGTCAACGCAAAAACTCACGCATCGCCGCTGCTCAGGCAACTTAAGGAATCCCCATGGCCGTCAAGAAACGAGGTCTCGGACGTGGACTGGATGCTCTGTTGAGTGGTCCGACTGTCAGCTCGCTGGAAGAACAAGCGGCGCAAGCCGATCAGCGTGAGCTGCAGCACCTTCCCCTGGATCTGCTCCAGCGCGGCAAATACCAGCCGCGTCGTGACATGGATCCGCAGGCGCTCGAAGAGCTGGCGCAGTCGATCAAGGCCCAGGGCGTCATGCAGCCCATCGTGGTTCGCCCGATCGGCAGCGGCCGTTTTGAAATCATTGCCGGCGAACGCCGCTGGCGCGCCAGCCAGCAAGCCGGGAAGGAAACCATCCCGGCGATGGTTCGCGATGTACCCGATGAAACCGCTATTGCCATCGCGCTGATCGAGAACATCCAGCGCGAAGACCTGAACCCGATCGAAGAAGCGGTGGCTCTGCAGCGGTTGCAGCAGGAGTTCCAGCTGACCCAGCAACAGGTCGCCGAGGCAGTGGGCAAGTCCCGGGTGACAGTGGCTAACCTGTTGCGCCTGATTTCCTTGCCGGAAGTCATCAAGACCATGTTGTCCCACGGCGACCTGGAAATGGGTCACGCCCGTGCTTTGCTCGGTTTGCCGGAAATTCAACAGGTTGAAGGGGCGCGACATGTTGTCGCACGCGGGCTGACCGTGCGCCAAACCGAGGCACTGGTTCGCCAGTGGTTGAGTGGTAAACCGGAGCCTGTTGAAGCGGCAAAACCGGACCCGGATATCGCCCGTCTTGAACAGCGCCTGGCCGAGCGCCTAGGCTCTGCGGTGCAGATCCGCCACGGTAAGAAGGGTAAAGGGCAGTTGGTGATTGGCTACAACTCACTGGATGAGCTTCAAGGCGTACTTGCGCATATCCGCTGAAACATTTCCTCATGTAGCGCGCAGTCGGAAATCACTACCTGACAGTTGAATAGGGGCAGAACCGCCCCTATACTCTGCGCGCATTTTGTCGGCACAAATTATGCCAAGTTATTGAATTTCGGCAGCCGACCATTGGGGAGTAAAAGTGATGGAAACCCGCACGCCAAACCGCCTGCCCTTCCATCGCCTGGCAGTTTTTCCGGTGTTAATGGCTCAATTTGTCGTTCTGCTCATTGCCGCTTTGGCGCTCTGGCAACGGTATGGAGTCGTTGCCGGGTACTCGGGACTTTGCGGAGGCCTGATAGCCTTGCTTCCCAATATTTATTTCGCTCACAAGGCATTTCGGTTTACCGGCGCCCGAGCAGCCCAGTCCATCGTCCGGTCTTTTTATGCCGGCGAGGCAGGCAAACTGATTTTGACGGCAGTGCTGTTTGCACTGGTGTTTGCAGGTGTGAAGCCACTGGCGCCGATTGCAGTATTCGGTGCCTTCGTGCTGACTCAGTCGGTCAGCTGGTTCGCTCCCCTGCTGATGAGAACAAGACTTTCGAGACCTTAGGGCGTTTGAGGCAACCATGGCAGAAACAACCGCTTCGGGCTATATCCAGCACCACTTGCAGAACCTGACCTTCGGTCAGCTACCCAACGGCGGCTGGGGCTTTGCCCACACCGCAGCAGAAGCCAAGGAAATGGGCTTCTGGGCTTTCCACGTCGATACTCTCGGCTGGTCGGTCGCATTGGGTCTGATTTTCGTTCTCCTTTTCCGCATGGCGGCGAAGAAGGCGACTACCGGTGTTCCTGGTGCTTTGCAGAACTTCGTTGAAGTATTGGTCGAATTCGTCGATGGCAGCGTGAAAGACAGCTTCCATGGCCGTAGCCCGGTGGTTGCACCACTGGCACTGACCATCTTCGTCTGGGTGTTCATGATGAACGCCGTCGACCTGGTACCGGTCGACTGGATTCCTCAGCTGGCCATCCTGATCTCCGGCGATCACCACATCCCGTTCCGTGCCGTGTCGACCACCGACCCGAACGCTACTCTGGCCATGGCCTTCTCGGTGTTCGCGCTGATCATTTTCTACAGCATCAAGATCAAGGGCCTCGGCGGCTTCATCGGCGAGCTGACCCTGCACCCGTTCGGCAGCAAGAACATCTTCCTTCAGGCGCTGCTGATCCCGGTGAACTTCCTGCTGGAATTCGTGACCCTGATCGCCAAGCCGATCTCCCTGGCTCTGCGTCTGTTCGGCAACATGTATGCCGGCGAGCTGGTCTTCATTCTGATTGCTGTGATGTTCGGCAGCGGTCTGCTCTGGCTTAGTGGCCTGGGCGTTGTTCTGCAGTGGGCGTGGGCTGTGTTCCACATCCTGATCATCACCCTGCAGGCGTTCATCTTCATGATGCTGACCATCGTCTACCTGTCGATGGCACACGAAGAAAACCATTAAGACCAGTCTCGACTAGTCTGATGTCCCTCCCCGTTAAACGGGAGGGGGCTCTTAACGGGGCCTCTGAAACGATTTGTTTTACCGCTTTAAATTAAAAAAACCTAAACCATACGACGTAAAAGTCGGGAGGAAAGATGGAAACTGTAGTTGGTCTAACCGCTATCGCTGTTGCACTGTTGATCGGCCTGGGCGCACTGGGTACCGCAATTGGTTTCGGCCTGCTGGGCGGCAAGTTCCTGGAAGGCGCAGCGCGTCAGCCAGAAATGGTTCCAATGCTGCAAGTTAAAATGTTCATCGTTGCCGGTCTGCTCGACGCCGTAACCATGATCGGTGTTGGTATCGCTCTGTTCTTCACCTTTGCGAACCCGTTCGTTGGTCAAATCGCTGGCTGATTACTCGGATCTTCCGGGTAATTTGGTGTGATGGACAACGTAACTGCGAGGTGTTGGCGTGAACATTAATGCGACCCTGATTGGCCAGTCCGTTGCGTTCCTGATTTTTGTACTGTTCTGCATGAAGTTCGTATGGCCTCCGGTCATTGCGGCTCTGCACGAACGTCAAAAGAAGATCGCTGATGGTCTGGACGCTGCCAGCCGAGCAGCTCGCGACCTGGAGTTGGCCCAAGAGAAAGCGGGTCAGCAACTGCGCGAAGCGAAAGCTCAGGCAGCTGAAATCATCGAGCAAGCCAAGAAACGCGGTAATCAGATTGTCGAAGAGGCTGTTGAAAAAGCCCGTGTCGACGCTGACCGTGTGAAGGTTCAGGCTCAGGCCGAGATCGAACAGGAACTGAACAGTGTCAAAGACGTGCTGCGTGCCCAAGTGGGCTTGCTGGCAGTCGAAGGCGCCGAGAAGATCCTGGGTGCCACAATCGATCAAAACGCGCACGCAAAGCTGGTTAACCAACTGGCTGCTGAAATCTAAGCGAGGGCGATCATGGCAGAACTGACCACGTTGGCCCGACCTTACGCTAAGGCGGCCTTCGAGCACGCTCAGGCCCACCAGCAACTGGCCAATTGGTCAGCCATGCTCGGCCTGGCTGCAGCGGTGTCGCAAGACGACACTCTGCAGCGCGTGCTCAAGGCCCCGCGACTGACGAGCGCAGAAAAGGCCACCACGTTCATTGACGTGTGTGGCGACAAGTTTGATGCCAAGGCACAGAACTTCATCAATGTCGTTGCCGAAAACGACCGTCTCCTGCTATTGCCGGAGATTGCCGCTCTTTTCGACCTGTACAAGGCCGAGCAAGAGAAGTCGGTAGACGTTGAAGTGACCAGTGCTTTTGCATTGAACCAAGAACAGCAAGACAAACTCGCCAAGGTTCTCAGTGCACGACTCAACCGGGAAGTGCGCCTGCAAGTTGCGGAGGACGCTGCCCTTATTGGTGGTGTCGTCATCCGCGCCGGCGACCTGGTTATCGATGGCTCGATTCGCGGCAAAATCGCGAAACTGGCCGAAGCATTGAAATCTTGAGTTTGAAGGGGCAGCAGAGCAATGCAGCAACTCAATCCTTCCGAAATAAGTGAAATTATCAAGGGCCGCATCGACAAGCTCGATGTGACCTCCCAAGCCCGTAACGAAGGCACTGTCGTCAGCGTATCTGACGGTATCGTGCGGATTCACGGTCTGGCCGACGTAATGTACGGCGAGATGATCGAGTTTCCGGGCGGCGTCTTCGGCATGGCCCTCAACCTGGAGCAAGACTCCGTAGGTGCCGTTGTACTGGGCGCATACCAGTCTCTGGCTGAAGGCATGAGCGCCAAGTGCACTGGCCGCATCCTCGAAGTTCCGGTTGGTAAGGAACTGCTGGGTCGCGTAGTCGACGCACTGGGTAACCCTGTTGACGGCAAAGGTCCACTGGGCAACACCGAGACCGACGCGGTCGAGAAAGTTGCTCCAGGCGTGATCTGGCGTAAGTCGGTAGACCAGCCTGTACAGACTGGCTACAAGGCTGTCGATGCCATGATCCCGGTCGGCCGTGGCCAGCGTGAGCTGATCATCGGTGACCGTCAGATCGGTAAAACCGCTCTGGCGATCGACGCGATCATCAACCAGAAGAACAGCGGCATTTTCTGCGTCTACGTAGCGATCGGTCAGAAACAATCGACCATCGCCAACGTGGTTCGCAAGCTGGAAGAAAACGGCGCCCTGGCCAACACGATCATCGTGGCTGCCAGTGCTTCGGAATCTCCTGCGCTGCAATTCCTGGCACCGTACTCCGGTTGCACCATGGGTGAATTCTTCCGCGACCGCGGTGAAGACGCGCTGATCGTTTATGACGATCTGTCCAAGCAAGCAGTGGCTTACCGCCAGATTTCCCTGCTGCTGCGCCGTCCACCAGGCCGTGAAGCTTACCCAGGCGACGTGTTCTATCTCCACTCCCGTCTGCTGGAGCGCGCATCCCGCGTTTCGGAAGAATACGTAGAGAAGTTCACCAACGGCGCAGTGACCGGCAAAACCGGTTCCCTGACCGCACTGCCGATCATCGAAACCCAGGCTGGCGACGTTTCCGCGTTCGTTCCGACCAACGTGATTTCCATCACCGACGGTCAGATCTTCCTGGAATCGGCCATGTTCAACTCGGGCATCCGCCCTGCAGTGAACGCCGGTGTTTCGGTATCCCGTGTGGGTGGTGCCGCTCAGACCAAGATCATCAAGAAGCTGTCCGGTGGTATCCGTACCGCTCTGGCTCAGTACCGTGAACTGGCGGCATTCGCCCAGTTCGCTTCTGACCTGGACGAAGCGACCCGTAAGCAACTTGAGCATGGTCAGCGCGTTACCGAGCTGATGAAGCAGAAGCAATACGCACCAATGTCGATCGCTGACATGGCGCTGTCGCTGTATGCCGCTGAGCGTGGGTTCCTGACTGACGTTGAAATCGCCAAGATCGGCAGCTTCGAACAAGCGCTGATTGCTTTCTTCAACCGCGATCACGCCGATTTGATGGCGAAGATCAACGTGAAGGGTGACTTCAATGACGAAATCGACGCTGGCATGAAAGCCGGTATCGAGAAGTTCAAGGCCACCCAAACCTGGTAAGCCGCAGCGGGAGCCGCAAGGCTCCCGCTTGCTAACCTGATAGGTGTTACATGGCAGGCGCAAAAGAGATTCGCAGTAAGATTGCGAGCATCAAAAGCACGCAAAAGATTACCAGCGCCATGGAAAAAGTGGCGGTCAGTAAAATGCGCAAGGCACAAATGCGCATGGCTGCTAGCCGTCCTTACGCGGAGCGCATCCGCCAGGTTATTGGTCATCTGGCCAACGCTAACCCGGAATATCGCCACCCGTTCATGATCGACCGTGAAGTAAAGCGAGTTGGTTATGTCGTAGTGAGCAGTGACCGTGGTTTGTGTGGTGGCTTGAACACCAACCTGTTCAAGGCTCTGGTCAAGGACATGGCGGTAAACCGCGAAAACGGCGTCGAGATCGATCTGTGTGTCGTTGGTAGCAAGGGTGCGGCTTTCTTCCGCAACTTCGGCGGTAACGTCGTAGCAGCTATCAGCCACCTGGGTGAAGAGCCGTCGATCAATGATCTGATTGGCAGCGTCAAGGTGATGCTGGATGCCTACCTGGACGGCCGTATTGACCGCCTGTCCGTGGTGTCCAACAAGTTCATCAACACCATGACGCAACAGCCTACCGTGGAGCAGTTGATTCCACTGGTGGCAACCCCGGATCAAGACCTCAAGCACCACTGGGACTATCTCTACGAACCGGATGCCAAAGAGCTGCTTGACGGCTTGATGGTCCGTTACGTCGAGTCGCAGGTCTACCAGGCGGTGGTCGAGAACAACGCGGCTGAACAGGCTGCGCGGATGATCGCGATGAAGAACGCTACCGACAACGCCGGTGATTTGATCAGCGATTTGCAGCTGGTCTACAACAAGGCGCGTCAGGCTGCGATCACCCAAGAGATCTCGGAAATCGTCGGCGGCGCTGCCGCGGTTTAACGGTTCAAATATTCAGAGGATCCAGCTATGAGTAGCGGACGTATCGTTCAAATCATCGGCGCCGTTATCGACGTGGAATTTCCACGCGACAGCGTACCGAGCATCTACAACGCGCTGAAAGTAATGAGCGCGGCTGAAACCACTCTGGAAGTTCAGCAACAGCTGGGCGACGGCGTGGTTCGCACCATTGCGATGGGTTCCACCGAGGGCTTGAAGCGCGGTCTGGAAGTTACCGATTCTGGCGCAGCCATCTCCGTACCGGTCGGTAAAGCGACTCTGGGCCGGATCATGGACGTCCTCGGTAACCCGATCGACGAAGCTGGTCCGATCGACACCGAAGAGCGTTGGGGCATTCACCGTCCAGCACCTTCGTTCGCTGAACAAGCAGGCGGTAACGACCTGCTGGAAACCGGCATCAAGGTTATCGACCTGGTTTGCCCGTTCGCCAAAGGCGGTAAAGTCGGTCTGTTCGGTGGTGCCGGTGTAGGCAAAACCGTAAACATGATGGAACTGATCCGTAACATCGCCATCGAGCACAGCGGTTATTCCGTGTTCGCCGGTGTGGGTGAGCGTACTCGTGAGGGTAACGACTTCTACCACGAGATGAAGGACTCCAACGTTCTGGACAAAGTGGCACTGGTTTACGGTCAGATGAACGAGCCGCCGGGTAACCGTCTGCGCGTAGCTCTGACCGGCCTGACCATGGCCGAGAAGTTCCGTGACGAAGGTAACGACGTTCTGCTGTTCGTCGACAACATCTATCGTTACACCCTGGCCGGTACTGAAGTATCCGCACTGCTGGGCCGTATGCCTTCGGCAGTAGGTTACCAGCCGACCCTGGCTGAAGAGATGGGCGTTCTGCAAGAACGTATCACTTCGACCAAGGAAGGTTCGATCACTTCGATCCAGGCGGTATACGTACCTGCGGATGACTTGACCGACCCGTCGCCAGCGACCACCTTCGCCCACTTGGACGCTACCGTCGTTCTGTCCCGTGACATCGCTTCCCTGGGTATCTACCCGGCGGTCGATCCACTCGACTCGACTTCGCGCCAGCTGGACCCGAACGTAATCGGCCAGGACCACTACGACACCGCTCGCGGCGTTCAGTACGTTCTGCAGCGTTACAAAGAACTGAAGGACATCATTGCGATCCTGGGTATGGACGAGCTGTCGGAAGCCGACAAGCAGTTGGTAAACCGTGCTCGTAAGATCCAGCGCTTCTTGTCGCAGCCGTTCTTCGTGGCTGAAGTCTTCACCGGTGCATCAGGTAAATACGTTTCCCTGAAAGACACCATTGCTGGCTTCAAAGGCATCCTCAACGGTGACTACGACCACCTGCCAGAACAAGCGTTCTACATGGTTGGCGGCATCGAAGAAGCGATCGAGAAAGCCAAGAAACTGTAATCCCGGCGCCCGGCAACGGGCGCTAATTTAGGTTGAGGCAATCAGATGGCTATGACAGTCCATTGCGATATCGTCAGCGCGGAAGGGGAAATCTTTTCCGGTCTGGTCGAGATGGTGATTGCGCACGGTGCACTGGGTGATCTTGGTATCGCTCTGGGTCACGCGCCGCTGATCACTAATCTGAAGCCAGGTCCGATCCGCCTGGTCAAGCAGGGCGGGGAAGAGGAGGTGTATTACATCTCCGGTGGTTTCCTCGAGGTTCAGCCGAACATGGTCAAGGTACTTGCCGACACCGTGCAACGTGCTGCCGACCTGGATGAAGCCTCCGCTCAGGAAGCCGTCAAGGCTGCCGAGAAGGCCTTGCATGAACGTGGCGCTGAATTCGATTACGGTTCCGCTGCCGCACGTCTGGCCGAGGCTGCAGCTCAGCTGCGCACCGTCCAGCAGATCCGCAAGAAGTTCGGCCACTAAGGCAGCACTTGTTGTGTGATTGATTAAAAAGGGTAGCCTCGGCTACCCTTTTTTCTTTTCCGATTTTTACAACCCGGTCGCAGCCGCTGACCACCCAGGATTGGTAGCCAGTCATGTCTCTTGAAATCGTTATTCTCGCTGCAGGCCAAGGCACGCGCATGCGTTCCGCTTTGCCAAAAGTTTTGCACCCGATTGCCGGCAACTCCATGCTCGGTCATGTTATCCACAGCGCTCGGCAACTTGATCCACAGCGCATCCACGTCGTAATCGGTCATGGTGCCGACGCCGTGCGCGAACGCCTGGCGGCGGATGACCTCAACTTCGTCCTGCAGGATAAACAGTTGGGTACCGGTCACGCCGTTGCTCAAGCAGTGCCATTCATTCAGTCCGACACCGTGCTGGTGCTCTATGGTGATGTGCCGTTGATCGAGGTCGAAACCCTGCAGCGCCTGCTCAAGCAAGTGGGTCCAGAGCAATTGGGCCTGCTGACCGTCGAACTGGATGACCCGACCGGTTACGGCCGAATCGTTCGTGATAGCGCTGGCAAGGTTGCCGCCATTGTCGAGCAGAAAGATGCCGATGAAGCCCAACGCCAGATCACCGAAGGCAATACCGGCATTCTGGCGCTGCCTTTTGCCCGTCTTGGCGACTGGATGAGTCGCCTCTCCAATAACAACGCCCAGGGCGAGTACTACCTGACTGACATCATTGCCATGGCAGTGAGCGATGGTCTGGTGGTGGCCACCGAGCAACCGCATGACGCCATGGAAGTGCAGGGTGCCAACGACCGCAAGCAGCTTTCCGAGCTGGAGCGGCATTATCAATTGCGCGCCGGTCGTCGTTTGATGGCTCAAGGTGTGACGCTGCGCGACCCGGCACGTTTCGACGTGCGCGCAGACGTGACCGTAGGCCGCGACGTGCTGATCGACATCAACGTGATCCTCGAAGGCAAGGTGGTAATCGAAGACGACGTGGTGATCGGCCCGAACTGCGTGATCAAGGACAGCACCTTGCGCAAAGGCGTGGTCATCAAGGCCAACAGCCATATCGAAGGCGCCATTCTGGGTGAAGGCAGCGATGCCGGCCCATTCGCGCGTCTGCGTCCAGGTACCGTGCTGGAAGCCCGGGCGCATGTGGGTAACTTCGTCGAGTTGAAAAACGCGCACTTGGGAGAAGGCGCCAAGGCCGGTCACCTGGCTTATCTGGGTGATGCTGAAGTGGGCGCGCGCACCAACATCGGTGCTGGCACCATCACTTGCAACTATGACGGCGCCAACAAGTGGAAAACCGTGTTGGGTGAAGATGTGTTCATTGGTTCCAACAACTCGTTGGTAGCACCTGTGGATATCCTGGATGGTGCGACCACGGCGGCCGGTTCGACTATTACCTCGGCTGTGGATAAATCCCAGTTGGCCATCGGGCGTGCTCGTCAGAAGAACATCGACGGCTGGAAGCGGCCGGAGAAGATCAAGAAGAGCTGAGTTATCCACAGTCCAATGCTCGGCTGCAGTTATTCACAGCCAGATCCATTGCATTCGCGGGCTTGCCCGCGATGCTTTTATCCACAACTCTTTTTATCGCATGGCGCTTGACGAAGTTTCGCTGATAGGTTTTGATTGCTTCTGCTATCTTTCGAAACGAAACTTATCAGCTCATGTCGAAGCGCAACACACCTCAACGTCGTCACAACATCCTCGCCTTGCTCAATGAGCAGGGCGAAGTCAGTGTGGATGAGTTGGCCAAGCGCTTCGAAACATCGGAAGTTACGATTCGCAAGGATCTGGCAGCACTTGAAAGCAATGGCCTGTTGCTGCGTCGTTACGGCGGGGCGATCACCATGCCTCAGGAGCTGGTCGCGGACCTTGGTCAGCCGGTTTCCATATACAAGCAAGCCATCGCTCGTGCCGCCGTCGCGCGGATTCGCGAGCATGCGCGCATCATTATCGACAGTGGCAGTACCACCGCCTCCATGATCCCGGAACTCGGGCAGCAACCCGGTCTGGTGGTGATGACCAACTCGCTGCATGTCGCCAATGCCCTGAGCGAACTTGAGCATGAACCGGTGCTGTTGATGACCGGTGGCACCTGGGACCCGCATTCCGAGTCCTTTCAGGGGCAGGTTGCCGAGCAGGTACTACGCTCCTACGACTTCGACCAGCTGTTCATCGGGGCCGATGGCATCGATCTGGTTCGCGGTACAACCACCTTCAACGAACTGCTCGGGCTGAGCCGGGTCATGGCCGAAGTCGCCCGCGAAGTGGTCGTGATGGTGGAGGCCGACAAGATCGGCCGCAAGATTCCCAACCTGGAGCTGCCCTGGAGCAGCATCCATACCCTTATTACGGATGAACGCCTGCCGCTTGAGGCTCGCGATCAGATTCAGGCCCGCGGCATCAATTTGATTTGCGCGGCTATCAGTCAGGAGAAATAGCATGTGTGGAATTGTCGGCGCAGTCGCAGAACGTAACATCACCGCCATCCTCGTCGAAGGCCTGAAACGCCTCGAATACCGTGGGTATGACAGCGCTGGCGTGGCGGTCTACACCAACGATGAAAAACTCGAGCGCCTGCGTCGCCCGGGCAAAGTCAGTGAGCTGGAGCAGGCATTGGCCACCGAGCCGCTGGTCGGTCGTCTGGGTATCGCCCACACGCGCTGGGCCACCCACGGTGCACCGTGCGAGCGCAATGCCCACCCGCATTTCTCCGGTGACCTGGCGGTGGTGCACAACGGCATCATCGAAAACCACGAAGCCCTGCGTGAACAACTCAAGGCCTTGGGCTATGTGTTCACTTCGGACACCGACACCGAAGTCATCGCGCACCTGCTGAACCACAAACTCAAGGATCTGCGCGATCTGACCGTGGCCCTCAAGGCGACCGTCAAAGAGTTGCACGGTGCTTACGGTCTGGCAGTGATCAGCTCGAAGCAACCTGATCGTCTGGTCGCAGCCCGCAGCGGCAGCCCGCTGGTGATCGGCCTGGGCCTGGGGGAAAACTTCCTGGCGTCCGACCAGTTGGCCCTGCGTCAGGTCACCGACCGCTTCATGTATCTGGAAGAAGGCGATATCGCCGAAATCCGCCGCGACAGCGTGCAGATCTGGGACGTTGACGGCAAGGCTGTCGAGCGCGAAGCCGTGCAGTATCGCGACGGTGCCGAAGCCGCTGAAAAGGGCGAGTTCCGCCATTTCATGCTCAAGGAAATCCACGAGCAACCATCCGTGGTGCAGCGCACCCTGGAAGGTCGCCTGAGCCAGAACCAGGTACTGGTTCAAGCATTCGGCCCACAGGCGGCCGAGCTGTTCGCCAAAGTGCGTAACGTACAGATCGTCGCATGTGGCACCAGTTACCACGCCGGCATGGTCGCGCGTTACTGGCTCGAAGAGCTGGCCGGCATTCCTTGCCAGGTCGAAGTCGCCAGCGAATTCCGCTACCGCAAGGTGGTGGTGCAGCCGGACACCTTGTTCGTGACCATTTCCCAGTCCGGTGAGACCGCCGACACCCTGGCCGCACTGCGCAACGCCAAGGAACTGGGTTACCTCGCCAGCCTGGCGATCTGCAACGTCGGCATCAGCTCGCTGGTACGCGAGTCCGATCTGACCCTGTTGACCCAGGCCGGTCGCGAAATCGGTGTGGCATCGACCAAAGCCTTCACCACGCAATTGGTTGGCCTGTTGTTGCTGACGCTTTCCCTGGGCCAGGTTCGTGGCACATTGGCCAAAGATGTTGAAGCGACGCTGGTCGAAGAACTGCGTCGTTTGCCAGCCCGTCTGAGCGAAGCGCTGGCCATGGACAGCACCGTGGAAAAAATCTCCGAGCTGTTCGCCGAGAAACACCACACGCTGTTCCTCGGCCGCGGTGCGCAGTTCCCGGTAGCGATGGAAGGGGCACTCAAGCTCAAGGAAATCTCCTACATCCACGCTGAAGCCTATCCGGCCGGCGAGTTGAAACACGGCCCGTTGGCGCTTGTGGATAACGACATGCCAGTGGTGACCGTGGCGCCGAACAACGAACTGCTGGAGAAGTTGAAGTCCAACCTCCAGGAAGTCCGCGCCCGCGGTGGCCAGTTGATCGTCTTCGCTGACGAGAAGGCCGGCATGACCAACGGTGAAGGCACCCACGTGGTGCACATGCCGCACATCCACGACATCCTGTCGCCGATCCTCTACACCATCCCGCTGCAGCTGCTGTCGTACTACGTTGCCGTACTCAAAGGCACCGACGTCGACCAGCCGCGCAACCTGGCGAAGTCGGTCACTGTGGAATAAGTTATCCACAGATGAAAGAAACCTGGTTTCAGACAAATGATTTTGACAACAGACAAAACATTCTGACGCCAAATAGTAGATTTTGAAAAATGCCAAAAGCCCCTGATTTCAGGGGCTTTTTTATATCCTCCACCATATGTCCAATTTTGTCTGTGATCTTGCTAGGGAATTAGTCTGGTATTGGTACTCAGACTTATTCACAGCTCTGATATTTTCCTATGACTTTTTGCTGGTGTACGTCGAGGCACGTCACTGCGTAAACGCTTTAGGGTATTTGACCGAATAGGCACCGTTGAGCTGCGTATCCCGGGAACGCATGAAAGTCGTGAAATCGGGTACCAGAAAGACCAGCAAAGACAACAGTAGAACCAATACGCCCAGCAGCGTGATTGTCAATGCGACTCCTAGATAAACGATCAGGGAGGGCATCGCGAAACTGCCCAAGGGGCTGGCCGCCGCAGACAGAAATGAAACTATGGCGAAAACCCTGTTGCGATGGAGCTTTGGCGTCGCCAACAACCTCACGGCAGAGGTGGGAATATTGATTAACATCAGACCGACGCCTCCGCAGAAAAAGGCTACGGGTATGAAGAACGACGATGAAACAGTCCCAACCACCACGAGGTTGCTTCCCAGTAGCGCAAAACCTGCGGACACGCACATGTCACGAGGTAACCGGGTGGATAACCATCCGATGATTCTGTAACTACCTGCCAAAATGCCCAGCCCGAAGCACGAATCCAGAAGACCGATGTAAGTGACTGGGTACTGGATGACGTCCTTTACATACAGCGGGATTAGGATAGTGAAAAACGGAAACAGGGCGAAGTTGATCAGCATCGAAATAATCGCCAGGTAAAATTCGACTTTCACACCATAAACCACTTTGAAGCCGGAATAGATCATGCTGAAGCCACTGGCACGTGGTGTTTTTTCGAATTCGTCAGCCGCACCGATGTGGCCCGGGATGGTTGCGATCAATGCGCCGGCGATGAGAATTGCAAAAAAATCGGTGGCAAGGGCGAATGTGATGCCGAACCCGTAAATCAATCCGCTGGCAAGTACCGGCCCCAGAAGAATAGATAAGGACGACATCACACTTTTGGTCCGAAAGGCCAAGGAGACTTTATCGTCGTCTGCAAACAAAGGAATGATCGACGCCTGGAGAGGGTCGCGAACGCCGACGATCGCACTGCTGAGCATCATCAGCACGCCAACCGCCCAAGGGTTGAAAGCCTCCGTGGCGGACAGCACCGCCATCAATAACGCTGTCAGCAGGCTGATCCATGAGGTCAGTTTGATGATGAGGATTTTGTTGTACTTGTCGCCCAGCCATCCCAGCAAGGGTTTGGCTAACACTTCCGCCGCGATGGAACAGGCAATCATGTTGGCGAAGTAGGTCGCAGAGCCTGTTACCTGCAGGGCCCACCAGGCCACCGCCAGTTGATTGCACCGTCCACCCAGAGTGATCAGCAAAAAGCTGAATTGCAGTTTCAGCAGGCGCCGGTCGATATCGGGAAAACCCCAAGTAATACCTGAAAAATTTCCATTCATGAATGTATCTTTGATTCAGATAGGGGCGACTGCACAAGCAGGATGTTCAAGAATCTTTTATTTACGGATGCAGCCTTCACTGACTAGAGAGTTTTCTTACAGTAACTGGAAGGGCCCGAGGAACGTGAGGGGGGGCTTTTCTAACATATTCAAGACGCTTTCCTGATTCGTACCGTGTTATCAACCGGGCTGACCCTCTTCAGGTGTCGGCTTGGCGACATGGCGACGCCGCCGCCGCGTATCCAGCAAATGGACCATCACACAGGCATACAAAGTCACCAGAATGAACAGGCCCATGCGGATGGCGAAGGCGGTGTAGACATCCTTGCCTGCGGCACTGTCCTGCACCGATTGGCCGAGCAGAATGATCAGGGTCGCCAGGCTGTTGAGCCAGAAACTCGGTGGTTGTCGGGTCCGGGCCAGGCCATAGAGCTTTCTGGCCGCCAGCAATCCGAACAGCAACATCCACAGAAAGAACATCCACAGGTTGACGAACAGGCTCAGCGCGCACCAGAAAAGAATCGCCATCAAGCCACCGAGCAGGGTAGAGCCGAGTAACTCCTGGCCGGCGGTGCGGGCGCTGGTCGCGCAGCTTTGTTGGCCGAGGCTGACGGCTTTCATGATGATCGGCAGGTAGCTGGCCGGGTCGATCATGGCCAGCAGGAAAGTCGGCAGCACCACCAGCGTGGCCCGTAGCGCCAGCCAACCGCTTTCGGTTGGCGTAAGGCTCGGGCCCGGTTTGGCCGCGGGGGCACTGGCGGGCTCGGGAAACAGCCAATGGCTGATGGTCAGCGTCGTGACGGCCAAGAACAAACCCTTGACCAGGGCCACGATCACCTCAAGCGCCAGGCTGAATTCAGCGGTTCCGGCCGAACTGATCAAGGTCAGGCCCACCACCAGGAAAGTCGCCACCAGCGGGTTGCCGCCACGCAAGCCATAACCAAAGGCCAGGAACAGGCACAGTCCGACCAGCAACACGCCACTGAAGGGGTAATAACGCAGCAGGGGAATGAGCAGCAGGCCGGTCCCGGTGGTTAGCATCAGGATCAGGATCAGGCCCAGGCTGGCCTTGAACGGCAACGGTCGGTTCATCGCCGCCAGCATCATCAGCGCCAGCATCGGCGAGAGGAACGGGATGGGCAGGACCAGACCAAAGCTCGCCGCCAGGCACAGCGCCGTGCCGAAGCTCAGGCGCAGGGCGCGCTGAACCCGGGCCGGACGCTCAATACGCATAGGACATCCAGCTCATCAGGCGCAGGAACAGGCGACCCAGAATATTCAGCGGGTTACTTTCACTCGGGAACGCCATGACTTCGGCTTGCCCGCCGGAGCGGATGCCTTGCGGGCTGCTCAACTCACCGGGTTCGAACTCGATGATGACCGGAAAGCGCTGGGCAGGGCGTAGCCAATCGCGGCTGTTCTCCACTTTCGGCAGACTGCCCGGCTGGGTGGTTTGGCCGATATCGACGCCATAGCCAACGCTGCGCACATGGCCTTTGAAAATCTCTCCCGGCAGGGCGTCGAGGACGATGGACACCGGCGTCCCGGGCTGGACGCTTCCCAGGTTGTTTTCCGTCATGTCGGCGCTGATCCACACATCGTGGATGGCGATCAGGGTCATCACCGGCGCACCGGCGGCGGCAAACTGGCCGACATCGGTGCGCAAATCGGTGATCAGGCCGGCCGAGCGCGCGTGGACCCTGGTATTGCTCAAGTCCAGCTCGGCTTTTTCAAGGTTGCTTGCGGCGCTGAGCAACTGGGCGTTTTCGTCTTCGTTACCGCCCTGTTGTTCGCGTGCACGTTGTACTTCGGCCTTGGCTGCGGCGACCTGGCTGATGGACTCTTCCAGGGTGGCGCGGGATATTTCCAGGCGTCGTAGCGAGATGGTGCCCGGGTCTTCGCGGTACAGGCGTTCAAGCCGCTGGATGTCCTGGCGTGCCTTGAGCTCGTTGGCCTGGGATGCACGCAGGGACGCTTGCTTGGAGTCGACGCCGGCGGTGTTGGCGCCCACCTGGCGACGGGTCGACTCAAGGTCGGCGCGGGCGCGATCGACGGCAATCTGGTATTGCTCGGGATTGACTTCAAACAGCAACTCGCCGGCCTTGACGTCCTGGTTGTTGCGTACATGCACTTTGGTCACCCGGCCCGATACCTCGGCGGCCACCGGCACAATGAAGGCCTGCACCCGTGCCTGTTGCGTGTAGGGGGTGTAACGGTCGGCCATCAGGTACCAGACCAGGCTCAGGATGATCAGCAGCACCACCCAGTTGATCGCTTTTTTCGCAGGGTCGGCGGCAGGTGCCGGGGCTTTCTCGTCGACCGGTTGTTGGCTGTCAGTCATGGGCACTTTCCTTCGGTTCGTCGAGCAGATCGCCCCAATCGGTCCGTTGTTGCATCTGTTGGCGGGTGGCCGGGTCGACCATCGGCTGGTCGCTGTACCAACCTCCGCCCAAAGCCTTGTAGAGGGCGATCAGGCTGTTGACGGCGGTGCCACGGTTGACCAGGTAAATATCCTGCTGGGCAAACAGGGCCCGCTGGGCATCCAGCACGCGCTGGAAATCCGAATAGCCTTCGCGGTATTGGGCATTGGCCAGGGTCACCGAACGTTCGGCGGCTACCGAGGCTTCGCTGAGGATCTGGTCGCGCTCCAGCGCTTTGATCAAACCGGTAGCGGCATCGTCAGCCTCGCGCGCCGCCTGGCGCACGCTGTCCTGGTAGATAACGATCAATTGCTGCAAGCGCGCATCCTGCACGCGAACGTTGTTGGTGATCCGGCCGTGGTCGAAGATGTCCCAGCGCAGGCTGGGGCCGGCCACGAAGTCGAGGGTATTGGGCGCAGCGTTGAGCGAGCTGGCGGACCAGACGATGCTGCCCAGCAGGCTGATGGAGGGGTACAGGTCGGACTCGGCCACACCGATCAACGCCGACTGCGCTGCCACTTGCAGCTCGGCAGCACGGACATCGGGGCGCCGCACCAGCAGGTTGGCCGGCACATCCTGCAAGACCGCGGTATCGAGCAGTGGCACCACACCGGTGTTGCGATCAAGATCAGGGATCGTGCCGGGTGGCTGGCCGATCAGGGTAGACAGCGCATTGCGCAAGCTCGCCACCTGGCTCTCGAAATCCGGGATGGTACTCAGGGTGCCCAGGTACTGGGTCTTGGCTTGTTGCAGATCGAGTTCGGCTTCGGCCCCGCTGTTGAACAGGCGCTCGGTGATCTCGTAGCTGCGCTTTTGCAATTTGGCGTTACTGCGGGCGATGGCCAGGCGCGCCTCGGCGGTGCGCAAGGCGTAGTAGTTTTGCGCCAGTTGCGCGTGCAACAGCACCAGGGCATTTTCGTAGTTGGCCTGGGCGGCAAACCAGGAGGCGTCGGCCGACTCGATGGCACGGCTGAAACGCCCCCAGAAATCCAGTTCCCAGCCGATATCGAAGCCGACACTGTGTTGCCAGAAATGCGTGTCCTGGGGGTTGGCGCCGCCCGACTGTCGACGGTTCAGGTACAGGCTGTCGGCGCTGGCTTGTTGCAATTGCGGGTAGCGGCCGGCCAGTGCGATGCCCAATTGTGCGCGGGACTCCATGACCCGCAGGCCAGCGACGTGCAGGTCGGGGTTGTGGGCATCGGCTTCGGCCATCAAATGGTCGAGCACCGGGTCGTTGAACACGCGCCACCATTGGCGGCTGTCAGGTTGCGCGTGTTGTTGGCCGGCGATCTCCAGGGCCGGGCTGTTCCAGTGGTCGACCCAAGGCTGGGCCGGCGACTGGAAATCCGGGCCCAGTTGCACGCAGCCCCCCAGGACGACGGTGCCACAGAGCAGAAGCCGGCTGATGCGAGCAGGGCGTGGCATCAAGCGCAAACTCCTCAGACAGGACGCTGATCGTTCATTGCCTCTATCTTCGGTGTCTCGTTCACAGCCTCGATCTCAGGTGTCTCGTTCATTGCCTCGACAGTCGGTTGGTCCTGGACCCATTGCCAGAACAGCTGGTAGCCCACCGCCAGTGCAACCGGCCCGATGAACAAACCGATGAAGCCACCGCTAACCATGCCGCCCAAGGCGCCAATCAGAATCACCGGCATGGGTACATCGACGCCACGACCCAGCATCAACGGCTTGAGGACGTTGTCGGCCATCCCGGCGATCAGGCTGTAGATGCCAAACACAATGGTGGCCAGACTGGTCCCTTCGGTGGCGAAGACATAAGCGATCACCGGAAGAGTCACCAGCAGCACCGGCAATTGCATGATCCCCATCAACAGCGCCACCATGGCCAGCAGCCCGGCACCGGGGACGCCCATGAGCACGAAGCCCACACCGACCAGCAACATCTGAATGAACGCGATGCCCACCACACCCTGGGCGACCGCGCGGATGGTTGCAGTGCACAGCTCGGTAATGCGTGGGCCACGCTCCGGTCCGGAAAGGCGCGAGGTGATGGCAAGGGCGCTTCTTTCGCCGTTTTCGCCATAGGCCATGAGCACGCCAGCAATGATCAGGGCGCCGATGAACAACAGAAAGCCCACGCCAACGTCGGCCATTTTGCCCAACAAGGTCAGCCCGACGGACTTGATATAGGGCATCACCTTCATCAGCACGCTGCTCATGTCGGTGGCGGCTTGCATCCAGTAGCCGTAGAGCGGCTTGCCAATGAGCGGCAGGGAAGCGATTTTTTCGCTGGGTAGCGGAATCTGCAGCGTATCGGACTTGAGGATCGCCAGAGTGCCCTGGATCGATTCACTGATCGAGGTGCCCAGCAGGTAGATCGGCACCATCAGCAAGGCCAGGGAGACCACCACGATCAGGGTGGCGGCACGACCGTCCTTGTTGACCAGCTTGCGCTTGATGAGCGCATGCAGCGGATACAGGGTGATGGCCAGAATCAGCGCCCAGAGCATGAGGTTGAGGAACGGGTGGAAGATCTGAAAGCAGAACAGCACCAGCACGGTAATCAACCCGGCGCGTATCAGTACATCGAGCAAACCACCGGACAGTGCTCTTGCGGAAATGTTTGTGCGCAACATTCTCGAACTCCTTGCGGTGTCACCAGGTTAGCCAGCTAGTTTAAGTTCACTCTTCCCTACTCAGTGACTCTTGGAAGCAAGATCGATGGACAGGCGTCCAAGCGCTAACAACTAACGCCTTATTTCACGTAGGGAAGATTTCAACGAGGTACCTACTAATACTCAATAGGTAACAGGGTGGCTTGTAGTATAGGAGCAGTCGTATATTCCGCCTGTTTATGCAGGCTGGAATTCTGCCGCTGTGGATATCGTCCGCTGACGAGCCCATGCCTGGAAACGGGTTGGGAGCCGAGCCAGTGGCTCTTTTTCCCTGTCAGGCATTAGCCGTTGCAGCGGGTGGGTCCGGATAATTGCGAACAGTCGCACCTGTCGCAAGAAAATAACCCTCATTAATTATCAATAATCCCCCGGCCTGCTCTTTGAGGTTTGTGCCGCGCTTGGTTTTTACAGCGCAGGCGCTAGAGTGCAGTAGCCCATTGATTTACTTGATGGTCGGACGCCAAACTTTGATATTGAGCACTTGCGTTTAACATCCCGGCCTTTTATTGCGATTTATCTATCTGAAATAAGGACATGCCCATGGACCGTTTCCAGGAAATGCAGGTCTTCGCTGCCGTCGCCCAGGAACAGGGCTTTTCGGCGGCGGCGCGGCGTTTGGGGCTGTCGGCGGCCAGCGTCACCCGAGCGGTGGCGGCGCTGGAGCAGCGTATTGGCACGCAACTGCTCACACGTACCACGCGCAGCGTGTATTTGAGCGAGGCCGGTCAGCGATATCTGGAGGACTGTCGGAGAATTCTCGCCGAGGTGCAGGAAGCAGAGGATTCGGCAGCGGGCAGCCATATCCATCCTCGTGGGCAACTGACCATCACCGCTCCGGTTTTGTTCGGCGAGCTGTTTGTCACGCCGCTGATGGTGAGCTACCTGACGCAATTCCCCGAAGTCTGCATCAACGCGCTGCTGGTGGACCGGGTAGTGAGCGTGGTCGAGGAGGGCGTCGATGTGGCCATCCGCATCGGCGAACTTCCTGACAGCAATCAGCATGCGATCCGCGTGGGTGAGGTGCGGCGGGTGATCTGCGCATCGCCACAGTATCTGGCCAGCCATGGTCGGCCCAGGCATCCACAGGAGCTGGCTCAGGCGCCGATCATTGCGACATCGGCCATAGGCCAATTGCGGAGTTGGCCATTCATTGAAGACGGCGAAACCTTGAGTGTCCGGGCTGAACCACGACTGGTGGTGACAGCGAATCAGGCGGCCATCACGGCAGCCTGTCTGGGGTTGGGCTTCACGCGGGTACTGTCTTATCAAATCGCGAGCAAGGTGGCCGCTGGTGAGCTGGATATCATTTTGGCCGACTTCGAACTGCCGCCGTTGCCCATCCATGTGGTCTATCAGGGCGGGCGTAAAGCGCCGGCCCGGGTGCGCAGTTTTGTTGATTTTGCGGTGAAGACCCTGCGCGAGCATCCGGCGCTCAAGTGTTGAGTTATTTCACCCAGTGAAATAATTGATTGCGTTTTATGGTGATTCTGTAGTTTTGGTTGAAGGTAGAGTATACGCCTCATCGGCGCTGGTCTTCCTGAGCAGCACCACTCCCCCGAGGTGTCGACCATGCAAGTGATCAAACTCTACAACTTCCCACGTTCCGGCCACGCTCACCGTGTCGAGTTGATGTTGTCCCTGCTGAAATTGCCGACCGAACTGATCTTCGTTGACCTCGCCAAGGGCGAGCACAAGCAACCGGCGTTCCTGGCGCTCAATGCATTCGGCCAAGTGCCGGTGATTGATGACCAGGGCGTGGTGTTGGCCGACTCCAACGCGATTCTGGTGTATCTGGCGCAAAAGTACGGCAACGGTCGCTGGCTGCCGGCTGATCCGGAGGGTGCGGCCAAGGTCCAGCGCTGGTTGTCGGTGGCTGCCGGCCCGATTGCCTTCGGTCCTGCCCGGGCAAGATTGATCACTGTGTTTGGCGCGCCTTACAACGCTGCAGAAGTGATTGCCTACGCCCATACCGTGCTCAAAGTGATCGATCACGAACTGGCCAATACGCTGTATCTGACCGGCACTGAACCGACGATTGCCGACGTCGCCGCCTACAGCTACATCGCCCATGCACCTGAGGGCAATGTGTCGCTGGACGAGTACGCCAACATTCGAGCCTGGCTGGCCCGCATCGAAGCCTTGCCGGGTTTTGTCGGCATGCCGCGCACCGTTGCCGGTCTGCAAAAAACCGCCTGATGCTGGCGGCCCGGAGTTACCGGACCGCCCCGTTCTGCGCCACTGGCGCAAGGGAGAAGCCGTATGGACCGTTCACCCTGGCATGCCGGCGAGAAGCAATTGCAGGCGCATGTGGGCGTTGCCGAGCGAATGGAGGTGTTCGGTCGTAAGGTGATTCGCAGCGAGATGCCGGAGCAGCACCGCACGTTCTATCAGCAATTGCCGTTCATGCTGTACGGGGCGGTGGATGCCGACGGTCATCCCTGGGCCAGCATCCTTGAAGGTGAGCCTGGTTTCGCCCACTCGCCTGAACCTGGCTTGCTGCAATTTCGCGGCCTGCCTGCCGTTGACGATCCTGCGCAGATGAGCGACGGCTCGGCCATTGGCCTGTTGGGTATCGAGCTGCACACTCGCCGTCGCAACCGCATCAATGGCCATGTCCGCGCCATGACTGCGGGTGGTTTCGCGGTGACGGTAGACCAGTCCTTCGGCAATTGCCCGCAGTACATTCAGTTGCGCCAGTTTCGCTCGGTGCCGCTGACCGATCCTTCGACGCGTGCCGCCCAGCATTTCAACGAACTGGATGACGCGGCCAAAGCCATGATCGCCGAGGCAGACACGTTCTTCGTTGCCAGTTATGTGGAGGTCGACGGTGAACGTTCGGTGGATGTGTCTCACCGTGGCGGGCAGAGCGGTTTCGTACGGGTGGAAGGCAATCGCCTGACCATTCCGGACTTCGCCGGCAACCTGCATTTCAACACCTTGGGCAACCTGCTGCTCAACCCCCGGGCCGGATTGCTGTTCATCGATTTCAATAGCGGTGATTTGCTGCAGCTCAGCGGACGCACTGAAATCATCCTGGAGGGCCCTCAGGTCGAGGCGTTCCAGGGAGCCGAGCGCCTGTGGACAATCGATGTCGAGCAGGTGGTACGTCGCCCCGCCGCTCTGGCGCTGCGCTGGCGTTTCGACGGTGTTTCACCCACCAGTTTGCTCACTGGCACCTGGGAGCAGGCCAAGGCGCGTTTGCAGGCCAAGGCCCTGGGCGATCAATGGCGGCCGTTGCGGGTGGCGCGGATTGAAGCGCAAAGCCACAGCATTCGCTCGATTTACCTGGAGCCCGCTGACGGAGCCGGGTTGCCACTGTTCCAGGCCGGGCAGCATTTGCCTCTGCGTTTCAATATCGACGGTGAAGTGCACATCCGCACGTACAGTTTATCGAGCGCGCCGTCCGATGATTTTTTCCGCATCAGCGTGAAGCGTGACGGGCGGGTGTCTACGCATTTGCACGAGCAGATTCGTGTTGGCGATGTATTGGAGGCGCGGGCGCCGCAAGGGCATTTCACCGTGGCACCCCATGAGCGTCGGCCATTGGTGTTGCTGGCGGCCGGGGTGGGCATCACGCCGCTGTTGTCGATGCTGCGGGAGGTGGTTTACCAGGGATTGCGTACCCGCCGTATCCGCCCGACATGGTTTATCCAGAGTTCGCGTACGCTGGGTGACCAGCCGTTTCGCCGCGAACTGGATCGCTTGCTCGAAGACGCCGGTGACGCGGTGCGGGTGGTGCGTTTGCTCAGCCAACCGGAACCCGAGGCGATGCAAGGAGAGGACTTCGACCTCAGTGGACGGATCGATGTCGCGCTGCTCAAGGATCTGCTGACAGTCGAGGACTACGATCAGCTGGATTTTGTCGTCTGTGGTCCCGGGAGTTTTACCCAGGCGTTGTACGACGGCTTGCGCGAATTGAACATTCGCGATTCGCGGATTCACGCCGAAACCTTCGGCCCGTCCACCTTGCGCCGGCGACCGGACCCCGATGCGGTGGTCATCGAGCAACCGCCAGCCGCCACCACGTCGGTGCCCGTGGTGTTCCAGCGCTCGGCCAAGGAAGCGCGCTGGCAGCCAGAGGGCGGCAGCTTGCTGGAGCTGGCGGAAAGCCGTGGCCTGCGCCCGGAATTCAGTTGCCGAGGCGGCTCCTGTGGCACCTGCAAGACGCGCTTGATCAGCGGACAGGTACATTATCCACTGCCGCCCGCGGAGGTGCCGGATGACGGACAAGTGCTGATTTGCTGTGCGATTCCGGCGCAGGGGGCGCAGCCGTTGGTGCTCGATATCTAAAGATCATTGCAGGCCAACATTGCCCGCCGGTCGATGGCTGGGTAGGGTAGTGGGCAGAACGAAAAAGGGCCGCAGAGGCCCTTTCTGCATTTCAGGAACAGGCGTTTCAATGGTTTTTTTCACTCGCTCGATGGTCTTGCTGATGGCGCTGGAGCTCACCACCGGATGCGAAAGACAGGATGCACCGCCGCTGGATCAACAGCTTTACGTCTGGCAGCGGCAGTGGACGCCGGCCCACGACGCTGCCCTCAGGGACAGCCGCGCCGATTTTTCGACGTTGCGAGTGCTGGCCTTGCAGGCTTTCCCCAACGCGGGCTGGAGCCGGGCCCGAATTGACCCGGCACTGCTCAAGCGTGATGGCCGGCCGGTGATTGCGGTGGTTCGCCTGGATGGGCAGCTCAAGGCACTGGATCAGGAGGAAGTCACTGCGCAGATCCGCCAGGTGATCAGCGATTGGCAGGGACAGGGGTTGAACCTCACCGGCGTGGAAATCGACCACGATGCCGGTAATGCCCGGCTACCGGCGTACCGCGAGTTTCTCGTGCATTTGCGCGAAGCATTGCCGACTTCGCTGCCGCTGAGCATCACGGCGTTGCCGTCCTGGCTCGACAGTCGTGAACTGCCGGCGCTGTTATCCACAGTCGACAGCAGCGTGTTGCAGGTGCACGCGGTGAGCGATCCGCGTCGCGGCTTGTTTGATGCCGATCAGGCGCGGCAATGGGCGAAGGCCTGGAGCCGCATCACAACAAAACCTTTCTTTCTGGCGCTGCCGGCTTATGGCGTGGCGTTGCTGCCGTCGGTGGGCGGCGCACCTGTTGTGGAAAGTGAAGTGACGGTGGAGCGTGCAGGCCTGCGCCGTGAATTACTTGCCGATCCGCAGTCATTGCGCACCCTCGGCACCGAGTTGCGTGCCGATCCGCCGAAACATATGGCGGGCCTGATCTGGTTTCGCCTGCCATTGGCCAACGACCGTCGGGCCTGGAGCTTGATCACTTTGCGCGCCGTGGCGCGTGGTGACGCCCTCGACAGTCAATTGAAACTGCAGCTCTCGGCCGACAATGACCTCTATGACATCGGCATTAGCAACCAGGGCAATCTCGATCGCGCCTGGCCCGAACGTCTGACCCTGGCGGTCAGTGATTGTGAGGGGGCCGATGCCCTGGCCGGTTACGCGTTGCAACAGAGCCCGGATCTGCTTACCTTCACCCGCCTGCGCGACGGTCGAATACCGGCCGGCGGACAGCGTGCCATTGGTTGGGCTCGCTGCGCACACATTGATCAAGGAGGTTCGAATGTTCACCCGTAACTGGCCGCGTCATTTGCTTTGCCTGAGCCTCAGCCTGCCACTGGGTTCGGCGCTGGCCTGCGGCCCGGACTTCCCCATGCGCCTGCTGGATAACCGTGGCCAGTCGCTGGCGGAACTGCCGGAAGGCAACTTCAGCTTTGAAATCAGCCGCCTCGGCCACGCCATCAACGGGTTGAAGAACGTCACCGCTGGTGCCAACTACGCGGATGAGACTGACCCTGTTGCGCTGCGGGATCAGGCCGAGCAGGTGGGACTTTCCGCTGAGCAACAAGTGTTGGTGAAACACCTGCGCAGCCTGACCGATGCCCGTCAGGTTGAAACCCAAGGGGCGCAACTGCCGCCTGAGCTCAGGTTGTACCTGGCCGGCGCTGTGGCATTTGGCGCGGGGGATACGGCCTTGGCCGCCGGCTATTTCAAGAGAGTGCTGGCCCTGCCCGCAGAACAACGGGCTTCGCGCAGCACCTGGGCGGCTTACTCGTTGGGGCGCGCGTTGTTCGCCATGAGCGTCGAAGCTGATGCGGCCCCGGATTTGCTCGAACAATCGCGCAAGGCCTTTGAGCAAACCCGGCAACTGAGCATCGACGGCTTCAGCGATCCACTGGAACTGGGTGTCGCTAGCCTCGGCGAAGAAGCCCGGGTGGTGCGCACTGCCGGTGACTGGAACCGCGCCATCGAGCTGTACGCCACGCAAAATCTGCACGGTTCCGCGGTGGGCTACACCTCGTTGAAGCTGTTGATGGCGGACCTGATGACGCTGCCGGAGGATCAAGTGGCCGAGTTGCTCAAGGGGCAGCCCGTGCAGCAGTTGGTGACCGCGTCGCTGATCAGCCGGTTGGGTTGGTCGTTCGGCGATCAACCGGCCAACGAACAAAAAATGATCAAACTGCTGCAAAACAGCACCCGTGGCAGTCTCGAAAACGCCGACCGCCTGGCGGCGATGAATTATCAACAGGGCGATTACGCCAGCGCCAAGGCTTTCCTCGAACATGCCGGCGATGGCGGGTTGGCCTGGTGGTTGCGGGCAAAACTGGCGGTGCGCGAGGGCGATAAAATCGCGGCTGCCGCAGCCTACGCCAAAGCGGCCCAGGCCTTTCCGCAGAGTGAATCCTGGGGCGAGCGACGGACCCCGGACTACGATTACGAAACGCTTCAGCCCAAATGCCGGGTCGAGGGTGAAAGTGCGATCCTGGCCCTGCAACGGGGGGATTACCTGCAAGCCTTCGATCAGCTGTATCGCAGCCAAAGCATTTACTGGTTCGACGCCGCCACCGTTGCCGAGCGTGTGTTGACCCTTGAAGAACTCAAGCACTACGTCGACACACAAGTGCCGGCCCCGCCGCCGCTTAGCCAGCAGGACCGCGACAACTACGTGCCCTTGCCGGTGGCGGCGAGCCTGCGCAATCTGCTGGGGCGGCGTTTGTTGCGCGAGGGGCATTACGAGCAAGCACCGGCGTACTTTGACAATGACGGCTTGCGGCACAAGGCGAGATTGTATGGCGAGCAACGTCTGGCGGCTGATTCAGCCTGGTGGCCGACCCGTCGCGCCGCTGCGCTGTTCAATGCGGCCTGGACGGCCCGCGAGTGGGGCATGGACATCCTGGGCTACGAAATGGCGCCGGATTACGCCACGCTCGGCGGTAACTTCACCCTGGCAAACGACGAACTCAAGGTCGGTCCGCTGGTGGCCGAGGACGAAGTGAAGCGCCAGCAGGCCAGCGCTGCCCAGCCAGATCAGCGTTATCACTATCGCTTCGTGGCCACCGCGCTGGCGAGCAAGGCGGCGGATAACTTGCCTCACACCAGTCAGGCGTTTGCGGCGGTGCTGTGCGAGGCGTCGGGGTGGAACAGCAGCCTCGAGGAGCAAAGTGCGATTTATCAGCGTTATGTCAAAGAAGGGCCTTACGTGGAATGGGCCGCCGATTTCGGCCACCAGTGCCCATACCCCGACTTCGAAAACGCCGACAAACGCTACGTGACCCAAGTCACCGACGCTGCGCGTTCGACCTTGCGCCCGTACAAGACACCGTTACAGGTCGGTAGCTTAGTGGTGTTCGTGGCAGCCGCGCTGTTGATGTTCAAGCGCCGCCGCAAGGCGCAGTGAGGTTCAAGCCTGTTGCACAAAGGTCAGCCGCACGGCGAAACCGATCAACAGGCTGCCGAACAACCATTGTTGCAGGCGCTGGGCTGAGGGGCTGCGTTGCAGCCAACGGCCGAGTGCCGCGCCGATCAAAGCGTAGGCGCTGTCGAACAGCAAACCGACACCGACCAGCACCACGCCCAACGTCGCAAATTGCCCGAGCACCGGCCCGGCCTGTGGGTTGATGAATTGCGGCAGCAGCACCGAGCAGAACAGCAGTGCCTTGGGGTTGAGCAGGTTGGTCAGCAGTCCGCGTCGGATGGCTGCGCCCCAGCGTGGTTTTTCGCCGGTTGCGTCGGCGCTGGTGAGGCTCGGCAGCATCGTGGTTCGCAGGCACTGAATGCCGATCCACAGCAGATACGCGGCACCGGCCAGGCGCACCACGTCGAAAGTCCAGGGCGCCGCCTTGAACAGTGCCGCCAGCCCCAGCGCCGCCAATGCCACATGGCAACCCCGGGCGATGCCCAGGCCCACGGCCGTGGCCAGCGCGGCGCCTTTGCCCTGGCGGGCACCGGTCTGCAACAGCAAGATCATGTCTGGCCCCGGCAACAGGTAGACCACTGCCAGTGCCATGAAAAACAGCCAGAGACCTTGCATGTTGCACCCCGTTCGTTGTCGATTTGGTCGTACCAGTCTAGGGCTGGAGGGCGGGGCAGGTGCTTGCGTTGTCAGCTTCTATCAGGACGTGTATTGGCATAATCTGCCACTTAATCAAGATTGAACCATCAGGATCTGCCAAACCATGAAACTCGACGCCTACGACCGCAAGATCCTCGCCGCGCTGCAACGGGATGGCCGCCTGAGCAATGTGCAACTGGCGGACGAGATTGGCCTGTCGGCATCGCCATGCTTGCGCCGGGTGCGGATGCTTGAAGAGGCGGGGGTGATTCGCGGCTACCAGGCCAACCTGGACCGCGATGAAGTGGGGTTGGGGCTGACAGTGTTTGTCGGGGTCAAGGTCGAGCGTCATAACGATGAACAAGCCGAAGCCTTTCGCCTGGCGGTAACGGCATTGCCCGAGGTGATTTCGGCGTTCCTGGTGTCGGGAGAGTCGGATTTTCTGCTACAGGTGGTGGTGCCGGACTTGCGCGCCTATGACCGCTTTCTCACCGGGCGATTGCTGAAGCTGCCGGGGGTGAGTGATATTCGCAGCAACTTTGCGATTCACACGGTGAAGGCCCCGGGGTCGTTGCCGCTGGAGCATTTGCCGCTCTAGACCGAGTCGTCTGCATCGCGAGCAGGCTCGCTCCCACAGGTACAGCGCAAACCTTGTGGGAGCGAGCCTGCTCGCGAATGCGATAGATCAGTCACTGCAACGCTTCAAGTCTTACATCTGCGTCGCCATCCCCTCCACATTCATCGCCGCCTGGCGCAAGGCCTCTGAGCGGGTCGGGTGTGGGTGGCAGGTCAGGGCGATGTCTTCGGCCGAGGCGCTGAATTCCATGGCCACGCAATACTCGCCAATCATTTCACTGACGCTCGGGCCGACCAGATGCACGCCGAGGACTTCGTCCGTGCGCTCATCGGCCAGCACTTTGGCGAAGCCTTCGGTTTCGTGGTTGATCTTCGCCCGGCTGTTGGCAGTGAAGGGAAACTTGCCGACCTTGTACGCCCGACCTTCAGCCTTGAGCTGCTCTTCGGTCTTTCCGACGCTGGCCAGCTCCGGTCTGGTGTAGACCACGCTGGGGATCAGGTCGTAATTGACCTCGCCCGCCTTGCCGACGATTTGCTCGACGCAAGCCATGGCTTCGTCCTCGGCCTTGTGCGCGAGCATGGGACCCGAGGTCACGTCGCCAATCACCCAGATCCCGGCGGCTTCGGTTCGATGTCCCTTGTTGGCGAGCATGCCGCGCTTGTCCGTCGCGAGGCCGACGTTCTCCAGGCCCAGGCCCTGTGTATAAGGTCGGCGCCCGATGGCCACCAGCACGTAATCGGCTTCCAGCAACTCGGCAGCACCGCCAGCGGCAGGCTCGACGCTGAGTTGCACGCCGGTGGCGGAGGTGGTGGCGCTGGTCACTTTTGAACTCAATTTGAAACTCAAGCCTTGCTTGCTCAGGGAACGCTGCAGGGTTTTGCCGGCTTCGATGTCCACGCCGGGACAAATCCGGTCGAGGAATTCGACCACCGTCACCTGAGCTCCCAGTCGCCGCCAGACCGAGCCCAGCTCCAGGCCGATCACGCCGGCGCCGATCACCACCAGATGCTTGGGCACCTCGGTCAGCGCCAGGGCACCGGTGGAGTCGAGGATGCGTTTGTTATCGATGTCCACGCCGGGCAGGGGCGTGGGCTCGGAGCCGGTGGCGATGATGATGTCCTTGGCGTTCAACTCAGTCTTGCCGCCGGCGCTATCGGTCACCGTGACTTTGCCCGGCCCGTCGATGTGGCCCCAGCCTCTGATCCAGTCGACCTTGTTCTTGCGGAAAAGAAACTCGATGCCCTTGGTCAGCCCGGTAACGCTTTCATCCTTTTGCCTCATCATCTGGGCGAGGTTGAGGCTGGGTTTGACGTCGATCCCCAGATTGGCGAATTCCGCACCCATGGCCGCGTCGTACAGTTCGGAGGCATGCAGCAATGCCTTGGATGGCATGCAGCCGACGTTCAGGCAGGTGCCGCCGAGTGTGGCGCGTCCTTCCACGCAGGCGGCTTTCAGACCCAGTTGTCCGGCGCGGATCGCCGCGTTGTAACCGCCGGGGCCACCGCCGAGTATCACGACGTCATAAGTGCTCATGGATGTACTCCTGGATCGAAAGGGGAAGGGATGGGTAAAAGTAGTTACTGGATAAAATTACGAACGTAATATGTGCATTCTGTCGCATTTCGGTCAAGGCTTCAGGTAAGCGACAGGTTGGGCATCTTTAGATAGCGCGCCTGAATACGGAAATTTCACCATTTTCGTTATATCGTAACGAACTGCCCTGTAAGCGAAGACACTCTGGAGTGGTATGCAAGTCGATCTCGATGTTGATGAAACGCCGTTAGCCGGGTTGCCGCGCTTTCAGCAGGCGTTCATTCAAGGGCGGCGTTTGCGCCAGTTCGCCATCGGTGCGGGCGTACTTGCGACGGTGGGTGTGCTGCTGGCGTTGTTTGCCGGGCTGTTTACGTCGCAAACATTGTGGCCAGCGTTGCTGTTGAACCTGAGCATGGCGTTTGTCGTGTTGATGGCGGGTTTGCAATCGGCCTGGTGGGTCGCCCAGTGGCGTGCCCGCGCCATGAATCCCGTGGTGCCGGTGGTGGTTGTCGACGAGTCTGTCGCGCCTACCGGGTGGTATGAACGCTTGCTGGACCGGATCGGCCGGCAATCTCAACACTTGCTCGGACAAATTGGCGCGCCGACGCTGTGGCTTGGCGGCTGGGCATTGCTGGCGGTATTGGGCGTCGAACAGGCGTGGAACCTCACGTTGCCCTCGGCAGCGCTGGGCCTGGCGGCCACTGTCGGGGCGGCTTGCTCTTTGCTGTTGGCGTTCGGCCTATTGGTGATGGAGCGACATCTGGCGCAGGAAAACACCGCGCAATGGCCTGAAGCCGCCGCGTTGGCGCAATTGATTCGTGTGCTGATCATCAGCCTGGTACTTGGTGCCTTTTGTCTGTTGTTTGCCGATGAAACGTCGGTATGGCCCGTACGCCTGGCGGTTTTGATCGGGCTGCTGCCGGGGCTGGTGGCGGCAGAACTGTTGCTGCGTGCGCTGTTGTCATTGTTCAGCCCGCGCCGCGAACGCCTTGAGCCGGAGCTACTGGCGCGCAGCGTTGTCGCTGACATGCTGCGCTGGCCACCACAGCCATTGCTGGCGTTGCAGCACGAATTGCATAACCGCTTCGGCATCGATCTGCGGCAAATCTGGGCCTTCACTTATATGCGCCGGGCATTCCTGCCGGTGTTGGCGGTGGTTTCGCTGGTTGGCTGGTCGCTGACCGGCATTCACGAAATTGCCCTGCAAGGGCGTGGCATCTACGAGCGATTCGGCAAGCCAGTGGAGGTGTTCGGCCCAGGTTTGCATATGGGTTTGCCTTGGCCATTGGGCCGGGTGTTGAGCGTCGAAAATGGCGTGGTTCACGAGTTGGCCACCAGTGTTGGCGAAACCTCGGCCCCCGCTCAGGCCGACCCCGCCGAAGGCCCGGCCCCGGCAATTGCCAATCGTTTGTGGGACGCCAGCCATGTGAACGACAAATCCCAGGTGATTGCCAGCAGCCGAGCCGACAAGCAGAGTTTTCAGATCGTCAACATGGACGTGCGCTTCGTCTATCGCATTGGCCTGACCGATCAGGCGGCGTTGGCCGCGACCTATAACAGTGCCGATGTGCCGATGTTGATTCGCAGCACCGCCAGCCGAATCCTGGTTCACGACTTCGCTTCGCGCACCCTCGACGGTTTGCTGGGCGAGGATAGGGTAGGGCTGGCCGAAGAAATCGGCCGCGCCGTCCAGGCTGACTTGCGAAAGCTCGACAGTGGCGTGGAAATTCTCGCCACGGTGGTCGAGGCGATTCACCCTCCGGCCGGTGCAGCCAACGCCTATCACGGCGTGCAAGCGGCGCAGATAGGTGCGCAAGCCTTGATCGCCCGTGAACGCGGCGCCGCTGCCGAGGCCACCAACCAGGCGCAGTTGCAGGCCAGCATCGCCCGCGATCAGGCGACGGCCAGCGCCCGAGAGATCAATGCAGGCGCCCAGGCGGCGGACCTGAAATTCAACGCCGAGCAAAAAGCCTACGCCAGCGCTGGCCAGGCCTTCGTGCTGGAGCAGTATTTCAGCCAGTTGTCCCAGGGTTTGGCCAACGCCAAATTGCTGGTTCTCGATCATCGACTGGGCGGCAGCAGCAATGCGCCGACCATCGACCTCCGTACGTTCACGCTGCCGGTTGACCCTGCGCCGTCGCGTAAAACCGCTCAGCCAGGAGCTGCCAATTGAGCCAGTCCCATACTCATGATCACGATGACCACGCCGGCCACGATCACGGCCATGGCGGGCATCACCACCACGGCCATCACCATCATCACCACGGCGATCCTCAGGAGGCCGGACCGTTTCCATGGCGCCGTATGGGTTGGGCTGCATTGCTGGTGGCGTTTGCGGTCGCTGCCGCGAGCCTGGTGCAGGTGCGTTCGGGGGAAGCCACAGTGATCACACGCTTCGGCAATCCATCGCGAGTTTTGCTGGAACCGGGACTGGGCTGGCGTTGGCCGGCACCGTTCGAGGCGGCGATCCCGGTGGATCTGCGGTTGCGCACCACGTCCAGCGGTTTGCAGGATGTCGGCACCCGGGACGGTTTGCGCATCATCGTTCAGGCCTACGTGGCTTGGCAGGTGCAGGGTGATTCGGACAACGTGCAACGTTTCATGCGCGCGGTGCAGAACCAACCCGATGAAGCTGCGCGGCAGATCCGCACCTTTGTCGGCTCCGCACTGGAAACCACCGCCAGCAGTTTTGATTTGGCGAACCTGGTCAATACCGATGCCAGCCAAGTACGCATCGCCGATTTCGAAGCACAACTGCGCAAGCAAATCGATCAGCAGCTGCTCACCACTTATGGCGTGCGCGTGTTGCAGGTCGGTATCGAACGATTGACGCTACCTTCGGTGACGCTCACCGCGACTGTCGACCGGATGCGCGCCGAGCGTGAAACCATCGCTACTGAACGCACGGCGATCGGCAAGCGTGAAGCCGCGCAAATTCGTTCCGCCGCCGAACGTGATGCGCGGATCGTGCAGGCCGATGCCACAGTGAAAGCGGCAGATATCGAAGCGCAATCGCGTGTCGAAGCGGCGCAGATTTATGGTCGTGCCTATGCTGGATCACCACAGCTCTACAACCTGCTGCGCTCGCTCGACACCTTGGGAACGGTGGTGACGCCGGGGACCAAGCTGATTCTGCGCACCGACGCCGCACCATTCCGCGTGTTGGTTGACGGTCCGCCGAGCCTCGACAACAAATCCGGATCGCAGCCATGAGTTTGGTTCCACGTGGAACAAATGAGTTGAGTAGCCCCTGGATTCAGGCCGGGCGCTTGGCATTTATTGCCCTGTATGCGGTAACGGTGTTGGCGGCATTGGCGTGGGCGTTTTCCAATGTGCGGCAGATCGATCCGCAAAATCGCGCGGTGGTTTTGCATTTCGGCGCGCTGGATCGCATTCAGAATGCCGGGCTGTTATTGGCCTGGCCTCAACCCTTCGAGCAGGTGATTTTGTTGCCAGCGGCAGATCGGGTGATCGAGCGTCGAGTGGACAGTCTGTTGCGCAGTGGTACCGCGATGCAGGCAGATCGCGTGGCCAGTTTTGCCACGCCCATCAGCGATGCCCTCGCAGGCTCCGGCTATCTGTTAACGGGTGATGCCGGTGTGGTGCAACTCGATGTGCGGGTTTTCTACAAAGTCACCGAGCCCTATGCATTCGTGCTCCAGGGCGAACACGTGTTGCCGGCGCTGGACCGACTGGTAACCCGCAGTGCAGTTGCGCTCACGGCCGCACGGGATCTGGACACTATCCTGGTTGCTCGCCCGGAATTGATCGGCGCCGATAGCCAGGCGGCGGAAAGACGCGAGCGCTTGCGTGGTGATCTGGTGCAGGGCATCAATCAACGGCTGGCCGAACTCACTGCAACCGGGCAAGGCTTGGGGATCGAAGTGGCGCGGGTCGATGTGCAATCGAGTCTGCCCAGTCCTGCGGTGAACGCTTTCAACGCGGTACTGACGGCCAGCCAGCAAGCCGATAAGGCCGTCGCCAATGCACGCACCGAAGCCGAGAAACTCACGCAGACCGCCAACGAGCAAGCCGACCGCACGCTGCAGGTGGCCCATGCCCAGGCGAGTGAACGACTGGCCAAGGCGTCGGCTGACACGGCCACTGTGTTAAGCCTGGCCAAGGCGCAACAACAGGGGACTGATCCGCAAATGCTGTTGCGTATTTACCGTGAACGAATGCCGAAAATCCTCGGCCAGGCCGGTTCCGTCACGACGGTCGACCCTAAAGACGATTCCCGCCTGATCATTCAGGGAGCTGCACAATGACCGCTCAAACTGCCGCGGCACCGAGCCTGTTGTCTTCGACCGAACAGCGCCGGGCCGCGCGTCAACTGACACTGGCCATGCTCGCATTGGGCCTGCTTGCCCTGGGACTGATCTGGCGTTGGCTCGCGCCCGAGCAAAATGGCGTCAGTCAGTTGCTGCTGGGTTTTGCCTCGCTGCTGGTCGCCGTGCCGGTCATGCGCTCGGCCTGGTACAGCTTGCGATATCCAAGCCTGCACGGCATCACCGATCAATTGATTGCCTTGGCCATGCTAGGTGCCTGGGCCACCGGGGATCTGCTGACGGCGGCGTTGTTGCCGATCATCATGATCTTCGGCCACGTGCTGGAAGAGCGTAGCGTGATCGGTTCCCAGGAAGCGATTCACGCCCTCGGTAAACTGACCCGCAGCCACGCGCGAAAGATTCAGGCGGACGGTTCCATCATCGAAGTCGACAACGGCACACTCAAAGCTGGCGATCTGGTCGAGGTGCGAGCTGGGGACCGGGTGCCGGCGGATGGCCGGGTGTTGTCCGGTCAGGCCAGTCTCGACACTGCTTCCATTACCGGCGAATCGGTACCGATGGAGGCGGGCGTCGGCATGTCGGTGTTCGGTGGCGCGATCAACCTCGATGGCCTGCTGCGAATCGAAGTGACCCGTACCGGCCATGAGTCGACCCTCGGCAAAGTCATCGCCCTGATGCAAAACGCCGAGCGCTCGAAACCGCCGATCACTCGTCTGCTGGAGCGTTACGCCGGCAGCTATATGGTGCTGGTCTTGCTGTTGGCGGCCGTGACCTGGTTCATCACCAACAACGCTCAAGCGATGCTCGCGGTGTTGGTGGCGGCCTGTCCTTGTGCACTGGTGTTGTCGGCACCGGCCACCGCGATTGCCGGAGTGGCAGTGGCGGCGCGTCACGGTATTTTGATCCGCAGTTCCGCGTTCCTTGAAGAGTTGGCGGACCTCACCTCGCTGGTAGTCGACAAGACCGGGACGCTGACCTTCGGTACATTGCGACTGCAATCCATCGACAGTCCGCTGGAGGATCGCAGCCATGTCCTGAAGCTGGCTGCCAGCCTCGGCTCCGCCAGCAGTCACCCGGTCAGCCGTGCGCTCGCGGGGTTGGTGACCCAGGAGCATTTCCTGCTGCTTTCTGACATCCATGAGCGCCAGGGCCTGGGCGTGGTGGCGATGACCGGGCAGGGTGAGGCAGCGCTCGGCCGGCCGGAGTTGTTCGCGCAACTGGGCATCAGCACATCGGCGGTGCCCGATCACGACGGACCGATTGCCGGGTTGGCGCTCAACGGTGAATTCCTCGCGTGGCTGTTGTTGGCCGACAGCGTCAAACCCGAGGCACAGTTTGCCTTGAGCGAACTGCGTGAACTGGGTTTGGGCCGCCAGTTGTTGCTCACCGGTGACCGGCACAGCGTCGCGCAAACGCTGGCCCGGGATGTCGGGATCAGTGACGTCGAAGCGCAAGCCTTGCCCGAAGACAAACTCAACCGCGTGCTCAAGGAAATCGACAGCGGCTTCCGGCCGATGGTGGTCGGCGATGGCATCAACGACTCCCTGGCCCTCAAGGCTGGTGTGGTGGGGGTGGCCATGGGCGCCGGTGGTGCAGACATCGCTCTGGCATCGGCGGACATCGTGCTGATCGGCAGTGACCTGCGCCGCCTCGGCACCTGCGTGCGCCTGAGTCGTCAGTGCCGTCAGACGTTGCAGGTCAATGTGATCATCGGACTGGGCTGGACCCTGGCGATCGTAGCCTTCGCCGCGTTCGGCTGGCTTGGCGCTGCCGGGGCGATGATTGCGGCGTTGCTGCATAACCTCAGCACCTTGCTGGTGTTGGGCAATGCCGGTCGTTTGCTGCGGTTCCAGGAGCCGTTGCTCAAGCTCAAGGACGAAACCTGAAGGCGAACGCTCTAAACCGGGTAATCACGGGGCTTCAACTTTTTAGAACTGTGCGCCCGGTTCGTAGTCATTGAAGATGAGGGCACATCATTTTTGTGCGTTCGCGGCGGCCGGTTTGGGCATCGCGATTCATTGAAAACGGCTATTGATTCGATAGCCAGCTATTTTTCAAAGATGGTCTACCCTCTGTTTAGACGTCTGAAACAAGGGGGATTCTCCATGCTCGCGCATCTTCCACCGGCCTTACAGAATCTGCAGCTACCGCTTCGCCTGAGACTCTGGGATGGCCATGAATTCAATCTGGGGCCGACACCCAGTGTCACGATTGTGGTCAAGGACCCACAAATGGTCGCCCAGTTTACCCATCCAAGCCTGGATGCCCTTGGCGCTGCATTTGTCGAAGGCAAACTGGAACTCGAAGGCTCCATCAGCGATGTGATCCGCGTCTGCGATGAATGGAGCCAGGCGTTGCTCAATGAAGACGACGATCAGCCTGTCCGTACGGTCCACGACAAAGAGACAGATGCCAAGGCGATTTCCTACCACTACGACCTTTCCAACGCGTTCTATCAGCTGTGGCTCGACAGCGACATGGCGTATTCCTGCGCTTATTTCGAGACCGGCAGCGAAAGCCTCGAGCAGGCCCAGCAAGCCAAGTTCCGTCATTTGTGTCGCAAGCTGCGCCTGCAGCCCGGCGAATATCTGCTGGATGTGGGTTGTGGTTGGGGCGGATTGGCGCGTTTTGCTGCGCGAGAATTTGGCGCGAAAGTGTTCGGTATCACCCTCAGCAAGGAGCAGTTGGCCTTGGCCCGGGAGCGCGTAAAAGCGGAGGGCCTGGAGGATCTGGTCGAACTGCAACTGCTCGACTATCGCGATCTGCCGCAGGATGGCCGCTTCGACAAGGTGGTCAGCGTCGGCATGTTCGAACACGTCGGCCACGCCAATCTTGCCGAGTACTGCAAGACCCTGTTCGACGCGGTGAAAGAGGGCGGCCTGGTGATGAACCACGGGATCACCGCCAAATACACCGATGGCCGTCCGGTGGGGCGTGGTGCCGGTGATTTCATCGGGAAATATGTGTTCCCCAACGGCGAGCTGCCGCACCTGTCGATGATCTCTGCGGAGATCAGTGAGGCCGGGCTGGAAATCGTCGACGTCGAGAGCTTGCGCCTGCACTACGCACGCACGCTCGATCACTGGAGCGAACGCCTGGAAGACAACCTCGAAGCGGCCTCCAAACTCGTACCGGAGCAAGCCCTGCGCATCTGGCGGCTGTACCTGGCCGGTTGCGCTTACGCCTTCGCCCGTGGCTGGATCAACCTGCACCAGATTCTCGCCGTGAAGGCCCACGCCGATGGCAGTCATGAACTGCCCTGGACCCGCGACGATATCTACCTCTAGAGAATCGGTGAAATAAGCCGGGCGACCCGCATGCCGACCTGCTGCAGGCGGTGGGTCTCCCGGCCTTCTTCTTTGGCGATTTCGTGGGCGTTGGCAAAGTCATCGTTGAGCATCTGTTCCACCTCGGCGGCGAACGCGCTATCGACGGTGAGCAACATCACTTCGAAATTCAGCCGGAACGAACGGTTGTCCATGTTGGCGCTGCCGATGGCGCTGAATTCGCTGTCGATCAACACCACTTTCTGATGCAGGAATCCGGGTTGGTAACGGAATACCCGCACGCCGGCGCGCACCGCTTCGAAGGCATAGAGGCTGGAGGCGGCGTAGACGATCCGGTGGTCAGGCCGGGACGGCAACAGCAGGCGCACATCCACGCCACGCAATACCGCCAGGCGCAAAGCTGCGGACACGGCTTCGTCGGGGATGAAATACGGGCTGGTAATCCAGACTCGTTCCGTCGCCGCATGGATGGCTTCGACAAAGAACAGTGAACAGGTTTCGTAGGCATCGGCCGGCCCGCTGGCGAGCAATTGGCACAGCACGCCGTCTTCCGGATAAACCTCGGGCAGGATCAGCGGCGGCAGTGCACGAGCCGCCCAGAACCAGTCTTCAGCGAAAGACTCCTGCATGCAAGCCACCACCGGCCCGCGTACTTGCACGTGTGTATCGCGCCATGGTGCCAGGGGCGGCTTCTCACCCATGTATTCGTCACCGACGTTGTGCCCGCCAACGAAGCCCAGAATGCCGTCCACCACCACGATCTTGCGGTGGTTGCGGAAGTTCACCTGAAAGCGATTGAGCCAGCCACTGCGGGTGGCAAAGGCTTTGACCTCGACCCCGCCATCACGCAAGGTCTGCACGTAGCCGTGGGGCAGGGAGTGGCTGCCAATTCGGTCATACAACAGGTAAACCGCCACGCCTTCGGCGGCTTTTTTCAATAGCAGGGTTTGCAGGCGTTGGCCCAGGCGGTCGTCGTGAACGATGAAAAACTGGATCAGCACGGCTTCTTTCGCCTGGCTGATGGAATCGAAAATGGCGTCGAATGTCTGCTGGCCGTTGATCAACAGCCGCATCTCGTTGTTGGCCAGGCACGGCATGTGTCCCAGCTTCGGCAGCGCTCTGAGTGAGGCATATGCCGAGGAGGCGCGGGCGGTGAGTGCTTCTTCCACCCAGGGTCGCCAGTTGAGTTCGGAGATGGCCTTGCGCATTTCCTCGTTGGCCTGCCGCCGGGCCTTGATGTAGCCATCGAACGTGCTGCGGCCGAACACCAGGTACGGGATCAGTGTGAGGTAAGGGATGAAAAACAGCGACAGGGCCCAGGCGATCGCGCCTTGGGCGGTACGGACGGTCAACACGGCGTGTATGGCCGCGATCATGCCCAACGAGTGCAGCAGGGCGATGGTATAACCGAAAATATGCGGTCCGAAGTAATCCATGGGGGCTGCCTTGCTCCTGAAGATTCAGTGCTTAACAGACCATGTTCCGTGCAGAATGTCGCTAATTAATTGGCCCATGAACCGAAGCCTGCGGCTGACGTCTAACGGCCACTACTGATCAGGAGTTACTCGATGAACGTTCGTCTGCTGGGTTTGGCCATGGCACTGGGTTTGGCACTTCCTGTGGCGGCTCACGCGCAAATGCTGCAACCGGGATTGTGGGAGCTGACCACGAGCAACATGAAGGTCGATGAGCAGAATATGCCGGACCTGCAATTGATCCTCGGTCAGCTCCAGAGCCAGATGACCCCTGAGCAGCGTGCACAGCTGGAAAAACAGGGCATCACCATGGGCGGCAAAGGGGTCCGGGCGTGCCTGACCCCGGAACAGGTCAAGACCGACAACATTCCGCTGACCGATCCGCAATCGGGCTGCAAACAGGAAATCACCGACCGCTCCGGCAATCAGTGGAAATTCCGCTTCAGTTGCCCGCGAGCCCAAGGTGCCGGCGTGGCGACATTCGTCAGCGATCGTGAATTCACCACCAAGGTCAACGGGACGTTCAACGCCACCGGCATTCAGCAGAAGGGCAGCCTTGAATCCCGCGCCGTCTGGTTGGGACAGGATTGCGGCACGGTGAAGCCAAGAGCTTAAAAGAGCTTCGCGAGCACAGCTCCCACATTGATCGTGCGTTCTCTGTGGGAGCGAGCCTGCTCGCGAAAGCGTCCGCACAGCTCCCTAAATCCCCGGCCGACTCAACCATTCACACGCCGCCTCGACAGGCATCCGGCCAAAATCTTCCCCCGTGCGGCTGCGCACACTGACAAATCCCCCAGCTTGTTCTTTCTCGCCCACCACCACCAGATACGGCACGGTCTGGCTGTGCTGGCGAATCTTGTAGTGAACTTTTTCGTTACGCAGGTCGGCCCTGGCGCGCACGCCCCGTTGGCGCAAGGATTCGGTCACCGCTTGTGCATAAGTCGCCTGGCGATCATCCATGCTCACAACGACCACGTGGGGTGGAACGCGCCACTGTTGCAGTTCCTGATGGCTGGACCAGCAGGTGCCGTAGATCCGTTGTTGTAACGTGCCGTTGATGTGGTCGAGGGTAAACGCCTGCAAGACTTTGGTGGTGGGGACATGCGGTCCATGGCTCTGGTACTCGGTGTCCCCCAGCCGGTACAGCGACACCTCTTCGCGCGGTTGCCGACGACGGATCGAGTGATTGGTCGATGCCAGTGATTGCATGCGCGCTTCGATGAGGGGCAGGTCTGCCGCGGTCAGCGGTGGCTCGACGGCAAACTCGTAAAAGAAACCGTCGCCCAATTCCTTGCCCGCACGCATTTGCGCATGCGGGTGGAGTTGCTTGACCGCCATCGCCAGCATCAAGGCACAGGAGCGGCGCAAGATCTCCAGGCCGTCCGGCTCCCGGGGGGTGACAATGCTGACCCGGGCATCCGCCTCGATCATGTATTCACAGTCCACCAGCACACCATTGACTCGGCCCGCTACAGCCGCGCTGGCCAGTTCGGGGCCGATGCTGGCGGCCACCTCGTGCACGGACAGCGGCTGGTCGTACTCAAGCAATGAACCGTCGGATAGGGTGATCTGGATCATGGTCGGCGTACTCAGGTGCTTCTAACGAGCGTTATCGCATAAACCGTAGGGGCAAACATTAAGACGTTTGTCGTGCCAGGCAGTTTGTCCTGACACGATGGCTGTTTTTGGCCTCCCGCGTCAGAACTCGTTTTGCAGGGCCTTGTAGCCGCGCACCAGGTCGACGTTGGTGCGCGCCACGTCTTCGGAAAACTCCGAGGCACTGACGCTCACCGGCGGATATTGCGAGAGGTCGGTGTTGGGGCCGATCCGCGTGGTGGAGGGCAGGTAGAAGGCTTCAGGCAGGTCACGACCATCGACCACCGAGTTGTGCCGCACCACGCAACCGTCACCGACCACGCAGTTGAACAGCACGCTGTTGAAGCCAATGAACACTCGATTGCCCACGGTGCAGGGACCATGCACGATCGAGCGGTGGGCGATGGAACTGAACTCGCCAATGGTGACCGCCGCACCGGATTTGGAGTGGATCACCACGCCGTCCTGGATGTTCGAGTTGGCGCCGATGGTGATCGGCTGCATGTCGCCTGAGTCATCGACTTCGTCAGCACGGATCACGGCATAGGGCCCAACGAACACGTTCTCGCCGATCACCACTTTGCCGCAGATGATCGATGTCTTGTCGACGTAGGCCGACTCGGCAATCAGCGGTAAATCTCCGGAAGGGTTCTTGCGGATCATGGCTTGCTCAGAGCGTTGTACAGGGTGTTGAGGTTGTACTCGAATAACCCGGTGAAGGTGTTGGCCGGACCGCTCGCCGCGAGGGCATCGGAGTACAGCGTGCCGCCGATCTGCGCGCCGCTTTCATCCGCGATCTGCTTGAGCAGGCGCGCGTCCTTGATGTTCTCCATAAACACCGCCTTGACCTTGGCCTGACGAATCTGGGTGATCAGTGCGGCCACTTCGGCGGCTGAAGGTTCGCGCTCGGTGGAGAGACCTTGAGGCGCCATGAACTCGATGCCGTAGGCCTGGCCGAGATAACCGAAGGCGTCATGGGACGTCACGATCTTGCGGTTGCCCGGTGGCAGTGAGCCGAGCTTGGCCTTGGCTTCGGCGAGCAGGGCGTAGATCTGCTTCAGGTACGCCTTACTGTTGCGCTCATAATCGGCTGTGTTCGCCGGGTCAGCGGCGATCAGCGCCCTGGTGATGTTGGCGATGTACAACTCGGTGTTCGCCAGGTTGTGCCAGGCATGCGGGTCGGGAACGGTTTCACCGTCTTCATCCAGGCTACGCGGTATGACTCCGTGGCTTGCGCTGATGACCGGTGCTTTGGTCTCGGTGCTCGTCACCAGGCGATCCAGCCAAGGCTCGAAACCCAGACCGTTCTTGATGATGAGTCTGGCCTTGAGCAGCGCTTTGGCGTCGTCCGGTGTCGGCTCGTACGTGTGGGCATCCGCGTCCGGGCCGACCATGTTGGTGATCTGGATATGATCCTTGCCGACCTGGCGGGTCATGTCGGCAAGGATGCTGAAGCTGGTGACCACCTGGAGTTTTTCGGCGGCAGACAGCGACATCGACACCATCAAGCTGAACAGCACGAGTAAAGCGCGCATCGGGTAACACCTCATTGGGATGTGAGCAAAGGCGGGCGGCGCAGCAAGCCGTGCACCGGCCCGAACACCACGGACAACAGATACCCACCACCGGCCACCAGCACGATTGCCGGGCCACTGGGCAGCGAGTAATAGAACGAGATCAATAAACCCAGCCACACCGAGAGGCTGCCGAGCAAGGCAGCGACGACGATCAGCACCGGCAGGCGGCGGCTCCAGAAACGTGCCGCGGCGGCAGGCAACATCATCAGGCCGACTACCATCAATGCGCCGATCGCCTGGAATCCGATGACCAGATTCAACACCACCAGCGTCAGGAACACGCCGTGGGCCAGTGGACCGAGTCGGCTGACGGTCTGCAGAAAAAGCGGGTCGAGGGTGTCGAGCAGCAGTGGTTTGTAGATCAGTATCATGGCAATCAGGCTCAGGCCCGAGACCCAAAGCATGCCAGTCAAGGTCGGGCCGTCGACAGCCAAAGCCGAGCCAAACAGCAGGTGCAACAGGTCCAGGCGTTTGCCGGCGATGCCGAGGATCAGCACGCCACCGGCCAGGGATATCGGGTAGATCGCCGCGAGGCTGGCGTCCTCTCGCAGGCCGGTGCGTCGCGTAATCCAGGCCGCGAGGCCGGCCATGCTCAGGCCGGCACCGAGGCCGCCGATGGTCAACGCCGGGAGGCTCAACCCGGCAAACCAGAAACCCAGAGCCGCACCGGGAAGGATGCCGTGGGCGACGGCATCGCCGATCAGACTCATGCGCCGGAGGATCAGAAACACCCCAAGTGGTGCCGTGCTGCACGCCAACACCAGTCCGCCGAGCAGCGCCCGACGCATGAAGACGAACTCCTGGAACGGTTGCCAAAGATGCGCGGCAGCGATCATCAGGCCACCTGTGCCTGTGGTTGTTGGCGGATCAGTTCGGTGCTTGGGCCGAATGCACAACCGCTGCTTTTTATCAGCAACGTGTATGGGATGTGCTCGCGGACAGCGGCCAGGTCATGGCATACGATCACCAGTGTCCGGCCTTCGAGGTGCCAATCGTGTATGTGCTTCCAGAGCAATGCCTGGCCGAGTTCATCGAGGGCCGCGTGGGGTTCATCGAGCAACAGCACGGGTGCGTCGGTCAGGCTCAATCGGGCGAGCAGGGCGCGTTGCAATTCGCCGCCGGAGAGGGCCATCAAGGGTCGATCTGCCAGGCCGTTCAGGCGCCAGTTTTCGAGGACGGTTTTCAGTCGTTGGCTACGGATATCTGGTGACTGTTTGTTGCCCCAGAAACCGGTGGCGACCAATGCCTGAAGGCTGATCGGAAATTGTCTGTCCAGGTGTTGTTGCTGGGGCAGAAACGACACACCGCCCTTGATTGGAACACTCAGTCGCACCTTCCCGGCCAACGGTTTTTGCAAGCCGGCAATGACCTTCAACAGACTGCTTTTCCCGGAACCGTTCGCACCGATGATAGCGGTCAGGCTGCCCTTCGACAGTTCGAAGTCCAGCGCGGGGGTGAGTGGCTGTCCCGGTGCGCCCCAGCGCAAAGCGTGGCAAGCAATCATGCGACCTCCCAGTTGAAACGACTTTCGGCGACGGCGTCGTGGGCGTGCAGGCTTTCGGCGTGAGTGACACGAATGTGGAAGGCGTTGATGCCTGTGGAGCTTTTCAGGGCCAGATTCAAACGGCGTGCGGCGTCCTCGCAGAACATCAGGTTCTGACCATTGGCCAGGGCGAAGGCCTGTTCGTCGGCGCGTTTTACCGCTGTTTGAACGGCGGTGCCGAGTGCGGCTTCGGCGTCATTGATGACGGCGATCAGAGGAAACTCGTCCAAAAAATCAGCCAACCGTACGCGCAACTTTGCGCTGCTGCGTTGGCTGTGAGGTGTGGCGACGATGCCGTCCGTGGAGCCGAGCCACGCTAAAACGTCGGCGTGTTGCAGTGCCTTGTTGGCGAAATCGTCGACGAACTGCTGCTGAATCAACTGTCGAGAAAGGGCAGCGGAACACGGGCAGGTTGAGGAATAAGGCACATCGATTTTTAGTTCCACGTGGAACATCGCGTTTTTCAACCGCGCTTCGATGTTCACCGTATAGCTTTTCCAGCCAGACAATGGACTGATCAGCGCCGGCCTTTTCAGCAACAAATCGGCATGAATGGTTAGGTGTGCGCTGCAGGACAACCCTTCATGGCTCTCAAGAAAGCGCTGCAGAACCCGCCTCAATAAAGCCGGAGAAAGGTTTTCCTGCTCCAGCGATTCAAGCGCCAGATAGAGCCGTGACATATGAATGCCGCGCGCGCTGCCATCGTCGAGGCTCACGCCGGCATCGACCTTTGCATTCAATCGTTGGTCATCAAACAAAACAGGTAGAGCAATGCCGCACATGCCCACCCACTCCAGTGGCAGGGCTTGGCGTGAGGCCTGCGCGGCGATATCCGGCAGAGTCAGCGCATTCATGAGCAGGTCCATCGTGGGAGTTGATTTGGTATGTTATAGTATAACAATACAATCGACGATGCCTTTTTCATGAACGGGCCTTCATCATGCACAGACGCCACTTGCTCAACCTGATTCTGGCCAGTGCGGCCTTCGCTTTACCCTTCGGCGCGGCGGCTACGCAAATTCGTAACGCACGGCTTTGGCGCTCGGATGGGAAGCTCAGGCTGGTGTTCGATCTGAGTGGACCCGTGCAGTACAAGACCTTCTCACTGAGTGCCCCAGAGCGGCTGATCATCGACCTCAGTGGCGCCGGCCTCAGCGGCGACTTCAGTCAGTTGGCCCTGGGTGATGGCGTGATCCGTTCGATTCGCTCCGGGCATTTCGGCAAAGGTGATACGCGGATCGTCCTCGACCTCAGCGAGCCGGTACAGCTCAACAGCTTCCTGCTGCCGCCCCAGGATGGGCAGGGGCACCGGCTGGTGCTCGATCTGAAAACCAGCGCACCGTTGCCATCGTCGTCTCCAGCGGAGCCAGCAGTGGCCATAGCCAAGGCCCATCCCATGCGCGACGTCATCGTGGTGGTCGATCCCGGTCATGGCGGCAAGGATCCAGGGGCGATCGGGGCCAAGGGCGAGCGTGAGAAAGATGTGGTGCTGTCCATCGCTCAGTTGCTGGCCAGGCGTCTGAAACGCGAAAAAGGATTCGACGTGAAACTGGTGCGCAATGACGATTTCTTTGTGCCGTTGCGCAAGCGCGTGGACATCGCCCGCAAGCACAATGCCGATATGTTCATCTCGGTGCATGCCGATGCGGCACCGCGTCTTACGGCATCGGGCGCGTCGGTGTACTGCCTGTCTGAAGGAGGGGCGACCTCCGCCACTGCGCGCTTCATGGCGCAGCGAGAGAATGGCGCGGACCTGCTGGGAGCGACGAGCCTTTTGAATCTCAAGGACAAGGATCCGATGCTCGCCGGGGTCATCCTCGACATGTCGATGAACGCCACCCTCACCGCCAGTCTGGAGATGGGCAATACCGTGCTCGGTAGCCTGGCGGGTATCACCACCTTGCATCAGAAGCGTGTGGAGCAGGCGGGGTTCGCGGTGTTGAAGTCACCGGATGTGCCGTCAATCCTGGTGGAAACCGGCTTCATATCCAATGCCCGCGACAGCCAGCGGCTGGTGATCGCACGCCATCAGCAGGCGGTGGCTGACGGTCTGTTCGAAGGGTTGCAGCGCTACTTTCAGAAAAATCCGCCAATCAACAGCTACCTTGCCTGGCAGCAAGAGCAGAAAAACAAGCCGGCCTAACAGCCAGCGATCCGGCTGCAGGTGAACTTGGCGCTGCTGCCGCCAGAGCTGGAAAACCGGTTGATGGTGGTCCAGCCGACGCGCTGGTTGTAGCCAACCCAGGCCTCGCCGTCGGAAGCGATACCGGTGAAAAACACAAGCTGGCCGTAGCGGCTGTTGGTCTGCGCCCAATAGCGTTTTCCGGCCGTTTCGAAACCCCGCAGGTAGATGATGCTGCCGGCGGTGTTGACGCTGTAGGCGTTGCCATCCGCATCCACGCAGGCCAGCAGGTTGGCGCTACGGGTGCATCTGGCCAGGCTCGTGACCTGGGCCATAGCGTCGGCAGCCACCAGCAGGGAAAGCATTATCAATGCAGGTTTAAGGGCGTTGCGCATGGGCTTTCTCACGAAGGGAGCGGCGTTCAGCAATCTGTCCTTTGCTCTGCCGGGCAAGAGGGGATGGTTTATTTGTGTTGTAACAGTATAACATTATGTAAGCCCGACACCGCGACCGGGCATCCCTGTAAGGAATATGCAGATGTCCAATCGACTCCCCGTGACCGTTCTCTCCGGCTTTCTAGGCGCCGGAAAAAGTACACTTCTTAATTACATACTACGTAATCGCGATGGATTGCGAGTTGCAGTCATCGTTAACGATATGAGCGAAATCAACGTCGATGGCACCGAAGTCCAGCGTGATGTCAGCCTAAATCGGGCTGAAGAACGGTTGGTGGAGATGAGTAACGGGTGTATTTGCTGTACGTTACGTGAAGACTTGCTGGAGGAGGTGAGTCAACTCGCCAGGGAGGGTCGCTTCGACTATCTGCTGATCGAGTCCACCGGTATTTCCGAACCGCTGCCGGTGGCGGAAACCTTCACCTTCCGCGATGAAAACGGCCAGAGCCTCAACGACATCGCACGTCTCGACACCATGGTCACGGTGGTCGATGGCATGAACTTCCTGCTCGATTACCAGGCTGCCGAAAGCCTGGCTTCCCGAGGAGAAACACTTGGGGAAGAAGACGAGCGTTCAATTACCGATCTATTGATCGAGCAAGTCGAGTTCGCCGATGTGATTTTGCTCAGCAAGATCGACTTGATCAGCCGCCACCAACGCGAAGAATTGATCGCCATACTTGAACGGCTCAACGCCCGGGCGGAAATCATTCCGATGGCGATGGGCGAAATCCCTTTGAACAAGATTCTCAACACCGGTCGTTTTGACTTCGAAAAGGCTGCCCAGGCACCGGGATGGTTGCAGGAACTGCGCGGCGAACACGTACCGGAGACCGAAGAGTACGGCATCGCTTCCAGTGCTTACCGGGCTCGCCGGCCGTTCCATCCGCAGCGTTTCTTCAACTTCATCGACGGTCCTTGGGACAACGGCAAGCTGCTGCGCTCCAAGGGCTTTTTCTGGCTGGCGAGCAAGCACATGGACGCCGGCAGTTGGTCTCAGGCCGGTGGTTTGATGCGCTATGGTTTTGCCGGGCGCTGGTGGCGTTTCGTACCGAAAAACCAATGGCCGCAGGACGAAGAAAGTACCACCGGGATCATGAAAAACTGGACCGCCGACAGCGGGGATTGTCGCCAGGAACTGGTATTCATCGGCCAGAACATCGACTTCACGCAACTCACGGCCGAGCTGGACGCCTGCCTGCTGACCGATGAGGAAATGGCGCTGGGCGTAGAGGGCTGGCGTTTGCTGCCCGATCCATTCGGTCCTTGGTACGAAGAGGCTGCCTGATCCACTACTGGCGCTTCAAGGCTTGAGCCAGGTGCCCTGACTCTGGGCCTCGCAGTACGGCTGCAAATACGCCGCGTCGGTGGCAACGCCGTAATAGTGAATATCCTGTCGGTAGGGCATATTGGCGACTTGGGCGTTGCTGCAGATACCAAATGCGCCGCCGGGGCATTGATCGACATACTGCACTTCGACTTTCTGCCCCGCCAGGTTCGGCTGGCAGAAGCCATCGGCAAAGAGCTTTGGCGGGATGTTGCGGTTCTGCTGGCAAAGCTGGACGTCAAGCCGCTCGCCCTGGCTGTGAACCACACACGCCTGGGCCAGTGCCTCGCCTGAAACGAGTGCCAGGAGCAACGACAAGCCGATCAACCGCATCCACCACCTCCTCAGAAATCATCAACCATGCTGCAGAATATCCCCACTCATGTCATTGCCGGCCCGTTGGGCGCCGGCAAGACCAGCCTGATCAAGCACCTGCTGGCCCAGCGCCCGGCTGGCGAGCGGTGGGCGGTGTTGATCAACGAGTTTGGCCAGATCGGTCTCGACGCTGCGCTACTGACCCGGGACGCCGATGGTATCGCACTGGGGGAAGTGGCCGGGGGCTGCTTGTGTTGCGTCAACGGTGCGCCGTTTCAGATTGGTCTTGGGCGTTTGTTGCGCAAGGCGCAACCGGATCGGCTGTTCATCGAACCCTCAGGGTTGGGGCATCCGGCGCAGTTGCTCAGGCAATTGAGCGAAGCGCCGTGGCAAGGCGTGTTGGCTGTTCAGCCTTGTGTGCTGGTGTTGGACGCTCAGTCGCTCGCCGCTGGAAAACCGCTGCCGGATGTTCAACAGCAAGCGCTGAGCCATGCGGGACTACTGCTGTTGAACAAGTCTGAAGGTCTCGAAGAAGAAAGCCGCCAGCGAATCGCCGGGCAATTGCCGCCGCTCCCCCTGTGCTGGACGCAACAGGCGGTTTTACCATTGAGCGAGTTGCCAGGGCTGAATGCCAAGGCGCGGGCAGGTGTGGATAACTTCGTCGTGCCCAAGGGGTTGGCGCAGCTGCCGGCGGTCTGGAGCGATCCCGTGTTGCCCATTTGCTTGAGTCAGGAACAGGACGGAGGCTGGAGCATCGGATGGCGTTGGCACCCAAGCCAGGTGTTTGATGTCGCTCTGGTTGGCCGGTGGCTTGAAAGCCTTGGCTGGAGGCGGGCGAAGCTGGTTATCCACAGCTCCCATGGGTGGGTCTCGGCGAATGCGGTGGATAACTCGGTGCTGGACTGGCAGCCCAGTGAATGGCGGCAGGATTCACGTATCGAGCTGATTTTCAGTGGAGCGCAGAATGCAGAACGACTGCAGCGTGAGCTGGTAGCGTGCCGATCCGGATCGGGTTAACGGCTCATGGCCGCCACTTTGTATGGTCCTGACGCCACTGGCTCAGCTCGATCACTTCCGCGCGAGGTTTCGCCACGTCGACCACCGGTTCGGTCTCGTCGAACGGGACCGGGTAGGGCGCCAGCTCAATCTGTGCGCTGTGAGCGCCGAACTGGGTGATGGTGCCGTTGTGCCGGCTTTCACCGGTCACAGTGAATTCGAAGTTGTACACACGGGCCAGGCGTCGCCGACCACTGGCATCCTTGATGAACGCGATTCTTTTCAAGGCCACGTTGCCGTCCAGCAATTCGATCCCGAGTTTGCCGCAATGCTGCTTGACCCGCTCCAGCGCGCGCTCGCGCAAGCCGTGGTTGTGCCATAGCCATGCGCCGGCAGTGGCGAACAGCATCAGCACGAATATATTTCCAAGGGTCAGCATCAACAGGGTGCTCCAACAAGATAGTGTCAGCTTAACTGCGTCGCTGGTCTGTCGTACAGGCTGCGTTTAGTCGCATACTGCGCGGCTAGAATTTCAATCGTTTTACGGAAATCCACCGCATGAAACGTACACCGCATTTGCTCGCTATCCAGTCCCACGTGGTATTCGGTCACGCCGGCAACAGCGCCGCGGTTTTCCCGATGCAACGGGTCGGGGTGAATGTCTGGCCGCTCAACACCGTGCAGTTCTCCAATCACACCCAGTACGGTCAGTGGGCCGGTGAGGTGCTGGCGCCGCACCAGATCCCCGACCTGGTCGAGGGTATCGCGGCGATTGGCGAGTTGGGTAACTGCGATGCGGTGCTCTCCGGTTACCTCGGCAGTGCGGCCCAGGGTCGGGCGATCCTGACTGGTGTGGCGCGGATCAAGTCGATGAATCCCAAGGCGCTGTACCTGTGTGACCCGGTCATGGGGCATCCGGAGAAGGGCTGCAGTGTTCCGGCGGAGGTCAGTGATTTCCTGTTGGAAGAGGCCGCCGCCGTGGCGGACTTCATGTGTCCGAACCAGCTGGAGCTGGACAGCTTCTCCGGGCGCAAGCCGCAATCGCTGTTCGATTGCCTGGCCATGGCACGTGCATTGTTGGCGCGCGGCCCGAAAGCAGTGCTGGTCAAGCATCTGGACTATCCCGGTAAACCGGCGGAGGTCTTTGAGATGCTGCTGGTGACGGCCGAAGGCAGCTGGCATTTGCAGCGCCCGCTGCTGGCGTTCCCGCGTCAGCCGGTGGGCGTTGGCGATCTGACGTCCGGGCTGTTCCTGGCGCGTGTGTTGTTGGGTGACAGCCTGGTGGCAGCTTTCGAGTTCACGGCGTCGGCGGTGCATGAAGTGCTGCTGGAAACCCAGGCGTGTACCAGCTACGAGTTGGAACTGGTCCGGGCCCAGGACCGGATTGCCCATCCGCGGGTGCGGTTCGAGGCGACCTCGATCAGCCTCTGATCTGGCGTTGACGCCAATCGTCGGATCGCCGCCCGGAGCAAGTCCGCTCCCACAGGTTTTGCTGTGTTGCACAAAGAGTGCTTACAACTTGAATCCCTGTGGGAGCGGCGGTGCGACGATTCGACTTGCCCGCGATGGCGATTGAACGATCGAACACGTCAGACGTCGCCCTTGATCTCCTGATAGCGCTTTTCCGACTCCTGACGAATCTGCCGACGCTGTTGAGCCTGCATATAGCGGCGCTTGTCCTCGCTGTTCTGCGGTTGCAGCGGTGGTACCGATGCAGGTTTACGCTGGTCATCCACCGCGACCATGGTGAAGAAGCAACTGTTGGTGTGGCGCACCGAGCGTTCGCGGATGTTCTCGGTCACCACTTTGATGCCCACCTCCATGGAGGTGTTGCCGGTGTAGTTGACCGAGGCGAGAAAGGTCACCAGTTCGCCGACATGGATCGGCTCACGGAAAATGACCTGATCCACCGACAGGGTCACCACATAGCGGCCGGCATAACGGCTGGCGCAGGCGTAGGCCACTTCGTCGAGGTATTTGAGCAGGGTGCCGCCGTGAACATTGCCAGAGAAGTTGGCCATGTCGGGGGTCATCAATACCGTCATCGACAGCTGGGCGTTTCCGGGTTCCATAGCATTCTCACGGGTCAAGGCCAGGTTTGAGGGATGCACCTCTGCGGGTGCCTCGGCGGTTTTTTCAAACCAACAGTTATCGGGACGCCGGGTGCAGGGTCGCCGTCACGCCGGATCGATCTGTTTCCATATATTGCACCGCATTTCTGCCGGAAGTCGCGGTGCTACCCTGCAAAAAGCCCTGCCTCAAGGGCATTTCCTACGTGCAATTCCGATTTTTGTTCTGCTCGATCAGACTTTTCCTGCGTCCGGTGATCGAGCAATGCCACCCAGGGAGTCTCACGCCATGCATGCCATCAGTTTCATTCAAGATCTGGCAGTGATCATGTTGATCGCAGGCGTGGTAACCGTGCTCTTCCATCGCCTGAAGCAACCGGTGGTGCTGGGCTACATCGTCGCCGGCTTCATCATTGGCCCGCACACCCCGCCATTCGGCCTGATCCACGACGAAGAAACCATCAAGACCCTGGCCGAACTCGGGGTGATATTCCTGATGTTCTGCCTGGGCCTGGAGTTCAGCCTGCGCAAGTTGTTCAAGGTCGGTGCCACGGCATTCATCGCGGCATTCCTGGAAATCGTGCTGATGATCTGGATCGGCTACGAGATTGGTCGCTGGTTCGACTGGAACACCATGGATTCACTGTTCCTCGGCGCGATCCTGGCGATTTCCTCGACCACCATCATCGTCAAGGCGCTCAATGATCTGAAGTTGAAGAACGAGCGATTTGCCCAGTTGATATTCGGAGTGCTGATCGTCGAAGACATTCTGGGCATCGGCATCATCGCGCTGCTGTCCAGCATAGCGGTCAGCGGTACGGTCAGCTCCGGCGAAGTGTTTTCCACGGTCGGCAAGTTGTCGCTGTTCATGATCGTCGCATTGGTCATCGGCATCCTGATGGTGCCGCGGCTGCTGGCCTACGTCGCCAGGTTCGAAAGCAACGAAATGCTGCTGATCACGGTGCTGGGCCTGTGTTTTGGCTTCTGCCTGCTGGTGGTCAAGCTTGAATACAGCATGGTCCTCGGGGCATTCCTGATTGGCGCAATCATGGCTGAATCCCGGCAACTGCTGAAAATTGAACGACTGATTGAACCGGTTCGCGATCTTTTCAGTGCGATTTTCTTTGTGGCCATCGGGCTGATGCTCGATCCGGCGATCCTGCTTCAGTACGCCTGGCCAATCGCCGTCATTACCGTAGCCGTAGTGCTCGGCAAGATGCTGTCATGTGGTCTTGGTGCATTTATCGCCGGCAATGACGGACGCACCTCGCTGCGTGTCGGGATGGGTCTTTCACAGATTGGCGAATTCTCTTTCATCATCGCGGCACTGGGCATGACGTTGCAGGTCACCAGCAACTTTTTATACCCCGTGGCTGTGGCGGTTTCGGTGATCACGACCTTGCTGACGCCTTATCTGATTCGTGCGGCTGATCCACTGTCGATCAAGCTTGCCGGCGCCATGCCAGAACGCCTGGGACGGGTGTTGGGGATGTACGGCGAATGGCTGCGTAGCATCCAGCCTCAGGGTGAGGGCGCGTTACTGGCATCCATGATTCGCAGGATTTTGCTGCAGGTTGGAGTCAATCTGGCGCTCGTGATCGCGATCTTCTTCTCGGGGGCGTACTTCGCCGAACGCATGTCGGCGTACCTGCAAGGCTGGATTAGCGATCCGAGCTGGCAAAAGGCGTTGATCTGGGGTGGGGCGCTGCTGTTATCGCTGCCGTTTTTGATTGCGGCGTACCGCAAGCTAAAGGCACTGTCGATGTTGCTGGCGGAAATGGGCGTGAAGCCGGAGATGGCCGGGCGCCACACGCAGCGAGTGCGCCGGGTGATCGCCGAAGTGATCCCGATCCTGTCGCTGCTGGTGATCTTTTTACTGCTGGCAGCCTTGTCGGCCAGTATTCTGCCGACCAACAAGTTGCTGGTACTGATCGCCGTGGTCGCGGCCGCCGTGGCGGCACTGCTGTGGCGCTGGTTCATTCGTGTGCATACGCGGATGCAGGTGGCGTTGCTGGAAACCCTCGACAATCACAAGGAGTCGTCCGGGCATTGACCACCCAGTGGCGTTGACTGGATCAGCTTTCCAGCCAGACGTCCCGCGCCCAGTGCCACACCGACTCCCAGGTTTCTTCGGCGATGAGCTCTTCTTCAGCTTGCCAAAGCACCACGGTGCCGTCTTCTTCGACCAGATAGTAGTCGTCTCCGTCCTGGCAAATCGGAATCATGCTGCGATCGACACCGGCGTCCCAGGCGTTGGCAGCAACGTCGGGCAAGTAGGTGTGGGATTGAGGGTCGGTCACGGTGACCGGTTCCAGGCTGCCGTAGACCACGTCGCTGACGGTCAGCAGAAACTCTCTGAAGACAAACGGAATGTCGATGAACAATTGTTCTTCGATTTCGACCAGCAGGTCTTCGTCAGGCAATTCCAAGGGGACCGGTACCGGTTCGTTGGCTTCACGCAGTTGTTCGATGATTTCTTCCACGTCCGGGATCCTCTTGCTTGTATGGCGCGGTTTATATGGGGCGGTTTATACAGTAGCTTGCTATAGATGCAACCGCGAAATAGAAAACCCCGGCCTGAGCCGGGGTTTTGTTTACAGCAGGTGAAGTTCTGTCCGGAACGTGCCTGCGCGTCGATCATACGGCGTTAAAAACAGGCTCGGCACCTTCCGAATAGAACTACGCGGGATCAGCCGTTCTGGCGGATACCGGCTACCAGCCAAGGCTGGTTTTCGCCCTGTGCACGTTCCATGTTCCAGCTTTCGCTGAAGACTTCACCCTGGTCGAAACGCGAGGTTTTCGACACGCCAGTGAAAGTCAGGGTGGCGATGGTCTTGTCGGCGCGATCGTCCACACCGTCCAGCTGTACATTGAGGTTGTCGATGTAGGTGGACTGGAAACCGTCGCCCAGGTCAGCACGCTCACGCTTGAGGAACTCCAGCATTTGCGGGGTCACGAACTCGGCGATCTTGTCCATTTCGTTGGCGTCCCAGTGCTGTTGCAGGGACTGGAAGTGATTGCGCGCCGCTTCGACGAAGTTTCTTTCATTGAACCAGGCTGGCGCGTTGATCACTGGACGAGTGGCAACAGGCGCTGGCGATCCACCGAAGATCGAACCGCCGGCGGGCTTTTGTTCGAATGCCTCACGTTGCATCGGTGCGTGGCCGGCCGGAGCGTAGTGCTCTTGCTGCTTGCGACGACGGGCGGCGATAAAGCGGAAGATCAGGAACGCAATGACCGCCATGATCAGGATGTCGAAGATCTGCATGCCCTGGAAGCCGCCACCCATGAACATGGAGGCCAGCAGGCCGCCGGCCGCGATACCGGCCAGAGGGCCGAGCCAGCGCGAAGCGCCACCGGCCTTGGCAGCGGCGCCAGCGGCACCGGCAGCACCAGCGGTCGCCGCAGCGCCGCCCATGCCTGGAGAAGAAGGAGCCATCTGGCTGGTCTGGTGTGTCGGCGCAGCGCCGGCGCTTTTGCCACCACCGAAGCGCTTGGCGGCATTGACGTCGAGACTCATCGTCAGGCCGATGCACAACGCCATGGCGATGCTAAGAAAACGTTTCATAAAGGGAATTCCCATTTGTGGAAGGCACGCGCGCCATGTTGCACAGCTGAAGTGTTACTGGCTAGCGGCAGAGTGTTTCGGGCTTTTGCCTGACAGGTCGTGTTCAGCTTCAGTCAGCGCAATAGGGCCTTTTGACTTTGATATGTCAGATGAGTGGATAAGTTTTGTAGGACGTTCGCCTAGCGCCGTAGGGCCAGCATGACGACACCGGCCGTGATCAGACCGATTCCGCCCCATTGGCGCAGGTCGAGTTTTTCTCCCAGCAGGACAACGCCAAGAACAGCCACCAGCACCACGCTGAGTTTGTCCACTGGGGCAACCAGTGACGCCGGACCGACCTTGAGTGCACGGAAATAACAGATCCACGATGCACCGGTGGCAAGGCCCGACAACAGCAGGAACAGGTAGCTCTTCGCAGAGATCGATCCCAATGACTGATATTGGCCCGTGGCGTACAAAATCAAGGCCAGGCTGACCAATACCACTATCGTACGTAGCAGGGTGGCGAAGTCTGAGTTGACGTTTTCGATGCCGACTTTCGCGAAAATGGCGGTCATTGCCGCGAATGCCGCCGATAACAGGGCCCAGAATGTCCAGGAAGAAAAGAAACCTGTGCCCATTTTTCAGCGCCTTTAGTCAGATCAACTGTGGGAGCGAGCCTGCTCGCGAATGGGAATATCAGGGTGTCTTCTGAAACACCGCGTCATCGTTCTTCGCGAGCAGGCTCGCTCCCACAGAAAAACAGTCAGTGTGACCTTAAATAGCTTCCAGCTTCGCATACCCCAGCATCAACCACTTGCTGCCTTCGCTGAAGTTCACCTGCACCCGGGCCTGAGCACCGGCGCCCTCGAAGTTGAGGATCACGCCGTCACCGAAGATCGAATGGCGCACAGTCTGACCCAGACTGAAGCCGGTTTCCGGAATCTCGCTGCCGCTGAACAGGTTGCTACCACTCATCGACTGGTTGCCACCAAACGGACGGCTGACGCTGTTGGACAGCCGCACCTCCTGAATCAGGCCTTTCGGAACTTCGCGTACGAAACGCGAGACCTTGTTGTAGGTCTCGCTGCCATAAAGGCGTCGGGTTTCGGCATAGGTCATCACCAGGTTCTGCATCGCCCGGGTGATGCCTACGTAGGCCAGACGCCGCTCTTCCTCAAGGCGACCGGGTTCTTCCAGGCTCATCTTGTGCGGGAACAGGCCTTCTTCCATGCCTACCAGGAACACGTAAGGGAATTCCAGGCCCTTGGCGCTGTGCAGGGTCATCAGTTGAATGCTGTCTTCGTGCTCGTCGGCCTGCGTATCGCCGGCCTCCAGCGACGCGTGACCGAGGAACGCTGCCAATGGCGTCAGGTCTTCGTCTTCTTCGCTGTTTTCGAAGTTGCGCGCGGCGCTGACCAGTTCCTCGAGGTTTTCTACCCGGGCCTGGCCTTTCTCGCCTTTTTCCGCTTCGTGATAGGCGATCAGCCCCGACTGCTCGATGACGGTTTGGGTCATCAGGTGCAGCGGCATTTCCGTGCACTTGGCGGCGAGGTTCTCGATCAGCTCGATAAACGCGCCAAGGGCACCGGCCGCACGGCCAGTCAGGCCTTTGTTGGCCACCAGTTGGCGCATTGCTTCCCACATCGATACATCACTGTGGCGCGCATGGTCGCGGATCGCTTCGACGGTTTTTTCGCCGATACCACGGGCCGGCACGTTGATGACCCGTTCCAGCGCGGCGTCGTTGCCCCGTCCTTCGAGCAAGCGCAGGTAGGCCATGGCGTTTTTGATTTCCGCCCGTTCGAAGAAGCGCTGGCCGCCATAAATGCGGTATGGGATGCGCTCGCGCAGCAAAGCTTCTTCCAGAACCCGCGATTGGGCGTTGGAGCGATACAAAATCGCGATATCGCTTCGAGACAAGCCGGTTTTCAGCGCACTTTCGATGGTTTCGACAACGTAGCGGGCTTCGTCATGTTCATTGAACGCGGCGTACAAATTGATCGCTTCGCCTTCGCCGCCATCGGTCCAGAGCTCTTTGCCCAGGCGCCCGGTGTTGTTGGCGATCAAGGCGTTGGCTGCCTTCAGGATACCCGCGGTGGAGCGATAGTTTTGCTCCAGGCGAATGGTTTCGGCGTCCGGGAAGTCTTCGGAATACTGGTAGATGTTCTCGATTTTCGCGCCGCGCCAGCCGTAGATCGACTGGTCATCGTCGCCCACCACCATCAGGCTGTCGCCACCCTTGGCCAGCAGGCGCAACCAGGCGTATTGCACGGCGTTGGTGTCCTGGAACTCGTCCACCAGGATGTGCCGGAAGCGCTTTTGATAGTGAGCGAGCAGGCCTGGGTGATCGCGCCACAGATCGAGGGCGCGCAGCAGCAACTCGGAGAAGTCGATGACGCCCGCACGCAGGCAGGCGGCCTCGTAGGCTTCATAGATGCCGCGCATGGTCGCCAGGAACAGGTCGCCGCTGGCTTGAATGTGTTGCGGGCGCAGACCTTCGTCTTTCTGGCCGTTGATGAACCATTGGGCCTGACGGGCCGGCCAGCGCTGTTCGTCCAGACCGAGCTCGCGGATCACCCGCTTGACCAGCCGTTGCTGGTCGTCACTGTCGAGAATCTGGAAGGTCTGGCTTAAGCCCGCTTCCTGCCAGTGTGCCCGCAACAAGCGGTGCGCCAGGCCGTGGAAGGTGCCGACCCACATGCCGGCCGGGTTGACACCCATCAGCTGTTCGATGCGCTGGCGCATCTCGGCAGCAGCCTTGTTGGTGAAGGTCACCGACAGGATGGAGTGGGGCGAGGCGTTTTCGACCTGGATCAACCAGGCGATACGGTGCACCAGCACTCGGGTTTTACCGGAACCAGCACCGGCCAGGACCAACTGACGACCCACGGGGGCTGCTACGGCCTGGCGTTGGGCATCGTTGAGGGAGTTCAGCAGAAGGGAGAGATCATCGCGCATCGGGGCATTCTAGGGGGCTGCGGCACACCGGGCAAACACCGCTTTGCTTTAGCCGATGAAAGTTATGCGAAGGACGACCGGTCGGTCATTGGCTGCAGGCGTTGGCGGGGCGTGTCCGTAGCGTTTTCAGGGGTGTCGGCGACCGAAAAAATTTGGCCATTTATTGATCAGCAGCAGTTTGGTCCGGGCAATTGCTTGTGTATGCTCCGAGCAGTTTCGGGCCCATGCTCATCATTATAAGAACAAGAACATCGCCTATGACCCTCAGCTTCGACCTGTCGGGCCCCATTGTGGAGCCCAGGGTTATCCGTAAACAGTACGCCATGGAAATGGCGGTTGAACGCACGCGCCTGTTGTATCAGGGCTCGCTGCTGCCCACGTTGTTCATGCTGATCAATGGCCTGGTCTGTGCCGGTTTGCTCTGGAGCCCGCAGCGCTATTTCCTGGTCAGTGTATGGCTGGTGTGGTTATTGTCATTGGTGGCGTTGCGGGTGATTCAGGTCGCAGCCTTCGATTCGGCCATTCCCAATCGTCAGGCCCATCCCATTTGGCGACGGATGTTTTTGCTGGGTTCCGGCCTCACCGGTCTGACCCTGGCCGGTGCCGGCATCGCCCTGGTTCCCGCCGATAACTTCATTCAGCAAGCCTGGGTCTTCGGCCTCATCGGTGCCGCGGCACTTTCGGCCAGCGTGGCTTACGCGGTCAGTTTGCCGGCCTTTCTGTCATTCACCTTGCCCTGCCTGTTGCCGGCCATCGCCTATATGTTTTGGGGAGCTGACGAACAGCAGCAAGGCTGGGGCTGGTTCGGCCTGATATTGCTCGGTGCGCTGAGTGTCGTCGCCTGGCAGGTCAATCGATTGATCGATCGGGGCTTGATGCGACGTTTTCAGAACCAGGCACTGATCGAGCATCTACAGCAGGCGCAAAGCGGCAGTGACCAGCTCAATCAGAAGCTGGCCAAGGAGATTGAACAGCGCCGGCGTGCCGAAACCGAATTGCGAGAAATCCAGATCGACCTGGAAAACCGTGTTGCTCAGCGCAGCCTGGAACTGGATGCCGCCAACCAGGCACTGAGCAAGAGTGAGGCGCGTCTGGCGCTGGCATTGAAGGCCAGCGAGTTGGGGTTGTGGGACTGGAATCTGCAAACCGACGAAGTCCATCACACGCAGATTCAGGAATTGTTCGGCCTGGAGCCGGAACAGGTCACGGCGATATTGCGTCACCTCAAGCCGCGCCTTCACCCCGAGGATCTTCCTGCGCTGAAAAGGGCGCTGGTCGAGCACTTGAAGGGCCGAACCGAGGATTACCAGATCGAGTACCGGGTGCGTCATGGCGACGGCCACTGGGTCTGGATCGAGGACCGTGGCCGGGCGGTCGAGCGCAGCAAAAACGGCCGGGTTATTCGTATGGTCGGGACGCGCCGCGACATCAGTGCCAGCAAGGTGCTGGAGGAGCAACAGCAACTGGCAGCGACGGTGTTCGAGGCGGCCAGTGAAGGCATCGTGATTTTTGATCCCTCTTACGCACTGATTGCCGTCAACCAGGCTTTCAGCCGAGTAACGGGTTATGGCATCGAGGAGATTCTCGGGCGCAGCGTGGTCGAGCTGCCGTGCAGTCGTGATGCCCGCCGGCATTTCACCGCCATCCATCAAGCGCTGGAGCAGCACGGCAGCTGGCAGGGCGAACTGGTGGAAACCCGCAAGAACGGGGAGATGTACCCGCAATGGCTTCAGCTGAATGCCGTGCGTGATCCTCGGGGAAAAATCAGCCATATAGTAGGCTTTTTCGCTGATCTTTCAGCGAGACGCGAATCCGAAGAGCGCATGCGCTACCTGACGCACTATGACGAATTGACCGGCCTGGCCAATCGTTCTCTTTTTCGTGAGCGGCTGAGCGAGGCGCATCAGCGGGTACGTCAGGGTGGCTATCGCAGCCTGGCGTTGCTGCATATCAATCTGGACCGCTTCAAACTGCTCAACGACAGCCTCGGCCATGAAATCGCCGACCAACTGTTGCAGAAAATGGCCCGGCGAATGGTCAACGCGCTGCCGGAGGCCGACACCATTGCGCGCTTGTCCGGCGATGAATTTGCGGTGTTGTTCAATTCCTACGGCAACCTGTCGAGTCTGGCGCGGGTAGCGACACGGTTGTCGACCAAGCTGCGGCTACCGGTGGCGGTCGAGGGGCATGAGCTGGTGGTCAGCGCGTCCATGGGCATCAGCCTGCTGCCGGACAATGCCCGGGAAATTTCGGCATTGGTCAGTCAATCGAACATGGCCATGCAACATGCCAAGCATTTGGGCGGTAATAATTTCCAGTTCTACACCGACAGCCTGCAAGCCAGCACCTTGGAGCGTTTACAGCTGGAAAACCAGTTGCGCAAAGCGATCGAGGAAAAACAGCTGAAGGTGTACTACCAGCCGAAATTGTGTCTGGCCACCGGTCGCCTGAATGCCGCCGAAGCGCTGGTGCGCTGGGATCATCCAACCATGGGGCGTGTGCCGCCGGGAGACTTTATCGGGTTGGCCGAGGAAACCGGACTGATCGGCCCAATCGGTGAGTTCGTATTGCGTCAGGCCTGCTGGCAAGCCTGTGAGTGGCAGCGTCAGGGACTTGAGCCGATACGGGTGTCGGTCAACCTGTCGGTGCATCAGCTGCGCCAGGGCAAACTGGTCAGCCTGGTGCGACAGGTGCTGGAAGAGACCGGGCTGGCGCCGCATTTCCTGGAGCTGGAATTGACCGAAAGCCAGTTGCTGGACAGCGTCGAGCACATCATCGCGACCTTCCAGCAGTTGCGTGAACTTGGGGTGAAACTGGCAATCGATGATTTCGGCACCGGCTATTCATCCCTGAGCTACCTCAAGCGCATTCCTGTGGATTACGTGAAGATTGATCAGGCGTTTATCCGGGGGCTGGGGGAAGGCACCGAGGATGCGGCGATCACCCGGGCGATCATTGCCATGGCTCATGGCTTGTCATTGAAGGTCGTCGCGGAAGGCGTGGAGCGGCAAGAGCAGCTTGAGTTTCTCAAGAGTGAGCGCTGCGACGAGGTTCAGGGCTACCTGATCAGTCGGCCGATCGAGGCGCTTGGCCTGGCCGGTCTGCTGCGAGGGCAGGGCGAGGTTTGATTGCAGTTGCTTCCCGTCAGGCCCTTTGGCGGTCTGACGGGAAGTTCGCAGCGGGTAGTTCTTTAATCGGTGATCAGTACTTTATCAATATGGTGCAGTAACTTTCCTTCGAGAAAAATACTTACGCCGGTGACATTGGATGCGCCTGCCAACTTATATTCGACAAACTTGTCTGTCAGGACTTGCAATGCAGCTTCGTGGGTTGTTTCAAGTTCCAGGTTGAGTCGCAAATCAAATGACTTGTCCTGAATTTCGCTCAGTACCAGCCTTGGCGTAATGCCAGAGTGTGCAACGGTTACCGTGCCAAAGGTACGGAAGGAAGGCGCGCCGGGCATGCGGTCAATTTGGGCGACCCAATCTTTGGTTGTAATGGTCATTGTGTGTAACTCCTGTAATTAAGTTAATTGCGTCCTGCCTATTCAATATATCCATCTTTGTTTAGTCGGTGGGTGGCGACATTTAACTTGTTTGTAAGTTAATGTGGGCTAAGCGTTGTTGTTGAGACAACTAGCGGCGATGTTTGTAAGGGAAAGGCTCATTTTTGCTGCAATGCCAAAAGGCGAGCATTGGTGAGCAACGGGAAAGCTGGCGATGAGCGCTACATGGAGCGCGCGTGCCTGAATGTCGAGGGATGTGGTTACGCATTGAGCAGGCAAAAAGCCGATTCATGTAGTATAACTACAAGCGTGCTACATCCCCGGCACCTGCCAATAACAAAGAGTCCAGCCCCTTGAATCTGCTGCAACACATCGCCCAGTCTCGCCACCTGTTACGCAAGTCGGAGCTCAAGGTCGCCGACCACGTGCTGCTTGATCCTGCGGCCGTGATGCACAGCTCCATGGCCGATCTGGCCCACAGCGTGGGCATCAGCGAGCCGACCATCGTGCGTTTTTGCCGTGCCATCGGTTGTTCCGGCTTTCAGGACCTGAAGCTGAAGCTGGCCCAGAGCCTGGCGGCAGGTGCGAGTTTCGGCCAGTTTGCGATCCACGAAGACGATTCGGTCGCCGACTACAGTCTGAAAATCTTCGACACCACCCTGCATACGCTGATGGAGGTTCGCGAGAAGCTCGATCCGCTGGAATTGCAGCGGGCGGTGACGCTCATGTCCCAGGCCCAGCGTGTCGAGTTCTACGGCTTCGGCGCCTCGGGTGCGGTCGCGGCGGACGCCCAGCACAAGTTCTTCCGCTTGCTGCTGACGGCAGCGGCGTATTCCGACCCGCACATGCAGGCGATGTCGGCCGTGACGCTGAAGCCGACTGACGTGGCCATCTGCATTTCCCAGTCCGGGCGTTCCAAGGACCTGCTGATCACCGCCAACCTGGTGCGCGAAAGCGGTGCCTCATTGATCACCTTGTGCCCGAGCCAGACACCATTGGCCGAGCTGTCTACGGTCAATCTGGCGATCGATGTGCATGAAGACACTGAAATCTATACGCCGCTGACGTCGCGTATCGCCCACTTGGTGGTGATCGACGTTCTGGCGATGGGCGTGGCCATGGCGCGTGGCCCGAGCCTGGTCAACCACCTCAAGAGCGTCAAACGCAGCCTGCGCAGCTTGCGGTTGTCGCCCAAGTCGGTGAAAGCGCTGGACGACTAAGATCAAAGGATCGCAGCCTTCGGCAGCTCCTACAGGTATTCGCGTTCCTGCGTAGGAGCTGCCGAAGGCTGCGATCTTTGCTTCTGAATGTTCATCTCCCTGTAACGCCCAAGCCGCCAAACCGTCATCCCCCGCGCCTATCTTGAAACTCCCGTACTCGCCTTGGGAGACTCGAAATGGCCATGCCTTACGAAGAACGCAACAGCGCTGTCAAAACCCGTCGTCAGCAAGAAGATCAGCGCCGCATGGAATTCCGCCGCGCCATCGAAGATCGCTGCGAACGCCGTCAGCTTCTGGCCGAAATTGGCGATTTTCCGGAGTTGGAGCTCAATTTCTGGCAGGCATCTCCCTCGACTTCCCGTCGAAACGCTCAACCAGCGCGCTGATCTGAATCCGTTCGCTACGGATAAACGCCAGGAAGGCGTGAGCCACCGGTGACAGGCGTTTCGCCTTGGCCTGCACCAGGCACCAACTGCGAAACAGCGGCAGCTCTTCGATCGGCAGCTCGATCAGTCCACCGGTTGCCAGCTCAAGGCTCAGGGCGTGGCGCGTCAACAGCGCAACGCCCAGGCCTGCCAGTACACATTCACGCTGAGCTTCGGCAGACGAGACCTCCTGGGTCTGGTTGAAGTGCACGCGCTTCTCCTTGAAGTATTCTTCGCACGCCAGCCGCGTCCCGGAGCCCGGCTCACGCAGCAGCAGTGTATAGGGCTCGAGATCCTGCAAGCGCAGCGGCCCCATATGACACAGCGGGTGATCCGGTGGCGCCACGGCGACGATCGGGTTGTTCAGGAACGGCAGGAATTCCAGGCCCATGTCCTGAGGCACCATGGACATGATCACCAGGTCGTCGCGGTTGTCTGACAGACGTCGAATGACCTGACCGCGATTGACCACCGTCAATTGCAGGTTCACTTCCGGGTGCTGGCGTTTGAACGCGGCAAACAGATGCGGTACGAAGTATTTGGCGCTGGATTCGATCGCCAGTTTCAGTTGCCCCTGCAACGAGCCCTGCATGTCCGACAGCTGCATGTCGAGGTTTTCCAGGCGCCCGAAAATATCCCGACTGGCCCGCTGTAACGCTTCAGCTGCCTCGGTCATGTAGAGTTTTTTGCCGACGTAATCGAACAAAGGCTGGCCAATCAGCTCTTCAAGTTGACGAATCTGTAGGCTGACGGCAGGTTGTGTGAGAGACATTTCCTCGGCCGCGCGGCTGTAGGACCGCAAATCACAGACCTCATTGAAGATCTGCAATTGCCGCAAAGTCATACGCATCAATGACTTACGCATTATCTGGTCGCTCTCGTCGCTGGCTGATGAATCAACTATAAGTCTTTACTTATGCACGACCCAATTTTTATTCATTTTTGTTAATCCCTTGTGAGCGCTAGTGTGGCCCTGCGACCAAATTGAAACATTTGGTCACTCGTCGACCTGGTCTAGCAGGTCGTGGGTACACCGGCTCAAGGGAACCTCCAAGTGATAACAAAGATCCTGATCGCCAACCGTGGTGAGATTGCCGTACGAATCGTACGTGCCTGCGCCGAAATGGGCATTCGCTCGGTCGCGATCTACTCCGACGCCGACCGTCATGCCCTGCACGTAAAGCGTGCAGATGAGGCCCACAGCATTGGTGCCGAACCTCTGGCCGGTTACCTGAACCCGCGCAAGCTGGTGAACCTGGCTGTTGAAACCGGCTGCGATGCGTTGCACCCCGGCTATGGCTTCCTTTCGGAAAACGCCGAACTGGCGGAGATCTGCGCCGAACGCGGGATCAAATTCATTGGCCCGTCGGCCGAAGTCATTCGCCGCATGGGCGACAAGACCGAAGCCCGTCGCAGCATGATCAAGGCCGGTGTACCAGTAACCCCGGGTACTGAAGGCAACGTGTCGGGCATCGAAGAAGCCCTGACCGAAGGTGATCGCATCGGTTACCCGGTGATGCTCAAGGCGACTTCCGGTGGTGGCGGCCGCGGCATTCGTCGCTGCAACAGCCGTGAAGAACTTGAACAGGCTTTCCCGCGAGTGATTTCCGAAGCCACCAAGGCGTTCGGTTCGGCGGAAGTGTTCCTGGAAAAATGCATCGTCAATCCCAAGCACATCGAAGCGCAGATCCTCGGCGACAGCTTCGGCAACGTGGTGCACCTGTTCGAGCGTGACTGCTCGATCCAGCGCCGCAACCAGAAGCTGATCGAGATCGCCCCGAGCCCGCAACTGACCCCGGAACAGCGCGCCTATATCGGCGACCTGTCGGTGCGCGCAGCCAAGGCCGTGGGATACGAGAACGCCGGTACCGTGGAGTTCCTGCTCGCCGAGGGCGAGGTGTACTTCATGGAGATGAACACCCGGGTGCAGGTGGAACACACCATCACCGAAGAAATCACCGGCATCGACATTGTCCGTGAGCAGATTCGCATTGCCTCCGGCCTGCCGCTTTCGGTGAAACAGGAAGACATCCAGCACCGCGGTTTCGCGTTGCAGTTCCGGATCAACGCCGAAGACCCGAAGAACAACTTCCTGCCGAGCTTCGGCAAGATCACCCGTTACTACGCCCCCGGTGGCCCTGGCGTGCGCACCGACACGGCAATCTACACCGGCTACACCATCCCGCCGTACTACGACTCGATGTGCCTGAAACTGGTGGTGTGGGCGCTGACCTGGGAAGAGGCGATGGACCGTGGCTTGCGCGCCCTGGACGACATGCGTCTGCAAGGGGTCAAGACCACTGCCGCGTACTACCAGGAAATCCTGCGTAACCCGGAATTCCGTAGCGGCCAGTTCAACACCAGCTTCGTTGAAAGCCACCCTGAACTGACCAACTACTCGATCAAGCGCAAACCCGAAGAGCTGGCCCTGGCCATCGCCGCCGCCATCGCCGCCCACGCAGGCCTGTGAGGAATAGAACAATGAGCAAGAAGATTCATGTAACCGACACCATCCTGCGCGACGCCCACCAATCGCTGCTCGCCACCCGCATGCGCACCGAAGACATGCTGCCGATCTGCGACAAGCTCGACAAAGTCGGCTACTGGTCGCTGGAATGCTGGGGCGGCGCGACGTTCGACGCCTGCGTACGTTTCCTGAAAGAAGACCCGTGGGAGCGTCTGCGCCAGTTGCGCGCCGCGCTGCCTAACACCCGCCTGCAAATGCTGTTGCGCGGCCAGAACCTGCTGGGCTACCGCCACTACAGCGACGACGTGGTCAAAGCCTTCGTCGCCAAGGCTGCGGTCAACGGCATCGACGTGTTCCGTATCTTCGACGCCATGAACGACGTGCGTAACCTGCGCGTGGCCATCGAAGCGGTGAAAGCCGCCGGCAAACACGCCCAGGGCACCATCGCCTACACCACCAGCCCGGTGCACACCATCGAGGCCTTCGTGAACCAGGCCAAGCAAATGGAGGCCATGGGTTGCGACTCGGTGGCGATCAAGGACATGGCCGGACTGCTGACCCCGTACGCCACCGGCGAACTGGTCAAGGCGCTGAAAGCCGAGCAATCGCTGCCAGTGTTCATTCACTCCCACGACACCGCTGGTCTGGCCGCGATGTGCCAAATGAAGGCGATCGAAAACGGTGCCGATCACATCGACACCGCGATCTCCAGCTTTGCCTGGGGCACCAGCCACCCGGGCACCGAGTCGATGGTCGCCGCCCTTAAAGGCAGCGAGTTCGACACCGGCCTGAATCTGGAACTGCTGCAGGAGATCGGTCTGTACTTCTACGCCGTGCGCAAGAAGTACCACCAGTTCGAAAGCGAATTCACCGCCGTCGACACCCGTGTTCAAGTCAACCAGGTACCGGGCGGGATGATTTCCAACCTGGCCAACCAGTTGAAAGAGCAGGGCGCACTCAATCGTATGAGCGAAGTGCTGGCCGAAATCCCGCGCGTTCGTGAAGACCTCGGCTTCCCGCCGCTGGTGACTCCGACTTCGCAGATCGTCGGCACCCAGGCGTTCTTCAACGTGCTGGCCGGCGAGCGCTACAAGACCATCACCAACGAAGTGAAGCTGTACCTGCAAGGCGGCTACGGTAAGGCGCCGGGCACCGTGAACGAACAACTGCGTCGCCAGGCCATCGGCAGCGAAGAAGTGATCGACGTTCGCCCGGCCGATCTGCTCAAGCCGGAAATGGCCAAGCTGCGTGCCGACATCGGCGCACTGGCCAAGTCCGAAGAAGACGTGCTGACCTTCGCCATGTTCCCGGACATCGGCCGCAAGTTCCTCGAGGAGCGTGCTGCGGGCACCCTGACACCCGAAGTGCTGCTGCCGATTCCTGAAGCCGGCGGCGTCGCCTCGGCTGGTGGCGAAGGCGTACCGACCGAGTTCGTCATCGACGTTCACGGCGAAACCTACCGCGTCGACATCACCGGTGTGGGCGTCAAGGCCGAAGGCAAGCGTCACTTCTACCTGTCCATCGACGGCATGCCGGAAGAAGTGGTGTTCGAGCCGCTCAACGAATTCGTCGGCGGCGGCAGCAGCAAGCGCAAGCAAGCCACTGCACCGGGTCACGTCAGCACCACCATGCCGGGCAACATCGTCGACGTGCTGGTCAAGGAGGGCGACACCGTCAAGGCAGGCCAGGCCGTGTTGATCACCGAAGCGATGAAGATGGAAACCGAAGTCCAGGCAGCCATCGCCGGTAAAGTCACCGCCATTCACGTGGCCAAGGGCGACCGGGTGAATCCGGGCGAGATACTGATCGAGATCGAAGGCTGAGTTAACAGCCGAGATAACAACGCTTTATACCTCGGGGGGGCATGTGCTCCCCTTTTTTTATTCCTGTAAATCCATTTCTGGAGATGCCACAAACTCTGTGGGATCGGGCTTGCTCGCGAAGGCGGAGTGTCAGCCTATACACATGCTGAGTGTGCTACCGCTTTCGCGGCGAGATAGCGCGGTTAAGGCGGCCAATGGAGTGCGGGATTGTCAGTCCAATCCCGGCTTCATGTAGGACTCCTCTGAGATGAGAAACCCGGGTTTTACTTCGTTGGATCCTCACCTATAGTTCGGCCGTCACCGACGAATCGGTGATCGACTTTAGCCGGTCGTAACAGATGTTGCACAAGCGCCCGTATAATCGCGGCGCTTTTTGCTGCCTGGCATTTGTATGTCTATGGTGGCTGTGCGTGGGACACCTTCGGGTGTGCCGGGTGCATCTGTCCGGTCGGCTAACCCGCGTACAGCTACCTCCCCAATTCGTTTAGCCGCGAAGGGGTGGGAGATTTTCCTATCAGATGAGATCAATGCCATGCCCCAATTTCATCCACTTCAAGGTGGCTTCAGTTCTGGCAACACGTTGTACATCGACACCGAAGCCCGGACTTCCGACCTTCTCGAAACCGCTACTCATCGAATCAAAGCCGCGCGCAATCTACTCAACAGCGTGACATGTCTGTGTGTGAAAGAGGCCGAAGGTCATGACCTTGAGCATTTTGCCAATGCTGCACACATCCTGATTCAGGAAGGCTGCGATCTTTTGCCGTTAGGGCGTCAGCCGCGACACTCCACCAACCCTTTAACCTGCCCCGAAGCCGTCTGGTTCTCATCACTCAGCCACTTCTCGAACCCGGCGCCAATCGCCGGCCATTCCGAATCCAGAATCGAATACCACGCGGTGTCCCGATTTTGCCCCTTGACCACCATGTGCTGGCGGAACACCCCCTCAAAACTGAAGCCCAGGCGCTCGGCCGCGTATTTGGAGCGGGCGTTGGCGTTGTTGCACTTCCACTCCAGGCGACGGTAGCCCAAGGCAAAGGATTCCTTGGCCAGCAGGTAAACCGCCTCGGTGCTTTTCGGCGAGCGCTGCATCGGTGCGCCGAAGGTGACGTGGCCGATTTCGATGCGGCCCTGGGCCGGGACGATGGACATCAGGCTGAGAATGCCCTGGACCTCGCCGCTGGCGCGGTCGATCACACTGAAGAAATACGGATCGCTGCTGGCCGCGTGGTTGTTCAGCCAGTCGTTGAAGACGCTGCGCTCCGGGAAGGGGCCGTAAGGCAGGTAGTCCCAGAGTTTCGGGTCGGCGCCGGGGCCTTGCAGGGCGTTGAACAGGTCGTCGCCGTGGCGCGCCGGGTCGAGTTTTTCCAGGCGGATGTAACGCCCTTCGATCAATTGAGTCGTGGGGGCCGGGACGCCTTTCCAGTCGGCGAGTGAAATCGACATGCTGTTCTCCTTGAACCTAGATGGCTTTGCGAAACTGGATGAAACCGGGGCGTTCGGCGATGCGCTCGTAAAGCTGGATCGCGGTGACGTTGGTTTCGTGGGTCAGCCAGTGGACCTTGTTGCAGCCGTCAGCCTTGGCCGTGGCGTAGACGAACTCGATCAACTGGCGGCCGACGCCGGTGCCGCGGGTTTCCGGGGCCACCAGCAAGTCTTGCAGGTAGCAGGAGTTTTCGATGGCCCAGTTCGAACGATGGTAGATGAAATGCACCATGCCCACCGCTTTGCCGTCGGCCCAAGCGAGGGCGGCGTGGGTTGGCTCGTTCGGATCGAGCATGCGCTGCCAGGTGTTTTGGGTGACGGCTTGCGGCAGTTCGGTTTTGTAGAAGCGCAGGTAGGCCTGCCACAGCGGCAACCAGGCCGCGTGATCACCGGCGCTGACTTGGCGAATGTCGATTTGACTCATGGTGACTTCCTTAGCGCATCAATTGGGCGAGGGTTTGGTCGTTGACGTCGGGGCTGGCTTCCAGGCCTTTGCGCACGCCGGCGATGTCGGCGGGACTGCGGTTCTGGCTGAGCTTGCGCTTGCCTTCCAGACGGTCGATGGGAATGGCGAAACCGACAATGGCCTTGAGCATGCCGTCGATGTAATCGGCGGGGGCATCGGCCACTGACCACGGTTGGGCGCGGCCAGCTTCATGACGATCGGTGAGGGTGCTGACGATGTCGAGCAGCCGCCCGCCATCGCTGAAGGTTTCGGCTCGGCCATAGGCGTGTACGGCGACGTAGTTCCAGGTTGGCACGACTTTGCCGTGTTCGGCCTTGCTCGGGTAGAAGCCAGGGCTGACGTAGGCGTCGGCACCGGCAAAAATCAGCAGGGCTTCGGCGCCGTCGCGCAGCTCTTTCCACTGTGGATTGGCTTTGGCCAGATGCCCGTACAACGTGCCGTTCGAGCCTTGTTCGCAATGCAGCAGCACCGGTACATGGCTGGCTTGCAGGCCGCTTTCACCGTGGGTCACCAATATGGCGAGACGGGTGGCGAGGATCAGTTCATGCAGTTGGGACAACTCGTCGATGGCAAAAGCACGTGGCGTGTACATGGAGATATTTTCCTTGGCGAATATCTGCATCCTAGGCAGGCTATTGGTCTGTTGTAAGAGCCACTAATGACCAATTTCATGGGTCCATTGCGATGACTAGCGAACCACTGTCCTTGACCTTCAACCCGGCGGGTATAGAACTTGATCGTCGCCAGGGGCTGAGTCGGCAGCTCTATCAGGCATTGCGGATGCGGGTGCTCGACGGGCGACTGGCCAGCGGCACGCGTCTGCCGGCCAGTCGGGATCTGGCTGCCGCGCTGGCGATTTCCCGCAACAGCGTAGTGCGCGCCTACGATCAGCTTTACGCTGAAGGGTTTATCGAGGGGCGGGTAGGCGACGGGACTTACGTCGCGCAATTACCCCAGGCAACCTTGCCGGCAAAAAAACTATCCACAAAAGTATCCACAGGGTTTTCAACAGGCTTACCCACAGCTTTATCCACAAATTGGCTTGATTTGCCTGTGGATTCATCCAGCAAAGTTACCCACAGGGACGCCTTGTCCCGCGTTGAAAAGAACCATTTACCCATGCCGCCCAGTGGTCCGCCCAGGGCTTTTCGGGTCGGTGTTCCGGCGTTCGATCTGTTTCCGTTCGAGGTCTGGGCCAAGCTGAATGCGGCTTTCTGGCGTAAACCGGATTTCCAGCAGTTGTGCTACGGCGACCCGGCAGGCGATGCACGCTTGCGGGGGATGATCGCGGCGTATCTACGCAGCTCGCGGGGCATGCAGTGCACGGCTGAACAAATTGTGATCACCAGTGGCGCGCAGCAGGGAATCAGCCTTTGTGCACAGCTGCTGGTGGAGCCCGGTGACGGGGTGGCGATTGAAAATCCCGGGTATCGGGCGGCCGGTCATGCGTTCGCCGTAGCAGGTGCCCGGCTGCATGGGGTGGCGGTGGATAGTGAGGGTATCGACTGCGGTGAACTGGCACAGCTTGACGATTGCCGTCTGACCTACGTCACCCCGTCCCATCAGTACCCCACCGGGGTGGTGATGAGCCTGGCTCGCCGTCTGGAGTTGCTGGCCTGGGCCGAACGCACGCAGGGCTGGATCGTCGAGGATGACTATGACGGCGAGTACCGCTACAGCGGTGCGCCGCTGGCGCCTTTGGCGGCCCTGGATCGGCAAGGCCGGGTGCTCTACGTCGGCACGTTCGGCAAAGTGGCGTTTCCGGCGTTGCGCCTGGGTTACCTGGTATTACCGATGGATCTGGTGCAGGCGTTTGCCCAGCGTCGGGCGGTGGACGTACGGCATTCCGAGGTCAGTACCCAGGCCGTAATGGCCGAGTTCATGGCGGCCGGGCATTTCCAGCGGCATATCCGCCGCATGCGGCGTGCGGCGCTGAGCCGGCGTAATGCGTTGCTCAGCGGCTGGCCGGGGGGCATTCCCGGTATCGGCCAGTTGCCCACGGTCGCCGCCGGGTTGCACATGACAGTGCCGGTCGACAGCATTGAGCGAGAACAGGCGTTGATTGAATTGGCACGTAGCGTCGATGTCGAGATCAATGGCTTGAGTGGCTATTGGCTGCCCGAGTCCACGATCCCGATGGATCAGCGTGCCGGGTTGGTTCTGGGGTTTGCAGCAGTGCCGGAAAAGGCTATCGAAGCCGCGTTGGAGCGGCTGCGGGCGGTCTGGCGTTTTCTTTGAAAGGAGCGCGTCGGGCGCTGATGTGCCGCAGGCAAAAATAGACCTGCGCGAGCGCAGGTCCTGGTGACGGCGGGAGTGAAGCGGGTATCAAGTGCCGGACTTGATCTTGGTCCAGGCCCGGGTCCGCGCACGTTCGGCATCGCGGGGCAACGGTTGCAGGGTGTAGAGCGTGCTCATCGCCGTGTCGGTCGGGTACAGGTTCGGGTTGTTGCGGATCACCGGGTCGACCATCTCCGTGGCGTCCTTGTTCGGGTTCGGGTAGCCGACGAAGTCACTGACCGGCGCGATCACCTGGGGTTGCAGCAGGTAGTTGACGAAGGTGTAAGCGTCGTCGGGGTTTTTCGCACCCTTCGGAATCGCCAGCATGTCGAACCAGATCGGCGCGCCTTCCTTCGGCAAACGCATGTCGACGACCACCCCGTTCTTGGCTTCTTTGGCGCGGTTGGCCGCTTGCGAGAAGCTGCCGGAATATCCGACCGCAACGCAGATGTCACCGTTGGCGATATCGGCCATGTACTTGGACGAGTGGAAGTAGGTGATGTACGGACGGATCTTCATCAGCAGTGCTTCAGCCTTGTCGTAGTCCGCAGGCTTTTTGCTGTTGGGGTCCAGGCCGAGGTGTTGCAGGGCCAGCGGCAGGATCTCAGACGGCGAGTCGAGCAGGGCGACGCCGCACTGCTTGAGCTTGCTGATGTTCTCTTCCTTGAAGATCAGGTCCCAGCTGTCCACCGGCGCGTTGTCGCCGAGCACAGCTTTGACCTTGGCCGGGTTGAAGCCGATCAGGATGGTCCCGTACATGTACGGCACGGCGAACTTGTTGCCCGGGTCGTTGGCCTCGATCAGCTTCATCAGTTTGGGATCGAGGTGATTCCAGTTCGGCAACTTGCTGCGGTCCAGCGGCTGGAATACGCCCGCTTCAATCTGCTTGGCGAGGAACACGTTGGACGGCACCACCACGTCGTAGCCAGAATTGCCGGTCAGCAGCTTGGCTTCCAGTGCTTCGTTGCTGTCGAAAATGTCGTAGACCAGTTTGGTCTGGGTGTTCTGGGCCTTGAAGTCTTCCAGGGCCTTGGGCGTGATGTAGTCGAACCAGTTGTAGACGCGCAACGTGCGTTCTTCAGCGTGTGCTGCGCCGCTGAGTACCGTGGCACACAGGGCTGGCACGATAAAGCGCTTAAGACTTTTCATTGTTCTACTTCCTCATTGAGCGCTTTCAAAACCTTCGAGAACGTTCACGGCGTTGATGCCGATTTCTTCCACTGCGTAACCGCCTTCCATCACGAACAGCGTCGGTACGCCGAGGCCGGCGATGCGCTTGCCCATGGCCAGGTAATCCGGGCTGTCGAGTTTGAACTGCGAGATCGGGTCGTCCTTGAAGGTATCGACTCCGAGGGACACGACGATAATGTCGGCACCGTAGCTTTCGATCTCTTTGCAGGCCTGTTCCAGCGCTGCGCTCCAGGTGTCCCAGCCTGAACCGGCGGCCAACGGGTAGTTGAAGTTGAACCCTTCGCCAGCGCCTTCGCCACGTTCGTCTTCATAGCCGAGGAAGAACGGGAACTCGGCTTCCGGGTGGCCGTGGATCGAGGTGAACAGCACGTCGCTGCGTTCGTAGAAAATCGACTGGGTGCCGTTGCCGTGGTGGTAGTCGACGTCGAGGATCGCGATCTTTTCATGGCCCTGATCGAGGAACGCCTGGGCGGCGATGGCGGCGTTGTTGAGGTAGCAATAACCACCCATCAAGTCGCCGGCGGCGTGGTGTCCCGGCGGACGACACAGGGCGAAAGCAGAACGGGCGCCGCGCTGGATTTCCGCTTGGGCGGTGAGCGCGACTTGCGCTGCGCTGTACGCCGCTTGCCAGGTGCCGGCGGTGATCGGGGCGCCGCCGTCGAAGCTGTAGTAACCGAGTTCGCCATGCAAGCTGGAGGGTTTGACGCGGCGCAGGGTGCGGGCTGGCCAAGTGTAGGGCAGCAAGTCGCCGTCGGTGTTGTACTCGGTCCAGCGTGCCCAGGCGCCCTTGAAGAAGTCGAGGTAGTCTCGGCTGTGAATGCGCTCGATCGGCCCGAGGCCGAAATCCTTTGGCGCTTCGACAGAGCCCAGATTTTGATTTTGCACCCGTGCCAGTACGTGGTCGGCACGGGAAGGCATTTCGAAGCAGGGTTTGAGTTGCCCGTCTATCAATTCGCAACGGCCGTGGTGCAGGTGGTGATCGTCCGAGTAGATCGTCAGCATATCTTGTTCTCCGCAGGGCTGATTCGGTTGCCCCCAGTGTTGCGGCGCACGGCGAATCGGAGAACGGCAGGAAAGGCCAAAAGGGGATCGATATGGCCAAAACATTTGACCGAAATTCGCCCCTGTTCAGCGTATGGGATACACACCCTGTAGGAGCTGGCTTGTCAGCGAAGGCGGTATTGCGGCGATACAGATGCGTTGGATGCGCTGGCCTCTTCGCGGGCAAGCCCGCTCCTACAGGGTTTATCCGTGTGGCCGAAACTGACTCGGCGCCACACCACTCCAGCGCACAAACGCATGCCGAAAACTCGCGGTCTCGCTGAAACCCAGGGCTTCGGCAATCTGATAGATCGGCAACTGATCCTCGCAAAGCATTTGCTTGGCCTGCTCGAAGCGCAGTTCGTCGAGCAGTTCCTGATAGCTGCAACCCATGTCCTTGAGATGCCGGCGCAAGGTCCGCGCCGAACAGTTCATTTGTTCGGCCAATCCCTCCAGCCCCGGCGCCGCATTCAATTGCGCGCTGAGCAATTGGCGGATCCGTCCCAGCCACGCCTGGCGCCCGGTGAACTCGATGTTCTGTTTGCGGCAGCGTTCGGCCATGGCCTGGTGGGTGATGATGTCGGCTAGCGGCAGTGGCTGGTCGAGCCAGCGCTTGTCGAAGGCAAAGGCATTGTTACGGGCGCCGAAGTGCACCGGGCAATTGAAGTGTTCGGCGTAGGTCGCTTCGTAATCGGGGGCGGCGTGTTCAAAGCGGGCGCCGAGCAACGGCAGGGGATGGCCGAGCAGGTCGTCGCAGGTGACTTTCAGCGACACCAGGCAGAATTCGGCGTTGAACACCGCCATGGCCGGGCTCTCGCGGTAATCAGCGGCGGCGAACCAGATGCGCTCGCCATCGTCTTCAAGGCTCAACTCGAAAAGTGTTCCCAGCAGCGCCGGATAACGCATCGCCAGACGCAAAGCGTCACCGAAGGTGGCACTGGTGAGCAGGGCGTAACCGAGCATGCCGTAGCAGGAAACGTGCATCCGCCGGCCCAGTTCCAGGCCGATGTCACGTTTGAGAGCAACGGCGTTGGCACAGACCTGCATTTCCTGATTGGTGGTGATGCGTGTGTCGGCACGGTTCAGATCCGCCGCGCTGATGCCGCTGCCGGCCAGCAGCGCTTCGCTGGACAAGCCTTGTGCCCTGAAGGCATCGAGTACCAGGGAGACCGCGTTGAGCGTGGTGAGGTGGGAGTGGAGCATGAGGACTTCCAGCCTTGGGATAGCTGGAGCGCAGCAAGTTGTATGCCGGGTGATGTCCCCTGTGGGAGCGAGCCTGCTCGCGATGACGGTGGATCAGTCACATCAATGTGAATGGTAGACCGCTATCGCGAGCAGGCTCGCTCCTACAAGGGTGGTGTGGTGTCAGCTCAGTTCACCGCACAGGTCGAGTTCGACAAGCCGACGGATTTCGTCCGTTTCAAGCCCCGCACCCAACAACCCATGCAACTTGCCGAACGCCGCCTCACGGGTCATGCCGCCACCGGACAACACCCCAACGCCACGCAAGCGACTGCCGGCTTCATAGACGTCCAGTACAACCCCGCCTTCGTGGCATTGCGTGACGGCCACTACTACAACACCCTTGTCCCGCGCACGCCCAAGGCTGGCGAGAAACCCGGGGTTGTCGCTCGGACCGGTGCCGCTACCGTAGCACTCCAGCACCAGGCCCTGAATGCCACTGTCGAGCAAACCATCCAGCACCTCGGCGCTGATGCCGGGGAACAGCGGCAGCACCGCGACGTTCGCCAATTGTTTGGGTTGGTTGTAATTCAGCTGTGTTGGTAAAGAAGGCACCTTCACGCCACCGCCCTGACGCTCCAGGCGCTTGAACGGATGGCGGCCGAAACTGCGTACCTTCGCGCAGCGGGTCGGGTCCAGCCGTTCGCCATGGAAGTACAGATGCACGCCCGGCGCGAGGCCCTGGCCCAGTGCAACCAGCGCGCCGCCGAGGTTTTCCCAGGCATCGCTATCGGTGACGCCGGCCGGCAGCATGGAGCCGGTGAAGCACACGCGGGCATGCAGGCCGAGCAACTGGAAGCTCATGGCGGCGGCACTGTAGGCCAGCGTGTCGGTGCCATGCAGGATCAGCACGCTGTCGCAGCCCTGCACATCCACTGCGTCGACCACCGCTTCACGCAGCTGCTGCCAATACGTCGGGGTCATGTTGGCGCTGTCGATCAGCGGCGACATTTCACGGAAGCGCCATTGCGGCACCACCAGATCAGGCTGGCTGTGCAGATAATCGCGCATCCGCGCTTCGAAACCGGACGCCGGGGCCAGGCCATGGGCGCTGGCCTGCATGCCGATGGTGCCGCCGGTGTAGAGCACCATGACGTGCTGGGCGGCAGGGTAGGTCGACGAATTCATGAAGAATCTCCGAAAGGAAGAGTTCCTAGGGGAGCGAGCTTGCTCGCTCCCCCAGTTTTTCGAACTTTAACTGACGGGCGCTGGGGGCGCGCCTGTCATTTCACCTGTCAGCGTTGCGCTGCAGGCACACCTTGCGACTCAACTTCAGTCTTGCCGACAGCGGCTGGCGGATTGGCCGGCCACGCCTGGCGATCCAGATCCAGGTCCGGGAACTTGGCTGAGTCGAACACCGGCGTCTTGATGCCAGCGGCGCGCTGGTCATCGTAGTCACGCAGGATGCGCATGCCGACCTTGAACAGCAGGAACAGCGCGATCAGGTTGACGAACGCGAGCATGGTCATGGTGATGTCGGCGAAGGCAAATACGGTGCCGAGGTTTTCGATGGCGCCCCAGAAAATCAGCACCAGTACCAGCGCGCGATAGCCAATCAGCGCCTTGCGGTTTTCACCGATCAAAAAGCGCAGGTTGCTCTCGCCCAGGTAGTAGTTGTAGAGGATCGAGGTGAACACGAACAACGCCAGGGCCACGGAGATGAACATCCGGCCCCAGTCACCGACCACGGCGGCCAGCGAGTTCTGAGTCAGGGCAATGCCGTCGCCTTCGAAGCCCGGGGTGTAGAAGCCGGAAAGCAGGATCAGCAGTGCGGTGCAGGTGCAGATCACGAAGGTGTCGAGGAACACGCTGAACGCCTGGACCACACCTTGTGCCACCGGGTGCTCGACCGCCGCAACTGCCGCCACGTTCGGCGCACTGCCCAGGCCGGCCTCGTTGGCGAACACGCCACGCTTCACGCCCATGACAATGGCGCTGCCGATCAGGCCGCCGAAGGCCTGGTCCAGACCGAAGGCGCTCTTGACAATGGTCATCAGCATGCCCGGCACATGGTCGAACTGCAGCACGATCACGTAGAGGGTCACACCGATGTACACCAGGGTTTTCACCGGCACCAACAGGTCGGCGACCTTGGCGATGCGCTTGATCCCGCCGATGAACACCAGGCCCAGCAACACGGCCAGACCGATGCCGGTGTATGTGGTGTCGAGGCCGAACGCATTGTTCAACGAGTGCGTCACAGCGTGGGCTTGCAGACCGTTGAAGGCGAAGCCGAACGTCACCAGCAGCAAGAACGCCATCAGCATGCCCAGCCAGCGTTTTTGCAGGCCGTGCTGGATGTAATAGGACGGGCCGCCACGGAAGGTGCCGTCGGAGTCACAGCGCTTGTAGAGCTGGCCGAGGGAGCATTCGAAGAAGCTGCTGGACATGCCGACCAGCGCGGTCACCCACATCCAGAACACGGCACCGGGGCCACCGAGGGTCACGGCAATGCCGACCCCGGCAATGTTGCCCGCACCGACGCGGCCGGCGAGGCTGAGCATCAGGGCCTGGAACGAGCTCAGTTGCCCTGCGCTGCTTTTGAGGCTGTCGCGGAACACCGCGAACATGTGGAAGAAGTGACGCAATTGAACGAAACGCGAGCGGATCGTGAAGTAGCTACCGAGCCCGACAATGAGCACGATCAGTACTTTCCCTGAGAGGAAGTCGTTAATGACTTCGAGCATGGATTATTCCTCGCTGTTTTTTGTGTAGGCAACAATGCTGGCCGGACAGACACATCGAGTTACACCCCTTGGCGCACGGCACAATGGGTGGTTCGAAGTTCGTCCCGGTTTCATATCGCGGGTTTGTTATTAGTTCGGGTTTCGCATGGGTTGTGGCCTCGCTACCGACGACCGCTCATGCGAAGAGGGGCGGCACTATACCGATGACAGTGCCGTCCGTCTGCACGGTTGTGGTGTATTCGGTGAAGCGAAGCCTTTGAAGCACCTGTCGTTACTGGCGTCTGGCTCCTGTAGGAGCGAGCTCGCTCGCGAAAAACTCAAGGGCGCCGTTGGCCATCAGGTTTACGCGTTATCGTTAAACATCTTTCGCGAGCAAGCTCGCTCCTACAAAACAGTTAAAAAAAAGGGCCTGGAGATTGATCTCCAGGCCCTCAAAAGGTGAGAGGTGTCTAGTCCCTCGACCTGGTGAGCGGTGCTACAAATAACGCGTCGGGTTATGCCTTCAGGGGCACAAGACGCGGAGCAATCATGTTTTCCGGGCGCAGGATGTCGGCGAGCATGGCTTCGTCGAGCAGACCTTCTTCACGCACCAGTTCCAGCACGCCGCGGCCGCTTTCAAGAGCGAGGCCGGCGATGCGGGTGGCATTTTTGTAGCCGATGTACGGGTTCAGCGCGGTGACCAGGCCGATCGAGTGCTCGACCAGTTCACGGCAGCGTGCTTCGTTGGCGGTGATGCCGACGATGCAGTGCTCGCGCAGCATGTCCATGGCGCGTTGCAGCAGGCGGATCGAGTCGAAGATCTTGAAGGCGATCAGCGGCTCCATCACGTTCAGTTGCAACTGGCCGCCTTCGGCCGCGATGGTCAGCGCCAGGTCGTTACCGATGATCTGGAACGCCACCTGGTTGACCGCTTCCGGAATAACCGGGTTGACCTTGCCTGGCATGATCGAACTGCCTGGTTGACGTGCCGGCAGGTTGATCTCGTTGATGCCGGTGCGTGGGCCGCTGGACAACAGGCGCAGGTCGTTGCAAATCTTCGACAGCTTGACCGCGGTACGCTTGAGCATGCCGGAGAACAGCACGAAGGCGCCCATGTCGGAGGTGGCTTCGATCAGGTCGGCGGCCGGTACCAGCGGTTGACCGCTGATCACTGCCAGACGCTGAACGGCCAGGTGCTGGTAACGCGGGTCGGCGTTGATGCCGGTGCCGATCGCGGTACCGCCCAGGTTCACTTCGGTCAGCACTTCTGGTGCCAGAGTCTTCAGGCGTGCCAGGTCTTCACCCAGGGTAGTGGCGAACGCACGGAATTCCTGACCCAGGGTCATCGGAACGGCGTCTTGCAGTTGGGTACGACCCATCTTCAGGACGTGGTTGAATTCTTCACCCTTGGCCGCGAACGCCTGAATCAGGCTGTCGAGACTGGCGAGCAGGGCATCGTGACCCAGCAACAGACCCAGGCGGATCGCCGTTGGATACGCGTCGTTGGTCGACTGCGCCATGTTCACGTCGTCGTTCGGGTGCAGGTACTGGTATTCGCCTTTCTGGTGACCCATGGCCTCCAGTGCGATGTTGGCGATGACTTCGTTGGCATTCATGTTGGTCGAAGTGCCAGCGCCGCCTTGAATCATGTCCACCACGAACTCTTCGTGGAAGTCGCCGCGGATCAAACGTGCACAGGCTTCGCTGATGGCAGCGTGCTTGGCTTCGCTCAGGTGACCCAACTCACGGTTGGCGTCAGCGGCGGCCTGTTTAACCATGGCCAGACCGACAACCAGTTTCGGGTAGTGCGAAATCGGAACGCCCGAAAGGCGGAAGTTATTCACCGCTCGCAGGGTCTGGATACCGTAATACGCTTGAGCCGGTACTTCGAGGGCGCCAAGCAGGTCATTTTCTGTGCGGAATGATGCAGCGGAGGACATGATAGAAATCATCTCAATATGGACCCGGTCTGTGCCGGAACACTGCGAATGCTAGGCCTGTGGAGAATTTTGGGCCAATGCTGTTAAACACTAGGCTATGCATATTCGGCATAATGCCCGTGTGACGCCGGCTTGATGGCGGACGTGTGACCTAAATTGGTGCGTGCCCGGGAGGACGTGATGAATCTGGAAAGCAAATGGCTGGAGGACTTTAGTGCCCTGGCCGCCACCCGCAGTTTCTCCCAGGCCGCCGAGCGGCGTTTCGTGACGCAACCGGCGTTCAGCCGACGAATCCGCAGCCTGGAAGCGGCGCTGGGGCTGACGCTGGTCAATCGTTCACGCACGCCGGTGGAACTGACAGCGGCAGGGCAATTGTTTCTGGTCACCGCACGCACCGTGGTCGAGCAGCTCGGCGAAGTGTTGCGCCATCTGCATCACCTGGAAGGCGGGCAGGGCGAGGTAATGCAGGTGGCTGCCGCACACTCCCTGGCGCTGGGTTTCTTTCCGCGCTGGATCGCACAGTTGCGCAACGAAGGCTTGAACATCGCCACGCGACTGGTTGCGACCAACGTGGGTGACGCGGTGCATGCCTTGCGCGAAGGTGGCTGCGATCTGATGCTGGCCTTCTACGACCCGGATGCCGCGATGCAGATGGACCCGGAAATCTTCCCGTCACTGCACTTGGGCCACACCGAAATGCTGCCGGTGTGTGCCGCCGACGCCGACGGCAAACCGCTGTTCGATCTGGAAGGCGAAGGCAGCGTGCCGTTGCTGGCCTACAGCGCCGGTGCGTTTCTCGGCCGTTCGGTGAACATGCTGCTGCGCCAAAGGGCGCTGCGCTTCACCACGATCTACGAAACCGCCATGGCTGACAGCCTCAAAAGCATGGCCCTGGAAGGCCTGGGCATCGCCTGGGTGCCGCAACTGAGCGTGCGCGCCGAACTGGCACGCGGTGAACTGGTGGTCTGCGGCGGCCCGCAATGGCATGTGCCGTTGGAGATTCGCCTGTATCGCTGCGCGCTGGTGCGCAAGGCCAATGTGCGGTTGTTGTGGCGCAAGTTGGAAGGTGGTGCGGCCCAAGGCACAACCGGTTCTTGAAACCACCAAATGCTCCCACAGGGGGTTTTGTTGTTTGGAACAATCAGGATCGGGATCAAGTTCCACGGTGTTTTGTGTTGAGCGTTGGCTGACCTTCGAGTCAATAAAACCGGCACTTTGCGCCGTATGACAGATGGTCGTATCGGGGGCTGTTTATCTGCTTCATTGAGGTATACTGCGCGGCCTTCGGCCGGTTACGACCGGCCATAATTCGTACAATCAAGCCACGCATCCTGCGTGGCTTGTTGTTTTTTGACGCGCCTGCGGGCGCCCAGAGAGAAGAGGCACGACGATGAGTGCACTGGTTGGCGTGATCATGGGCTCCAAGTCCGATTGGTCCACCCTTAGCCACACCGCCGATATGCTGGAAAAGCTCGGCATACCCTACGAGGTGAAAGTGGTTTCTGCCCACCGCACCCCGGACCTGCTGTTTCAGTACGCTGAAGAAGCCGAGGCACGTGGCATCGAGGTGATCATCGCCGGTGCCGGTGGCGCGGCCCACTTGCCAGGCATGTGTGCGGCCAAGACCCACTTGCCGGTGCTGGGCGTACCCGTGCAGTCCGCTATGCTTTCGGGCGTTGATTCGCTGCTCTCCATTGTGCAGATGCCAGCAGGCATTCCGGTTGCCACTCTGGCCATCGGCAAGGCGGGTGCGATCAACGCAGCGCTATTGTCGGCGAGTATCCTGGGCGCCAAGCACCCGCAGTTCCACGCGGTGCTGAAAACCTTCCGTGCTGAGCAGACAGACAGCGTCCTGGACAATCCAGACCCACGCATCGCCTGAGGTTGTTGACGATGAAGATTGGTGTAATCGGTGGCGGCCAACTGGGCCGCATGTTGGCGCTGGCGGGCACTCCGCTGGGCATGAACTTCGCTTTTCTGGACCCTGCGCCGGATGCCTGCGCCGCCGCGTTGGGCGAACACCTGCGAGCCGATTACGGCGATCAGGATCACCTGCGTCAGCTGGCCGATGAAGTCGATCTGGTGACCTTCGAGTTCGAAAGCGTTCCGGCCGAGACCGTGGCTTTTCTCTCGCAATTCGTCCCGGTCTACCCGAGTGCTGAAGCCCTGCGCATCGCCCGCGATCGCTGGTTCGAGAAGAGCATGTTCAAGGATCTGGGGATTCCTACCCCGGCGTTCGCCGACATCCAGTCCCAGGCCGACCTGGACGCCGCCGTGGCTTCCATCGGTCTGCCGGCAGTGCTGAAAACCCGTACTTTGGGTTACGACGGCAAGGGCCAGAAAGTCCTGCGCACCCCTGAAGATGTGGTCGGCACCTTCGCCGAACTGGGCAGCGTGGCCTGTCTGCTGGAAGGCTTCGTGCCGTTCACCGGTGAAGTCTCGCTGATCGCCGTGCGCGCCCGCGACGGCGAAACCCGCTTCTATCCGCTGGTACACAACACCCACGAAAGCGGCATCCTCAAGCTGTCCGTGGCCAGCACCGATCACCCGTTGCAAGCTCTGGCCGAAGACTACTCCAGCCGTGTGCTCAAGCAGCTGGATTACGTCGGCGTGATGGCGTTCGAGTTCTTTGAAGTCGACGGTGGCCTCAAGGCCAACGAAATTGCCCCCCGGGTGCACAACTCAGGGCACTGGACCACCGAAGGCGCCGAGTGCAGCCAGTTCGAAAACCACCTGCGGGCCGTTGCCGGTCTGCCGTTGGGTTCGACGGCCAAGGTCGGCGAAAGCGCGATGCTCAACTTCATTGGCAAAGTGCCGGACACCGAGAAGGTCGTTGCCATCGCCGATTGCCATCTGCATCACTACGGCAAGGCGTTCAAGGTCGGCCGCAAGGTCGGTCACGCCAACTTGCGTTGTGCGGATCGCGAAACGCTGACCGCGCAGATCCTCAAGGTCGAAGCGCTGATCGCCGAATAGTTTCATGTGGCAGCGGCGGAACCATTCAGGGACCGCCGTTCTCTCATGGCAGGATGCCAAAGTCTGACTAGGCTTTCGCATAGCCACTTCATTCAGAGGGAAATGCCATGGGAATCATCGGAACCATCTTTATCGGCTTGATTGTCGGCCTGCTGGCACGGTTCCTGAAACCGGGCGATGACAGCATGGGCTGGATCATGACCATCCTGCTCGGTATTGGCGGTTCGCTGGCGGCGACTTACGGCGGTCAAGCCCTGGGCATCTATCAGGCTGGCCAAGGAGCAGGCTTCATCGGTGCGCTGGTGGGCGCCGTAGTGCTGCTGGTGATCTACGGGCTGGTCAAAAAGAACTGATCCAGGCGACAAGCCCTCTCCGCCAAACTGGCCGGGAGGGCTAGAATGCTCGGCGTTTCCTGTTCTTCCCTTTACCGAGCACCTTCATGCGCCGTCTTTTACTGACTCTTGTTTTACTGGGTTCGGGCTTTGCCCATGCTGGCGAATTGCCAGAAACCGACTGGCTCGAATTGATGCCCAAGTCGGATCAGAAGGCCCTCGAGGCCATGCCTGAAATCGACCACAACTCCCCTGAAGCCAATGGCACTTTCACCGACAAGGGTGGGATGAAGCAGGCCAAAGGCTTGCCGGCGGTGATGTACTCGACAAAGACCGTTGCGTCGATGAACGACAAGAACATCCGCATTGGCGGTTACCCCGTGCCGCTGGAGTCCGACGCCAAGGGCCGCAGTACGCTGTTCTTCCTGGTGCCGTATCCGGGCGCGTGCATCCATGTGCCACCGCCGCCACCCAACCAACTGGTGCTGGTGCGCTATCCAAAGGGCCTGAAGCTGAACGATATCTACACGCCGCTGTGGGTCACCGGTACGCTGAAAGTCGAGAAGGTCAGCAATGACCTCGCCGATGCGGCGTATGCGCTGGATGCGCAGAAGGTCAGAGTAGTGAAAGAGTCGGATCTGTAATCAAGTAGACAAAAAGATCGCAGCCTTCGGCAGCTCCTACACCGATCTCTGTAGGAGCTGCCGAAGGCTGCGATCTTTTGATCTTAAAGCGGTTTGCTACCGATGCTGACACCCAAGGTGTGGCTCGCGCCCGCTGCGAGCGTCACCACATCGCCCATCACGTTCGCCGTCTCGATGCACAGCATGCGCTGCCAGCCGTCGTCGGCCATGTCGCTGAACGCGGCGGCGCGGTCGATCCACGGGTTCCAGATCACCGCCGTACGCGAGCCGGTGCTGGTCAGCACGATGCGCCGTTCCCAGGCTAGATCGACGATGCTCAACTGCGGTGGTGCATCGAGATAGATGCGATCGGTCTCGCCGGTAAAACGCAGATCACCGGACTGTTGCTTGGTTTTCCAGTCTTCCAGGGTTTCGATGTAGCTCAAGCCATCCACACCTTCGACATGCACCTCGCGCACATCGCTGACGGCAAAATAACTGTGCAACGCCTGGCTGATGCTGACGGTTTCGGCGCCCCGGTTGTGGCTGGTCAGCTGGATGTGCAATTGCTCGTCGAGGCGAATGCTCAACGTCAAATCCACCTGGTGCGGCCAGCCGGGAAAGCCGCCTTCGGGGTAGGGCAGGAGGAATTCGACCTTCAGGCTTTCGCCTTCGGCTTCTATGCCGCCCAGCTCCCAATCCATCGCTCGCACGAAGCCATGAGCCGACGGCGCTTCATTGCTGGTGTGCATCGCCTGAACGCTTTGCGGGTTGCGCGCAAAGTTGCCGAACCACGGCCAGCACACCGGCACGCCGGCACGGATGCTCTTGCCGGTCTTGAACACGGCCTCGTCGTTGAGCCAGATCAGCGGCGGCTGGCCAGCCAGTTGATAGCTGAGGATGTGTGCGCCTTGCTGGGCCACCAGTAATTCGGCCTGACCGTGGCGGATGCGCCAGCAGTTCAGTTCATCCAGTTTTACGGCTTCAACATTGGGCGTGCTCATGGGACAGCTCTCGATCAGTAAAGTGGACGACTATCGACCGCAAAACGGCTGCCAGGTTTAGCGAGCCCGAGGCGGAACCGAACGGGTGCGACCGCTGCCGTCGATGGCAACGAACACAAACACCGCTTCGGTTACTTTACGCCACTCGCTGGACAGCGGATCGTCGCTCCAGACCTCGACCATCATCTTGATCGAGCTGCGACCGATTTCCAGGGCCTGGGTATAAAAGGAGAGCTGCGCGCCCACCGCCACCGGAACCAGAAAGGCCATGCGGTCGATCGCGACGGTGGCAACGCGTCCGCCAGCGACCTTGCTGGCCATCGCGGTGCCTGCCAAATCCATCTGCGCCACCAGCCAGCCGCCGAAAATATCGCCAAAGCCGTTGGTTTCGCGAGGGAGCGCGGTGATTTGCAGGGCCAGGTCGCCTTGCGGGATCGGATCTTCTTGTTCGAGCTCTATCATGCCGGGGGTGCCTCTGACCCGTGACTCTTCGTTGGTATTGCTGGTGGTAGCCGTCTTCGGGAAAAACGATTCAGCACCGAACATACTACGTTCGTCACGTTTTCCATAAGGCGCCTAAAGGGAAACTCTGCGAAATCGCCTATGAACCTGACAGGCGTTTTCGCACAGCAACCCCTCAAAAACCGGAGCAAGGTTTGAGTATATCGGTCGGTAGACTCCGCGACGACCGTCCGGTTCTCATTTTGACTGTCAAAAACGCACCTCTATGTGCTTTTTCGAACAATTTGCTATCGTGCCGGACCTGCCCAAACCTCAGCCAGCGTTGTTGAGGTTGCAGATCCGACTATAAGAGAAGCCCTTGCCATGACCACAGCGCCCTCGAGCATCGCGCAGCCAGAGCAACCCGCACGCCCGCTGACCCGCAACGACTACAAGACTCTATCGCTGTCTGCCCTGGGCGGCGCGCTGGAGTTCTACGACTTCATCATCTTCGTGTTCTTCGCCACGGTGGTGGGCAAGCTGTTCTTCCCGGCGGACATGCCCGAGTGGCTACGCCTGATGCAGACCTTCGGCATCTTCGCCGCCGGCTACCTGGCGCGGCCGCTGGGCGGCATTGTGATGGCGCACTTCGGCGATCTGCTGGGCCGCAAGAAAATGTTCACCCTGAGCATTTTCATGATGGCCGTGCCGACGCTGATCATGGGCCTGCTGCCGACCTATGCGCAGATCGGGATGTGGGCACCGATCCTGTTGCTGCTGATGCGGGTAATCCAGGGCGCGGCCATTGGCGGTGAGGTGCCGGGGGCCTGGGTCTTCGTTTCCGAACACGTTCCGCAGCGATATGTCGGCTACGCCTGCGGCACCCTGACCAGCGGTCTGACGGCGGGCATCCTTCTAGGCTCCCTGGTCGCCACGGCGATCAACAGCATTTATACCTCTGTGGAAGTGTCGGATTACGCCTGGCGAATCCCGTTCCTGCTCGGAGGTGTGTTCGGCCTGTTCTCGGTGTACCTGCGTCGCTGGCTGCACGAAACCCCGGTGTTCGCCGAGCTGCAACAGCGCAAGGCCCTGGCCGAAGAAGTGCCGCTGCGGGCGGTGCTGCGTGACCATCGTGGCGCCATCGCCATTTCGATGCTGCTGACCTGGCTGCTGTCGGCCGCCATCGTGGTGTTGATCCTGATGACCCCGACTGTGTTGCAGACGGTCTATCACTTCTCGCCTACCACCTCCCTGCAGGCGAACAGCGTGGCGATCGTGTTCCTGAGCTTTGGCTGCATCATTGCCGGCGCACTGGCCGATCGCTTCGGTGCGGGACGAGTCTTCGTGATCGGCTGTACCGCGCTGCTGGCCAGCTCCTGGACCTTCTATCACAGTCTGGCCGACCATCCCGACTGGCTGTTCCCGATGTATGCCGTGACCGGTCTGTTGGTCGGCACCATCGGCGCGGTGCCGTACGTGATGGTCAAAGCGTTCCCGCCGGTGGTGCGCTTCAGCGGCTTGTCGTTCTCGTACAACGTTGCCTACGCGATTTTCGGTGGCCTGACGCCGATGATCGTCAGCCTGTTGCTCAAGGAAAGTGCGATGGGACCTGCTTATTATGTGGCGGTGCTGTGTGGGGTGGGGATTCTGGTAGGTGCATATCTCTGGAAGAAGGGCCGCTGACAGCGAACGATCACAGCACTCCTCACATCTACAGTTACAACTGAAAGGCCAGCCTTCTTAGCGGAGTGCTGGCCTTTCATCCAATTGTCATATTTCAGCCATAGAGTGTTCACACGGCCTGCTGATACTTGGCCCCGAATAACACACCCTATCTGCTAGGAGTAAGGCATGAAACTGAAGCGTTTGATGGCGGCAATGACTTTTGTCGCTGCTGGCGTTGCGACTGCCAACGCGGTTGCCGCTGTTGACCCTGCTATCCCGAGCTACACCAAGACCACTGGTGTGTCGGGCAACCTGTCCAGCGTTGGTTCCGACACTCTGGCCAACCTCATGACCCTCTGGGCCGAGAACTACAAAAAAGAATACCCGAACGTAAACATCCAGATTCAGGCCGCTGGCTCCGCCACTGCGCCACCTGCGCTGACTGAAGGCACCTCCAACCTGGGCCCGATGAGCCGCAAGATGAAGGACACCGAACTGGCTGCCTTCGAGCAGAAGTACGGCTACAAGCCAACCGCTATCCCGGTTGCAGTGGACGCCCTGGCTGTATTCGTCCACAAGGACAACCCGATCCAGCACCTGACCATGGAACAAGTCGACGCGATCTTCTCGTCCACTCGTCTGTGCGGCGCTAAAACCGAAGTCAAGACCTGGGGTGACCTGGGCGTCACCGGCGACCTGGCCAACAAGCCGGTTCAACTGTTCGGTCGTAACTCGGTATCCGGCACCTACGGCTACTTCAAGGAAGAAGCCCTGTGCAAAGGCGACTACAAACCAAACGTGAACGAGCAACCAGGTTCGGCTTCGGTCGTTCAGTCGATCAGCTCCTCGCTGAACGGCATCGGCTACTCGGGTATCGGTTACAAAACCGCTAGCGTGAAAACCGTTGCCCTGTCCAAGAAAGGCAGCACCGAGTTCATCGAAGACACCGAAGAAAACGCCCTGAACGGCAAGTACCCGCTGTCCCGCTTCCTGTACGTATACGTGAACAAAGCCCCGAACAAGCCTCTGGCCCCGCTGGAAGCCGAGTTCGTGAAACTGGTTCTGTCGAAACAGGGTCAGGAAGTTGTAGTGAAAGACGGTTACATCCCACTGCCGGCCAAAGTAGCTGCCAAAGCTCTGGCTGACCTGGGTCTGGCGGAAGGCGGCGCTGAAGTCGCAAAAAAGTAACAAATTGAGTCTAGAGTGACCCCCTCTGGACTCACATGGGGGCGGCAGGAGCCGCCCCCATACACCTCAAATTCTCTATCCACTGCTGGTTACCGCTAGCGGCGGATTTGTTGCGTCACTGCATTGTCATCTTTCTGTCATACAGGATCGCTAGGGTGTGCGCATGAATGATCTGGCCAATTCCAACATGACTACTAATCCCCCCAAGCGAATTGACTTCAATACGCCTGAGCTACAACGCAAGCGCCGCATTCGCGCGCTCAAAGACCGCCTGACCCGCTGGTACGTCCTCGTAGGCGGCCTCGCTGTACTGGGCGCGATCACCTTGATCTTCTTCTTCCTTGCCTACGTCGTCGCGCCCCTGTTCCAGGGTGCCAGCCTGACGTCCAAGGACGCCATTACGCCAGCCTGGATGCAAGACGCCGGCAAGCCGCTGATGATCTCCCTGGAAGAGCAGAACCAGGTTGCGATGCGGGTTTCCGACAAGGGCCAGGCATTGTTCTTCGACATCGACAGTGGCGCTGAACTCAAGCGCGTCGATTTGTCGATCCCGGCCGGCACCACCGTGACCTCCATCGGTGAAGACCAGCCAGGTCACCCGCTGGTGGCGGTGGGTCTGTCCAACGGTCAGGCACTGGTGTTCCGTCACACTTATAAAGTCAGTTACCCGGAAGGCAAGAAAACCATCACCCCGGCCGTCGAGTACCCGTATGGCGAAACGCCGATCGCGGTCAACGAAGCCGGCGGTGCGCTGGAGCATGTCAGCCTCAATGCCAACGATTCGACCCTGATGCTGGTCGGCGCCACCGGTTCGCAACTCAATGTTCTGTCGCTGACCAGCGAAGAGAACATGATGACCGGCGAAGTCACCAACGAGCAGAAACGCATCGACCTGCCGCAGATGAACGAGCCGGTGAAGAACATCTTCGTCGACCCGCGTCAGCAGTGGCTGTATGTGATCAACGGGCGTGCCCAGGCCGACGTGTTCAGCCTGCGCGACAAGAGCCTCAACGGTCGCTACAAACTGCTTGAAGACGGTGAAGCGCAAGTCACCGCCAGCACCCAGCTGGTGGGCGGTATCTCGCTGATCATCGGTGACTCAAAAGGTGGTCTGGCCCAGTGGTTCATGGCCCGTGATCCGGATGGCGAGCAACGCCTGAAGCAGATCCGCACTTTCCAGATGGGCACCACGCCTATCGTTGAAATCACCGCCGAAGAGCGCCGCAAGGGCTTCGTTGCCCTCGACGCTTCCGGCAAGCTTGGCGTGTTCCACAGCACTGCCCACCGCACCTTGCTGGTGGAGCCAGTCGCAGAAGGCCAAGGCGTTTTCGGTCTGTCGCCGCGCGCCAACCGCGTGATCGTGGAAGCCGGCGGCAAGTTGCACCCGCTGCTGCTCGACAACCCGCACCCGGAAGTATCGTGGAGCGCGCTGTGGAGCAAGGTCTGGTACGAGAACTACGACGAGCCTAAATACGTTTGGCAATCGACTGCCGCCAACACCGACTTCGAACCCAAGCTGAGCCTGTCGCCGCTGACCTTCGGAACCCTGAAAGCCGCGTTCTACGCCATGCTGCTGGCCGCTCCACTGGCCGTTGCTGCTGCGATCTACACCGCGTACTTCATGGCCCCGAGCTTGCGCCGCAAGGTCAAGCCGGTGATCGAACTGATGGAAGCGATGCCGACGGTGATCCTCGGCTTCTTCGCCGGTCTGTTCCTTGCGCCGTATGTGGAAGGGCACTTGCCGGGCATCTTCAGCCTGCTGATGTTGCTGCCGATCGGTATTCTGGTGGCCGGTTTCGTCTTCAGTCGCCTGCCTGAGTCGATCCGCCTGAAAGTGCCGGACGGCTGGGAAAGCGCGATCCTGATTCCTGTGATTCTGTTTGTAGGCTGGCTGTCGCTGTACATGAGCCCGTTCATGGAGAACTGGTTCTTCGGCGGCGACATGCGCATGTGGATCTCCCACGACCTGGGCATCACCTACGACCAGCGCAACGCCCTGGTGGTCGGTCTGGCGATGGGCTTCGCGGTCATCCCGAACATCTACTCCATCGCCGAAGACGCCGTGTTCAGCGTGCCTCGCGGCTTGACCCTGGGCTCCTTGGCCCTCGGTGCCACGCCGTGGCAGACCATGACCCGCGTGGTGATCCTCACCGCGAGCCCGGGCATCTTCTCGGCACTGATGATCGGTATGGGCCGTGCGGTCGGTGAAACCATGATCGTGTTGATGGCCACCGGTAACACCCCGGTCATGGAAATGAACCTGTTCGAAGGCCTGCGCACCTTGGCCGCCAACGTTGCAGTGGAAATGCCCGAGTCGGAAGTCGGCGGCAGCCACTACCGCGTGCTGTTCCTCTCGGCGCTGGTGCTGCTGTTGTTCACCTTCGTCATGAACACCCTCGCAGAACTGATCCGTCAGCGTCTGCGCAAGAAATACTCGTCGCTTTAAGAAAGGTAGAAGTCTGTGAAACAGAACTCCCTGAATGGATGGTTCAAGAGCGGCGCCCCCGGCGTCTGGATCAGCGGTGGCGCGGTGTCCATCGCGGTCATCATGACCATTGGCCTGCTGGCAGTGATTGCCGTGCGCGGCCTGGGTCACTTCTGGCCGGCGGATCTGATCCACGCCAGCTACGACGTACCGGGCCAGGGCCAACACCTGGTCATCGGCGAAGTGGTACAGAAGGAAGAAGTACCCCGTGCCCGTCTGAAGAGCGCCGGCCTGCCGGTGCCTGACGAAGGCCCTGAGTTCATGACCCGCGAGCTGATCAAGGTCGGCAACCGTGACCTGAACGGCAACGACTTCACCTGGATCGTCGGCGAGTGGCTGACCAACCAGACCACGCCGCCGGAGCTGATGGCGATCGAGCGTCGTGAGTGGGGCAACTTCTACGGTTACCTGGTCAACGTCAAACAGGATGGCAAAGTCATCGCTGAAGGCGAAGCCGCATGGCCTGAGTTGCAGGCCCGTGTCGACCGTGTCAACAAGCTGGCCGCGCAGCTCAAGAGCCTGGAAAAAACCGACATCGGCGCGATCAACGCCGGCCTCGAGCGTATCCGCTTGCACGGTCGCAAGCTTGAGCTGGAAGGCAAACTCGACGCCACCGCACAAGCGGACATGGAATCCGAGCGCGCCGAACTCAACGCTCGCTATCAGGATGTTGAAGCGCGCCTGAGCGATCTGCATGCGCAGTTCAACCGTGACAGCCTGACCGCCCGCGATGCGAACGGTAAGGAAATCGAAATCGGCATCGGCAAAGTGGTTCATGCCTACCAGCCGAACGCCATGAGCACCACCACCAAGATCGGTTTCTACTTCAGCAAGGTCTGGGAGTTCCTGAGCGACGACCCGCGTGAAGCGAACACCGAAGGCGGGATCTTCCCGGCGATCTTCGGCACCGTGATGATGACCCTGATCATGGCGATGATCGTGACCCCGTTCGGCGTGCTGGCGGCGGTGTACCTGCGTGAATACGCCAAGCAGAACGCGCTGACCCGGGTGATCCGCATCGCGGTGAACAACCTGGCAGGTGTTCCGGCCATCGTTTACGGCGTGTTCGGCCTAGGCTTCTTCGTCTATGTGCTGGGTGGCTCGCTCGACCGTCTGTTCTTCCCGGAAGCCTTGCCGGCACCAACCTTCGGCACACCGGGTCTGCTCTGGGCCTCGTTGACCCTGGCGCTGCTGGCGGTGCCGGTGGTGATCGTGGCCACCGAAGAAGGCCTGGCGCGGATTCCTCGCACCGTGCGTGAAGGCTCGTTGGCCCTCGGCGCGACCAAGGCGGAAACCTTGTGGAAGATCGTGCTGCCGATGGCCAGCCCGGCGATGATGACCGGCATGATCCTCGCCGTGGCCCGCGCCGCGGGTGAAGTGGCGCCGCTGATGCTGGTAGGTGTGGTGAAACTGGCGCCGTCGCTGCCGGTGGACGGTAACTACCCGTACCTGCACCTGGACCAGAAGATCATGCACTTGGGCTTCCACATCTATGACGTCGGCTTCCAGAGCCCGAACGTCGAAGCCGCACGACCGCTGGTGTACGCCACGGCGCTGCTGCTGGTGCTGGTGATCGCCACGTTGAACCTGTCGGCGGTGTACATCCGTAACCACCTGCGCGAGAAGTACAAGGCGCTGGACAGCTGATAACCCTGTAGGAGCGAGCCTGCTCGCGAAGAAGGTACATCCGACACATTTTCTGTGTCTGAACGACCATCGCGAGCAGTCGAGCGTCGACCGGCTGCTCCTACAGAAAGAATTGTGTAACCGCAGGCCTTGGCCAGTGGCAACCGAACCGAATTTGTTAGCACAGGGAGCCTCCCATGCAGCACGAAGCACATACCCACGGCATCAACATGTCGGCGCTGGGTCGCGACAAGCAGAGCCTGAACCTCGAGCAGGAAACCGTAGCCATCGAAGTGCCGGGCCTGAGCCTGTTCTACGGCGACAAACAAGCGCTGTACGACGTCAGCATGAACATCCCGAAACAGCGCGTGACCGCCTTCATCGGCCCGTCCGGCTGTGGCAAGTCCACGCTGCTGCGTACCTTCAACCGCATGAACGACCTGGTTGACGGCTGCCGTGTCGATGGCGCGATCAACCTGTACGGCAGCAACATCTACCGCAAGGGCGAAGACGTGGCCGAGCTGCGTCGTCGCGTCGGCATGGTGTTCCAGAAGCCCAACCCGTTCCCGAAAACCATCTACGAAAACGTGGTTTACGGCCTGCGCATCCAGGGCATCAACAAGAAGCGCGTCCTCGACGAAGCCGTTGAGTGGGCGTTGAAAGGCGCGGCACTGTGGGACGAGGTCAAGGACCGTCTGCACGAATCGGCACTGGGCCTGTCCGGTGGTCAGCAGCAACGTCTGGTGATCGCCCGCACCATCGCCGTGGAGCCGGAAGTGCTGCTGCTCGACGAACCGTGCTCGGCACTCGACCCGATCTCCACGCTGAAAGTCGAAGAGCTGATCTACGAACTGAAATCCAAGTTCACCATCGTGATCGTGACCCACAACATGCAACAGGCGGCGCGGGTGTCCGACTACACAGCGTTCATGTACATGGGCAAGCTGGTCGAGTTTGGCGACACCGATACGCTGTTCACCAATCCGGCGAAGAAGCAGACCGAAGACTACATCACCGGTCGCTACGGCTAGCAGTAGCCACAAGCCGCACGCTTCAAGCGGCAAGTAAGAGCGGTTCGGGTACGACACACATCAGCTTGCAGCTTGTAGCTTGCAGCTCACAGCTTTTGCGGAGCAGACAACATGATTTCTAAGGAAGGCCTTACACACCACATCTCCCAGCAGTTCAACGCCGAACTGGAGGAAGTGCGCAGCCACCTCCTGGCCATGGGCGGGCTGGTCGAGAAACAGGTCAACGACGCGGTAACCGCGCTGATCGAGGCCGACTCCGGCCTGGCCCAGCAGGTGCGCGAGATCGACGACCAGATCAACCAGATGGAGCGCAACATCGACGAGGAATGCCTGCGCATTCTGGCTCGTCGTCAGCCGGCGGCTTCCGACCTGCGCCTGATCATCAGCATTTCCAAGTCGGTGATCGATCTGGAGCGCATCGGTGACGAAGCGACCAAGATCGCCCGTCGCGCCATCCAGCTGTGCGAAGAAGGCGAAGCGCCGCGTGGTTATGTGGAAGTGCGCCACATCGGTGACCAGGTACGCAACATGGTCCGCGATGCACTGGACGCCTTTGCCCGTTTCGACGCCGAGCTGGCCTTGTCGGTGGCGCAGTACGACAAGATCATCGACCGCGAATACAAGACTGCCCTGCGTGAGCTGGCCACCTACATGATGGAAGATCCGCGTTCCATTTCGCGGGTTCTGAGCATTATCTGGGTGCTGCGTTCGCTGGAGCGTATCGGCGACCACGCGCGCAATATCTCGGAGCTGGTGATCTACCTGGTACGCGGCACCGACGTGCGGCACCTGGGGCTCAAGCGCATGAAGGAAGAAGTTGAAGGAACCAGTGGCGAAAGCGCTAATGTTCCGGGCAAAACTGACGATAAGTAAGGTTGCCCAAGTAAAGCGCCCGGCCTTTTGGCCGGGCGTTTTTGTTTGCGGCGTACGAATTCGAAAAGCAGCACCCCGCGAACGAAAAGTCCGGCGTGACTGAAGGTTTTTTGGCAATGTGCCATCAGCAAGGCGGTATGCTGGCCGGGATTTTTTAAAGGGGTTTTGGATGAGTAAGGTCAGTGTGTTGGTCGTGGACGATGCGTCGTTCATTCGTGACCTGGTGAAGAAGTGCCTGCGCAATTATTTCCCGGGCATGCGGATCGAAGATGCGATCAACGGCAGAAAGGCCCAGGCCATGCTGGCCAAGGAAGCCTTCGACCTGGTCCTGTGCGACTGGGAAATGCCGGAAATGTCCGGCCTGGAACTGCTGACCTGGTGCCGCGAGCAAGACAATCTCAAAGCCATGCCCTTCGTGATGGTGACCAGCCGTGGCGACAAGGAGAACGTCGTCCAGGCGATCCAGGCCGGGGTATCCGGCTACGTCAGCAAGCCGTTCACCAACGAGCAACTGCTCACCAAGGTCAAGCAGGCGTTGCACAAGGTCGGCAAGCTCGACGCCTTGATCAACGTAGCCGCGACCAAAACGAGTCCGGCATTCGGTAACGACTCCCTCGCCGCCTTGACCGGTGGCAAGGCGCCCGTCGCCACGCCAACGGCCGCACCCGCACCGTCCAAAGGCTTGCTCAACAGCCCGCCGGTCAAGGCACCTGCGGCCTCTTCGGCACCCACCAGCGGCCGTAGTCAGGGCCAGTTGCGCTTGCCGAATGGCATCGCGCAATGCGTGATCAAGGCCTTGAGCCTCAAGGAAGCCCTGTTGGTGGTCAAGCGTACCGAGACCCTGCCGCAGATCCTCGACAGCGCCGTGCTGGACCTGGAGCAGGGCGACAATGCCGAAATCGCCCGCCTCAACGGCTATCTGCACGCCGTCGTGGCCCACGAACCGAAGCCCGACAGCGACTGGCTGCAACTGACCTTCCGCTTTGTCGATCAGGATGCGCAGAAGCTCGATTACATCTCGCGCCTGATTGCGCGGGGTACGGCGCAGAAGCACTTCATTCCCGGCGCGTGATCTTGTCTCTTTGAAACAACTGTCGACAACTCGGGTCCATTGCAGCTGCTAGGCTCAATCCCAGGCCTCACTCGACAGAATCCTTGCTCATGTTCACGCGCCTGCTGTTTTTATGTGGCCTGTTCATGGTCGCCACCTCGGCCATGGCCATGACCATCTACAAGTCCAAAGACGCTTATGGCGTGGTTTCCTACAGCGACCGCCCCAGCAAAGGCGCCCACGTGTTCGTTTTTCGCGATGGCATGGTCGAGCACCTTGAGCGTCAGGTGCGCCTCATCATCATGAAGAAAAATGGCGTGCACAGCGTGTACGTGCGTAATGACCTGTATGCGCCGGTAGAGGTCGAATTGAGTTTTGCCGGGGTGAAGAATGCCAGCGGTGCGCCGGGGCGGACGATTCGGCGCGTGATACCGCTGCGCAGCAGCGTTCGCCTGGCGCAGCTCACGGAAACTAAAGGTGGGAGGCCCCTCGCGTACGTCCCGAAGTTCAAATACTCCCTGGGCGACCCCTCAGGGCCCACGGTGGGCTATCGGTACCCGTTGCCCTGGCGTGGCGGACCGTTCCGGATCAGTCAGGGCGCCAATGGCCCCTATAGCCACTTCGGCCCCAAGAGTCGTTACGCCATAGACATCGCGATGCCGGAGGGTACGCCGATCATCGCCGCGCGGGGCGGCGTGGTGGTGAAAACCGAAAATCGCCAGAGCGGGCGCGGCACCGATGCATCCGGCAATTTCGTGCGGGTGTTGCACGATGACGGGACCATGGGCGTTTACCTGCACCTGAAGAAAGGCTCGGTCTGCGTTCGGGAAGGTCAGCGGGTACAGGTGGGCAGCGCCTTGGCGCTGTCGGGCAACACCGGCAACAGCACCGGGCCGCATTTGCACTTCGTGGTGCAGCGCAATACCGGGCTGGGGCTGGTATCGATTCCATACCAGTTCAACCAGCCGGTGGGTGCGTTGCCCAACTTTGCGTTGGGCAAGCAGTGAAGCCTTGAAACAAAAGATCGCAGCCTTCGGCAGCTCCTACAGGGTCATGTGTACACCCTGTAGGAGCTGCCGAAGGCTGCGATCTTTTGGGATCAATGCGGTTTAACGAATCGCATCAATCCAGCATCAACACCTTGGCCAGAACGATCTTCGGCCCTTTCATCTTCTTGATGATGATCCGCAGGCCTTCGACTTCCAGCACTTCTTCCTCTTCCGGAACGCGCTTGAGGCTCTCATAGACCAGTCCGGCAAGGGTTTCGGCTTCGACGTGGTCGAGGTCGATGCCCAGCAGTCGTTCAACCTTGAACAGCGGCGTATCGCCCCGCACCAGCAGTTTGCCCGGCTGATACGCGAGGATCCCGCGTTCGGCCTTGCGGTGTTCGTCCTGGATGTCGCCCACCAGCACTTCCAGCACGTCTTCCATGGTCAGGTAGCCGATGATGTTGCCGTCGGCCTCTTCGACCACAGCGAAGTGCGAGCCGCCCTTGCGGAACTGCTCCAGCAGCTGCGAAAGCGGCATGTGCCGCGATACACGCTCCAGCGGGCGGGTCAGTTCGGCCAGGTTGAACGACTCGGGAATGTGGTCCAGCGCCGCCAGTTCCAGCAGCAGATCCTTGATGTGCAGCAGGCCGACGAACTCCTGGCGCTCGCTGTCGTACACCGGGTAGCGGCTGAATTTGTGGCGACGGAACAACGCCAGGATTTCCTTGAGCGGTGCATTGAACTCCAGGGTGACCAGGTCTTCCCGGGAGTTGGCCCAGTCGACCACTTCCAGTTCGCCCATCTCCACCGCCGAGGCCAATACACGCATGCCTTGGTCGCTCGGGTCCTGGCCACGGCTGGAGTGCAGGATCAGTTTCAGTTCTTCACGGCTGTAGTGATGCTCGTGATGCGGGCCGGGTTCACCTTGCCCTGCAATGCGCAGGATGGTGTTGGCGCTGGCGTTGAGCAGGTAGATGGCCGGGTACATGGCCCAGTAGAACAAGTACAGCGGCACCGCCGTCCACAGCGACAGCAACTCGGGTTTGCGGATCGCCCAGGATTTCGGCGCCAGCTCACCGACCACGATGTGCAGGTACGAAATGATGAAGAACGCCGTGAAGAACGAAACCGCCTTGACCACTTCAGCGGAATCTACGCCCACGGCACTCAATACAGGTGCCAGAAGGTGCGCGAACGCCGGCTCACCGACCCAGCCCAGGCCCAGGGAGGCGAGGGTGATACCCAATTGGCAGGCCGACAGATAAGCATCGAGCTGACTGTGCACGGTGCGCAGGATGTGCCCGCGCCAGCCGTTTTTGTCAGCGATGGCCTCGACTCGGGTCGAGCGCAATTTGACCATGGCAAATTCCGCCGCAACGAAAAATCCGTTGAGCAAAACCAGGATCAGAGCAAAAAGAATCATGCCGAAGTCGGCGAAAATTGTAGCGAGGGTCAAGCCAGGGGAAGGGTCCATGATGGAGTTTTGCGGGTTCCGTATATTCAAGAGAGAAGTAAAAACCGCGCCTGAAAGGCAGGCGCAAGTCAGCCAATGTAGCGGCTGACTTGGCGGTTGCCTAGTGGCGCGTGCTGGCCGGTATCAATCGGCGGTGCTGATAACCCGTGATTTGGTGACCTGAGCCGGGGCAAAGTGGCAAGTAAAGGTGCTGCCGTGGCCCGGTACACTGCTGATTTCCATCCGTGCCCGATGACGTAACAAAACGTGTTTGACGATTGCCAGCCCCAGGCCCGTGCCGCCGGTGTTGGAGTTGCGGCTGGAGTCGACGCGATAGAAGCGTTCGGTCAGGCGCGGCAGGTGTTTGGCATCGATGCCGATCCCGGAGTCCTGCACACTCAGGTGCGCTCCCTGGTCATCGCCCCACCAGCGAATTCGGATATTGCCTTCGGCCGGGGTGTATTTCACCGCGTTGAACACCAGGTTGGAAAACGCACTGCGCAACTCAGCCTCGCTGCCCTTGAGCAGAATCGTTGGGTCGGCTTCCAGGATGATTTTCTGGTTTTTCTGGCCGGACAACTGCTGCGCATCGCTCTTGATCGATTGCAGCAAGCCGTCGATCGGCACCGGCTGGTTGTCCGACGGATAATCGGTGGCTTCCAGCTTGGCCAGCAACAACAGGTCGTTGAGCAAGGTCTGCATGCGTCCGCCTTGTTGCTGCATCTGCTGCAAGGCACGGCTCCAGCGCGGGTTCACTTCGTCGACGTTATCGAGCAAGGTTTCCAGGTAGCCGCAGATCACCGTCAACGGTGTGCGCAGTTCATGGGAAACGTTGGCGATGAAGTCTTTGCGCATTTGCTCCAGCTGATGGATACGCGTCACATCGCGCACCAGCATCAAGTGCTCATTGTTACCGTAACGGGTGATGTACAGCTGAATGCGCACGCGGTCGTTGGTCGGCGAAGGAATTTCCAGCGGCTCGGCGTAGCTGTCTTGCTCGAAGTATTCCTTGAAGCGCGGATGGCGCACCAGGTTGGTCACCGGCTGGCCGCTATCCTGCGGGGTCTTGAGGCCCAGCAGGGTTTCGGCGGCGCGGTTCCACCATTCCAGGTTGCCGTCGGTGTCGAGCATGATCACTGCATCTTTCAGCGCGGCGGTGGATTCCTGAACCCGGTCGATCACCGCTTGCAGGCGTCCGCGTACCCGTTGGTCGCGGCGTTGCAGGTGGTAGATGCTGTCGAACACCTCGCCCCACAGGCCGTAGCCGTCAGGTGGCGCTTCATCGGGTTTGTGCAGGCGCAGCCACTCGTGCAGACGCAGCAATTGCTTGAGGGTCCAGGCCAGGTAAAGACCCAGGCCTGCGGCGAGGCTCCAGCCGTAATAGCCGGTGACCAGGCCGATCACCAGGCAGGCGGTGACCAGCAGCAGCATGTGGCGAATCAGGGTGCCATGCCAGTTTTGGTTCACGAAAAAAATACGTCCTTGAAAGTGGAACCGCTGCGATCATCAGGCCTTGGTCGAGAACCGGTAGCCAGTGCCGCGCACGGTTTGTACCAGATTTTCGTAAGCATCGCCCAAGGCTTTGCGCAGGCGTCGAATGTGCACGTCAACCGTACGCTCCTCGACGTAGACGTTGCCGCCCCAGACCTGATCCAGCAACTGGCCACGCGTGTAGGCGCGCTCCTGGTGGGTCATGAAGAATTGCAGCAGGCGGTATTCGGTCGGGCCCATCTCGGCAGGACGGCCGTCGATGGTCACGCGGTGGCTGATCGGGTCCAGCAGCAGGCCGCCGACTTCGATTGGCGCCTCGCCATCGGTTGGGCCAGCACGGCGCAGCACGGCCTTCAGGCGCGCGACCAGCTCACGGGGGGAAAACGGTTTGGTGATGTAGTCGTCGGCGCCAACTTCCAGGCCCTGGATCTTGTTGTCCTCTTCACCCTTGGCGGTGAGCATGATGATCGGGATGTCCCCGGTCAGTTCATCGCGCTTGAGGCGACGGGCCAGCTCGATGCCGGATGTGCCGGGCAGCATCCAGTCGAGCAGGATCAGGTCCGGTTTGCGGTCGACGATAATGGCGTGGGCCTGCTGGGAGTTTTCAGCCTCCAGGCAGTCATAGCCGGCCATTTCCAACGCAACGGCGATCATTTCGCGAATAGGCGCTTCGTCGTCGACGATCAGAATGCTCCTGCCAACCATGCCCTTAATCCTCTTGTCATTTAACTGTCTTGCGCCGCATTAGATAACGGAATTATTGCAGTCGTGTGACAGTATTTTAGTCGACCGGCGAGTGGCTGGATCCTGAGCTAAGCTCTAAGTCCGAATCCTGACAACCACAAAAGGAAGGTTTCCATGAACTACATTGCTCAATCCTGGAAGGCTTTGCTGGTCACTGCTGCGTTAACGCTGCCGACACTAGCCTTTGCCGCTGAACCGGCGATGATGAAAGACGGCATGATGGTCGATCACAAAGGCATGACGGTCTACACGTACGACAAGGACGCGGGAGGCAAGTCGATGTGCAACGGCGAGTGCGCTGAGTACTGGCCGCCAATGATGGCGCCGGCAGGTGCCAAGGCTGAAGGTAAATGGTCAGTCGTCAAGCGTGACGATGGCATGATGCAATGGGCCTATGGCGGCAAGCCGCTGTACTACTACAAGGACGACAAGAAAGCCGGAGAAATGAAGGGCGACAAGAAGAAAGACGTCTGGCACGTCGTTCACGAGCATATGTAACGGTTGTAGCCTGCCACACCAGATCGCTGCCTTCGTTGCTCTGCAGGAGCTGCTGAAGGCGGCGATCTTTTTGATGCTTCAACGCAGCGCGTAATCCAGCACAATCCCGACGAAAATCGCCAAACCCGCCCAGTGATTGTGCAAAAACGCCTTGAAACAGCGCATCCGGTCTTTGCTTCGGGTGTACCAGAACTCCCACGCAAAACAGCCCGCCGCCGTCAGCAAGCCGAGATGGAACCAGCCACCGAGCTCGAACTTCGACCCGGCCAGCAACAGGCAGCCCAGCGCCAAGCCTTGCAAGCTCAGGATGATCACCCGGTCTGCATCGCCGAATAGAATCGCCGTGGATTTCACGCCGATCTTCAGGTCGTCATCGCGGTCAGTCATCGCGTAATACGTGTCGTAACCCACCGTCCACATCAGGTTGGCGATCCACAGCAGCCACGCAACAGCCGGCAGTTCACCGGTTTCTGCAGTGAACGCCATCGGCATGCCCCAGGAAAACGCCGCGCCCAGCACCACTTGCGGGTAATAGGTGTAGCGCTTCATGAACGGGTAACTGAACGCCAGCGCCAGGCCGCCCAACGACAGCCAGATCGTTGCGGCATTGGTGCACAACACCAGCAGGAAACTCACGCCCATCAGCAATGCGAAGAACACCAGCGCCTCTTTGGAGCTGATCTTGCCGCTCACCAGCGGCCGCTGTTCGGTACGCTTCACATGGCCATCGACCTTGCGGTCCGCCCAGTCGTTGATCACGCAGCCGCCGGCGCGGGTCAGCACCACGCCGAGGACGAAAATCAAAATGTTGGCCAGGGACGGCGAACCCTTGCCGGCAATCCACAGCGCCCACAGCGTCGGCCACAGCAGCAGGTAAATGCCGATCGGCTTGTCCATGCGCGTCAGCTGAATGAAATCCCAGGCCCGAGGGTTCAAGCGGTTCAAGGACTTGAGCAGGCTTTGGTACATCAACGATTCTCCGATTGGGCGCAGGCGACGTCCCAGAGGGAAGGCAGGAAAATTTCGGCCACCAGCACGCTCAGCGCGCCACGGTCAAAACGCGAACGGCGGCTCCACAGCTCAGGCGATTGCACCTCGGCGGGCAGCCACGCTTGCGGATAATGGCAAACCTCGATGGCCCGGCGCTGGAACGCCTGATCGCAAAACAGCAATTCGCCCAGCGAGCGGCTACCCAGTTCGTCCATGTGCAAGCCGTCGCCTTGCAATGCACTGCGTGACGCCACGCTGCGGGCAAACACCCACGCCTGGCCGTGACCGCGCAAATACACCTCACGCACCCAACCCTCACTGCCTTCGGCCAGATCCAGCGCTGCGCATTCGTCGGCACGCAGGGGTTGCCAGCCTTCGAACATCGGCGAGACGCTGAAGGCATCATTCGACAGATGAATCAGACGTCTGGTCAGCGAGCCTTCGTCGAACAGCCAGTCGAGGGTGGAGGCATCGGGGAGGGGCGCCAGTTCGCTGCGCGAGAGCCAGAGAGGAGCTGGAGAGGGGGATTCTGTGTGATGCACAATGAGTCATTATTGGCAGCAAATGAGGCGGCGAGCTTAACATGTCAGCCGCCGATATCGATTGAAATGGCCTGCCGTTGCGCCGAACAGGCTTGCATCCAGCGGCCCCGATCAGTACAAAACGCGCTGAGTTGGACGGCAGTGCTACAACCATCGACCGTTCGGCCGGCAAAACGCCTGAACCCTGAGGAAGTATCTGAATGAAAAAGTGGCAATGTATCGTCTGCGGCCTGATCTACAACGAAGCCGATGGTTGGCCGGATGACGGCATTGCGCCGGGCACTCGTTGGGAAGACGTGCCGGCAGACTGGCTGTGCCCGGACTGCGGTGTGGGCAAAATGGATTTTGAAATGATCGAAATCGCTGCCTGAATAATTGAGGAGTAAGGAATGAACGCACCTGTCGTCATCATTGGCACCGGCCTGGCTGGCTACAACGTGGCCCGCGAGTTTCGCAAACTCGATAGCGAAACCCCGCTGCTGCTGATTACCGCCGATGACGGACGCTCCTACTCCAAGCCGATGCTCTCCACCGGCTTCGGCAAAAACAAGGATGCCGATGGCCTGAGCATGGCCGAACCCGGCGCCATGGCCGAGCAGCTCAAGGCCGAAATACGCACCCACACGCGCATCAGCGGCATCGACCCGGGCCACAAACGCCTGTGGATCGGTGAAGAAGCGGTGATCTACCGCGACTTGATCCTGGCCTGGGGCGCCGAAACCGTGCGCGTGCCCATCGAAGGCGACGCGGCGGATTGCGTCTTCCCTATCAACGACCTGGAAGACTACGCACGCTTCCGTGCGGCGGCAGCCGGCAAGCGCCGCGTGCTGCTGCTCGGTGCCGGCCTGATCGGCTGCGAGTTCGCCAACGACCTGACCCTGGGCGGCTACGAAGTGCAACTGGTTGCGCCGTGCGAGCAAGTCATGCCGACCCTGTTGCACCCGGCGGCCGCCGCTGCGGTGCAGGCAGGCCTCGAAAGCCTCGGCGCGCGCTTCCACCTCGGGCCGGTGCTCAACCGCCTGCAACGCGTGGCGGATGGCCTGGAAGCGCACCTGTCCGATGGCCAGGTGATCCCGTGCGACGTGGTGGTCTCGGCCATCGGCCTGCGCCCACGGGTCGACCTCGCGGCTGCGGCCGGTCTGCAGGTCAGCCGCGGCGTCATGGTCGACCGGCACCTGAAGACCTCCCACGCCAACATCTACGCCCTGGGCGACTGCGCCGAGGTCGACGGGTTGAACCTGCTATACGTGATGCCCCTGATGAGCTGTGCGCGAGCGTTGGCGCAAACCCTCGCCGGCAATCCGACCGCCGTCACCTATGGCCCGATGCCGATCACCGTCAAAACCCCGGTCTGCCCGTTGGTGGTATCCCCGCCGCCACGGGGCGCAGAGGGCATCTGGACAGTCGAAGGGCAGGGCGCCGACATCAAGGTGTTATGCCGCGATGCCGCGGGCAAGCTGCTCGGTTACGCCCTCACCGGTGCCGCCGTGATGGAAAAACTGGCCCTGAACAAAGAGCTTCCGGCTCTGTTGGCGTAAATACCGGTCGTTCTGTCGGAATCACCCCCCTTTTGCCCTAACAATGGCCGCGCCGATACTGGCGCGGGGCCTCACTGCGTGCCATCCTCACTCCCGTCTGCCGCAGAGTAGAGCACCTGCGGCGCTTTTGGCGCTGCTCCGCAGAGAGCAGCACGGACATAACAACAACAAACCGTCAAAGGGGCTTCACTCACATGCGTAAACCAGACCTCGCTGCAGCCATTGCTGAAAAAGCAGACCTCACCAAAGAACAAGCCAACCGCGTTCTCAACGCCGTTCTTGAAGAAATCACCGGTGCTCTGCACCGCAAAGACAGCGTGACGCTGGTGGGCTTCGGTACCTTCCTGCAACGCCATCGCGGTGCCCGTACCGGCAAAAACCCGCAAACCGGCGAACCCGTCAAAATCAAGGCCAGCAACACAGTTGCGTTCAAGCCAGGCAAATCGTTGAAAGACAGCGTTAATCCGTAAGCCGTTTTCACCTCTCGCGTAGCGGGGGAGTGGAATAAAAAATGGGCACGCCAACCAGGGTTGGGTGCCCATTTTTTGTGGGTGGCGAATCAGCCGAGCCCGCTTTGTTGCTTGGCGAGAATCGCCGCCATTTGCGGCTCATCCAGATGATCCAGCGCCCGCTCTACCAGCAAATGCGTCCCTTCAGCCATGCGACTGATCGCCAGGGTTACTGAGCGGCGCGAGCCGTCTACATCATCGGCCAGGTCAGCGGCGATGGCGCTGATGGACAGCAGATCTTCCGAGGTGTTGGCCAGGAGTGCTTCGGTATTGATGTCCGGGCAGACACTGAAGAGTTGGCCGCTGCGTTTCGTTGGTGTTTGTTTTGGTGGGGCGAGATAGTGATCCTGGGCGCGTTCGGCGGCTTCGTGGAGTTTTTTGGAATCGAGGGATTCGTAGGGGGATGTGGCTTCGTTTTCGGATGCGTCGGGTATCGGAGTCATTGGTGTAAATCCTTGGTTAAGAAGTTTGCTCCCGATTTCGGACTTGCACATCCGGTCGCCGTTTTTGGTGGTGACGATCAGAGGTTATCGATGAATTCAAAATTCGCCTAGTTCATGTATAGCGCAGCATTTTGAAGGAGGTTTCCGATAGGTTTGTAGGGTGGGGGGATCAAAAGATCGCAGCCTTCGGCAGCTCCTACAGAATGTGTTTCTTCAGGTACAGAAGTGGCGTGTGGAGTGGCCGGAGTGATGTGTTGATAATTGTGACTTGGTAGTCATCGTGCAGGTAATGGTGATGATCTTCTCCTAATGCAGCTGGATACTGGTGTTATCAGCTGAAGCCGTTAAACTGCTCCGGCCGTTCATTTTTCTCTTGAGGCTGTGCACATGAAATTTCGTTTTCTGCTGTGGATGCTGGGTTTGTTGATGGGTAAGGCCAGCCGGACCAGTCCGGCGTTTCAGCAGCAGCTGGGTGACAAGGACCTGGTGTTTCAGCTGCAGACCCTGGACGGGAAAGTGGCGCGGCATTTCCGCGTGAAGGACCAGCGCATCACCAGCCAATCGGGTGTGCATGCCGAGCCTGCGTTTGCGATTGCCTTTAAAGACGCCGCGTACGGCTTTGCCACGATGCAGGCGAAGAACAAGCAACTGGCGTTCATGACGGGGATTCAGGACAAGTCGATTCAGATCAAGGGCAACCCGGCGCTGGTGATCTGGTTCCAGGGGCTGACCAAGTATTTGAAGCCGAAGAAGGCCAAGCCCAAGGCTTGAGGTCTTTCAGGTAGACCGAGTGATATTCATCGCGAGCAGGCTCGCTCCCACAGGGCTCACCTAAATCCTGTGGGAGCGAGCCTGCTCGCGATGCTTTTCAGCCTTGGGTGAACTGCGAAGCCAGTTCGCGCAGCAGCATTTCGGCCTCGAGGACTTTGCTGACCACGTCGTTGGCTTTTTCGCGGCTCAGGCCAAGGCGTTCGAGCAGGGCGTCGGGGATGTCTTCGTCGGGGCCTGAGCCGATGCCTCGGCTGCGCAGCAGGCGCACCGACAGGCAGACCAGGTTCGGGTACTCAGCGAAGTCGCCGTCGTAGTGTGGATCGTGCTGGAAGCGCAGGGCGGTGGCCAGTTCTTCGGGCATGTCCCAGTAGCGCATCAGCCACGAACCGATCTGTTCACGGCTGATGCCCAGCAGGTGTTGTTCCACAAAGCTGTGGCACAGGTGCGGGTTAACCTCCAGGTGGCGGCAGATCAGCGAGAAGTGCGGCGGGAACACGTGGGCCAGCAGCAGGTAGCCGAAGTTGTGCAGCAGGCCGGCCAGGTAGGTCAGGCCGGCTTCCGGGCGCTGGGCGCGCGGCATGGCGCGGGTCAGGCCTTCGATGACGGCGGCGGTGTAGATCGATTGCTGCCAGTACGGCGTGGAGTGTTGCGGGTGGTCCTTGGGCAGGCTCAGGGTTTTACCCAGGGCCAGGCCCAGCGCCAGATTGATCACCAGGTCGAAGCCCAGTACGCGCACGATGGCGTCTTCCACTGAACGGATCTTGCCCGGTGAGGCGTAGTACGGTGACGCGGCCCAGCTCACGACTTGTGCAGCCAGCGCCGGGTCGGTTTCGACCACGCCGGTGATGTCGTCGATGGTGGCATTGGGGTCGACGCGCAGCTTGATGATTTTTTGCGCGGTTTCGGCCAGCGGTGGAATCTCGATGGTCGCTTCCAGGCGCTGCTGGATACGCCGAGCAGTGAACGCCTGGACGGCCTGGGTGATTTCCTCGCGGTCGTCATCGGGGCGGTCGAGGTTGGGACGGATGCTGGTCAGGTTTTCGCCGAAGTTGGCGGCGCTGGCCTTGGTCAGCATGGTCTTGAAGTCTTCGCTGGAGATTTCCAGCAGCACGCCCGGCTCACCGGAATTGACCAGCAGCTTTGGTTCGCGCAGCAGGCTTTCTTCGTACAGGCATGGCGAACTGGTGAGCGCCGGCAGGCCGGGCAACAGACTCAGGTTGTGCTTGCCGAGCATTTTTTCCAGGCGTTCGACGGGTACGGCAGTGAGGCGGCGACCGGTGAGTTCGGTCAGGCGATTGAGGTCGAGCAACTGGCTCTGCGGGAACAACACCATCAACGCGCCGACGCTGTCATCCAGCAGAACGGCCTGCACTTTGCGCGCGGCATTGAGGCCGTGATGGTCCAGCACTTCTTCGTAGGCAATGGCCAACTTGCCCAGCATCAGCCGAATAACCGACGGAGCGTGCGGGGTGGCGGGTGCGAGGGCAACTTCGGTCATGGACAGTATCCGTTTCAAAACAATTGCAGGAGTATAACCAGCTTGCTCAAACCCATGGCCCGGAAACTGCGACGGTGCTTACACTTGGCCGTATTGCTGCCCGTGACGCAGCCAGCGGTCGAGTAGCGGGCTGACGTGGGTCGGCCAGCGTTCGAGCAATGCCTGGGCGGCATCCCGTACGGCGGGCAACAAATCGGCATCGCGCATCAGGTCGGCGACCTTGAATTGCAGCAAACCTGTTTGCCGGGTGCCGAGCATTTCGCCGGGGCCACGCAGTTCCAGATCCTTTTCGGCGATGACGAAACCATCGTTGGTTTCGCGCATGATGCCCAGGCGCTGACGGCCGATTTGCGACAGCGGCGGATGGTAGAGCAGCACGCAATGGCTGACGGCGCTGCCCCGGCCGACGCGGCCGCGCAACTGGTGCAGTTGCGCCAGACCCAGGCGCTCGGGGTTCTCGATGATCATCAGGCTGGCGTTGGGTACGTCCACGCCCACTTCGATCACCGTGGTCGCGACCAGCAGTTGCAGGTTGCCGGCCTTGAACTCGGCCATCACCGCGGCTTTTTCTGCAGGCTTCATGCGGCCGTGGATCAGCCCGACCTTCAATTCGCCGAGGGCTGCGGTGAGGTCCTCATAGGTGGTTTCGGCGGCCTGGCAGGTCAACTCTTCCGACTCTTCGATCAGTGTGCAAACCCAATAGGCCTGACGCCCCTCGGCGCAGGCGCTACGCACCCTCTCGATGACTTCGACCCGCCGGGTGTCGGTGATCAGCACGGTGTTGACCGGGGTTCGGCCCGGTGGCAGTTCGTCGAGGATCGAGGTGTCGAGATCTGCGTAGGCGCTCATCGCCAACGTGCGCGGAATCGGCGTGGCGGTCATGATCAATTGATGCGGGCACATGCGCCCGCCGACGCCTTTCTGCCGCAAGGCCAGACGCTGCTGCACGCCGAAGCGGTGCTGCTCGTCGATGATCACCAACGCGAGGTTCTTGAATTGCACTTCGTCCTGGAACAGCGCGTGAGTACCAACCACCATCGGTGTGCCGCTGGCGATTTGCTCCAGCGCAGCCACGCGGTTCTTGCCTTTGAGCTTGCCGGCCAGCCACGCGACTTCGATGCCCAGTGGTTCGAGCCAGCGCTTGAACGTGATGAAGTGCTGCTCGGCGAGAATCTCGGTGGGCGCCATCAGGGCGACCTGATAACCGGCCTCCAACGCTTGCAGTGCAGCGAGGGCAGCAACCACGGTTTTGCCGGCACCAACGTCGCCCTGGATCAGCCGCAGCATCGGTTCGTGCTGGCTGAGGTCATAAGCGATTTCGTTGCCGACCCGTTGCTGGGCGCCGGTCGGGTTGAAGCCGAGGTTGGCCAGGTATTTGGCCGGCAGTTGGGTGGCTTTGGGCATCGCTGGTGCACGCAGGGAGCGCATGCTTTCGCGCAGACGCTGTTGCGACAATTGATGGGTCAGCAGTTCTTCGAAGGCCAGACGGTGCTGCGCCCAGTGGTGACCGAGGGCCAGCTCATCGACATCGGCATCGGCGGGCGGGTTGTGCAGGTAGCGGATCGCATCGGCCAACGGCGCCAATTGGTAGTCGCGGGCCAGTTCGTTCGGCAGCCAGTCGGGCAGGCTGCTGGGGCCGAGCAGGGTAAGGGTCTGCATGCACAACTGGCGCAAGCGCTGTTGGGTCAGGCCTTCGGTGAGCGGGTAGACCGGGGTCAAGGTTTCATCCACCGGCGGCGGTTCGTCACCAGTGATGGCGCGGTATTCCGGGTGGTAGATCTCCAGCCCCGAAGCGCCGGGCCGCGCTTCGCCGTAACAGCGAATCCGCGTGCCGCGTTTGAGGCCTTCTTTTTGCGCGTTGCTGAAATGGTAGAAACGCAGGCTTAAGCCCCCGGTGCCGTCCTGCAGTCGAACCACCAGGCTGCGCCGACGGCCCATGACCACGTCGGCGCCGCTGACGGTGCCTTCGATGACCGCGTCCTGTCCGGGTCGCAATGCGCCAATCGGGACGACACGGGTGCGGTCCTGATAGCGCAGGGGCAGGTGGAACAGCACGTCCTGGAGGTTTTCCAGGCCGACCTTGGCCAGTTTCTCGGCCATGGCTTCGCCGACACCCTTGAGTGCCGTCACCGACACTTGCGACAACTCGCTCATGACCGGTGCTTAGCCCGCAGCGACTTGTGCCGCTGGCTTGGCCACCGAGCACAGGCGAATGGAGTCGGCGAGGATTTCAATCGCCTTCGGACGCGGGAAGCTGGCGCGCCAGGCAATGGCCACGGTGCGGAAGGGTACGGGTGCCGAGAGCGGGCGCACTTCGATCACGCCGGGGGCGTAGTGATGGCTGTCGACTGCCGATAACGGCAGGATCGAAATACCCAGGCCGGATGCGACCATGTGGCGAATGGTTTCCAGGGAGCTGGATTCCACCGTGGTGTGCTTGGCGCCGTCGTTGCCTTTGGTCAGGGTCGGGCAGGCTTCCAGTACCTGATCGCGGAAGCAGTGACCTTCGCCGAGCAGCAGCAGGCTCTTGTCGTTGAGCAGGCTGGCGTCGATGGAATCTTTTTGCGTCCACGGGTGCTGTGCTGGCATGAGCACGTAGAACGGCTCGTCGTAGAGTTGCAGGGTCAGCACGTCGGCTTCATTGAACGGCAGGGCGATGATGATCGCGTCGAGCTCGCCGTTGCGCAGTTTGTCGCGCAGCACGTGGGTGAAGTTTTCTTCGATGTACAACGGCATCTGCGGGGCGACCCGGTGCAGTTGCGGAATCAGATGCGGAAACAGGTACGGCCCGACGGTGTAGATCGCGCCGACTTTCAGAGGGGCGGTCAGTTGGTTCTTGCCGGCCTGGGCCAGTTCGCGGATGCCCTGGGCTTGTTCCAGCACTTTCTGCGCCTGGGCGACGATGCCTTCGCCGACCGGGGTCAGGCGCACGGCGCTTTTGCTGCGCTCGAAAATCAGCACACCGAGTTCGTCTTCAAGCTTTTTCACGCCCACCGAAAGGGTCGGCTGGCTGACGTGGCAACGCTCGGCCGCGTGGCCGAAGTGCTGCTCTTGGGCGAGGGTAACGATGTAGCGTAATTCTGTAAGAGTCATAGCAAGCGTCCATGAAGTTGCGGGCCAAGCATACCGGCTGCAATCGATAGACGCACGTTATCAGACTGTACGTGTCGAGTGACACCGGGCAATGCGAAAGGCAAAAAAGATCGCAGCCTTCGGCAGCTCCTACAGGGATTACATCAACCTGTGTAGGAGCTGCCGAAGGCTGCGATCTTTTGATTGTTAACGCCGGCGTTTTTCCAGCGAGTAAACAAAGGGGGCAACAATTTCGATGGAGCCATTGGTCAGCATGTCGGACGGTGGTTTGGGCAGCGGTTGAGCGCGGCGGATCATTTCCAGGGTGGCCCGGTCCAGATCGGCAGTGCCCGAGGCGCCGACCAGCTCAAACGACAACACATTGCCTTCGGCATCCACGACGAAACGCAGACGGTTCATGCCTTCCTTGCCCCGCGCCTGGGCACTTGCAGGGTACTTCTTGTACTTCTGCAGGTGCGCCAGCAAGGTGCCTTGCCAGCTGGCCTTGGCCGCCAGTTGAGCTGACGAAGGGCCGGGCGCAGGCTGGGCGGATTTCTCCGTTGGCGTTTGAGTCTGTTGCGTTTCGGCCGGTTTCTCTTCGGCCGGCTTTTCTTTCGGCGGTTCGGGTTTCTTCTCTACCGGCTTGGGCGGCTGCGGCTTCGGCTTGGGTTTGACCGGCTTGGGCACGGCAATTTCAGCTTTCGGCGCTTCGGCGAGCTTGGGTATCGGCAGTTCTTCAACCGGAGCCGGTGGCTGCGGCGGGGTGACGACCTTCGGCGGAGCAGGCGGTGGCGGGGCAGGAACCGGTGCCAGTTCGACCATCATTGCCTGAGGGGGCAATTCGATGGGCGGACGGCCGGACCAGTTCAGCGCCAGCGCGATGGCCAGCGCGTGAACACCCAGCACTACTGCCAGGCTACCGCTGTAACGCGTCAGCTTATGGCGCGTCGTGATCATTTCTTGGCTGCCGTCTCGAGACCGACCAGACCCACCTTCAGGTAACCGGCGGAGCGCAGGTTGTCCATCACGCTCATCAGGTCGCCGTAATCCACGCCTTTGTCGGCCTGGAAGAAGATCGTCGTGTCTTTCTTGCCCTGGGTCCTGGCGTCGAGCGTGGCGCCGAGTGCTTCGGCTTTCACCTCGTCTTCGCCGAGGAACAGGCGCTGGTCAGCCTTGACGCTGAGGAACACCGGTTTCTCTGGCCGCGGCGCCGGCTTGGCGGTCGAGGCGGGCAGGTCGACCTTGATGTCCACGGTGGCCAGCGGGGCCGCCACCATGAAGATGATCAACAGCACCAGCATCACGTCGATGAACGGCGTGACGTTGATTTCGTGGTTTTCGGACAGATCGTCGTCTGCCCCTTCTTTCAAATGCAGGCCCATGGCCGATTACCCCACTTTCACCATGTGCGGTTGCGAGCTGCGCTCAGGCTGGTGGTCGAGGTCGCGGCTGACCAGCAGCAGGACCTGTGCCGACGCGTCGGACACCTGAGCCTTGTAACCGGCAATGGAGCGGGCAAAGACGTTGTAGATCACGACCGCAGGGATCGCTGCAACCAGGCCCAGCGCGGTAGCCAACAGGGCTTCGGCGATGCCGGGAGCGACGACGGCGAGGTTGGTGGTCTGGGTCTTGGCAATGCCGATGAAGCTGTTCATGATGCCCCAAACGGTGCCGAACAGGCCGACAAACGGGGCAGTGGAACCGATGGTGGCGAGTACGCCGGTGCCGCTGCTCATGTTACGACCGCAGGCCGCGACCAGGCGCTCAAGACGGAAGCTCACGCGTTCCTTGATGCCTTCCTTCTCGCGGCTGTTGACCGACAGGCGCATCTCTTCGAGGGCGTCGTGCACCAGCAGGTTGGCCAGGGTGCCTTCCTTCGCCGCAGTGGCGCTGGCTTCCTTGAGGGAGGCGGATTTTTTCAGTTGGGCGATTTCACCGCGCAGACGACGCTTGGCGCCCATCAGCTCAAGACCCTTGGCGATCCAGATGGTCCAGGTGATGATCGAGGCGATGGCCAGGCCGATCATCACGATTTTTACGATGATGTCGGCGTTCTTGTACATGCCCCACGGCGACAGGTCATGGGCCATGCCCAGGGTGTTGTCGGCTTCGAGGACTTCAGGGGCGTCTTCACCTAGCGTTTCTGCCGGTGCGGCCTGGGCCGGATCGGTCGCGCCCGGAGCAGCGACCGGTGTGGCGTGATCGGCCGGAGCAGGTGCGGTGGCGGCTGGTGTGGCTGGCGCCTGGGCATCGGCGAAAGCGGCGACTGGCGCGAGCATCAGGCTGAGGAGCAGGGCGGCCACCGCGCTCCAGGCGCGAGGTCGTTTGGTTGGCGAAGCGGAGAATTGATTACGTGTCATGCTGGCCGGACCTGAGAGAAAAAACGGGTGATGTTCTTCCAGGCCTCGAAAGGCCGAGAACAAAAGTGGGGCGCATTATTGCAATTAATTCTTGTTAACAGAAGTAATAGCGTCTCTTTTTTTCCTGCATTGCTAGCCGCCTATCTATTGCCGGCGCTAGTCTGTGGCTTTCCGATGGGAGTTTTCTGATGTCTGCGCCTACTGTTTTGATCGCCGGCTGCGGTGATGTCGGCAGCCGCCTGGCCACACAATTGCTGGCGACGGGGTGGGAGGTCCATGGTCTGCGACGCGACGTTTCACGCCTGCCCAACGGCGTTATCGGTGTTGCTGGTGACCTGTTCAACAAAGATTGCCCGGCCACTTGGCCAATTGGCGCCGTGGATTACCTGGTGTATTGCGCGGCGGCCACCGATCACGATGAAGCCGGTTACCGTGCTGCCTATGTCCAGGGCCTGGAGCATGTGCTGGAGTGGCTGAACGACTACGGGCAGGTGCCCAATCGCCTGTTGTTTGTTTCCAGTAGCAGTGTTTACGGGCAACAGGAGGGCGAGTGGGTCGACGAAACTTCGCCAGCCGTGGCGGCAGGTTATTCCGGACGTGTGATGCTCGAAGCCGAGCAACTTGCCCTTAAAAGCGGCATTGCGGCCAGTATCGTGCGCTTGACCGGCATTTACGGCCCTGGCCGTGAATGGCTGCTGACGCAGGTGCGCCGGGGTTATCGCGTAGCGGTCGAACCACCGTTGTATGCCAACCGGATTCATGCGGACGATGCCGCGGGGTTGATAGCGTGCCTGCTTGAGGCGGATCGACGTGGTGTGGCGCTGGATGATATCTACATCGGCGTCGATGACGCACCGGCAGCGCTGGCCGATGTGGTGGGCTGGTTGCGTGAGTATCTGGGTGTGACTGAATGGGCCGATGACGACAGCGTGCGTCGCACTGGCAGCAAACGCTGCAGTAATGCGCGGGCTAAAGCCTTGGGCTGGACGCCGAAGTACCCGAGTTTTCGCGAGGGGTATGCGGCGATCATTGAAGGGCGCTGCTGACCTTCAGGCACCCTGAAACAACTGTGGGAGCGAGCCTGCTCGCGATGAGGCAATAACATTCAACATCATCGTTGACTGTCATGCCGCCATCGCGAGCAGGCTCGCTCCCACATGGGTTATGCGTAGGTTATTGCTTCTCGAGCAACCACTTGCGCTCGCCCGGCGTAAACGAGGGCATCTCGTCAGCCTGCGCCGTGTTCACGGTCTGGAAAATCTCCAGCTCTTTGCCCTTTCGCGCAAAGATCCAGGCGTTGCCCTGGCCATTTTGTTGCAGCCACATGTTGTCGTTGCCGCCGCTCATGGATGCGCAATCGCCGGCCAGGCACAGCGCATAGCGGTCGCTGCCTGGCAGGCCGGTCACCTGGCCATCGGCCTGGAATTGAACCGTGTTGCCTTCGCCTGGGCCGTTGACGATTGTCCAGCCGCCGCCCATGTAGGCTGAATACAGCGCACGTTCGAAGCTGGCGCCCATCGGTGCGCCATCCGGTACCTGGATCTGTACGCGGTCGAAGACTTGCTCAGGCTCATTGTCGCTGGCGGACTGGCTCAGTTGCTTGCCGTCACGCTTCAACTCACTGGCCGAGCTGCCATAAAAGTCGACTTTCCAGGCGCCGGACTCTTCACCCAGCAGCTTGCCGTCGACATTTTCAAAACCGTTGGTGTAGCGGGCCTGACCAGCCTTGGTGTTGATGTCCCATTCCAGGTTCGGGCCATTGGCCTGGAGCGCTTCGCGCAGGGGGACACCTTTGGATGCAGCGTCAATCGCCATCTGGTTGATCCAGGTGCCGCTGATGTCACGGTCGGCAGGGTTGCTGGCACATCCGCCCAGGAACAGGGCGAGCAGCGAGAGAGCAAGCGCGTTGCGCATGGTGAAATCCTTTCAAACTTTCTTTACAGCAGAGCAGTCGACGCAGCCTTGGGCTGCGCCGCACGCATTACTCGATGACCAGGATGGCATCCATTTCAACCTGCGAACCCTTTGGCAGGGCTGCTACACCGATGGCGGCGCGGGCAGGGTAAGGCTGGTCGAAGTACTTGCCCATGATCTCGTTGACCTTGGCGAAGTGGCTCAGGTCGGTGAGGAAGATGTTCAGCTTGACGATGTCCTTGAACGAACCGCCAGCGGCTTCAGCCACGGCCTTGAGGTTCTCGAACACCTGGACGGTCTGGGCTTCGAAGCCTTCAACCAGTTCCATGGTTTTTGGGTCCAGGGGAATCTGACCCGACATGTAAACGGTGTTGCCAGCCTTGATCGCCTGGGAGTAAGTACCGATGGCGGCCGGGGCCTTGTCGCTGGTGATAACAGTCTTGGTCATGTATGACTCCTTGTAATGAGTTGGCGAGCTATGCACGCATGCGGGTGATGCGAATCACCCCGGACAAGGCGCGCAGTTTCTTGATCACGCGGGCCAGGTGCACGCGGTCGTGCACGCTGACCACCAACTGGACCACGCTGATGCGACCATCGCGTTCGTCCATGCTGATTTTCTCGATATTGCCGTCGGCCGCGTTGACGCTGCTGGCCAGCAGGGCGATCAGGCCGCGCTGGTGCTCCAGCTCGACGCGCAGCTCGACGTTGAATTCGCCGGTGACATCCTTGGCCCACGAGAGCTGGATGCATTTTTCCGGGTTGTGCCGGATTTCGCTGATGTTGCGGCAATTATCCAGGTGCACGACCATGCCTTTGCCGGCAGACAGGTGACCGACAATCGGGTCGCCCGGGATCGGCGTGCAGCACTTGGCGTAGCTGAGCACCAGGCCCTCGGTGCCGCGAATCGCCAGCGGGCCTTCCGGACTTGGCAAATGTTCGCCTTCGCCCAGCAGTCGGCGGGCCACCACATAGGCCATGCGATTGCCCAGACCGATGTCTTCGAGCAAATCTTCGATCAGTTCGAGACGGTACTCGATAAGCATGGCCTTGACGCGTTCGGCCGGGACTTTCTCCAGCGCGCTGTCGAAACCGTTGAGGACCTTGTTCAGCAGGCGTTCGCCGAGGCTGATGGATTCGGAACGGCGTTGCAGCTTCAGTGCGTGGCGGATGTGCGTGCGCGCCTTGCCGGTGACCACGAAGTTGAGCCAGGCCGGGTTCGGCCGCGCGCCGGGAGCGCTGACGATCTCGACCGTGGAGCCGCTTTGCAGCGGTTCGGACAGCGGCGCGAGTCGACGATTGATCCGGCAGGCGATGCAGCTGTTGCCGACGTCGGTATGTACCGCGTAAGCGAAGTCGACCGCCGTAGAGCCCTTGGGCAGCTCCATGATCCGGCCTTTGGGCGTGAACACGTAGACCTCGTCCGGGAACAGGTCGATCTTCACACTTTCGATGAATTCCAGTGAGTTGCCGGCGCGTTGCTGCATTTCCAGCACGCCCTTGACCCACTGGCGGGCGCGGGCATGAGTGCCTTTCGGCTGCTCGTCACCGCTGGACTTGTACAGCCAATGGGCGGCGATGCCGTTGTTGGCCATCTCTTCCATTTCGCGGGTGCGGATCTGGATCTCGATCGGTACGCCGTGCATGCCGAACAGCGTGGTGTGCAGCGACTGATAGCCGTTGGCCTTGGGGATCGCGATGTAATCCTTGAAGCGTCCCGGCAGTGGCTTGTACAAATTATGTACAGCGCCCAGCACGCGGTAGCAGGTATCGACCTTGTCGACGATGATCCGGAACGCGTAGACGTCCATGATCTCGTTGAAGGCCCGACGCTTGCCGCGCATTTTCTTGTAGATGCCGTAGAGGTGTTTCTGCCGGCCGCTGACCTCGCCCTGGATGCCATCGATGGCCAGGCAGTGGCTCAAGGACTCTTCAATCTTGTTGACGATTTCCTTGCGGTTGCCCCGGGCGCGTTTGACCGCCTGGTAGATCCGCGCGGAACGCATCGGGTGCATGGCCTTGAAGCCGAGGTCTTCGAATTCTATGCGGATGGCGTGCATGCCCAGCCGGTTGGCGATGGGCGCATAAATTTCCAGGGTTTCCTTGGCGATGCGTCGGCGTTTTTCGCCGGACAACACTTCCAGGGTGCGCATGTTGTGCAGGCGGTCGGCCAGCTTGACCAGGATCACGCGAATGTCGCGGGCCATGGCCATGGCCATTTTCTGGAAGTTTTCGGCTTGTGCCTCGGCCTTGGTCTCGAAGTTCATCTGGGTCAGTTTACTGACCCCGTCGACCAGTTCGGCCACGGTTTCGCCGAACTGCGCTTGCAGCGCTTCCTTGGCGATACCGGTGTCTTCGATCACGTCATGCAGCATTGCAGCCATCAGGCTCTGATGGTCCATGTGCATGTCGGCAAGAATATTCGCAACCGCGAGTGGGTGCGTGACGTACGCCTCGCCGCTACGGCGGCGTTGGCCGTCGTGGGCTTGTTCGGCGTAGAAATACGCTCGGCGGACCAGGTTGACCTGGTCGTTGCCGAGGTAGGTCGATAAGCGATCGGCGAGGGCGTCTATGCTCGGCATGATATCTCCTGCCGTAAGCTTTTATCCCGCGCCGTGCTACGTCGACCAGGCATAGGCTTAGACGGCCTCGTTGGACTCGTCCTCGAATGCAGCAAAAAGCGGTTCATCTTCAACGATTTCGGCTTCGGCGATAGCTGCGTAGTCGATCAGGCCTTCAGCGATTTCGCGCAGGGCGACGACGGTAGGCTTGTCGTTTTCCCATGCTACTTTCGGCTCTTTGCCCCCGGTGGCCAGTTGACGGGCACGCTTGGTAGAGAGCATGACCAGCTCAAAGCGGTTATCCACGTGTTCTAGGCAGTCTTCAACGGTTACGCGGGCCATGGTCTTCCTCGTAGCAAATGCAATATGCGCGCTGCCCGGATGGGCGAGCGGACTCAACAGTTTAAAAAATCACCAGCGATTAGGGAAGCGCTGATTTTTTGACCAAGCCCCACAACGCGCTGCAAGTGCCAATGTAAAGCCCTTGCAGCGGTTTTGGGAAGAGCTGATTAACCGAGCAATTCAGCCAGCAATTTGCCGTGACGCTGCTGCTGACGCTTTTGAATCAGCTGATTGGCGCGGAAAATCGCCTTCAGATCGTGCAGCGCGTGGGCGAAATCGTCGTTGATGATCAGGTAGTCGTAGTCGACGTAGTGGCTCATTTCGCTGACGGCTTCGCGCATCCGGCCGTCAATGACTTCGTCACTGTCCTGGCCGCGATTGGTCAGGCGCTGGTGCAGGGCCTGCAATGACGGCGGCAGAATGAAGATCGAGCGGGCCTGAGGCATCAGCTTGCGCACTTGCTCGGCACCTTGCCAGTCGATTTCCAGAATCAGGTCGTGGCCTTCGTCCAGTGTCTGCTGCAGGTGGCTTTGCGACGTGCCGTAGAGATTGCCGAACACTTCGGCGCGCTCAAGAAAATCCCCGTGTTCGATCATCTTCACGAACTCGCTGCGGTCGACGAAGTGATAGTTCACGCCATTCACTTCACCGGGGCGCATGGCGCGGGTGGTGTGGGAGACCGAGACGCGGATCTCCGGATTGGCGTCGGTCAGGGCCTTGACCAGACTGCTCTTGCCCGCGCCCGAAGGGGCGGAAATGATGTACAGGGTGCCGGTGCTGTGTGTCATGTCGGGGTAGCCTTACTCAATATTCTGCACTTGTTCGCGCATCTGCTCGATCAACACCTTGAGGTTGACCGCAGCCTGGGTGCTGCGCGGGTCGAAGGCTTTGGAGCCCAGTGTATTGGCTTCGCGGTTGAGTTCCTGCATCAGGAAGTCCAGGCGCCGACCGGCGGCGCCGCCGGATTTGAGCACCCGGCGAACTTCGATGATGTGAGTACTCAGGCGATCCAGTTCTTCGGCGACGTCGCTTTTTTGCGCGAGCATGACCATTTCCTGCTCCAGGCGCTGCGGATCCATCTCGGCCTTCATGTCGGCGAAGCGGTCGAGGACTTTCTGGCGCTGGGTGGCGAGCATTTGCGGGACCAGTTCGCGCAAGGTCACCACGTCTTCTTCGATGGAGCTCAGGCGCTCGTTGATCAGCCGCGCCAGCTCCGCGCCTTCGCGCTCGCGGCCGGCCTTCAGTTCCTTGAGACCCTGATTGAACAGTGCCAGCGCTTCGGCGTTCAAGGCTTGCGGGTCGGTGGCGTCGCCTACCAGTACGCCGGGCCAGGCCAGGACTTCCAGCGGGTTCAGCGCTGCCGGATTTTTGATCAGGCTGGCGATGGTCTCGGCGGCGGCGACCAGTTGCGCGGCACGCTCCTGATCGATTTGCAGCGCTTTGCCGATGTTTTCTTCGGTGAAGCGCAGGGTGCATTCGAGCTTGCCCCGCGATATACCCTGGCGCAGGGCTTCACGAACAGCGCCCTCGAGGTCGCGAAAGGACTCCGGCAGGCGCAGGTGGGGTTCCAGGTAGCGGCTGTTGACCGACCGCAGCTCCCAGCTCAGGGTGCCCTGGACGCCGGCGTTTTCGACGCGGGCGAAGGCGGTCATGCTGTGCACCATGGCGGTACCTCGCAATGCAGATCGGCACCGAACCGAGGTTCCGGGAATCCGATATCAATGAATTAAAGCCGACTGGCAGCAAAGGCGCAGGATTGTAGCGCAGTGACGCGGATGCGCCCAAACACACGGTGTGACAAAGAGCGGCAGGCCTGCACCGACGCGCGGTACAGAGCCCTCGGTCGTCGGCGGATTTTTTTAGACGTGCCCAGTGGCGGCCGTCGGCTCTATAATGCTCCGCAGTTTTCCGTCCCCAGTACAGGTACTCCCTATGATACGTCCAAGTGGTCGCGCTGCCGATCAGCTCCGCTCGATCCGCATCACCCGCAACTACACCAAACACGCCGAGGGTTCTGTGCTGGTCGAGTTCGGTGATACCAAGGTCATCTGCACCGTCAGCGTTGAGCCGGGCGTACCGCGTTTCCTGAAAGGCCAGGGCCAGGGTTGGTTGACAGCCGAGTACGGCATGCTGCCGCGCGCTACCGGCGAGCGTAACCAGCGTGAAGCCAGCCGTGGCAAGCAAGGCGGTCGCACCTTGGAAATCCAGCGTCTGATCGGTCGCTCCCTGCGCGCTGCGCTGGACATGTCCAAGCTGGGCGACGTCACCCTGTACGTCGACTGCGATGTGATCCAGGCCGATGGCGGCACCCGCACGGCTTCGATCACCGGCTCCATGGTTGCGCTGATCGATGCCTTGAAAGTCATCAAGAAGCGTGGCGGTCTGAAGGGGGGTGACCCGGTCAAGCAGATGATCGCTGCTGTTTCCGTGGGCATGTACAAGGGTGAGCCTGTTCTTGACCTCGACTACCTGGAAGACTCGGCCGCCGAGACGGACCTGAACGTGGTGATGACCAGCGCTGGTGGTTTCATTGAAGTCCAGGGCACTGCCGAAGGCGCGCCGTTCCAGCCTGAAGAGTTGAACGCCATGCTCGAGCTGGCGAAGAAAGGCATGAACGAGATCTTCGAACTGCAAAAGGCCGTATTGGCCGACTGATCGGACTGCTCCAGGCAAGGAGGACACCATGAGTGACGAGCAACTGCCACTGCCCACGCCGAACCAAGAGGTGCGTCAGTGGGCCATGTTTTGCCACTTGTCCGCCTTGCTGGGGATCTGGATTCCGTTTGGCACGATCATCGGCCCGCTGATTCTCTGGCAGATGAAACGCGAGATGGACCCGTTCATCGATGCCCAGGGCAAGGAAGCGCTGAACTTTCAGATCTCCGTCGCCATTGCCTCGGCCATTTGCTTCTTGCTGATGGTGGTGATTATCGGGTTCTTCCTGTTTGGCCTGATCGCGATCGGTGCGCTGGTGCTGACGATCATTGCCGGGGTGAAGGCCAATGAAGGGCAGCCTTATCGGTATCCGTTCACCTGGCGGTTGATCAAGTAAGCCAGGACGCTGGTGCTGTTTTAAGCGCAGTTCAATACAAATGCCCCGACATGTCGGGGCATTTGTATTTTTGCAATCAGATTAATCTCTAATGTTGCGTACTTGGTCGCTCGCTATTCAAATGAAGTTCATTCGTGCAAATAAAACTCCTTACACGTTTAGTCACAAACTGCAAGGCTCAGTACGGCTTGTATGCTTGGCAATGAGACTTGGCGATTGATAAAGTTGCCGCAAGTAATATTTATAAAGAAATATTTCGATATATTCGGACCATTGACGGCCTCTGAATCCAATACTAGTCAGTGTTGAGATGGATCAACCTGTTCAAGAGGCGTGTCCAGGTAAAAAGTTCGCCCCTGAATGTAAAAGCAAGAATATCCCAAATGCTTCAGCTCGATTTTTATGGAACGCTTGTCGCCGCCTCTTTAGTACTTTTGCTGGGACGCGCTCTTGTCTCACGTGTCGGCTTTTTACGTACTTATAATATCCCGGAACCTGTAGCAGGCGGCCTGGTGGTTGCCTTGGGTCTTCTGGCTTTGAGAACCCTCGATTTCGAAATCCGATTTGATACCTCGCTGCAAACTCCCTTGATGTTGGCGTTTTTTGCCACCATCGGCTTGAGTGCAGACTTCGCCAGCCTGAAGAAGGGCGGGCGCGTCGTGGGGATCTTTTTGCTGGCGGTTGTCGGACTTCTGGTGATCCAGAATGCGATGGGTATCGGGCTTGCAACGGTGCTGGGGCTCGATCCCTTGATGGGCTTGCTGACAGGCTCGATTACCTTGGCAGGCGGCCACGGTACAGGTGCTGCGTGGGGGGCGACGTTCAGCGAGAAGTTCGGTCTGGCGTCTGCCTCTGAACTGGCCATGGCCTCTGCGACGTTTGGCCTGGTGCTGGGCGGTTTGATCGGTGGGCCTGTTGCCCGCTTGCTCATCAGTCGTGTCCAGACACCCGGCTGCGAGCAGGAAAAGCCACGGTTGCCCAAGGGCTTTGAACAACCGAACAAAGAGCGCTCGATCACGTCGTTTTCGCTAGTCGAGACATTGGCTTTGATCGCTGTCAGCCTGCTGGCGGGCTCACTCCTGAATGGGTGGCTTCAGGGGACCGCATTTGAGTTGCCAACGTTTGTTTGCGTGTTGTTCGTGGGCGTGCTTTTACGGAACGGGCTTTCGGCGCTTGGCGTGTATCAGGTGTTTGAGCGTGAAGTCTCAGTGCTGGGGAACGTCAGCTTGTCGCTGTTTCTGGCGATCGCTCTGATGTCACTCAAACTGTGGGATCTGGCTGCACTGGCTTTGCCGATCTTCATCATCCTGGCTGCGCAAACGCTGGTCATGGCACTGTTCGCGATTTTTGTGACGTTCAGGATGATGGGCAGTAACTACGATGCGGCTGTACTGGCGGCAGGGCACTGCGGTTTTGGACTGGGTGCCACGCCAACGGCCATCGCTAACATGCAAGCGGTAACACAGCGCTACGGGCCTTCGCAGATAGCGTTCCTGGTGGTGCCTATGGTGGGCGCTTTCTTCATCGACATCATTAATGTCATCGTGATCAAGTTGTACCTTGCACTGCCGTTTTTCGCCGCGGTTTGAAGTTCAGGCCGTTGGGCCCCCCTGAATAGAACGCATAAAAAATGCCCGTATCTTGCGATACGGGCATTTTTTCGACCGTCTATCAGACTGTTCAGTGAAAAATCACTTAGATCGTCAGCGTCCAGTCGTAGTCCACGATCAGCGGCGCGTGTTGCGAGAACCGCGGCTGGCGTGGCAGGCGTGCACTGCGTACGAAGCGGCGCAGGCCCGGGGTCAGCAGTTGATAGTCGAAGCGCCAACCGAGGTTGAGCATCTCCGCCTGTTCGTTGTCCGGCCACCAGCTGTACTGGTCGCCTTCACGGCTGACTTCCCGCAGGGCGTCGACATAACCCATGTTGCCGACAATCTCGTCCATCCAGGCACGTTCAGGTGCCAGGAAGCCCGGAGATTGCTGGCTGTCGCGCCAGTTCTTGATATCCAGCTTCTGTTGCGCCACGTACAGCGAGCCACAATAAATGTACTCGCGACGTTTGCGTCGCTGTTTATCCAGATAACGGGCGAAGTCGTCCATTAGCTTGAACTTCTGGTTCAAGTCTTCATCGCCGTTCTGCCCCGAAGGGAGCAGCAAGGTCGCGATGCTGACCTTGTCGAAATCGGCTTGCAGGTAGCGCCCGTAGCGGTCGGCCGTCTCGAAACCGAGACCGCTGATGACAGCCTTCGGTTGCAACCGCGAATACAAAGCCACGCCGCCTTGGGCAGGGACTTCGGCATCGCAGGCATAAAGGAAGTAGCCATCCAGTTGGAAGGCTGGGTCATCCAGTTCAAAGGCGGAGGCACGGGTGTCCTGCAGGCAGATGACGTCGGCATTCTGTGCTTGCAGCCAACTGAGCAAACCACGCTCGACTGCAGCCTGAATACCATTGACGTTCACACTGATGATCCGCATAAATGGCCCCAAAAATCGCGTGCGTGTATGATACACGGCGTCAAGCTAATTAGCTAAATCCGTGGTATTTGGGGTTTTTTTCATGCAAGCGTATCAGCGCGATTTCATTCGTTTTGCCATCGATCGCGGCGTTTTGCGCTTCGGTGAGTTCACCCTGAAGTCCGGGCGTACCAGTCCTTACTTCTTCAACGCCGGCTTGTTCAACTCGGGCTCGGCTCTGGCGCAACTGGGGCGTTTCTACGCCGCCGCCATTGCTGAAAGCGGCATTGCGTTCGACGTGCTGTTTGGCCCGGCCTACAAGGGCATCCCGTTGGCGGCGACCACCGCCGTGGCGCTGGCTGAACATCACAACCGTGACCTGCCATGGTGCTTCAACCGCAAGGAAGCCAAGGCCCACGGCGAAGGCGGCAGCCTGGTCGGCGCACCGTTGACCGGCGATGTGCTGATCATCGATGACGTAATCACCGCTGGCACCGCGATCCGTGAAGTGATGCAAATCATCGCTTCCCAGGACGGCGCCAAGGCCGCTGGCGTGCTGATCGCCCTGAACCGTCAGGAGCGTGGCAACGGCGAATTGTCGGCGATCCAGGAGGTCGAGCGTGACTTCGGCATCCCGGTGATCAGCATCGTTTCGCTGAATCAGGTGCTGGAGTTCCTGGCTGATGACCCGCAGCTCAAGCAGCATTTGCCGGCAGTAGAAGCGTACCGCGCCCAGTACGGCGTCTAACGCAATACCCTGCAGGTAGGTGCAAATTCCGCAGGGATCGCATACAAAAAGACCCCGCTCAGCCAGGCCGAGCGGGGTCTTCTTGTTTGCGCTATCGCTTAAGGACGCTTGCGATTGCTGATCAGGGTGCCCACGCCGGTATCGGTGAAGATTTCCAGCAGGATTGCGTTCGGCACGCGACCGTCAATGATCAGCGAGCTGCCCACGCCGCCCTGGACCGCTTCCAGTGCGCAGCGGATCTTCGGCAGCATGCCGCCGTAGATGGTGCCGTCGGCGATCAGGTCGTCGACTTGCTGGGTTGTCAGGCCGGTCAGGACCGTGCCCGACTTGTCCATCAGGCCGGCAATGTTGGTCAGCAGCATCAGCTTCTCGGCTTTCAACGCTTCGGCGACTTTACCGGCCACCAGGTCAGCGTTGATGTTGTACGACTCGCCGTTGGCACCGACACCGATGGGCGCGATCACCGGAATGAAATCGCCCTTGACCAGCAGGTTCAGCAGATCGGTGTTGATCCCGACCACTTCGCCCACATGGCCGATGTCGATGATTTCCGGGGTGGTCATTTCCGGGGTCTGACGGGTAACGGTGAGCTTCTTCGCGCGAATCAGCTCGGCGTCTTTCCCGGTCAGGCCGATGGCGCTACCGCCGTGACGGTTGATCAGGTTGACGATGTCCTTGTTGACCTGGCCGCCAAGGACCATTTCCACCACGTCCATGGTCGCGGCGTCGGTGACGCGCATGCCGTCGACGAAATGGCTCTCGATCGACAGGCGCTTGAGCAGGTCACCGATTTGCGGGCCGCCACCGTGAACCACCACCGGGTTGATGCCCACGGCCTTCATCAGCACGATGTCGCGGGCGAAGCCGGTTTTCAGCTCCTCGCTTTCCATCGCGTTGCCGCCGTATTTGATCACCAGTGTCTTGCCGACATAACGGCGGATGTAAGGCAACGCTTCGGACAGGACCTTGGCGGTGTTGGCGGCGGCTTCGCGTTCGAGGGTCATTCAGGGCTCCGGGTGAATCAGAACGGTAGTTGGAGATCAGGTGCAACGCGCTTGAGCTGGATGTGGAACACATCCTTGATGCGTTGCAGTTCAGCCTCGTCATCGGCCTCGAAACGCAGCACCAGCACCGGTGTGGTGTTGGATGCGCGTACCAGGCCCCAGCCTTTGGCATAGTCGACTCGCACGCCGTCAATGGTGGTCAGGTCAGCGCCTTCGCCCCACTGCGCATCGTGCAATGCATCAATGATGCTGAATTTGCTCTCTTCGGTCACATGGATATTGATTTCCGGCGTAGAAATATCGTTCGGGAAGGTCGCGAACAGCTCTTCGGCCGAGGATTTTTCTTTGCTGAGGATCTCCAGCAAGCGTGCGGCGCTGTAGATGCCGTCGTCGAAACCGAACCAGCGCTCCTTGAAAAAGATGTGCCCGCTCATTTCGCCAGCCAGCAGGGCGCCGGATTGTTTCATTTTCTTTTTGATCAACGAGTGACCGGTCTTCCACATTAACGACCGGCCGCCGTATTCCTTGATCAGCGCAAACAGGCGGCGGGTGCATTTGACGTCGAAGATGATCTCGGCGCCCGGGTTGCGCGCCACGACGTCGCGGGCAAACAGCATCAGCAGGCGGTCCGGGTAGACGATGCTGCCGGTGTTGGTCACCACACCGACGCGGTCGCCATCGCCATCGAAGGCCAGGCCGATATCGGCCTTGGTTTCCTTGACCTTGTTGATCAGGTCCACGAGGTTTTCAGGCTTGCCCGGGTCCGGGTGGTGGTTTGGGAAGTTGCCGTCCACTTCGCAGAACAGCGGGATGACTTCGCAGTTCAGCGCTTCGATCAGTTGCGGGGCAATCACGCCGGCCGCGCCGTTGCCGCAGTCGACGACCACTTTCAGGCGACGGGCCAGCTTGATGTCCTGGACGATTTCAGTGGTGTAGCGGTCGAGGATCTCGACCTGGGTGATGCTGCCCTGGCCGCTGCTCAGGTTGTTGGTCTTGAGGCGGTCATGCAGGGCCTGGATCTGTTCGTTGGCCAAGGTGTCGCCGGCAATGACGATCTTGAAGCCGTTGTAGTTCGACGGGTTGTGGCTGCCGGTAAGCATCACGCCGGATTTGCCGGCGAGCACGTTGGCGGCGTAGTAGAGCGCCGGAGTCGGGACCAGGCCGACATCACTGACGTGGCAGCCGCTGTCGGCGATGCCTTTGATCAGTTGTGCGACCAGTTCCGGGCCGGACAAGCGGCCATCGCGACCGACGGAAACGTTTGGCTCGCCCTGGGCCAGGCTTTGGGAGCCGACGGCGCGGCCGATCCAGTAAGCGGTTTCAGCGTTCAGGAATTCCGGAACGGTGCCGCGAATGTCATAGGCGCGGAAGATGCTGTCAGGGAACTTGGGTGCGACTTTGGCCGGGGTGTTCATCTGTGGAAATGCTCCATCTCGAAAGTGGCTGGACAGGCCGCCGATTCATTCGGCGGCAGGTTCAAACTGAAGGGTATGACGGCGTTTTCCACAGAGAGTTCGTGGTATGAAAGGGCCATGACGCCCCTGACGGCAGGGGTTTGACCGGGCAATGCCTTGATTTTCGGTGCTAAACCTTGCAGATGACAATTTGAATTTTGTGGCGAGGGAGTCCGTTCCCCCACCACAAGAAGCGCGTGTCCGGATCAGCGGGTGCCGGTATGGCCGAAACCGCCAGTGCCGCGCTCGGTTTCAACAAACTCTTCAACCATCTCGAAGTGAGCCTGCACCACCGGCACCAGCACCAGTTGCGCCAGGCGCTCGCCGACCGGCATGGTGAATTCGGTCTGGCCACGGTTCCAGCAGGAAACCATCAATGGGCCCTGGTAGTCGGAGTCGATCAGGCCCACCAGGTTGCCCAGCACGATGCCGTGCTTATGGCCCATCCCCGAGCGCGGCAGAATCAGCGCCGCCAGGTTCGGGTCGCCGATATAGACCGACAGGCCAGTGGGGATCAGCACGGTTTCACCCGGCTTGATCACGGTGTCCTGTTCCAGCATGGCGCGCAGGTCGAGGCCGGCGGAGCCCGGTGTGGCGTATTGCGGCAGCGGGAATTCGGTACCGATGCGGGGGTCGAGGATCTTGGCTTGCAAAGCGTGCATGTAAATTAAACCTGGTTCAGACGTTCGGCGATAAAAGTGATCAGCTGGCGAGCAATCTTGCTCTTGCTGGTCTGGGCGAAGAGTGTGGCGTGTAGCTCACGGTCGATCACGCTGCAGGCGTTTTCTTCGCTGTTGAAGCCAATGCTCGGGTTGGCGACGTCGTTGGCGACGATCAAATCGAGGTTCTTGTCTTTCAGCTTGCGCGCAGCGTAATCGAGCAGGTGTTCGGTCTCGGCGGCAAAACCGACACTGAACGGGCGGTCGGGGCGGGTGGCGATGGTGGCCAGGATGTCCGGGTTACGCACCATCTGTAGCAACAAGCCGTCGCCGTTCGTAGGGTCTTTCTTGAGTTTCTGTGGGGCAACGACTTCCGGGCGGTAGTCCGCAACGGCTGCCGAGGCGATGAACAGGTCGCAAGGGATCGCCGCTTCGCAGGCAGCGAGCATGTCGCGGGCGCTGACTACATCGATGCGAGTGACGCGATCCGGGGTCGGCAGATGCACGGGACCGGTGATCAGGGTCACACGGGCACCGGCTTCCACGGCGGCTTCGGCCAGGGCAAAGCCCATTTTCCCGGAACTATGGTTGGTGATGTAACGCACCGGGTCGATGTTTTCCTGGGTCGGGCCGGCCGTGATCAGCACGTGTTTACCGGTCAGGGCCTGACGCTGAAAGCAGTCGGCGGCGCACTGGGCCAGTTCAAGGGCTTCGAGCATGCGCCCCAGCCCGACGTCGCCGCAGGCCTGGCTGCCGGAGGCCGGGCCGAAGACCTTGATGTCGCGGCTTTCGAGGGTTTGCAGGTTGGCCTGGGTCGCCGGGTCGCGCCACATGGCCTGGTTCATTGCCGGTGCAACGGCGACCACTGCGTCGGTGGCCAGCACCAGCGTGGTCAGCAGGTCGTCGGCAATGCCTTGGGCCAGACGGGCGATCAGGTCCGCTGTGGCGGGGGCGATCAGCACCAGGTCGGCCCATTTTGCCAGCTCGATGTGGCCCATGGCCGCTTCGGCCGCCGGGTCCAGCAGGTCCAGGTGGACCGGGTGCCCGGACAGGGCCTGCATGGTCAGCGGGGTGATGAACTCTGCGCCGCCACGGGTCATTACCACGCGCACTTCGGCGCCCTGGTCGATCAGGCGGCGAACCAGGTCGGCGCTCTTGTAGGCGGCGATACCGCCGCCGACGCCCAGAACAATGCGTTTCCGATACAGCCGCTGCATAGGCTTGCCTTTCAATTCGTTGGTGACTTACGTGGCGAAACCCCCTCCCCAGGGTGAATTCGTCCGCAAAAAAGATGGGCTACGATATCACAGCGACCGCTATGGAACAGCGGTGCCCACAGACAGGGAGGTGCTATGAGTATTCGCGATTGGCCGGCGGCGGAACGACCACGGGAGAGGTTGCTTGAACAGGGCGCGGGAAGCCTTTCGGACGCCGAATTGCTGGCGATTTTTTTACGCACGGGCGTGGTAGGTAAAAGCGCCGTAGATTTGGCGCGACACCTGTTGAATCAGTTTGGCAGCCTGCGTTTGCTGCTTGAGGCCGATCAGGAAACGTTCAGCAAGCAGTTGGGACTTGGACCAGCGAAATTTGCACAGTTGCAGGCTGCGCAAGAAATGAGCAGGCGTCATCTGGCCGAACGTGCGCGCCAAAAATCGGCACTGGAGAATCCGCAGGCGGTTCGTGAGTACCTGAAGTCGATGCTGCGCCACGAGCCTCACGAGGTATTTGGTTGCCTGTTTCTCGATTCCAAGCATCAGGTACTAGGGTTTGAGACGCTGTTTCGCGGCTCCATCGACAACACCAGTGTTCATCCGCGAGAGGTGGTCAAACGCGCCTTGGCCAACAACGCAGCGGCATTGATCCTCTGCCACAACCATCCTTCGGGCAACACCGACCCCAGTCAGTCCGACCGGGTGCTGACCAAGCGCCTGCAAAAGGCGCTGGAGTTGATTGATGTGCGGGTGCTTGACCATTTCATCATCGGCGACGGCGATCCGTTGTCGATGGCGGAGTATGGGTGGATGTGAGCGGGATGATGCGACCCCCTGTAGGAGCGAGCCTGCTCGCGATGGCGTCGTGTCATTCAACTTGTCCGATAACTGAAAGAATGCAATCGCGAGCAGGCTCACTCCTACAGGTTTTGTGTATGGTGGGTTATTTGATATTGACCTTCGAGTAATCCTGTCGGCCGAACGGGCTGACCGAGTACCCCTCGACATCCTTGCGTGTCAGCGCGAATGCCGTCGGGTGGGCCAGGGGCAACCACAGTGCCTGCTGCTGGATCTGCGCCTGGGCCTGTTCGTAGAGCTTGCTGCGCACACCTTGCTCGCCAGTGGTCTTGCCGGCGCTGATCAGCTTGTCCAGATCCTGATTGCAGTAGCGGGCGAAGTTGGTGCCGGACTTGACCGCGGCGCAGGAAAACTGCGGCGTGAGGAAGTTGTCCGGGTCACCGTTGTCGCCGGCCCAGCCCATGAACAGCAAGTCGTGTTCACCGGCCTTGGCGCGGCGGATCAGCTCGCCCCATTCGATCACGCGGATTTCAGCCTGAATGCCGATTTCCGCGAGGTCAGACTGAAGCAATTGAGCGCCGAGGCTTGGGTTGGGGTTAAGCAGGCTGCCGGAAGGGCGGGTCCAGATGGTGGTCTGGAAGCCTTCCTTGAGTCCGGCCTTGGCCATCAAGGCTTTGGCCTTCGCGATGTCGTGAGGGTAGCCCGGCAGGTTTTTCGCGTAGCTCCAGGTGTTGGGCGGGTACGGACCGTTGGCCGCCTCGGCGGTGTCCTCGAACACGGCTTTGACATAGCTGACCTTGTCGAAGGCAAGGTTGATGGCCTGACGCACTTCTGGCTTGTCCAGCGGCGGATGCTGGCTGTTGATGCCGACGAATGCGGTCATGAACGCGTCAGTCTTTTCGACTTTCAGGGCCGGCTCTTTCAGCGCTTCCTGTACGTCCAGAGGCTTGGGCGACAGGGCGATCTGGCATTCGTTACGGCGCAATTTCTGCAGGCGCACGTTGGCATCCGGCGTGATGGCGAAAATCAGCGGATCTACAGAGGGTTTGCCGCCGAAGTATTCGGGGTTGGCTTTGTAGCGAACCGAGGCGTCCTTCTGGAAACGGGTGAAAACGAACGGCCCCGTGCCGATCGGCTGGCTGTTGAGCTTCTCCGGCGTGCCGGCCTTCATCAGTTTGTCGGCGTATTCGGCCGAATAGATCGAGGCGAAGCCCATGCTCAGGGTCGCCAGCAAGGTCGAATCCGGGTGGTCGAGGGTGAAGCGCACGGTCTGCGGGTCGAGGGCGTCGATCTTCTTGATCAGGGCCGGCAGTTGCATCGATTGCGCATGGGGGAAGCCGCTCTGGGCGACTTTGTGCCACACATTGGCCGGGTCGAGCATGCGGTCGAAGCTGAAAATCACGTCTTCGGCGTTCAGGTCACGCGTCGGGGTGAAGTACTCGGTGCGATGGAATTTCACCTGCGGGTGCAACTTGAAGACGTAGGTCAGGCCGTCGGGGCTGACTTCCCAGCTGTCGGCGAGGCTGGCGACCACTTTGCCACTGGCCGTGTCGAAGTCCACCAGGCGATTCATCAGCACATCGGCCGAGGCGTTGGTGGTGGTCAGCGAGTTGTACTGCACCACATCGAACCCTTCAGGGCTGGCCTCGGTGCAGACGCTCAGGGCGGCGGCAAAGGCCTGTGGGCTCAGCAGAAGCGGGGCGAACAACAGCGGTAGGGCAGCAAGGCGCATGGTCGGCTTCCTTTTCAGGTCGAAGGCCCATCTGCAAGTGCAGTCTGGAAAAGGCTTACCCTAGTGGGCTCTTTTGCAAATGACTATCCCCTTTTTCATTTTAAGGGGACTATAGGCGACTGAATTTGCTGTGCCACGGCTGAGCAAACTCTCTGGTTGGCTCGGTTAGCGATACTCTGCGACGAGCGGTCGCCATCGACGATAGCCTTTGTCCAAGGCGCTCGGAGTCCGAAAAACGGGGTTTTTGTGAATTCAACGCACACCGAATGTTGTTGCTCTCCAGTCTTTCTGGTATAAAGCAGCGCTCTTTTCTAGGGGCCCGGTTCCTTCACTGTAGGTGTAGCCGGTAAGACCTCTAAAGAAACGCGGCGCCTGGCGCCAAATGACTGAGAGATTAAGCGGCCAACCCATGCCGGGTTGGGCATGTGGTTTTAGAGGGCTGAGGCATGTCTAGAGTATGTCAAGTTACCGGTAAGGGTCCGGTAACCGGGAATAACATTTCCCACGCAAACAACAAAACCCGTCGTCGTTTCCTGCCGAACCTGCAGCATCACCGCTTCTGGGTTGAAGAAGAGAAACGTTTTGTGCGTCTGCGCGTATCTGCCAAAGGCATGCGTATCATCGACAAGCGTGGCATCACTGTCGTGCTGGCCGAACTTCGCCGCGATGGCAAGGTTTAAGGGAGCTAATCATGCGTGAATTGATTCGTTTGATTTCGAGCGCCGGTACTGGTCACTTCTACACTACCGACAAGAACAAGCGTACTACCCCGGACAAAATCGAGATCAAGAAATATGATCCGGTTGTTCGCAAGCACGTGATCTACAAAGAAGGCAAAATCAAGTAATTGATTTTTCCCTCTTACAAAAAAGGCCCGTATCGCGAGATACGGGCCTTTTTTGTTGCCTGAGGGTTTTTGTGTCGGCTTTCAGGGGCTCTTCGCCGGCTCAAACACCTGAAATCTTCAAGCCTTCTGTTCAAACGCCACGTAGATCTTGCGGCATGGCTCCAGCACTTCCCAGGTGCCTTTGAACCCGGCCGGAATGACGAAGCGGTCTCCGGCGCGCAAGGTCTTGGCGTTGCCGTCGCTGTCGCGCAGCACCGAAACACCCTGAACGATTTCGCAGTATTCGTGTTCGGTGAAGTTCACCGTCCACTGGCCGACGGCACCTTCCCACACACCGGCGTTCAACTGACCACAAGGGCTATTGTAGTGGTTGTAAACCGCTTGCTCCGGGTCGCCCTTGAGCACTTTGGTCGGGTCCGGACGGTAGCGTTCGGCGGCGGTGGTAGCCTGGCTGAAGTCGACGACGTTCTGGATGTTCATTGTTGTTATCCCTCCGTGATTACGGCGCGAGTGGTTGGTCAGCCCAAAGTCTATGTTTATTAAAATGAACATCGCAAGGCCATTTGCCGGCGTTATGTCAAATATATTGAAACTTCATGGGCGGCTGGTTTAGGGTGGTGGATGCCTTGGGCCGATAAGCAGGCTGGCCGGGCAGAATTCCTGACAGCGCCCGCGAAGAACGCGGGTGTCGTATCAATAAGAGGAGGACACTCGCATGACCACCCTGACCCGTGCCGACTGGGAACAACGTGCCCGCGACCTGAAAATCGAAGGCCGCGCCTATATCAATGGCGAATACACCGACGCCGTCTCCGGCGAGACTTTCGAGTGCATCAGCCCGGTCGATGGCCGTCTGCTGGGCAAGATTGCCAGCTGTGACGCCGCCGACGCCCAGCGCGCCGTGGAAAACGCCCGCGCCACCTTCAATTCCGGTGTCTGGTCGCGCCTGGCGCCGACCAAGCGCAAATCCACCATGATCCGTTTCGCCGGCCTGCTCAAGCAGCACGCCGAAGAGCTGGCCCTGCTTGAAACCCTGGACATGGGCAAGCCGATCAGCGACTCCCTGTACATCGACGTTCCCGGCGCGGCGCAAGCCCTGAGCTGGAGCGGCGAAGCCATCGACAAGATCTACGACGAAGTCGCTGCAACCCCGCACGATCAACTGGGCCTGGTGACTCGTGAGCCCGTTGGCGTGGTCGGCGCCATCGTGCCGTGGAACTTCCCGCTGATGATGGCGTGCTGGAAACTGGGCCCGGCGCTGTCCACCGGTAACTCGGTGATCCTCAAGCCGTCGGAAAAATCGCCGCTGACGGCGATTCGCATCGCTGAGCTGGCTGTCGAAGCCGGCATCCCGAAAGGCGTTCTGAACGTGTTGCCGGGTTACGGTCACACCGTCGGCAAGGCCCTGGCCCTGCACAACGACGTCGACACCCTGGTGTTCACCGGTTCGACCAAGATCGCCAAGCAGCTGTTGATCTACTCCGGCGAGTCGAACATGAAGCGCGTCTGGCTCGAAGCAGGCGGCAAGAGCCCGAACATCGTGTTCGCCGATGCGCCGAACCTGCAAGACGCTGCCGAAGCGGCTGCCGGTGCCATCGCCTTTAACCAGGGCGAAGTTTGCACCGCCGGTTCGCGCCTGCTGGTGGAGCGTTCGATCAAGGATAAATTCCTGCCGCTGGTGATCGAAGCGCTGAAAACCTGGAAGCCGGGCAACCCGCTGGACCCGGCGACCAACGTTGGTGCGCTGGTTGATACCCAGCAGATGAACACCGTGCTGTCTTACATCGAGTCCGGTCATGCCGACGGCGCCAAGCTGGTGGCCGGTGGCAAGCGTACGCTCCAGGAAACGGGCGGCACTTACGTTGAGCCGACGATTTTCGACGGTGTGAGCAACGCGATGAAAATCGCCCAGGAAGAAATCTTCGGCCCGGTACTGTCGGTCATCGCATTCGACAGCGCAGAAGAAGCCATCGCCATTGCCAACGACACACCATATGGCCTGGCCGCTGCGGTCTGGACGGCCGACATTTCCAAGGCTCACCTCACCGCCCGCGCACTGCGTGCCGGTAGCGTGTGGGTCAACCAGTACGATGGCGGCGACATGACCGCTCCGTTCGGTGGCTTCAAGCAGTCCGGCAATGGTCGCGACAAGTCCCTGCACGCGTTCGACAAGTACACCGAGCTGAAGGCGACCTGGATCAAGTTGTAAGTCAGTGAGGGAGCTCGATGGTTAAGTCGGGCGTCCTGAACGACGCAGATCCCCTGTGGGAGCGAGCTTGCTCGCGATAGCGGTGTAACAGTCGACTTCAATGTTGAATGTTGTACCGCTATCGCGAGCAAGCTCGCTCCCACAGTGTTTTGTGTTGTACATAAAAATATCCACAGGAGCGTGGAACATGCGTTGGGCGACGTATTTCGCCGTTTTGGCATCTGTCCTGAGTGTCGGCCTGGCCCTGGGGGTCAGCATGCCGCTGGTGTCGTTTCGCCTGGAAAGCTGGGGCTACGGCTCGTTTGCCATTGGTGTGATGGCGGCGATGCCGGCCATCGGTGTCCTATTGGGGGCGAAAATCTCCAGCCATCTGGCGGCGCGTTTCGGCACGGCCAATCTGATGCGCCTGTGCCTGTGGGCCGGGGCGGTTTCGATCGGTTTGCTGGCGCTGTTGCCGAGCTATCCGATCTGGTTGGTGTTGCGCCTGATGATCGGGGTGATCCTCACCCTCGTATTCATCATCGGTGAAAGCTGGATCAACCAACTGGTGGTCGAGCAATGGCGCGGGCGGTTGGTGGCGCTGTATGGCAGCAGCTACGCACTGAGTCAGCTGGCCGGACCGGTGTTGTTGGGCTTCCTTGGCGCCGAGCACGATTATGGTTTTTGGGTCGGCGTCGGTTTGCTGATGGCTGCTCCGTTTCTGTTGCTGGGGCGCAGTGGTGCGCCGAGCAGCGAGGCCAGCAGCGTAACCCTGCGTGATTTGCTTGAGTTCTGCCATGGCCTGCCGGCGATTGCCTGGGCGGTGTCGCTGTTCGCCGCGTTCGAGGCGATGATTCTGACGCTGTTGCCGGTCTATTGCCTGCGCCAGGGCTTCACCACGGAGATCGCCCTGGCGATGGTCAGTACGGTGGTGGTCGGCGATGCAGTGCTGCAATTGCCGATTGGTGCGTTGGCCGATCGCTTGTCACGCCGTGCATTGTTTACCGGCTGCGCAGTCGTCTTGCTGCTGTCGAGTCTGGCGATTCCAATGCTGATCGACACGCTGCTGATCTGGCCACTGTGGGTGTTGTTCGGCGCCAGCGCTGGCGGGTTATTCACCTTGTCGTTGATCCTGATCGGCGAGCGTTATCGCGACGATGCGTTGGTACGGGCTAACGCCCACATCGCCCAGCTGTGGGGGATTGGTTGCCTGATCGGGCCGCTGCTGGCGGGCGCCGGCAGCCAGTGGATCAGCGGTCATGCGTTGCCGTTGCTGATGGCGGTGGGGGCCTTGGGCGTATTGATCGTGGTGTCGCGGCAAGGTGCGTTTGGTACCGCGCAACCGGCATAGCTCAAAAGATCAAAAGATCGCAGCCTTCGGCAGCTCTTACAGGGGATCGCAATTCAATGTAGGAGCTGCCGAAGGCTGCGATCTTTTGAGGGTTCTACAACATCTTCTCCAGCCCAACCGTATTGCTCAGCCACGCATTGAATCGCCGCCACCAACTCCCTGGCTCCTTGGTCAGGGTGTGCATTTTTCCGTCGTCTTCGGTGGTCCAGACGATCTGACCGGTTTCCAGCTCCACCTGATAACTCAGGGCCGGCGCCATACCCTGCAGTGCCAGTTCGCGGACCCGTGCGGCCAACTCCGGACTGTCCACCAGCACGCCGACTTCGGTGTTCCACAGTACCGAGCGCGGATCGAAATTGAACGAGCCGATAAAGGACTTCTGCTGGTCGAAGATCATCGCCTTGCTGTGCAGGCTGGATTCAGAGCCGTGATAGGCGTTGCTGGAAAAAAGATACGGCCCGCTACCGCTGTCGCCTCCCTCGCCGGGTTGGCGACGCAATTCGTACAGCTTCACGCCGTGCTCCAGCAGTGCCCTGCGATAGGGCGCGTAACCACCGTGTACAGCGGGAACGTCCGTGGCTTCCAGTGAATTGGTCAGCAAGCTCACGGAAACGCCGGCATCGGCGCGCCCGGTCAGGTACACCAGTCCCGGCTGGCCGGGCACAAAGTAGGCCGAGATCATGATCAGCTCTTTGCTGACGTTATTGAGTTCAGGTGCGAGTTGCGTGGTCAGCAGCAACTGCGGATCGGGTTCGCCCTTGGCCAGTACCTTGCTCGGCGCATCCCACAATGCCTGGTTCCAGGCCCAGATCAGTTCGCGGCGCCAGATGTCCAGGCGTGGGTGGGTGGTGAAGGTCATCAGGTGTTTGTAGAGCGTGTGATTCTGTTTGCGCGTTTCCGCCAGGGACTCTTCCAGTCGGGCGCGAGTGTTTTCCAGGTCATGGGGTGTGGGTTTGCTCGACAGGAATTCGTCGATCGGTTTACTCAGGGCGCTGTTCCAGTACTGGTCGAAACTGTGCCCGAGTTGCTCGGCGACGGGGCCGACACCGAGCATGTCGATGTCAGTGAAATTCATGTTGGGCTTGGCATCGTAATACTCATCCCCCAGATTGCGTCCGCCGACGATGGCCATGCTGTTGTCCGCCAGCAACAGCTTGTTGTGCATGCGTCGATGTTGTTGCGACAGATTGAACAGCCGGCCCACGGTACGGGTCACGCCGGTGCTGCGGCCAAGATTCAGCGGATTGAACACGCGGATCTGGATTTTCGGATGCGCGGCGAGGGTGGCGATGACGCGGTCCAGGCCGTCGCTGGCGGTGTCGTCGAGCAGTACCCGCACCCGCACGCCCCGGTCGGCGGCCTTGAGCAACTCCTCGATCAACATGCGCGTGCTGATGCCGTCGTGCACGATGTAGTACTGCAAGTCGAGGCTGCTTTGGGCGTTACGGATCAGTTCGGCGCGGGCGGTGAAGGCCTCGGTGCTGTCTGACAGCAGGCGAAAGCCCGATTGCCCCTTGTAAGGTGCAGCCTGTGCCTGGACCGAGCGACCGAATGCGGAGTCTGAAGCCGGCAACGCCTGGCTCGGCACACGCTGAGCGTCGAAGCTGGAGCAACCGCCCAGGAACGTGGCGAGCAGCAAAAGAGCAAGCAGGGGTTGTCTGGCTCTCACGTAGGATCGTTCCGTTTGGCGGTGCAGATAGGCATATGGACGCTGATTCCCGAAGAAAAGTCAGTCACTGAGCTGATCGGTTTCCGCCAGCAGTTTGATCGCTGTCGCACCGACCTTGCGCACCGCGTCTTCGATCTGCGGTGTTGGTTTGGCAGCGTAGTTCATGCGCAGGCAATTGCGGTACTTGCCCGAGGCGGAAAAGATGCTGCCCACGGCAATCTGTACGCCCTGGTCGTGCAATGCACGATTCAGTTTCAGGGTGTCGAAGCTGTCCGGTAGCTCCACCCACAGCATGAAGCTGCCTTGCGGACGACTGGCACGGGTGCCGGCCGGGAAGTAGCGGCTTACCCAATCGATCATCAGGTCGCGATTGCGATGGTATTGCGTGCGCATCCGCCGCAAATGCGGTTCGAAGTGGCCACCTTTAAGGAATTCGGCGATGGCGATCTGCGGTTGTGGGGCAGTGGAACCGGTGCTGATGTATTTCATGTGCAGCACCCGTTCCAGATAGCGGCCGGGCGCGACCCAACCGATGCGCAGGCCCGGGGCCAAGGTCTTGGAAAACGAACTGCACAACAGGACCCGACCGTCCTCGTCGAAGGACTTGATCGTGCGTGGACGCGGGTAGGTGTAGGCCAGTTCGCCATACACATCGTCCTCGATGATCGCCACGTCATAGCGCTGGGCAAGCGTCAGTAACGCGCGTTTACGCGACTCCGGCATGATGTAGCCCAACGGATTGTTGCAGTTGGGGGTCAACTGTATGACCTTGATCGGCCACTGCTCCAGGGCCAGTTCCAGCGCTTCGAGACTGATGCCGGTCAGCGGATCGGTGGGGATTTCCAGGGCTTTCATGCCCAGGCCCTTGAGGGTCTGCATCGCGCCGTGAAAGCTCGGCGAGTCCACCGCGACAATGTCGCCGGGTTCGCAGATCGCCCGAATGCTGGTGGACAGCGCTTCGTGGCAACCCGTGGTGACGACCAGATCACTGGCGCTCAACTGGCAGCCGGAATCGAGCATCAGGCGAGCGATCTGTTCGCGCAGTTCGAGGTTGCCGTGGATGTTGTCGTAATACAGGCCAGGCATGTCCTGCCGCCGGCTGATTCGCGCCAGGTCGCGCAGCAGCGGTTTCATGGTCGGACTGGTGATGTCCGGCATGCCGCGGCCCAGTTGCACCACGTCTTTGCGCGGCACGGCGCGGATCAATTCCAGCACCTGATCCCATTGAGAGATGTCCACCGGGCGCTGGGCCGGGCGACCGACCGCCGGCAAATCCGGCAATTCGCGACTGGCAGGAACGAAGTACCCGGACTTGGGCCGTGGCATGGCCAGCCCGCTGTCTTCCAGCACCCGGTAGGCCTGCTGCACCGTGCTCAGGCTGACGCCGTGCTCGACGCTCAGCGCCCGTACCGAGGGCAGCCGGTCACCGGGGCGATAGAAGCCCTGTTCGATACGTGTGCCGAGCAACTCGGCGAGGTTGACGTAAAGGGTCATGGTGCAGCCTCGATAGGGGTGATTCGGTTAACCAGTACAGATCGAGCGAAAAATTGGGATTCAGTGGTGGAATCGGCAAAACTGTATGGAGTTAATACAGTTGTTTTGAATCTGTAATGCTTTTGCGCGCCCACGCATCATGGAGCCTCTGGTTACCCAAGTAAACAGGAGCATCCAAGATGAACGGTTTGAGCGATGTGCGGCTGACGTTACACAGTCAGGAACTGGCGGCAGAGCAGAACAACGGCGCGCGGGAGGCGGGCATGCGCAATGCGTCGTCCGGCCAGAGTCACTGGGACCGATTCTGGCGTCGCCTGCACACGCGCAAGGCCTTGCTGGCCCTGACGGCTGACCAGCTCAAGGATATCGGGCTGACGCGGGAGCAGGCGCGGGAGGAGGGGCTGAAGCCTTTCTGGCACCTGTAAGATGAACCGCGTTCCCGACAGATGAATGGAGTTCAGCGAAGCTCTTTCAATCGATGCCACAACATCCCCAACGCCAGCAACGGCGAACGCAAATGCTTGCCGCCGGGGAAGGTGATGTGTGGCACCTTGGCAAACAGATCGAAGCCGCCGCTGTGCTGGCCGCTGATAGCTTCGGCCAGCAGCTTGCCGGCCAGGTGCGTGGCATTCACGCCATGACCGGAATAGGCCTGGGCGTAGTACACGTTTGGCTGGTCCTTGAGTCGTCCGATCTGCGGCAGGCGATTGGCACCGATGCCGATCATGCCGCCCCATTGGTAATCGATCTTCACTGCGCTCAGTTGCGCAAAGACCTCCAGCATTTTCGGGCGCATATACGCGGCGATGTCTTTCGGGTCGCGGCCCGAGTAATGGCAGGCGCCGCCAAACAGCAGGCGCCGGTCCGCCGAGAGCCGGTAATAATCCAGCGCCACTCGCTGGTCACAGACCGCCATGTTCTGCGGCAGCAGGGCGTGGGCCAGTTCTTCGCTCAATGGTTCGGTGGCGATGATGTAACTGCCGGCGGGCAGGACTTTTCCGCTGAGTTCCGGATTGAGGTTGTTGAGGTAGGCATTGCAGCCCAGCACCAGGGTTTTGGCGCGCACCGAGCCCTCGGCGGTATGGACCTTGACCTCGGGGCCATAGTCGATGCGGGTCACGGCCGAGTGCTCGAACAACTGGACCCCCAGATGTTGTGCCGCGGCTGCTTCGCCCAAGGCCAGGTTCAGTGGATGCAGGTGCCCCGAGCCCATGTCGATCAGGCCGCCGACGTAACGTGTGGAGCCGACCACGGTGTGCATCTCATTGGCTTGCAGCAATCGGGTCTCGTAGCGATAACCGAGGCTGCGCAATTCTTCGGCATCCTCGGCGAATCCTTCAAGGTCACGGGGCTTGTTGGCGAGGTCGCAGTAACCCCAGGTCAGGTCGCAGGGGATCTGGAAGCGCTCGACCCGTTGCCGGACGATTTCCACGGCTTCCAGGCCCATGAGTTTCATCTGCCGTACGCCTTCGATGCCGATGATGTTAGCGAATTGATCGAGGCCGTGGCCGACGCCGCGAATCAGCTGCCCGCCGTTGCGTCCACTGGCGCCCCAACCAATTTTATGGGCTTCAAGCAACACCACGCTGAGGCCACGCTCGGCCAGCTCAAGCGCCGTGTTCAACCCCGAAAACCCGCCGCCCACCACACAGACATCGGCCAGCACTTCGCCTTTGAGCGCCGCAAGTTCGGGCTGCGGCAGGCTGCTGGCGGCGTAGTAGGAAGCTGTGTGGTTCAGAGCAGGCTGTTGAGCACGGGCATTCATGTGCGTGATCCTGGTTCTTGCTTTTAGAAAACTTGACGGAGCATAAGCCGGACCTTTCCGGGCGGGCAACATTGGTCGGCTGGTACTGTCTGGATCGGAGCTTTTGCGTCAGAATCCCGCTCTATTCCGCTATTGGTCACCGCTGCAATGAGCTGCAACAGCCAGACAATCCGCACATTGCGACAACAGATTCCCTCGTTCGAGTGCGTTCCCGGCTGCCATGACTGCTGCGGGCCGGTGACCACCTCGCCGGAAGAAATGTCGCGCCTGCCGCGCAAGACCCGCGCCGAGCAGGATGCCGCCATGGAAGAACTCAACTGCGTGCATCTGGGGCCGAATGGTTGCACGGTGTATGACGAGCGGCCGCTGATCTGCCGGTTGTTCGGCACCACCAAGACCTTGCCGTGCCCGAATGGGCGCGGGCCGGTGGAGCTGATTCATCCGCGGGTGGAGACGCAGGTGTTTGAGTACATGGCCAACACTCGGCAGGTGTTGGTTTAAAAGATCGCAGCCTGCGGCAGCTCCTACAAAAAGCGTGTGTACACCCGTAGGAGCTGCCGCAGGCTGCGATCTTTTGATTTTCAATCCGGAATCGGCAAGGTCAGGCTCTCCTTCACCTCTTCCATCACGATATAGCTCTTGGACTCGCGCACATGGGGCAACTTGAGCAGGATGTCGCCCAGCAACTTGCGGTACGACGCCATCTCGGAAATCCGCGCCTTCACCAGGTAGTCGAAATCCCCTGACACCAGATGACACTCCAGCACGTGGGGCAATTTCAGCACCGCACGTCGGAACTCTTCGAAAGTATCGCCGGATTTGTAGTCCAGGCTGATCTCGACGAACACCAGCAGACTACCCTTCAGGTGCTGCGGATTGAGCCTGGCGTTGTAGCCCATGATGATCCCTTCGCGCTCCAGACGCCGGACCCGCTCAGTACAGGGCGTGGTCGAGAGCCCGACCTTTTCTCCAAGCTCCGTAAAGGAAATCCGCCCGTCCGCTTGCAGGATCCGCAGGATGTTGCGGTCGATCTTGTCCAGCTCACGTTTGGTCTGAGTGTTGGTACGCATAGGGGATGCGCCTCCGTGAAAAGGGTTTTTGCCGAGAATTGTCGCCAAATATAGGCGCTTATATAGTGAAAAGCACTGGCAAATCTTTTTTACACTGCGCGCATCTGAAGCTCAGAATAACAAACGTCAGCGGTTAGCCGCGATGAGGGATATGAAAATGCGCGTCATGGTCTTGGGTAGCGGCGTCATCGGTACCACCAGTGCTTATTATCTGGCCCGTGCCGGATTCGAAGTGGTGGTGGTCGACCGGCAGCCGGCTGCTGCCATGGAGACCAGTTTCGCCAACGCCGGGCAGGTCTCGCCGGGTTATGCCTCGCCGTGGGCCGCGCCGGGCGTGCCGCTCAAGGCCATCAAGTGGCTGTTGCAGCGCCACGCGCCGCTGGCGATCAAGGCCACTGCCGACATCGACCAGTACCTGTGGATGGCACAGATGCTGCGTAACTGCACCGCCAGCCGTTACGCGGTGAACAAGGAGCGCATGGTCCGCCTGTCCGAGTACAGCCGTGACTGCCTCGACGAACTGCGTGCCGAAACCGGCATCGCCTACGAAGGCCGCAGCCTCGGTACTACCCAGTTGTTCCGCACCCAGGCCCAGCTCGACGGCGCGGCGAAAGACATCGCCGTGCTGAAAGAGTCCGGCGTGCCGTTCGAACTGCTCGACCGCGAAGGCATTGCCCGCGTTGAGCCGGCGCTGGCCAGCGTCACGGACATCCTCGCCGGTGCCCTGCGCCTGCCGAACGACCAGACTGGCGACTGCCAGATGTTCACCACCAAGCTTGCAGAAATGGCCGCAAACCTCGGTGTGCAATTCCGTTTCGGCCAGGACATTCAGCGCCTCGACTTCGCCGGTGACCGCATCAACGGTGTGTGGATCGACGGCAAGCTGGAAACCGCCGACCGCTACGTGCTGGCCCTCGGCAGCTATTCGCCGCAGCTGCTCAAGCCGCTGGGGATCAAGGCGCCGGTGTATCCGCTCAAGGGCTACTCCCTGACCGTGCCGATCACCAACCCGGCGATGGCCCCGACTTCGACCATTCTCGACGAGACCTACAAGGTCGCGATCACCCGTTTCGACAACCGCATCCGCGTCGGCGGCATGGCTGAAATTGCCGGTTTTGACTTGTCGCTGAACCCGCGCCGGCGCGAAACCCTGGAGATGATCGTCAACGACCTTTATCCTCAGGGCGGCAATCTGGCCGAGGCCAGCTTCTGGACGGGCCTGCGTCCGACCACTCCGGACGGCACCCCGATTGTCGGCGGAACAAAGTTCAAGAACCTGTTCCTGAACACCGGTCACGGCACTCTCGGCTGGACCATGGCCTGTGGCTCCGGTCGCTTGCTGGCTGACCTGATGGCGAAGAAAAAGCCACAGATCAGCGCCGAAGGCCTCGATATTTCCCGTTATGACAACAAAACCCAGGAGCCTGCAAAGCATGTCAGTCCAGCGCCAGCTCACCAATGAGCGCATGAGTCAGATCGTCACCCATAACGGCACGGTTTACCTGGCCGGACAGGTCGGCGATGACATGAACGCCGGGATTGAACAGCAGACCCGTGAAACCCTCGCCAACATCGAGCGGTTGCTCGATCTGGCGGGCACCGACAAGCACAATCTGTTGTCGGTGACGATTTACCTGAAAGACATCGACGCGCATTTCGAAGGCATGAACGCGGTGTGGGACAAGTGGCTGCCAAAAGGCGTCGCCCCGGCCCGCGCCACGGTTGAATCGAAATTGTGCGAACCGCAAATCCTGGTCGAGCTGTCGGTTGTCGCCGCTCTGCCATAAGCTTTCAGACAGATCCCTCTCCCGGTGCTGCTGGCGGTTCACGCCGTCAGCCAGCGCCGGTTTTTCTTCCCGATAACCCGACCAGAAGTCTGCCGCCATGCGTCCTGCCCGTGCCCTGATCGACCTTCAAGCCCTGCGCAATAACTACCAAATCGCCCGTGAGCTCACGGGGGCCAAAGCCCTCGCGGTGATCAAGGCCGATGCCTATGGCCATGGCGCTGTGCGATGCGCACAAGCGCTGGAAGCCGAGGCGGACGGGTTTGCCGTGGCCTGCATTGAAGAGGCGTTGGAGCTGCGGGCGGCGGGCATTCGTGCGCCGATCCTGCTGCTGGAAGGTTTTTTCGAAGCCGACGAGCTGGCACTGATCGTCGAGCATGATTTCTGGTGCGTGGTGCATTCGCTGTGGCAACTCGAAGCCATCGAGAAAGCGGCGTTGAGCAAACCGATCACGGTGTGGCTCAAGCTCGACTCGGGCATGCACCGGGTTGGCCTGCATCCGGCGGATTATCAGGCGGCCTACCAACGACTGCTGGCCAGCGGCAAGGCCGCGAAAGTGGTGCTGATGAGCCACTTTGCGCGCGCCGATGAGTTGCACGAACAGGCCAGCGCCGATCAGGTTGCGGTGTTCGAGGCCGCGCGCAAGGGCCTGGACGCCGAGGTCAGCCTGCGCAACTCGCCAGCAGTGCTCGGTTGGCCACAGATTCCGAGCGATTGGGTGCGTCCGGGCATCATGCTCTATGGCGCCACGCCGTTCGAAGAAGCCAATGAAGTGGCTGCGCGCCTGCAACCGGTGATGACGCTGGAATCGAAAGTGATCAGTGTGCGTGAACTGCCGGCCGGCGAGCCCGTCGGTTACGGCGCCAGATTCATCACCTCCAAACCGATGCGCATTGGCGTCGTGGCCATGGGGTACGCCGATGGCTACCCGCGTTCGGCACCGACCGGCACGCCGGTGTTGGTGGCTGGTCAGCGTAGCCAGCTGATTGGCCGGGTATCGATGGACATGCTCTGCATCGACCTGACCGATGTGCCGCAGGCCGGCCTCGGTTCGACCGTCGAATTGTGGGGCAAAAACATCCTCGCCAGTGATGTGGCCATGGCTGCCGGCACGATTCCATACCAGATATTCTGCAACCTGCGCCGAGTGCCACTGCTCTATTCCGGGGCTTAGTGCCCGAAGCTCCAGACCGGAAGTCGCCTCGCTGAACAGGATTCAGGTCAAAGTGTTGTAAATACTGAACGCTGTCGCCATGATAACGCTCACTATTCCAACAATTTTGAATCCTGGAGGCGCAAGCTTTGGACGTCGGTGAACGACTGCAATCCATCCGTAGGCTCAAAGGCCTTTCCCAGCGTGAGCTCGCCAAACGGGCGGGGGTCACCAACAGCACGATTTCGATGATCGAAAAGAACAGCGTGAGCCCTTCGATCAGTTCGCTGCGCAAGGTGTTGGGCGGGATTCCCATGTCCATGGTCGAGTTCTTTTCCGAAGAAATCCTGCAGGAAAAACCGACTCAGATCGTCTACAAGGCCAACGAGCTGATCGATATTTCCGATGGCGCGGTGACCATGAAACTGGTCGGGCGTGCCCATCCGAGCCGGGCGATCGCATTCCTCAATGAAATCTATCCGCCAGGCGCCGACACCGGTGACGAGATGCTCACCCATGAGGGTGAGGAAACCGGCATCCTGGTCGAAGGAAAACTGGAACTGGTGGTCGGTCTCGAAACTTTTGTCCTCGAAGCCGGCGATAGCTACTACTTTGAAAGTACCAAGCCACACCGTTTCCGTAATCCGTTCGATGTGCCGGCGCGACTAATCAGCGCAGCCACGCCGGCGAACTTCTAAGAAAAGAGGCGTCCTGCCAGCATCGCAGAGGCGCCCGGGCTGTGTTTCCGCCGCAGCCTATGACCCCTCCGACTTTGGGGTTGTTTCAGTGCGACGGGCTTACCGCTATACTTGCGCCCGCCTGCGAACCGTGGCCGTAGGCGTGACTAGCCACCATTGAGGGTGAACGCGTGAACCTAATTATGAAAATGCTGGCTGCACCAGCAACCGTATTGGCCCTATGGGCTGTCAGTGTCAGCGCTCAAGCTGTGACCAACGACGAAATCGCCAAACGCCTTGAGCCAGTCGGCCAGGTTTGTGTTCAGGGTAAAGAGTGCAAGGGCATGGAAGTGGCCGCTTCAGCCGGTGGCGGCGGTGGTGCGAAAACCCCGGATGAAGTGATTGCAAAACATTGCAACGCTTGCCACGGTTCAGGCCTGTTGGGCGCGCCGAAAATCGGTGATGCCGCCGCTTGGGGCGAGCGTGCCAAGAAAGAAGGTGGTGTTGACGGCCTGCTCGCCAAGGCGATCTCCGGCCTCAACTCGATGCCGCCAAAAGGCACCTGCGCCGATTGTGCAGACGCCGAGCTCAAAGGCGCCATCCAGAAGATGTCCGGCCTGAAATAAGCCTGAGTCTTGCTGCTGAAAAGCCGCTATCGAGCGGCTTTTTTGTGCCTGTAATTTGACCCTGGCGGCTGTTCATTGCAGCAAAGACCCGGCAAGCTCGGACCAACCCCAATTCATGGAGCGTGAGGGAGGATCCGATGGTTCAGCTGTGTTCTATCGAGCAGGCGGTCGATGACGTACTGGCGCGGTTGCCGGTCCACATTCACATGGGCCTGCCCCTTGGCTTGGGCAAACCCAACCACTTCGTCAACGCGTTGTATCGACGTATCGCGCAACTGCCCGAGCGGCGGCTGACGATCTACACCGCGCTGTGCCTGGGCCGTCCGCCCTTGGGCGACGGATTGCAAAAGCGATTTCTCGAACCCTTTATCGAACGCGTGTTCGGCGATTACCCGGAACTGGAATTTCTCGCCGACCTGCGTCGCGACCAACTGCCGGGCAACATCCATATCCAGCAGTTCTTCATGCAGCCTGGCAGCCTGCTCAACAGTGCCGCGGCGCAGCAGGATTACGTCAGCAGCAACTACAGCCATGCGGCGCGGGACATCAACGCCGCCGGGTTGAACCTGGTGGCGCAATTGGTGGCCAGCGATGCCGAACATCCCGACCGCTTGAGCCTGAGCTGCAACCCGGACATCACCCTCGACCTGCTGCCGATGATTGCCAAGCGCCGCGCCGCCGGAGAAACCATCCTGATGGTCGGCCAGGTGCACAACGATCTGCCTTACATGCCCGGCGATGCGGAACTCGGCATCGACACCTTCGACTTGCTGATCGACCAGAAGGACAACACCACGCTGTTCTCCACGCCGAATATGCCGGTGGGGTGTCAGGACCATTTCATCGGCCTGCACGCCAGTACCCTGGTGCGTGACGGCGGCACCTTGCAGATCGGCATCGGTTCCATGGGCGATGCGCTGACGGCAGCGCTGCTGGCACGGCAAGCCGACAACGACGGATACAGCGCTTTGCTGGCAGACGTAAACCTTAGCCAGTGGGCGCAACTGATCGAGCGCGAAGGCGGCATCGAACCCTTCGCCAAGGGTCTGTACGGCTGCAGTGAAATGTTCGTCAATGGCTTGCTGGTGCTGGCCGATGCCGGGATCGTGCGGCGCAAGGTGTATCCAGACGTGGCTACCCAACAGCAGGCGAATGCCGGCACCCTCGACGAGACTGCGCAAACCGATGGCATCTCGGTGCACGGCGGATTTTTCCTCGGTCCGCGCAGCTACTACGAGCGTTTGCGCGAGTTGCCGCAAAGCAAGCGGCTTGCATTCAATATGACCCGCATCAGCTACATCAACGAGCTCTACGGCCAGGAAGAACTCAAGCGCTTGCAACGCCTGGATGCGCGGTTCATCAACACCGCGTTCACCGTGACCTTGCTCGGTGCGGCGGTGGCGGATCAGCTCGAAGACGGACGTGTGCTCAGCGGCGTAGGCGGGCAATACAACTTCGTGGTTCAGGGCCATGCGCTGGCAGGCGCGCGCTCGGTGTTGCTGCTGCGCAGCTGGCGCGAGTCCGGCGGCGACGTCAGCTCGAACATCGTCTGGGAGTATGGTCACTGCACGATTCCGCGGCATCTGCGGGACATCGTGGTCACCGAGTACGGCATCGCCGATCTTCGCGGCAAAACCGATGCGGCAGTGATTGAGGCCTTGCTCAATATCAGCGACTCGCGTTTTCAATCGGGATTGATCGAGCAGGCGCAGAAAGTCGGCAAATTGCCCAAGGACTTTCGTCTCGAACCACGCTTTACCGATAACAGTCCGCAGCGTTTGCAGGCGATTCAGGCACGGCATCCGCTGCTGTTTCCAGAGTATCCGCTGGGCTGCGATTTCACCGAGGTCGAGCGTGTTCTGTTGCGGGCACTGAACTGGCTCAAGAGCAAGTTCAAGCTGAGCGAGGTGCTGGAATTGGGCAAGGCAGCGTTGGATGCCCCGGAGCCTGCAGCGTTTGCGGAGCATCTGGAGCGCATGCAACTGGCCAACTCGGAGGGGCTGAAGGAGGATTTGTATCAGCGCCTGCTGCTCACAGGCCTCAAGGCGACTGCACGCGCTCGCTTGTAGGAGCTGGCTTGCCAGCGAAGGCGGCGTGACAAACAACAAAGATGTTGGATGTGATGGCCTCTTCGCTGGCAAGCCAGCTCCTACAGGGGGCATTGCGGTGTGGCTTTATTCGATGAAGGTCACAACGCCATCTTTCAGCGACTTCACCCGGGCCAGGGACTCTACGCGATAACCCTGCGAGTCCAGTTCCGCACGGCCGCCCTGGAATGACTTCTCGATCACGATCCCCAAACCGGCAACGGTAGCGCCGGCCTGTTTGATGATCGAAATCAGCGCCTGGGACGCCTTACCGTTGGCCAGGAAGTCATCGATGATCAGCACACGGTCGCTGCTGGTCAGGTGGCGCGGGGAGATCGCGACGGTGCTTTCGGTCTGCTTGGTGAACGAGTACACGGTTGCCGACAGAAGGTTTTCGGTCAGGGTCAGGGACTGGTGCTTGCGGGCGAAAATCACCGGCACGCCGAGGTTCAGACCGGTCATGATCGCCGGGGCGATGCCCGAGGCTTCGATGGTGACGATCTTGGTGATGCCCGAATCCTTGAACAGCGTGGCGAATTCGTCGCCGATCAGCTTCATCAGGGCCGGGTCGATCTGGTGGTTCAGAAAGGCGTCGACTTTCAGGACCTGGTCGGAAAGCACGATGCCTTCTTCGCGAATTTTCTTGTGCAGGGCTTCCATGAAGCTGTCCTCTTTTGGCGCCTGTGCGCCGAAGGTCATGTAAAAGTGGTCAATTCTAGCGCTTTAACATCGCGCGTATATCCGCCAATGCGTTGTTGCCTCGCACGGCTTTGACTTCGGTCGGTGTGTCGTCGTTACCTTCCCAGGCCAGATCGTCCGGCGGCAGCTCATCGAGGAAACGGCTCGGCGCGCAATCGATGATCTCGCCGTACTGCTTGCGCTTGGCGGCGAAGGTGAAGGCCAGGGTCTGGCGCGCGCGGGTAATGCCCACGTAGGCCAGGCGACGTTCTTCTTCGATGGTGTCGGCTTCGATGCTGGAGCGGTGCGGGAGGATTTCCTCTTCCATGCCCATGATGAACACGTAGGGGAATTCCAGGCCCTTGGAGGCATGCAAGGTCATCATCTGCACGCCTTCGGCGCCGTCTTCCTCTTCCTGTTGACGTTCCAGCATGTCGCGCAGGACGAGTTTGCCGATGGCGTCTTCGACGGTCATCTCGCCTTCTTCGTCTTTTTCCAGGGTGTTCTTCAGCGCCTCGATCAGGAACCAGACGTTACCCATGCGGTAGTCGGCGGCCTTGTCGCTGGAGCTGTTGGTGCGCAGCCAGTTCTCGTAGTCGATGTCCATGACCATGCTGCGCAGGGCCGAGATCGGGTCTTCGCCAGCGCACTGCTCGCGCACCCTGTCCATGAAGCGCTTGAAGCGCGACAGGCGATCGGTGAAGCGGCTGTCCAGATGCTCGCCCAAACCCATCTCGTCGGTGGCGGCGTACATCGAGATCTTGCGCTCGGTCGCATAGTTGCCCAGCTTCTCCAGCGTGGTCGAGCCGATCTCGCGGCGCGGGACGTTGATCACCCGCAGGAAGGCGTTATCGTCATCCGGGTTCACGATCAGGCGGAAGTAGGCCATCAGGTCCTTCACTTCCTGACGTCCGAAAAAGCTGTTGCCGCCAGACAGGCGATACGGCACCTGGTGATGCTGCAACTTCAGCTCGATCAGCTTGGCCTGGTAGTTGCCGCGATAGAGGATCGCGAAATCACTGTACGGGCGGTCGGTGCGCAAGTGCAGGCTGAGGATTTCCATGGCCACGCGCTCGGCCTCGGCGTCCTCGTTGCGGCAGCGGATCACGCGGATCTCGTCGCCGTGGCCCATTTCACTCCACAGCTGCTTTTCGAATTCGTGGGGGTTGTTCGAGATCAGCACGTTGGCGCAACGCAGGATGCGGCTGGTGGAGCGGTAATTCTGCTCCAGCATCACCACTTTCAAGGACGGGTAGTCTTCCTTGAGCAGCATCAGGTTTTCCGGGCGGGCACCACGCCAGGCATAGATCGACTGGTCGTCGTCACCTACCACGGTGAACTGGTTGCGTTTGCCGATGAGCATTTTTACCAGCAGGTACTGGCTGGCGTTGGTGTCCTGGTATTCATCGACCAGCAGGTAGCGCACCTTGTTCTGCCACTTTTCCAGGATGTCGGCGTGCTCTTCGAACAGCTTCACCGGCAGCAGGATCAGGTCGTCGAAGTCCACCGCGTTGAACGCCTTGAGCGTGCGCTGATAGTGGGTGTAGACGATGGCGGCAGTCTGTTCCTTGGGGTTGCGCGCGTTTTCCAGGGCCCGGGCCGGCAGGATCAGGTCGTTTTTCCAGGCGCCAATCATGTTCTTGATCTCGTCGACGCCGTCGTCGCCCGAGTATTCCTTCTGCATGATGTCGGTCATCAGGGCTTTGACGTCAGTCTCGTCGAAGATCGAGAAGCCCGGTTTGTAGCCCAGCCGCACGTGTTCCTTGCGGATGATGTTCAGGCCCAGGTTGTGGAACGTGCAGACCGTCAGCCCACGACCTTCACCGGCACGCAGCAGAGTGCCAACCCGTTCCTTCATCTCGCGGGCGGCCTTGTTGGTAAAGGTCATGGCGACGATGTACTGGGCGCGAATGCCGCAGTTCTGGATCAGGTGCGCGATTTTGCGCGTGATCACGCTGGTCTTGCCGGAGCCGGCGCCGGCGAGCACCAAAAGAGGGCCGCCGACGTAGCTCACGGCTTCTTGCTGCCGGGGATTGAGTCGGGACATAGGTAAATTCAGGAGTCAGTCACAAAATGGGCCGGCATTTTAACAGGCTCAGCGAATTGTGCTGCTCTGTCCGACTTGTGACGTACCACGCTATCTGTAATTGCCGGTTTTGTTACTTTCACGCAGGATGCGCAATGAATTTGCGGCTAATGTTCGTAATTCCAGATGCAAAGGGCTCGATTTGATAACTGATGTCATTGTCATTAGTCATCGGAACGGCATAATGCCCGTCGCCTACATCTTTGCAGAGTCTAGGGAGCTAGCTTGTCTACGCCTGTCGAACCCTTGCGTTTGCTGCTACTGGCCGAAGAGCCAGCGTGGGCAGCGTTGTTGCGCGAGTGTCTGGTTCCTATGGGGAGCTCGGCCGTTCTCATCAGCGCGCCGAGTTGGGAGTCGGTCAGCAGCCTGTTCGATGACAACCGCAGCGCGGTGTTATTGACCATCCCGCAACTTCAACCGGCGCCGGGCCGTTGCGGCCTGCCGACGGTGTTGCTGCTCGACCATGAGCCGCTGACCCCGCCCGACGGTGTGAGTGACTGGCTGGTGCGCGATCTGCTCGATACCGGCATGTTGCGCCGCTGCCTGCGTCATGTGCGCGAGCGTGGCGTCCTGGAAAACACTCTGCAACGCCTGGCCGAGCAAGATCCGCTCACTGGCATCGCCAATCGCCAGGGCTTCCAGACCCTGCTGACCGCGCGGCTGGCGGAAAACGACGGGCGCGGCCTGGCCCTCGGTCATCTCGACCTCGACAACTTTCGTTATGCCAACGATGCCCTTGGCCATCAGGCCGGTGACCGTTTGATCCTGCAAGTGGTGGCGCGGCTCAAGAGCCAGCTCGAGACCGGCGATCAACTGGCACGCCTGGGCAGCGATGAATTCGCTTTGCTGATCGACACCCGTCGCGCTCCCCAGCGTGCCGAGTGGATGGCCGAACGCATCAGCGAAGCATTGGCCGAGCCTTATTGGGTCGACGGCGAAAGCCTGCTGATCGGTTCCAGCCTGGGCATCGCCTACGCCCGGGCCCAGACCGATGCGGATCCGCTGATGTGGCATGCACATATCGCCATGCAGCAGGCCAAAAGCACCCAGGGCTGCACCTTTCACATTTTCAACGAACGCATCAACCGCAATGCCCGCAGCATCGCCGACCTCGAAACCGAGCTGCGCCGGGCGCTGCGCCGCGATGAGCTGGAGCTGCACTACCAGCCACGGCTGAACCTCGCAGACGGGCAAATCGTCGGCCTCGAAGCCCTGGTGCGCTGGCGCCATGCCGAGCGCGGCTTGTTGCCGCCGAGTGAGTTCGTGCCGCTGGCTGAGCAAAGCGGTCTGATCGTGCCGCTGGGCTACTGGGTGATTTCCCGGGCCTTGCGCGACATGCAGGCGCTGCTTGAGCTGGGTTTGCCGCCATTGCACATGGCAATCAACCTGTCGTTCCGGCAATTCCAGGACAGTCAGTTGCTTTCGACCTTGAGTCGCCTGATTGCCGAGCGTGGCGTCGAGGCGCAGTGGCTGGAATTCGAGCTGACCGAAACCGCCGTGATGCGCCGCAGCGATCTGGTCAAGCAGACCATGGACGCTCTCGGGCGTCTCGGTGTGCGCTTCTCCCTCGACGACTTCGGCACCGGTTTCTCGTCCTTCGTGCACCTCAACAGTCTGCCGATCACCTTGCTGAAGATCGACAAGAGCTTTGTCGGCGGCATGGAACAGCGTGAGGAAAACCGCAAGCTGGTCCACGCGATGATCAACCTGGCGCACAACCTCAACCTTGAGGTGGTCGCAGAAGGTGTGGAAACGCCGGAGCAACTGGATCTGCTGCGCGGATTTGAATGCGATCAGGTGCAGGGATATTTGATCAGCAAGCCTTTGCCGTTGGCTGAGCTGGTGGAGTATCTGATGTTTGGCAGCAATCAGCAGTCGATGCTGGAAATCGTGAATTAAAAACCCCACGACCCCCTGTAGGAGTGAGCCTGCTCGCGATGAGGCCAGGTCAGTCAACATTCATGTCGGCTGATAGTTCGCTATCGCGAGCAGGCTCACTCCTACAAGGGATATCAGTCTGTCTGAGCGACCTCGAAGCGCTGCTCTGACGTCGTGTCCCGCTTGATCATCCGTTTCATCTTCCATTCAAATCCCAACGTCAGGCTCACCGCCGCGCACGCCAGCCCCAGCGCCAGGCCCCACCAGACACCCGTTGGCCCCCACTGCAAATGGAACGCCATCCACCACGCCGCCGGTGCGCCGATCAGCCAATAGCAACCCAGGCCGACGAGGAAAGTGGTCTTGGCATCCTTGAGTCCGCGAATGCAGCCCATGGCAATGGTTTGCACGCCGTCGAACAGCTCGAACCAGGCCGCCACCGCCAACAGGCTCACGGCAAGGTTGATGACATCGCGAAACGCCGGGTCATTGTGGTCGAGAAACAAACTGACCAACTGGTTTGGCAGCAACCAGAAGACCATGGCGAAACACAGCATCGCCGCCGCCCCGAATGCAATACCGACCCGCCCGGCCAGCCGTGCATCCAACAGTTGCCCGGCACCGTAGTGCTGACCGATACGCATGGTGATCGCGTAGGAAATACCCGCCGGGACCATGAATGCCACCGAGACGATTTGCAGGGCGATCTGGTGCGCGCCCAGTTGTGTGCTGCCCATGGTGCCCATGCACAGCGCAGCGAAGGCAAACAGCCCGACCTCCACGGCATAGGTACCGCCAATCGGCAGGCCCAGACGCCACAGCTCCTTCAGGTACTGGCGGTTCAGCCGAGACAGGCCCTGACGCAGCGGATAGGCCTCATAAGCCGGATGCCGCCGAATGTGCCACGCCAGTGCGAGTGCCATCAGGTTGGCGACAATCGCCGTGACCAGCCCGATGCCCATCAATCCCGGTTTCGGCAGGCCGAACATCCCGGTAATCAGCGCATAGTTGAGCAGGAAATTGGCCACGGTTCCGCCCAGGCTGATGACCATCACCGGTGTCGCACGGCCAATGGCACTGGTGAACCCGCGCAGGGCCATGAAGCTCAGGTAGCCGGGCAGGGCGAACGGCAGGAAGATCAAAAACTGCCCGGCCATCTGGACGTTGCTTTCGGTCTGGCCGAATAACAACAGTACCGGTTTGAGGTTCCACAGCAGCAAACCGGCGGCCAGCGCCATCAGCCATGCCAGCCACAACCCGGCCTGGGTCAGCCGGGTAGCCCCGACAATATCGCCGGCACCCTGACGGATCGCCACCAGTGTGCCGACCGCCGCGATCACGCCGATGCAGAAAATCGACACGAACGAATAGGTCGCTGCACCGAGCCCGCCACCGGCCAGTGCTTCGGGACTCAGGCGCGCCATCATCAGGGTGTCGGTGAGGACCATCAGCATGTGCGCCAACTGCGAGGCAATCAGCGGCCCCGCCAGCCGCAGGATGGCCCGGAGTTCAGTACGTGCTGGATGCTGCATGATCATCACGCTCGATTGTCAGAGAAAACAGGAAGCGTCGATTCTCGGCGCTCTGCGGGGTTTGCACAAAGGGATAAAAAGGATGGGTGGCATGATTAAAACTCATGTGAGAGAGTTTCCGATAAGTTGAAGCAATCGTGCTGTAGGAGCTTTCCTGATGTCCCGTCGTCTTCCTCCCTTGTATGCCCTTCGAGCATTCGAAGCGGCGGCGCGGCATAGCTCGTTTACTCGCGCCGCCGAAGAACTGTCGATTACCCAGAGTGCGGTCAGCCGACATATTCGTACGCTCGAAGAGCATTTTGCCTGCCGCTTGTTTCACCGCAGTGGCCGCAACCTGCAACTGACCGAGTCGGCCCGTTTGCTGTTGCCGGGCATCCGCGAAGGCTTCACCGCCCTGGAGCGCGCCTGCAATACCTTGCGCGCCGAGGACGATATCCTGCGCATGAAAGCCCCGTCGACCTTGACCATGCGTTGGCTGTTGGCGCGGCTCAGTCGTTTCCGGCACCTGCGACCGGGGAACGAAGTGCAATTGACCAGCGCCTGGATGGACATCGATACGGTGGACTTCAACCACGAACCCTTTGACTGCGCTGTCATCCTCAGCAACGGGCATTTTCCCCCGGACTGGGAGGCGACTTTCCTGTTCCCCGAAGAGCTGATTCCGGTGGGCGCGCCGAATCTTCTGAAGGATCAACCGTGGGACGTTACGCGTCTGGCCAGTACCGAGCTGCTGCATCCGACACCGGACCGCCGTGACTGGCGCAACTGGCTGGAGCGCATGGGCCTGACCGATCGAATCTCGCTCAAGGGCGGGCAAGTGTTCGATACGCTGGAGCTGGGCATGATCGCTGCCGCTCGAGGTTACGGCGTGTCCATGGGCGATTTGCTGATGGTGGCGGAGGATGTTGCGCAGGGACGTCTGAGTTTGCCGTGGCCGACCGCCGTCGCCAGTGGTGAGAATTATTACCTGGTCTGGCCGAAAACCCGGCCCGGTGGCGAGCGTTTGCGTCGCCTCAGCGATTTCCTGCAAGGCGAGGTCCGGGCCATGGAGTTACCGGATGTCGAACGCCTGGACTGAATCGATGGCATCGACTCAATTTCCGTTTGTCGCACATCTGCGGATCAAGTGTCTTTCTTGGCATTTGCCACCGATGTCTCCACTTTTATGCTTGCTGAAACGTTTCTTCAGGTCTATAAAAATGGCACAACTCCAAGAAAGGCTATTGCCATGACCCCACTCAAACTCTTCGTTGCCCTCAGCGCACTGTCCGCTGCCTCCCAAGCCCTAGCCTGGGATTACGTCCTGCTCGACACCGACAAAGCCGCCCAGAACTGGCAAATCACCAGCCAGCAACTCGGCGTAAAAACCGACAAACCTTTCAGCGTGACCCTGCGCACCTTGCACGGCGGTCGGCAGGAAGGCGTCAGCATCGTCGACATCGATAACGGCACGATGAAACTTTCGGTAGTTCCAACTCGCGGCATGAACGTCCTGCAGGCCTCGGTCGGTAACGTGCGCATGGGTTGGGATTCGCCAGTCAAGGAAGTGGTCAATCCGTCCTTCATCGAACTCAACGGCCGTGGTGGCCTGGGCTGGCTGGAAGGCTTCAATGAATTGGTCACCCGCTGCGGCTACGAATGGGTCGGCCACCCCGGCATCGACAACGGCGAACTGCTGACCCTGCACGGTCGCGCTGCCAATATCCCGGCCAACAAAGTCACTCTGCACATCGATGAAAAACCGCCGTACGCCATCAGCCTGCGCGGCGAGCTGAAAGAACAGGCTTTCAAGAAAGTCGACTTCTCGGTCGCGACCGAACTGGTCACCGAGCCCGGCAGCGTAGCGTTCGCCCTCAACGACACCCTGACCAACAACGGCGACTATCCGAAGGAATACCAGGCGCTGTATCACAGCAACTTCAGCACCCCATTCCTGGAGCAGGGCGCCCGCTTTGCCGCGCCGGTGAAACAGGTGTCGCCGTTCAACGATAAAGCCAAAAGCGATTTGCCGGACTGGCAAACCTATCGTGCACCGACCAAGGACTACGACGAAACGGTTTACAACGTAGTGCCGTACGCCGATGCCAAGGGCGATACATTGACCGTCCTGCATAACAAGGCCGGCAGCCTGGGCGTCTCGGTCGGTTTCAACACTCAAACACTGCCCGTGTTCTCCCTGTGGAAAAACACCGATACCCAAGGGCAGGGCTATGTCACGGGGCTGGAGCCAGGCACAAGTTTTTCCTACAACCGCCGGTATCAGCGGCCACTGAACCTGGTGCCAATGATTGGGCCGAAGGAGCAGAAGCAGTTCCGCATCAGCTACGGCTTGCTGGCGGATAAGACCGCTGTGGATAAGGCGCTGAAGCAGGTGAGCGAGATTCAGGGTGGGCGGGAGACTGAGGTGCGGCAGACGCCGTTGGTTGATCTCAGCAAGGGGTGATGCTGACTAGAGTGTTGTTGGCCTATATTGCAGCGCTTCGGCCAAGTGCTCGCGTCTGATCTCATCGACTTGTTCAAGGTCCGCCAGAGTGCGCGCTACTTTGAGCAGTCGATGGGCCGCTCGCAGTGACAAGGTCAGTCGTTCACACGCCGTCTCCAGCCAGGTTTCGTCTGTTGTGGATAACTTGCAGTGTCTACGCAGGCCCGGTAAGTCGAGAAAGGCATTGGCACAGCCTTGGCGCTTTTGTTGCCGTTCTCGTGCATCGGCAACCAATTCGGCGGCAGTGGCAGTGTCGTCGCCGGGTTTTAACGCAGGATTCAATGCCGTGGCTTCGCGAGCAACCGTCAGGTGCAGGTCGATACGATCCAGCAGTGGCCCCGACAGTTTGTTGCGATAGCGCTGAACCATGTCCGGCGTACAGGAACAACGGCCACTGGGTTCGCCAAGATATCCACAGGGGCAGGGATTCATCGCAGCGACCAGTTGAAAGCGAGCCGGGAAGCGTACGCGGTCCTTGGCGCGGGAAATCACGATGTGGCCGGATTCCAGCGGTTCTCTCAGTACCTCCAGTACCTTGCGATCAAATTCCGGGAGTTCATCAAGGAACAGCACACCGTGGTGGGCGAGGGTGATTTCGCCGGGTTGCGGTTTCGAGCCGCCACCGACCAGTGCAGGACCTGATGCAGAGTGATGTGGCTGGCGAAACGGTCGCTGCGGCCAGTGGCTCAGCGGCACACAGCTGGCGACTGACTGAATCGCCGCGACCTCCAGTGCTTCGTTTTCGGCCAAGGGTGGCAACAGCCCTGGTAATCGGCTCGCCAGAAGTGTCTTGCCCGTACCTGGTGGCCCGCTGAACAGCAGGTTGTGTGCACCCGCTGCTGCAATCAGCAGCGCGCGTTTGGCTGCCATTTGCCCCTGAACTTCGTTCAAGTCGGGATAGGGTTTACTGGCGTAGAGCAAACCATTGGAAACGTAAGGCTCGATGGGCGTGTGCCCATTGAAATGTGCCACTGCCTGCAGCAGATGGTCCACTGCAATGACCTTCAACCCCGACGCCAGGCAAGCCTCCTCGGCATTCGCCTGCGGCACCATCAACCAGCGCCCGGCCTTGCGCGCCGCCAATGCCGCCGGCAGCACCCCACGGACGGGCCGCACTGCACCGGAAAGCGCCAGCTCCCCCAGGCACTCCACGTCATCCAGTGTCAGCGTCGGCACCTGCACGCTGGCCGAGAGAATCCCCAAGGCAATCGCCAGATCGAACCGCCCGCCATCCTTGGGCAAATCCGCGGGCGCCAGATTCAACGTGATCCGTCGCGCCGGAAATTGCAGCCCCGAATTGATGATCGCGCTGCGCACCCGATCCTTGCTTTCCTTCACCGCCGCCTCGGGCAGGCCGACCATGGTCAGCGACGGCAAACCATTGGCCAGATGGACTTCAACAGTAACGGCTGGCGCCTCCACGCCGACCTGGGCGCGGCTGTGGACGATGGAGAGGGACATGGTCGTTCCTTGAGCTAAACGGGGGCCGCTTCCTGCGGGTTTTTGAAGGGTAGTCGTGGAGTCTTGCCGGAGAGGACGGAAACTTTCGCAGAATGTTGCTGAGGTCACGATCTGTAACATCAGCCAAACGCTGCGTTCGGCTGCGGTGGCAAATCCACCTCCTGAGCAATCGCACTACTCAACGCTGTTTGCGAGTTGCATAAGGAGTGTCTGCAAAACATATCGCAGGTATTTGATTTCTCGAATTTATTCTGCGTGCAAAATCAAATAATTTATGTTGAAGCAGCTTCTTTGGAAGAGGTTGTGTCGTCAAACAAACTACTGTCACCGTCCAGGATTTTGCTGGCGAAGCGCTCGGTATCCATCTTTTTTTTGCCTTCTGCGATATTCGTAAAATAGTTGAAGTCTAAATCTATCCAGTCCTTGAGTTTGGTTTCGTAGTTGTTTGGATACTGTGCTTGCTCCACGGGAGGCAGGCCCTTGTAATGGTCAAGGACATTTTGGAAGAAGTTGGTAAGCTTTCCAGTGCTGTTATATTCAAATTCTGCTTGGGCCACCACTTTCTGTCGCCATGCAAATTCTTGTTTGGCCGATTCTTCCAATGCTGCCCGTCTTTCATTGACGGTAAAGGTGCTGCTGCCATCGTAGGTTATTAAGGCCAGTTGATCCATGGGCATCCCCGAAAACGGATTTTTGCCGAGCCAGTTTGTATACTGTGTCGCACTTTTGGCGCGCGCTAGTAATGTGGAATTATCTGTGTCGGGAGCTTCAGAGTCGTATTTTAATTTATTGGCAGTATAATTAGCACTCTCCAATTCGTTGAATGTGTTTTTAGCTATCGAACTCAGTTCCATTTTAGTCAGGCGTACATCCCGGGCCTGCGCACGTACTGAGGCTTCGCTCAATTGGCTCGCTAGCGTGGAAACGGTACTGCTATCTCGTGCGTTGCCATACGGGCCCTGGGGGCTACTTTGGTTGACACCTGGGTTTTTGCTGGGAGTCGCTGTCAGTTTTTTAGTTCCAGCCAGCGTTTGGCCGCTGTTAACTGCAGAATTGTTTAGTGAATTAAACATTTTTTGCAACTCCCATGTTTGATGACTAAAATATAATCTATCGCCTGATAATATTGATACTTATGCAAGATTTTGCAAACCACTTAAGGCCCGCAACATGCTTCATTTCATGGTGATTACTACTGACCAGGCATAGGAGGACGGATTTGTTCTAGTTACCTTGATGTTGCAGGTGGCGCCGCCGCTAGGCGTTGCCGTATTATTCAATTTTGGGATTTTGGTCGCGCCTGGGCCAACAGTCTCCACAAATGTAGTTAGATAAATACATTTCTTTCTACCCATTTGATATCGCAAATTAGCATAGTTGTGGCCAGGAAACATCCGGCTTTGTATGGTGTACGTATCCGAGCCATTTGCAATTACGGACTCTTGTGGAGTAGGTGATGCGTTTACTTTTGTTATAACCTCATTGTTGGTTGTGGGGGTGTACGTAGCGGTCTGTGTTCCAAGGTTCTTGAATGTGACTGTCACAGGCGGCCCGGCGACAGCTGAACTTATGTGAAATGCAGTCAGCGCGAAAGCCGCAATTAAAGACTTATACAGTTTCATGGGTGTTGCTCCTTGTGGTGTTGGTAACAGCATTCCATTTAGAAGATTTTGTTCATCGCAAACTATTATCCAAGCCATGTAGCATGGGCTTGAACTTTCTCGAGCGGGTGCAGCTCCCGCATTCGAATGAAGGAAACTGCCTCTGATTTTCGTCAAACGAATCGGGTGGCAGTGATGCGCGGGTTGGCGAACCGGTGCCTCCGGAAAAAACCGGCAGACCCGAAGGTCTTCAGCTGAGAGTGAGCTTAGGAACCGGAGCTTTGCGACGCAATCGGACGGCGAATGAGATCTTTGTAGGAAGTTGCCGGGATTCTTGCGGGCTTGAAGATCACAGACTGCGGCAATTCCTACAGGTGATTCTGAAGGTCGTTCCGACCTTATCGCGAGCAAGCTCGCGCCCAAATTGGATCGGGTTTGATGGTGGGAGCTGGGGGGGTTACTCGGTCGGCGGATTCAGCTTCGCTTCCAGCTCCGCCACCTTCGCCTCAAGGCTCTCCAGCCGCGCCCGAGTGCGCGCCAGTACAACCATCTGGCTATCGAATTCTTCCCGACTCACCAGATCCAGTTTGCTGAAGCCACTTTGCAGCAACATTTTGAACTGGCTTTCGATTTCTGCTTTCGGCAGAGGCGTGTCGCCGCTGAAGAGGCGGGAGGCGGTACCGGTGAGGGCGTCGAGGAAGTCTTTGGGCGCGAGCATGGGCAATGTCCTGGAAACAATGGCGGGCAGTGTATCACGCAGTGTCTATAGTTCTTTGCGCAGGCGAAGGGCGCACACTTTTCGCGCATGGGGACGGACGGCGTCGCACCGTTATTGTGCGTAACCCGGCGAGTGTTGTTGCGATATGGCGGACATCTGCCGGCAAAAGATTGAAAACTATGAGTTTTGTGGAGATGGCAAGGTTTCTGCTTAGATGCTGGTGACCCATGCACTGATGCAGTCGCTGTGACGAATGCAGTGCGCCAAGCGAAACACGGGGGAGTGCTTCGTGAGGAGCGGTTAGCTGGCGTCGAACGGGCAGGTAAGGCCGACGATGCGTTACAAAGCCAGGCACTGCGCTTAGACTTGAGACGGGTTTGTTTTCCTGGGGCAAGTTCACCAATTCGGGAGAGAGTTTTCATGAAGCTAGTCACTGCCATCATCAAGCCGTTCAAGCTGGACGACGTACGCGAGTCGCTGTCCGAGATCGGCGTGCAGGGCATTACCGTCACTGAAGTCAAAGGCTTTGGTCGGCAGAAGGGTCACACCGAGCTGTATCGCGGCGCGGAATACGTGGTCGATTTCCTGCCCAAGGTGAAGATCGACGTCGCCATCGACGACAAGGATCTGGACCGGGTAATCGAGGCCATCACCAAGGCTGCCAACACCGGCAAGATCGGTGACGGCAAGATCTTCGTGGTCAATCTGGAACAGGCGATTCGCATCCGTACCGGCGAAACCGATACCGACGCTATCTAAGCCGCCACAAACCCAACGCCCCAGGAGAAAACAATATGACTCTGCGTAAATTCGCAGGGCTAGGAGCCCTGTTGTCCATCGTAATGCCCAGCCTTGCCTTGGCGGCAGACGAAGTGGCGGCACCCGTCCTCAACTCCGGCGATACCGCCTGGATGATGACCTCTACAGCCTTGGTGCTGTTCATGACCATTCCCGGCCTTGCGCTGTTCTACGGCGGTATGGTCCGGTCGAAAAACATTCTTTCCGTGATGATGCAGTGCTTCGCCATTACTGGTCTGATCAGCGTCCTGTGGGTCATTTATGGCTACAGCATCGCGTTCGACACCACGGGCATGGAGCAGGGCGTCATCAACTTCAACTCGTTCTTCGGCGGCATGGGCAAGGCATTCCTCGCCGGCATCACGCCTGCCAGCCTGACCGGTCCTGCGGCGCTGTTCCCCGAGGCGGTGTTCGTCACCTTCCAGATGACCTTCGCGATCATCACCCCGGCGTTGATCGTCGGCGCCTTCGCCGAGCGGATGAAGTTCTCCGCGATGCTGGTTTTCATGGGCGTGTGGTTCACCCTGGTTTACGCGCCGATTGCGCACATGGTCTGGTCCGGTAACGGCGGCCTGTTGTGGGACTGGGGTGTTCTGGACTTCGCCGGTGGCACGGTGGTGCACATCAACGCCGGTGTGGCCGGTCTGGTTGCCTGCCTGGTGCTGGGCAAGCGTAAGGGCTTCCCGACCACGCCGATGGCGCCGCACAACCTCGGTTACACCTTGATGGGCGCGGCCATGCTGTGGGTCGGCTGGTTCGGTTTCAACGCCGGTTCCGCCGCTGCGGCCAACGGCACCGCCGGTATGGCGATGCTGGTGACGCAAATCGCTACCGCCGCTGCGGCGCTGGGCTGGATGTTTGCCGAGTGGATCACCCATGGCAAACCTAGCGCACTGGGTATCGCTTCGGGCGTGGTTGCCGGTCTGGTGGCAATCACCCCGGCTGCCGGCACCGTTGGCCCGATGGGCGCGCTGGTCATCGGTCTGGCGGCTGGCGTGGTGTGCTTCTTCTGCGCCACCACCCTGAAGCGCAAGCTTGGCTATGACGACTCCCTGGACGCCTTCGGCGTGCACGGTATCGGCGGTATCCTCGGCGCAATCCTGACCGGTGTGTTCGCAGCGCCGTCCCTGGGTGGCTTCGGCACCGTCACCGACATCGCCGCACAAGTGTGGATTCAGTGCAAAGGCGTGGGCTTCACGGTGATCTACACCGCGATCGCCACATTCATCATCCTCAAGGTGCTGGATGCGGTCATGGGCCTGCGCATTAACGAAGAAGAAGAAGCGGTCGGCATCGATCTGGCGCTTCACAACGAACGCGGCTACAACTTGTAAGCACGCGCATAAAAAACTTGCCCGGCTTGCCGGGCATTTTTTTGTCTGAAATTTGTCGTTGGAGGAACAGCTGAATGGTTTTTTCCTACAGGTTTTGCGATGTTTGCGCCGGGTGTTTTTGTGCGGTCGAAGGCTTACAGGATTGAAGGAATATTAGGGCCTTTGTTTTTTCCCAGAGCGCGCTAGAATGCGCCCCGAACGTGCGGAGAACTGTATGTGGCAACAGACTCTGATTACCTTGCGGGCGAGGCCTCGGGGCTTTCATCTGGTAACGGACGAGTTACTCGCCGGCCTGCCTGAACTCAAGGCGTGTCGGGTCGGTCTGTTGCATTTGTGGCTGCAGCATACCTCGGCGTCGTTGACCATCAACGAGAACGCCGATCCGGCGGTACGTCGCGACTTCGAACGATTTTTCAATCGTCTGATCCCACAAGGAACAGACGGCTATGAGCATAACGACGAAGGCCTGGACGACCTCCCGGCGCACTTCAAGGCCAGCGTGCTTGGCTGTCAGCTCAGTTTGCCGATTTCGGCAGGCCGGCTGGCGTTGGGGACCTGGCAAGGCGTTTACCTGGGCGAGCAGCGTGATCATGGCGGTGCCCGCAAAGTCCTCGCCACCGTGCACGGTGAAGAGGCATAACCGCTGGTCAGCAGCGGCTGTTGATTTTTTTCCGGCAGCCTTCGACAGAGGGCAAAGCTGGGCTATAACTAATCTGCTTTTCGCAAGTCATGAGGTAGAACATGAGCGACGATGATCTGGAAAACGACGACCTCGAAGTAGGCGACGACGAAACCGAAGAAGGTCTGGAAGCAGCGGCGGAAGACGTCGCTGAAGACGACGGCGGTGATGCGCCGGTTCCGACCGCCAAAGGCAAGGCCAAGGCAGCGGTATCGGTCGATGAGCTGCCGAGTGTCGAAGCCAAGAACAAGGAACGCGATGCTCTCGCGCGGGCCATGGAGGAGTTTTTGGCCAAGGGTGGCAAGGTGCAGGAAGTGGAGGCCAATGTGGTCGCCGATCCGCCCAAGAAGCCGGACAACAAGTACGGCAGCCGGCCTATCTGAGCCTGCTACCCGCTTGCTGAAAAAGCCCGCCGTCGCTGCGGGCTTTTTCGTGCCTGAAACAATGTACAAGGGCGATGCGCAATCCATTGTAGGAGCCGGCTTGCCGGCGAAGGGTCCTTTGGACTTGTGCAGCTTTTGAGGGCGCTTTCGCTGGCAAGCCAGCTCCTACAGGGTGTTGTGGTGGTACAGGTTTTGGGTCAAAGCCTGTCGGTATTCCACCGCGCCAGCAACGCCGGCAGCTCGGTCAGGCTGCGAATCTCCGCATCCGGCAGTCGTTCTGCTTCCCAGACCTTGCCTGCCGGGTTGAACCAGATTGCCCGCAACCCGGCCTGTTGCGCCCCGGCAATGTCATCACCCGGATGATCGCCGATGTGCACCGCCGTTTGAGCGGTCGCACCACCCCGTTGCAACGCCTCATGAAACAGTCGCGCATCGGGTTTGGCGATGCCGATGTCTTCGGCACACAACGCAAACTTGAAGTAGTCCGCCAGCCCCAGCCGACGCACATCGGCGTTGCCATTGGTGACCACGCCGAGGGCGTAATGGTTGGCGAGGATTTCCAGGGTCGGTTCGACCTCCGGAAACACATCGATCTGATGGCGAGCGTGCAGAAACACTTCAAAACTCTTGTCCGCCAGATCCGACGCCTCGTGATGTCCGTAACCGGACTCTTCCAGCGCATGGAACAGCACTCGCCGACGCAGGGCGCTGATGCGGTGCTTGAGGCTTGGCTCGTTGCTCAATACACGCTCGCGAATAGCCCACAGGTGCTCCACCGGCACTGCCCCAAGGTTGGGCGCGTGCTCGGTCAGCCATTCACGCAAAACGGCTTCGGCGCTGACGATCACGGGGGCGGTGTCCCACAGGGTGTCGTCGAGGTCGAAGGTGATCAACTGAATACTCATGAATCGTCGCCTTTCATGCGTTTGGCCCGTGGGTGGGCGCTGTCGTAGACCGCTGCCAGATGCTGGAAGTCCAGGTGGGTGTAGATCTGCGTGGTCTTGATGTCCGAGTGGCCGAGCAGTTCCTGCACCGCGCGCAGGTCCTGGGAGGACTCCAGCAAATGGCTGGCGAAGGAGTGCCGCAGCATGTGCGGGTGCAGGTTCTGCCCCAGTTCGCGCTCACCCGCAGCCTTGACCCGCACCTGGATCGCCCGCGGGCCGAGACGCCGGCCTTGCTGGCTGACAAACACCGCATCGTCTGCCGGGTTGGCCATGGCCCGCAGAGGCAGCCACTGTTCCAGCGCCTCGCGGGCCTTTTTGCCTACCGGCAGCAGGCGAGTCTTGCTGCCTTTGCCAAGCACCTGGACCATGCCGTCGGCCAGGTCGAGCTGATCGAGATTGAGCCCCGTCAACTCCGACAGCCGCAGGCCGGAGGAATAGAACAGCTCGAGAATCGCCTGGTCCCGACGCGCCAGAAAGTCATCTTCAATCCCGCCTTCAAGCAGTTGCAGAGCGCGGTCGGTGTCGAGAGTTTTCGGCAGGCGGCGTTCGCCTTTCGGCGGCGCAAGACCATTGGCCGGATCGTGGTCGCACAGACCTTCGCGGTTCAAGTAGTGATAGAGCCCGCGAACGGCCGACAGCAATCGCGCCAGGCTGCGGGACGATTGGCCCTGGGCGTGCAAACGGGCAATCAGGCTGCGCAGGCGCTGGATGTCCAGCGCCGCCCAACTGCCGATGCTCTGTTTGACGCACCAGCCCAGCACTTTATCGAGGTCGCGGCGGTAGGCCGACAGCGTGTGCGGCGACACTTGCCGCTCACTGCGCAGGTGTTCGCAGTAAGCGTCCAGTTGCCGTTCCATGTTCAGCGTACCGAGCGCAGGGAGTTGTTGACCCGTGGCAGCACGCGACCCATGACTTCAGCGATGTAGCTCAGGAACAGGGTGCCCACCGAGCTTTTGTAGTGCTGCGGATCACGGCTGGCGATGGCCAGGATGCCGTGGATGCCTTGGTGGCTGATGACAACGACCGCGGTGGAGCCAATCTGCTTGCGCTGTTCTTCACCGAACAGGAAGTCCAGTTCGTGCTCGCGCAGGCTGCCGCTGACGCTTTTGTCTTCCGAGAGCAAGCCGCCGATGGCCACTTGTGCTTCGGCGTGAGTGGCCCAGCGGCCGACCGGCATGGCGTTGTCGCCGAGCAGGATGAGGCTGACGAAGGGCACCTGGAACTCTTGGCGCAGACTGTCTTCGACGCACATCACCACGTCTTCCAGGCTGGCGGCATCCATCAACGCCAGGATCAGGCGACGGGTCTTGTCGAACAGCCGGTCGTTGTCCCGGGCCACGTCCATCAAATGCGAAAGGCGATGACGCAGTTCAATGTTGCGGTCGCGCAGGATCGTCATCTGTCGTTCCACCAGCGACACGGTATCGCCGCGTCGATGGGGAATACGCAGGGACGGGAGCAGTTCTTCGTGCTCGACGAAGAAGTCCGGATGAGCCTCCAGGTAGGCGGCAACAGCCGCCGCCTCCAGGCTTTCGGACGGTGATTCGTCAGCTTGTCGTGCGGGTACCTGAGGCTTGTCGGTCATGGATTTCGCTCACTCAAAGACGCACTTGTCCTTCATATACGCGCACTGCCGGGCCGGTCATCATCACCGGTTGGCCAGGGCCTGCCCATTCGATGGACAGACGCCCGCCTGGCAGGTCGATCAATAGCGGCGAATCCATCCACCCCTGGCTGATCGCGGCCACTGCGGCGGCACAGGCGCCGGTTCCGCAGGCCTGGGTTTCCCCGGCTCCACGCTCCCAGACGCGCAACTGCGCGCGGCTCCGGTCGATGACCTGGAGAAAACCGACATTGACCCGTGCCGGGAAGCGCGGGTGATGTTCGATTTTCGGCCCTAGTTCATGCACCGGCGCATTGTTGATATCGCTGACCCGCAGCACGGCATGGGGGTTGCCCATGGACACGGCAGCCAGATCGACCGGGGTGCCGTCGACGTCGACCTGATAACTCTTGGCCTGCTCCGGCGCCTGGAACGGAATATCCGCAGGCACCAGACGCGGGGCGCCCATGTTGACGCCGATCTGGCCGTCGTTTCGCACGTCCAGTTCGATGACGCCGCTTTTGGTCTCGACGCGGATCTGCCGTTTTGCGGTCAGGCGCTTGTCCAGTACGAAGCGGGCGAAGCAGCGCGCACCGTTACCGCACTGTTCCACTTCGGAACCGTCGGAGTTGAAGATCCGATAGCGGAAGTCCACGTCCGGGTTACTCGGCGCCTCGACGATCAGCAACTGGTCGAAACCGATGCCGGTGTGCCGGTCACCCCATTGCTTGGCGTGCTTGGGCAGAATATGTGCGTGCTGGCTGACCAGGTCGAGGACCATGAAGTCATTGCCCAGGCCGTGCATCTTGGTAAAACGCAGCAGCATGTTTTTACTCCGGCAGCAGGCTTTCGCCAGCAAACAACTCGGCTACCGTCTCACGGCGACGCACTTCAAATGCCTGATCACCGTCCACCAACACTTCAGCGGTACGGCCGCGGGTGTTGTAGTTGGAGCTCATGACAAACCCATAGGCACCGGCCGAATGCACGGCCAGCAGGTCGCCTTCTTCCAGTGCAAGTTGACGATCCTTGGCCAGGAAGTCGCCGGTCTCGCAGATCGGGCCGACGATGTCGTAGGCGCGAGCAGCAGAGGTGCGCGGGCGCACGGCAGTGACGTCCATCCAGGCTTGATACAGCGCCGGACGGATCAGGTCGTTCATCGCGGCGTCGACGATGGCGAAGTCTTTGTGCTCGGTGTGCTTGAGGTACTCGACCTGGGTCAGCAATACACCGGCATTGGCCACGATGAAGCGGCCCGGCTCGAACACCAGCGCCAGGTCGCGGCCGTCGAGGCGTTCACGCACGGCTTTGATGTAGTCGGCAGCCAGTGGCGGCTCCTCGTCCTTGTATCGCACGCCCAGGCCACCACCGAGATCGATGTGGCGCAGGTAGATGCCACAATCGCCGAGGCGGTCGACCAGGCCCAGCAGGCGGTCGAGAGCGTCGATGAACGGCGGCAGGGTGGTCAGTTGCGAGCCGATGTGGCAATCGACGCCGACCACTTCCAGGTTCGGCAGCTGCGCGGCACGCACGTACACGTCTTCGGCGTCGGCGATGGCGATGCCGAACTTGTTCTCTTTGAGACCAGTGGAAATGTACGGGTGGGTGCCGGCATCGACATCCGGGTTCACGCGCAGCGAAATCGGCGCGCTAACGCCCAGTTCGGCGGCGACCACTTGCAGGCGTTCCAGCTCGTCGGTGGATTCGACATTGAAGCAGTGCACGCCGACTTCCAGGGCGCGACGCATGTCGTCACGGGTCTTGCCGACGCCGGAAAACACAATCTTGTCGGCGCTGCCGCCAGCGGCCAGTACGCGTTCCAGTTCGCCACGGGAGACGATGTCGAAACCGGCGCCCAAACGCGCCAGGACATTCAGGACACCCAGGTTGGAGTTGGCCTTGACCGCGAAGCACACCAGGTGCGGCGTGCCGGCCAGTGCATCGGCGTAAGCCAGGTATTGGGCTTCGATGTGTGCACGGGAGTAAACGTAAGTCGGTGTGCCAAAGCGCTCGGCGATTGCAGAGAGGGCAACACCTTCCGCGAACAGTTCACCGTCACGGTAGTTAAAAGCGTCCATGAGGTTCCCTTATTGGTAGACGTCGTGCTTGTGTGCTTTGGAGGCAGGCTGCTGCTGTGACGATTTGGCCTGCTCGGCAGGGTCCTGATTTTCGTCAGGCAGGTACAGCGGGCCTTTTTGACCGCAGGCAGACAGCAGGCAGGCAACCGCGAGGAGCGCAGCAAGGGAGGAGATCAGGCGCTTCATGGCGAAATCCTTGAAAATGCATTAATTGCGCCGGAGTATACCGGCCACCCGGCAGCTTGCCTATGCAGCGGACCGCCCGTCTGGCGGGGCTTGGGCAGGTGCAGGTCGGTAACGTGCAATCCGTGTGGGAGCGAGCCTGCTCGCGAAAGCGGTGTGTCAGCCAACGAACAGGTTGAATGTACCTGCCATTCGCAAGCAAGCTCGCTTCCACAGGTCGTTATCCTTTGCAATCGATAGGGCTCGGTCGTATCTTGCGGCGCTTGAGCCTGATCAGACACTTTTTGAGGTTGCCGTAATGAGTTTGTCCGAAGCGCGTTTCCATGACCTGGTCGATGCCACCCAGCAAACCCTGGAGGACATCTTTGACGACAGCGATCTGGATATCGATCTGGAGAGCTCGGCCGGTGTGCTGACCGTCAAGTTCGAGAACGGTAGCCAGTTGATCTTCAGTCGCCAGGAGCCGCTGCGTCAGCTGTGGCTGGCAGCGGTTTCCGGCGGTTTCCACTTCGACTACGACGAAGAAAGCGAGCGCTGGATGTGCGACAAGAGCGAAGAGCAGTTGGGTGAAATGCTCGAGCGTATCGTCCAGCAACAGGCTGGCGTCGAGCTCGATTTCGAAGGCCTGTGAGATCGTGACCCAGCCTGCGCCTGTCCGTGCGCCCAAGCCGCTCTACAGCAATGTCAGCCTGGCGGTGCCGTCGCCCTGCAGCGGTGTCTGTCGGCTGGACGAACAGAAAGTCTGCCTGGGGTGCTTTCGTCATGTCGAAGATATTCGTGAGTGGCGTTCGGCCGATGACGAACGTCGGCGGGTGATTTGCGCGCAGGCTTCGAATCGCAAGGCTGGCGCTCTGTAGGAGCTGCCGAAGGCTGCGATCTTTTGGCAGCTCTGAAGATTGCCGAAGAACAAGATCAAAAGATCGCAGCCTGCGGCAGCTCCTACGCCGCCGCGTGGCGGCTTGTATATTTTTTGAGCTGTGATAGTGTCCGGAAATGCCTCAACCCACCGAGGCTTATGAAAACCCCGCCTTTTTCTGGCGGGGTTTTGCTTTTTTCGTGCAGAAGAAAGGAGTCTGCCCAGATCATGACCGCACCTTCCATCACCCTTACCCGTCTGGACGTCCAGCGTCTGGAGCGTCTGATCGACAGCCTGGACGAGACGCTGCCGGGCGTTATTGCGCTGCAAACCGAACTGGATCGCGCCGATACCGTGGTCGGCCACGATGAAGTGCCGGCGGATGTCGTGACCATGAATTCCCGTGTGCATTGCCGAGAAGAAGGCAGTGGCAAGGACTACCACCTGACCCTGGTGTACCCCAAGGATGCGAATGCCGACGAAGGCAAGGTCTCGATCCTGGCGCCGGTGGGCAGCGCGCTGCTTGGCCTGAAGGTTGGTCAGCATATCGATTGGCCGGCTCCGGGCGGCAAGACCCTGAAGCTGACGCTGCTGGAAGTCGAATCGCAGCCGGCCAATGGCGGCGCGTTCCCCGAGTGACACCCCCTCAGACCTGATCGAGCGCCTCGTTCAACGCGTGCTCCAGGTCGGCTTTGTAGCGCAGGTACAGATGGGTGGAACTCTGACCTTCGCCCAGCAGGCCTGACAGGTCGAGGTCGGTGATGTAGCCGCGGTAGCGTTCGGCTTCCCGGCGCTGCCCGACGATTTCCCGGGCGACCACGCTGAACAGCTGGTCGCCATGCTCCAACTCGGAAAACTCCCGTTGATTGCAATACAGCGTGACCTGCACCTGACCCGGTGCGGCTTTGCCGACGATCGCCTGCACGTCGTAGAACGGCTTGTTCACCGGTGTCTGCGGTACCGGTCGGGCTTCGATGCGGCGCGCCCGGCCAGAGCCTGACGGCAGCAACTGGCAATACAGGGTGTCGAGGTTCAAGGGGGGGGCAGCATCCATTGGCAACAGGGTATCGCGACGGTGCTGGATCGATTGCAGGAAACGTTGCAGCGGCACCAGCAGGCTTTGCTCGTTGTGCCAGGGCAGGCGTTGCTGCCACAGGGCATTGAACTCATCGAGCACGTACAGATCGGCCTGATTTTCGTTGACCCGATAGAACACTTGTATGCAGTCCGGCTGGCCCGTCGGCAGGAACAGCGCGAGGTCGTGGTCTTCCAGTGCCTTCGGATCCAGGTGCAACGGGCTGTAGCTGGCCATTTCCTCGCCCAGGTAATCGATCAGCGCCGGTAGAGTGGCCAGCGCGATGTGCTGGACCTGGCCGGGCACCAACTCCAGCACGTGGTAGTGCTGCTGGACCTGGATCAGGTAGCGATGATTGAGCCGGCTCAACAGCAGGTTCTGCGCGGTATCGAGGATTTCCTCCACCCGTTGGGCAATGAACTGCGCGCGGTTATGGCAGAAGCAACGTACCCGCAGCTTCGGCTGATGTGGCCCGGCCGGCAGGTTGTTGAGGTAATCGCGGATGCAGTCGAGCAGGGCGTGGGGGCCGTCGTAGCGACCGACCAGCACTTCATTCCAGCTGTTGAGTGTGACCTGGTCCAGGGTCAGCACCAGGTTTTCCCGGACACCGGCGTAGCTCAGGGAATCGGTGCGCTCGGTGGTCATCAGGATGTTCAGGTCGCGATGGTGCTTGAGCGGATCGATGCCGACATTTACCAGAATCAGCACTTCACTCGGCACGCTGGCGCGCAGCAGCGGTTCTTCGGCGACGGTGGGCAAGGGCAGGGCGATGGTCTGTTGCAGGCTGCGGAGCAAGTTGAACAGTTCGAATTCGCTCAAGTCGCTGGTGCCGGGGTGTAAGGCCAGGCGGGTACTGCTGTCGATCACGCCATTGCGGTGGCACCAGGTCAACAGTTCCAGCAAGTGGCGGCTGCGTTTGATCGGCGCGAAATGTTCCCACTCCAGCGCCGTCAGGTTGCCGTTGTACAAGCCCCACTGGCTTTGCCCCGGTTCTTTCCTCTTCGGTGCGTGCACCAGCGTCAGGGTGTCTTCAGCCAGGTCCGGGGCGATACCGGGGTTGATGAACTCGACTTTGCCGGCCTTGCGCTCGAACGCGGCGTACAGGCGACGGCCGAGGACACTCAGGTCGCGCTTGTTGATGCGGCTGACCGTTTGTTCGTGACGGGCAAACTGTGTGAGAAAGCGGTAGCTGTAGTTCAGTTCATTGACCAGCGCCCGCCGCTCGGAGCTGACCTGGCGGATTTTCCACTGACTGCGGCTATCGAGCAGGGCCAGTTGGCGCTGGTCCCAGTGCCATTCGCGGGCCAGGCGCTCGAGCAAAGAGCGTTGCCAGCTCTGGGTGCGGCTGCTGCCGGTCAGTTTGCGATTGACCTTCAGGTACAGCGCGCGACGCACCAGCTCCAGCCTTTCCGGTTCGTTGCGGGCGACCAGGTATTCCTCGATGCGCCGGTACACCACGACATACGGGTCCAGCTCGTCGAGGTCGAGCCGGTTGGCGAATACCGCTTGTTTGAAGCGCAGGCTCAGGCAATGGACCCTTGGGTGTTCACTGGCGTAAACCTCGGTCAGCAACAGCTTGAGTACCGATTTGTAGGGTGACTCGATGCCCTTGAATAACTGCCAGAGCCCGGCGCCGATAAATTCACCGGGCGGGATGAAGGCCAGGTTGCCGAGGTCGAGGGTTTCATCGGCGCGGATGAAGCGTTTGGAGATCAAGGTATGGGTGTATCGGTCGTAGCTCGACTCTTCGTAGACCGGCACCAGCCACCAGATCGGTGTACGTCCGGCCAGCCAGATCGCGGTGCGGTAAAACTCGTCCAGCAACAGGTAGTGCTGGGTGGTGCCGCAATCTTCCGAACTCAGCTGGGTATCGCGCTCGCCCCGGACGAAACGGGTCGGGTCGATCAGAAAGAAGTGCGCCTCGGCACCCTGGCTGGCGGCCCAGACTTCCAGCAACTGGCATTTTTTGTGCAGTTCGGCGAGTTCGTTCTCGGTCAGGTCCGGCCCATGGCAGACCCACACATCCATGTCGCTCTGGTCGGCCTGAGCCAGGGTGCCGAGGCTGCCCATCAGGAACAGTCCGTGAATCGGCCGGGGCGGGTTGCTGCCGTGGCGCGGTTTGTAGGAAAACGATCGGGTCAGGCGCTGGGCTTCAGCGAGGACATTGGCATCCGGTTCGAAATTCGACAGCCCGGCCGGCGTACTGCCGCAAACGTAGCCGGGCAACAGCGGATGGTTCACGTGGAAAAACAGCGGCAGCAAGGTCAGGACCTCTTGCTGGCGGGTCGACAACCCTTCCATGGCGCGAGCCATGCGTCCTTCGTTGAGTTTCAGAAAGCGTGCGCGCAGCTGGCTGAGAACCTTGCGGTCGATTCCCTCGTCCAGATCGGGGCGGATTTCATGGTTGCGGGTCATGTCAGCTCAAACCGGCTCGCAGGGCTCGGACGTGGGGCTCTTCGGATGAGGGGCAGTTTAGCGTCTTGAGGCGAGGACCTTTAAGCTGATTTTTTCTGGCGTCAGAATTCTATCGGCTGGAGACGGAAATCAGGGGAATGTGCCCGCGGAAATCCCTGGATCGGGGTCTCCGTGGGCGATGCGGCAGAATTCAGGCTGTTACTTCGGCGTTAAGAATGGTCAGCACGGATTGCACATTTTGCGCGGCGTCACGACCCAGGCTGGTCAGGTAACCGCCATCAGGCTGGTCGGTCAGTTCTTTTTCAAAGAGGCGTTTGGCGGCGGCAATGTGTTTCGGGGCAGCGGTCTGATGAATTTTCAGACCTTCCTGGGAACTGTCCAGGTTGAAGAGTGCGAGGACTTCCAGTTCGGCAACCAACTCAGGGGTAAGCGACATAAGGACTCCAGACTTTCTAGGAATTGGACGACAGCGCCCCTAAGGTGAACCCGCTTGTCCGGCATGTCCAGTGCTGGCGGCAGAGATTTTTTGCCTCGGGAAGCATTCCTCGGCGAGTGGTGGGGCGGCGGGGTGTTTCCAGTGTAGACCGCATAAAAAAGATCGCAGCCTTCGGCAGCTCCTACCTGGAATGCGATCCACGTAGGAGCTGCCGAAGGCTGCGATCTTTTGATCTTACTGCTTTTCCGGCGGCAGCTCGGGCAGCGCGCGCAACGCCGCTTCATACCATTCGGTGTTGAACGCGCGGTCTTCTTCGAGGATCGCGTCGATTTCTACCGCCAAAACGTGAGCCATCAAGTTGAGGATTTCTTCCCGCTCGTAACCCACCAGCGTCAGCTTGTTGAACGTCGCCTTGGCCGCTGGCGGGTTGTCGCTTTCGATCTGGTTTTCGATGGCCTGGATCAGGGTACTTTCGGCGAACTCTTCTTCGTCGTTGTCGATATCGTTCAGCTCGCTCATGGCAGGCTCCTCAGGGAAAGGCGGCCAGTTTACCCGCATTCGGCGGCGTGATGCTGCTGGCAAGAATCCCGGCAGCGTTCTATAAACAGGCACTGCCCACCCCGCATGGTCTGGAGGCTTTGTGATGATCAAGCTTTATGGATTCTCCGTCAGTAACTACTACAACATGGTCAAACTGGCGCTGCTGGAAAAAGGACTGCCCTTCGAAGAAGTGCCGTTTTACGCCGGCACCAGCCCCGAGGCACTGGCAATCAGCCCCCGCGGAAAGGTCCCGGTGTTGCACGTAGAACAGGGCTTCATCAATGAAACCAGCGTGATCCTCGAATACATCGAGCAAAGTCAGAACGGCACGCCGCTGCTACCGAGCGATCCGTTCGAACGCGCGCAGGTGCTGGCACTGGCCAAAGAGATCGAGCTGTATATCGAATTGCCGGGGCGGGCCTGTTACGGCGAAGCATTCTTCGGCATGACCGTACCGGAAGCGATCAAGGAAAAAACCAAGGCCGAACTGTTGTTGGGGATGGCAGCCCTGGGCCGGCACGGCAAATTCAGCCCTTACGTGGCTGGCGACAGCTTGAGCGTGGCGGATCTGTATTTCCTGTTCAGCGTGCCGCTGGCGTGTGGGGTCGCCAAGAAGTTGTTTGACATCGATCTGTTGGCCGAGCTGCCGGCGGCCAAGGCGCTGTTGCAGCGGTTGGGGGAAAACCCGAACGTTCAGCGAGTGGCGGCGGACAGGGAAGCGGCGATGCCGGCGTTCATGGCGATGATTGCTGCCAAGAAGTAGTTCTGCGGGGTTTTGAAGTCAGTCATCGTCGGAACGCCGCCCGGAGCCGGCTCGCTCCCGCAGGGTTGGATGTGCGAACACTATCCAGTGTGGGAGCGAGCCTGCTCGCGATGCATTTGACGATTTAGCGACTGGCCAGAAGTGCCTGGCCGCGCACTACAGCAGCCTTCACCTGCGCCGGCGCAGTACCGCCGATGTGGTTACGGGCATTGACCGAGCCTTCGAGGGTCAGCACGGCGAACACGTCCTGATCGATCTGGTCGCTGAACTTGCGCAGCTCTTCCAGGCTCATTTCCGCCAGGTCCTTGCCGCTGTCCACGCCGTACTTCACGGCATGACCGACGATTTCGTGGCAATCACGGAATGGCAGGCCGCGACGCACCAGGTAGTCGGCCAGGTCGGTGGCGGTGGAGAACCCGCGCAGGGCCGCTTCGCGCATCATCGCGTGCTTGGGCTTGATCGCCGGAACCATGTCGGCAAAGGCCCGCAGCGAGTCGCGCAGGGTATCGGCGGCGTCGAACAGCGGTTCCTTGTCTTCCTGGTTGTCCTTGTTGTAGGCCAGAGGCTGGCCTTTCATCAGGGTCAACAGGCCCATCAGCGCGCCGAATACGCGACCGGTCTTGCCACGCACGAGCTCCGGTACGTCCGGGTTTTTCTTTTGCGGCATGATCGAGCTGCCGGTGCAGAAACGGTCCGGCAGATCGATGAACTGGAACTGCGCACTGGTCCACAGCACCAACTCTTCGGAGAAGCGCGACAGGTGCATCATCGCGATGCTGGCGGCCGAGCAGAATTCGATGGCGAAATCGCGATCGGAGACGTTATCCAGCGAATTGCCGCCTACCGCGTCGAAACCCAGCAGTTGAGCGGTGTATTCACGATCGATCGGATAGGTAGTGCCGGCCAGCGCGGCGCTGCCCAGCGGCATGCGGTTGGTGCGCTTGCGGCAGTCGACCAGGCGCTCGTAGTCGCGGCTGAGCATTTCGAACCAGGCCAGCATGTGGTGCCCGAACGTCACCGGCTGTGCAGTCTGCAGGTGGGTGAACCCCGGCATGATGCTGGCGGCTTCGCGCTCGGCTTGCTCCAGCAGGCCATTTTGCAGGCGGGTGATTTCGGCCAGGATCAGGTCGATTTCGTCACGCAGCCACAGGCGGATGTCGGTAGCGACCTGATCGTTACGGCTGCGGCCGGTGTGCAGTTTTTTACCGGTCACGCCGATGCGGTCGGTCAGCCGCGCCTCGATGTTCATGTGGACGTCTTCGAGGTCGATGCGCCAGTCGAACTGGCCGGCCTCGATTTCACCCTGGATGGTCTTCAGGCCATCGATGATGCTGTCGCGCTCGGCATCGGTCAGCACGCCGACCTTGGCCAGCATGGTGGCGTGGGCAATCGAGCCCATGATGTCGTGGCGATACAGGCGCTGGTCGAAGGTGACGGAGGCGGTGAAGCGGGCGACGAAGGCGTCGACGGGTTCACTGAAGCGGCCGCCCCAGGACTGATTGGTCTTGTCAGTGCTCATGAATTCGCTCGTATCGGCTTGAAGTAGGAAGGCGTGGAACGCTGACGCGGATAATAACAGGGTTGCCAATCCTGTCGCTGACACTGGTCGACAGGTTTTTTTGGGGGGACGAGTCCAGGCTTGGGTAAGCCCCGCGCATTTTTGCGGAACGATATTTTCCAATTGAGCTGTATCGTCCCGGCAACCGTCTACAGTTGGACAGTAGGATCAGCGCACTTTTCGTTGCAGCCGCTGATTATAAAAAGAGGGGAGTGTTCAGATTGCGTAACAGCAAACCCTGTGGCGACGTGTCGCCAATGCGGGCCTGGGCCGCCAATCGCCCGGCAGATGAAAATTTAGCCGCCGGACCAGCGGCACTTTTTGACGCTCGCGCTAGTCTTAGCGTGGATCGCGGTGACGGACGTCACTTCACCTGTCTACGCTATCCTTGTGCGAGACTCACGCAGGAATCCAGCGCAATATGAATGTCCTGATCGTTGATGACGAACCCTTGGCCCGCGAGCGCCTGAGCCGAATGGTTGGCGAACTCGAGGGATACAGTGTCCTGGAGCCTAGTGCCACGAATGGCGAAGAGGCGTTGGCACTGATCGACAGCCACAAACCGGATATCGTGCTGCTTGATATCCGCATGCCCGGCCTGGATGGCCTGCAAGTGGCTGCGCGGTTGTGCGAACGCGAAACCCCTCCCGCCGTGGTGTTCTGCGCCGGGCCCGATGAATTTGCCGTGGAAGCCTTACAGGCCAGCGCCGTAGGCTATCTGGTGAAACCTGTGAGAACTGAACAATTACATGACGCATTAAAGAGAGCCGAGCGCCCCAATCGTGCCCAGCTCGCCGCCCTGACCCGCCCTGCTGCCGAAAGCGGCAACGGACCGCGCAGCCATATCAGCGCCCGAACCCGTAAAGGGATCGAGCTGATTCCGCTGGATCAGGTGGTGTATTTCATTGCCGACCACAAATACGTGACCTTGCGCCACGAAGGCGGCGAAGTGCTACTCGATGAGCCGCTCAAGGCCCTCGAAGACGAATTCGGTGACCGTTTCGTGCGTATCCATCGCAATGCGCTGGTCGCCCGCGAGCGTATCGAGCGACTGCAACGCACACCCCTGGGGCATTTTCAGCTGTTCCTCAAAGGCCTCAATGGTGATGCGCTGATCGTCAGCCGGCGTCATGTGGCTGGCGTGCGCAAGATGATGCAACAGCTTTAAACAGCTGTTCGCAGGCGAATTTCACACCCGATTGCCGGACATCCGGGGCCAGGGAGGCCGAGTAGTATCTGATACAAGTCAAAGTGGATTTGGCTGAGCTGTTATTATCCGCCGTATCTATTCAGTACGGATTGATCCATGTCCTCTCGCCAGATCCGCATCGCCACCCGCAAAAGCGCTCTCGCCCTGTGGCAGGCCGAATTCGTCAAAGCCCGTCTTGAAGCGGCTCATCCGGGCCTGCTGGTGACACTCGTCCCCATGGTCAGTCGTGGTGACAAGCTGCTTGACTCACCGCTGTCGAAAATCGGCGGCAAGGGCCTGTTCGTCAAGGAACTCGAAACCGCTCTATTGGACAATGAAGCAGACATCGCCGTGCACTCCATGAAGGACGTGCCGATGGACTTCCCCGAAGGCCTTGGCCTGTTCTGCATTTGCGAAAGGGAAGACCCGCGCGACGCCTTCGTTTCCAACACCTACACCAGTCTCGATGAGTTGCCCCATGGCAGCATCGTCGGCACCTCCAGCCTGCGCCGCCAGGCTCAATTGCTGACCCGTCGCCCGGACCTGGAAATCCGCTTCCTGCGCGGCAACGTCAACACTCGCCTGGCCAAGCTCGATGCCGGCGAATACGACGCCATCATCCTCGCCGCTGCCGGCCTGATACGCCTGGGATTTGAAGATCGCATTACCTCGGCCATCAGCGTCGACGACAGCCTTCCAGCCGGTGGCCAGGGCGCGGTGGGTATCGAATGCCGCAGCGCCGACCGTGAAATCCACGCTCTGCTGGCGCCCCTGCATCACCAGGACACCGCCACCCGCGTGACCGCCGAACGCTCTCTCAACAAGCACCTCAATGGTGGCTGCCAGGTGCCGATTGCCTGCTACGCCGTGCTGGAAGGTGAGCAGGTGTGGTTGCGCGGGCTGGTGGGCGATCCAAAGGGTGGTCTGCTGCTCAGCGCAGAGGCCCGCGCTCCTCGCGGCGATGCCGAAGCGCTGGGAGTGCGAGTGGCCGAAGACCTTCTCAGCCAGGGTGCCGACGCCATACTCAAAGCGGTCTATGGCGAGGCTGGTCACGAGTGATCGGCTGGCGCTTGCTGCTGACGCGTCCCGCCGATGAGTCGGCGGCGCTGAGCAGTCTTTTGGCCGAGCAGGGGATATTCAGTAACAGTCTGCCGCTTTTGGACATCATGCCCATTGCGGCCACTGACACAATGCGCCAGGTGATTCTGGCGCTGGATCAGTTCTGCGCCGTCATCGTGGTCAGCAAGCCGGCCGCCCGGATCGGCGTCGAACTGCTCGAGCGGTATTGGCCAACACCGCCCGGTGTGAAGTGGTTCAGCGTCGGCGCGGCGACTGCGCAGATCCTCGAGGATCACGGGTTGGACGTGAGCTTCCCGGCAGAGGGCGATGACAGTGAAGCCTTGCTCGAACTTTCCCGACTGCGCGAGGCTATCGCACAACCCGATGCGCGAGTGCTGATCCTGCGCGGGGAGGGCGGGCGCGAGTTGCTGGCTGAGCGTTTGCGTGAGCTTGGTGCTAGTGTCGAGTATCTGGAGCTGTACCGCCGGGCATTACCGATTTACCCGCCGACACTACTGCCGCAACGGATCCAGGCGGAACGCCTGAACGGGCTGGTGGTCAGCAGTGGACAAGGTTTTGAGCACCTGCATCAATTGGCCGGCGACGCCTGGCCGCAGTTGGCGCAGTTGCCGTTGTTTGTACCAAGCCCCAGGGTTGCCGAGCTGGCGCGTGCCGCCGGGGCCAAAACAGTTGTGGATTGTCGCGGTGCGAGTGCCGCGGCCTTGCTGACGGCGTTACGGGAGCATCCCGTACCCGTTTTCTAATGCAAAGGATGGATACGTGAGCGAAACAGCCTTGCCTAAAGATGACTCGCGACCGGTGCTTGATGCACCTGTTGATGCACCTGTTGATGAAATACCGCCGCCGCCACCTGCTGCCGAGCAGCGTCGAGGCAATGGTCTGGCAATCATTGCGCTGCTGTTGGGAGCGGCCGGTGTCGCGGTGGGCGGTTGGGGTGTCTGGCAGGTGCGTCACCTGCAAGCCAATAATCAGCAGCAACTGAGCCAGATGCAGGTGCTGAATGACCAGGCGCAAAACCTCAAGCTCAATGAGGAGCGCCTGAGCGCACGCCTGGCGCAATTACCTCCCGCCGATGAACTGGAAGCACGTAGCCGTCTGGTGATTCAGCTGCAAGGTGATCAGCAGCGGCTGAACCAACGGCTGGAAACCGTACTCGGCGCCAGTCGCAAGGACTGGCGTCTGGCCGAGGCCGAGCACCTGCTGCGTCTGGCCAGCCTGCGACTGTCGGCCTTGCAGGACATCAGCAGCGCCCAGGCACTGGTCCAGGGTGCCGATGAGATACTGCGCGAGCAGAACGACCCAGGCTCTTTTGCCGCTCGCGAGCAGGTGGCCAAGACCCTGATTGCCTTGCGCAGTACCGAACAACCGGATCGCACCGGGCTGTTTCTGCGTCTGGGCGCGCTGCGCGATCAAGTGGCCAGCCTCACCGAGCTGGCGCCGGAGTACAAGGACCGTGGCGATTCGTTGCTGGGCCTGACCGCCGATGGCGACGGTGCCAGCCGCTGGGCGCAATGGTGGGATCAGATTTCCCGCTACATCCGTATCGATTTCAGTGCCGACAAAAACGTTCGCCCATTGCTGGCCGGCCAGAGCCTGAGTCAGGTACGCCTGGCCCTGAGCCTGGCGCTGGAGCAAGCGCAGTGGGCCGCACTCAATGGCCAGGCGGCGGTTTACTCCCAGGTGCTGGACGAAGCGCGGGACATCCTCAAGGGCAACTTCAACCCGGACAACGCACAAAGCAAAGTGATGCTTGAGCAGGTGGCCGAGTTGAGCAAGCAACCTGTCACCGTAGTCACTCCGGACATGACCGGCACCCTGAGCTCGGTGCAGGGGTATCTGGAGCGGCGCAACGTCAATGCCGAAGACTCGGTCAAGCCACTGGCCAGGCCTGCCGCGAACACCGCGCCGGAGGCCACGCCATGAAACGCCTCTATGTGATCGTGTTCCTCGTGATCGCCGCTGCCGCTGCGCTGGGGCTGGCGATTGCCGAACACTCCGGTTACGTGCTGATTGCCTACAAGACCTTCCGCTACGAGTCGAGCCTGTGGGCTACTTTGGCGCTGGTGGCTGTGCTCTGGCTGGTGATCTGGGGCGTCAAATCGCTGGTCGAACTGGTGATGACATCCAGTGGCGTGGTCAACCCGTGGTCTCGGCGTAACCGCAGTCGTCGGGTGCAGGTGGCGATCGAGCACGGTCAACTGGACCTGGCCGAGGGTCGCTGGGCCAGTGCGCAACGTCACTTGCATCGGGCCGCCGAAGCCGAGCGCCAGCCGCTGCTTTACTACCTCGGTGCGGCCCGTGCCGCGAACGAACAAGGCCATTACGAAGAAAGCGACAACTTGCTGGAGCGCGCCCTGGAGCGTCAGCCTCAGGCCGAGTTGGCTATCGCCTTGAGCCACGCTCAGTTGCAGACCGATCGCGGTGATACCGAAGGTGCACTCGCCACCCTGCAAGCCATGCGTGAACGCCATCCTCATAACGCACAGACCCTGCGGCAGTTGCAGCGCTTGCTTGAGCAGCGTGGTGACTGGTCGGCAGTGATTCGCCTGCTGCCGGAGCTGCGCAAAGACAAAATCCTGCCGGCGGCCGAGCTCGCCGAGCTGGAGCGTCGGGCCTGGGGGGCGAACCTGTCTCTGGCAGCGCAACGGGAAGAAAACGGAACGGAGGGGCAGCAATCGCTTGAACGTGCCTGGCAACAATTGACCTCGGCACAGCGTCAGGAGCCGCAACTGGTGCTCGCGTATGCCGAACAACTGCGTCAATTGGGGGCTCAGGTCGAGGCCGAAGAAGTGCTGCGTACTGCTCTCAAACGCAGTTACGACAGTCATCTGGCACGACTCTACGGACTGGTTCGCGGCAATGATCCGGCCCGCCAGTTGCAGGCCGCCGAAGGCTGGCTCAAGGACCATCCGGCCGATCCGGGCCTGCTACTGACACTGGGGCGTCTATGCCTGCAAAACAGTTTGTGGGGCAAAGCCCGGGACTATCTGGAAAACAGCCTGCGTGTACAACGCAATCCGGAAGCCTGTGCGGAACTGGCACGCTTGCTGGCGCAAATGGGCGATACCGAGCGCAGCAACCAGCTGTTTCAGGAAGGCCTGGGGTTATTGGATGAACGCTTGCTCGCGGCCCCTCTGCCAGTGCCAGTCCGCGCTTGACCCGTTCGCTGGCGCCAGGTTTCGGCGTCTGAGCGATGACCTGCGGCGAAGGAGTGATCGCCCTCGCCGCAGTGCGATGAATAGTTGAAATTCAGTTGCCGCATCTCGTCGCAGGCAAAGTCCTACAGAGGACTACATTTTATCCTCTCGCCTGCGTCGGGATTTCCCTACGCCTGTGCTGAAGTGTCTGTGGGCACTTGCCTTGTAAGGCCGTCGCGCTTTCCTCTACCGTAATGGTCTGTCACTACTTTTACGGAAAAGCCATGTCTTTGGCCTGCTCACGCTCCTTGTTTTTCATGGCTTTCATTGCGGGCGCTCTGGCGATGGGCGTTTCCTACTACCTGGAATATGCAGTCGGCCTGCGGCCTTGTGGATTGTGTCTGTTGCAACGGTTTTGCATGGCGCTCTTTGCCGGTGTCTGCCTGTTGGCTTCGGTCCATGGCCCCGGTCGCATCGGAAACGTTCTGTATTGGCTGCTCAGTCTTTGTTGCAGCCTCGCCGGCACTGTCACGGCGTGGCGACAGGTCCTGCTGCAAAGCCTTCCGACGGAACAGGCAGCAGAGTGCTCGACCCATCTGGAGGACCTGTTGGCCAGTTCTCCGTGGCTATCCGTCGTACAACAAATGTTCAAGGGCGCTGCCGATTGTGTGGAAATTTCCTGGACGCTGTTCGATCTGAGTCTCACCGAGTGGAGCCTGCTGTTCTTCGTCGCGATGATGATTCTGGCCGTTTACCAGTCGTTGCGACTGGTCTGGACCAGCTATCAGCGACCACTTAGCGGCGAGTCGTCGCACCGGGCCTTTGCGGGCGATTAAACACTTGTATGAACTTTATCGCCTGCGTACCTTGAAGCCAGTGTCGTGCGGGCATAATCTGGCCCGCACGTGTCATTGGAATTATGTTGCTCGATGACGCTCTGCCTGAAATCGCCCCCGACGTAACAAGAGGGCGACGGGCATTGAGCAGCTGACCCACAAGGGAAGAGAGATCACCATGCTCGAAAGTTGTCAGAATGCTCAGGAACGCTGGGGTGGAGTGCACCTGCTGATCGATCGCTGGTTGCAGGAGCGCGAAGAGCTGATCGATGCATACGACAAGCTCGGTGCCGATCCAGAGGCACTGTCCACGAATCGCAAGCCATTGCAGGAGTTCTGCGGCGTGTTGGTCGATTATGTATCGGCCGGGCATTTCGAGATCTACGAACAGCTGACGGGGGAGGCCAAGGCCTTCAACGACAAGCGTGGGCTGGAGCTCGCCGAGACCATCTACCCGCGCATCGATGTCATCACTGAAAAGCTGCTTGCGTTCAATGACCTTTGCGACGAAGGCAAATGCGTTGCGCAGAAGTTCAAGGAACTGGGTAGCCTGTTGCACGAACGCTTCGAACTGGAAGACTGCCTGATCGAAGTGCTGCACACAGCCCACAAGGAAGCCGATTCGGTTCAGGCCTGAAGCACTTCCTGCAAGACCCCGAAACGGCGTGCCAAGGCACGCCGTTTTTCATTTCCGCTGTCAGCTGGTTGCACCGCGCAATTCGACTTCGAACACCAATGGAGTGAACGGTGCGATCACGTCGCCGGCACCGTCGGCGCCATAGGCTTGGGCCGACGGAATCACCAGTCGCCATTTCGCCCCGACCGGCATGTTTTGCAATGCACTGCGCCATCCGGCGATCACGCTGTCGAGACTGAACCATTGTGGCTGGCTGTTCTGATCGAACACCGTGCCATCGGGCAAGCGACCGATGTACAGCACCTGCACTTTGCCATTCGGTCCGGCCTTGGCACCAGTGCCTGGCGTCAACTCCTTCAGCAACACGCCATCAGCCAGTTCGCGCACGCCGGGCTTGGTCTTTTCTGTGGCGAGAAAACGCTGTTCCTTTTCCAGCGCCATTTCGCTTTGCGGCTCGGCTGACTGCATGGCGATCCGGGCTTCATGTTCGGTCAATATCTGCCGGATCTGCTCGTCCTTCAGCGCCAGCGGTTTGCCCTGATAGGCCTGCTGCAATCCTTCGACCAGCGCCTGGAGTTGCAGGTCGGGAGCCTCCTGGCGCAAGCGTTCGCCAAGGCTCGCACCCAGGCTGTAAGCGAGATCGCGGGCTTCATTTTCCTGTGTTGTCGCGGCGGCTTGGGCCGCCGAAAAAAACACGCACAGCGATAAAAAAAGGTAGCGCGACATGGGCACTCTCCGACCTGAATTGCGGGCGATTATGCCAGTGAGAATGCGCGCAACGGTGAACTGCTTTTGCGTCGCGGCAGAAGTTTTTCGATCCTTTGCAACGCGGGGCTTTCGATAGTGTCAACATGCCCTAGCGGCGGTTGCAGCAGAGGTCTAGTATGAGCCGCACTCACTTCAGCCAGGAGGTAAACCATGTCGGCCACCAAGAAGCCAGTAAACACTCCATTGCACCTGCTCCAACAACTCTCGGGCAGCCTGCTCGAGCACCTGGAAACCGCTTGTTCCGAAGCCTTGGCTGATGCTGAAAAACTGCTCGCCAAACTGGAAAAGCAGCGCGGAAAAGCGCAAGAAAAACTGCACAAGTCCCGCACCAAATTGCAGGACGCTGCGGCGGCCGGAAAAGCCAAGGCACAAGCCAAGGCCAAGGACGCAGTGGCCGACCTTGAAGAGCTGCTCGATGCCCTCAAGGATCGTCAATCGGAAACCCGCGGCTACATTCTGCAACTCAAGCGCGATGCCCAGGAAAGCCTGAAACTGGCCCAGGGCGTCGGTCGTGTACAAGAGGCTGTCGGCAAGGCGTTGTCCCTGCGTGCAGCCAAACCTGCTGCGGCACCTGCGAAGAAAGCCGCTGCCAAACCGGTTGCTGCAAAAGCACCGGCCAAGCCGGCCGCCAAAGCACCGGTGAAAGCCGCAGCCAAACCAGCAGCGAGAAAAGCAGTCGCTGCCAGCGCTGCGAAACCGGCTGTTAAAACGACGCCAGCCAAGCCTGCCGCAGCCAAATCTAGTGCTGCAAGAACTGCTGCTGTCAAACCCGCCGTGGCGAAAACCGCGGCTGCAAAACCAGCTGCAAAACCAGCTGCAAAAACGGCCGCTAAACCCGCAGCAAAACCCGCAGCCAGAACTGCAGCAGCGAAGCCTGCTGCGAAGCCGGCCGCCAAATCTGTCGCGGCTAAAACCGCTGCAAAACCTGCTGCGAAAACTGCGGCCAAACCCGCTGTAAAAGCAGCGGCCAAACCCGCTGTAAAAGCAGCGGCCAAGTCGGCCGCTAAACCGGCAGCCAAACCTGCTGCGGCTAAACCTGCCGCTGCTGCCAAACCGGCCACTGCCAAACCGGCCACCGCCAAACCCGCTGCCAAGCCAGCGGCGGCGAAGCCAGCTGCAAAACCAGCAGTGAAAAAACCTGTTGCCGCCAAGCCGGCCGCCGCGCCAGTTGCCAAGCCAGCCAACCCGGCTCCGGCAGCAACGTCTGCTTTAGCAGCAGCCACCTCGACAGCCACGCCAGCGCCAACGCCGGCCGCCGCATCGATCGCAGCAACCACCCCAACCAGCGCTTCCTAAGTGCCGGTTACCGCGACGCGCAGCTGATGCAGCGCGTCGCGGTCCAGGTGGGCGGCGCCTGCCGCCACACCATTGAGCCAGGCCGATAGATCGGTCGCCTCACCTTGCGGCCAACTCAACGCCGATCGTTCCAGTCGTACCAACAGATGTCGCTCGGCTTCCAGTTCGAGTGCCTTCACTTGCTCGCGCAAAGCATTCAGTTCGCCATCGTCGGCGGCAACGACTTTCCAATTCACCCGCAAGGCTCGCAGCGGTCGCACCACGTCTGCGTCCCACGGCTCGGCCACGCTACGCAGTTGCTGCAATCGGTGTTCGTTAAAGGCGACGCCACGTTCTCCCAGCCACAGTCCGCAGAGTAGCAAGCACACATTGATGCCCGCCGACTGCAATTGCAGGCATGCGGGTTCAACGCCGGGCTGGGCATAAGTACTAAGGGAAAAACTCCACAGGTCAGAGGACATAGTGCTACTCGCGCCAGTTGCGAGCGAAGCTGGTAGACTCCGCCGCCATTATGATTCGACTTCAGAACCTGACTTTACAGCGTGGCCCGCAACGTCTGCTAGAAGACGCCGAGCTGACCCTGCACGCCGGCCACAAAGCCGGCCTCATCGGTGCCAACGGCGCCGGCAAATCGAGCCTGTTCGCCTTGCTTCGGGGCGAGCTGCACCCGGACTCGGGTGATTGCTTCCTGCCGGCCGACTGGCGTATCGCCCACATGCGCCAGGAGGTCGACACCCTCGAACGCCTGGCGGTCGACTACGTGCTCGATGGCGACCTGCGCCTGCGCCAGGTGCAACGCGACCTGGCGGCAGCCGAAGCGGCCCATGACGGTGCCGCACAGGCCCGCCTGCACTCCGAACTCGACAGCGCCGACGGTTACACCGCCGACGCCCGGGCGCGCAAGTTGCTGGCCGGTCTCGGGTTCACCAATGAGCAGATGGATCGTCAGGTCGGGGATTTCTCCGGTGGCTGGCGGATGCGTCTGAACCTGGCACAGGCCTTGATGTGCCCATCGGACCTGCTGCTGCTCGACGAACCAACCAACCACCTGGACCTCGACGCCATCATCTGGCTCGAAGAATGGCTCAAGAGCTATCCCGGCACCTTGATGCTGATTTCCCACGACCGCGACTTCCTCGATGCCGTGGTCGATCACGTGGCCCACGTCGATCAGCGCAAGATCACCCTGTACCGCGGTGGCTACAGTGCCTTCGAGCGTGCCCGTGCCGAACGCCTGGCCCAGCAACAGCAGGCGTACGAGAAGCAGCAGGTGCAACGTGCGCACATGGAAAGCTACATCGCCCGCTTCAAGGCCCAGGCGACCAAGGCGCGTCAGGCCCAGAGCCGGATCAAGGCACTGGAGCGGATGGAAGAGCTGACCGCTGCCCACGTCGATTCGCCGTTCGACTTTGTCTTCCGTGAATCGCAGAAGATTTCCAGCCCGCTGATCGACCTGTCCGATGCCCGCCTGGGTTACGGCGACAAAGCCGTGCTGGAGAAGGTCAAGCTGCAACTGACCCCGGGTGCGCGAATCGGTCTGCTCGGCCCGAACGGTGCCGGTAAATCGACCCTGATCAAGAACCTTGCCGGTGAGCTCTCGCCATTGGCCGGTCGCTTGACCCGTGGCGAGAACACCGTGGTCGGTTACTTCGCCCAGCATCAACTCGATTCTCTGGATTCCAAGGCCAGCCCTTTGCTGCACTTGCAGCGCCTGGCGCCGACCGAGCGCGAACAGACCCTGCGCGACTTCCTCGGCGGTTTCGACTTCCGTGGCGCGCGAATCGACGAACCGGTACTGAATTTCTCCGGTGGAGAGAAAGCGCGCCTGGCGTTGGCCTTGATCGCCTGGGACCGACCGAACCTGTTGCTGCTCGACGAACCGACCAACCACCTGGACCTGGAAATGCGCCTGGCGTTGACCATGGCCCTGCAGGAATTCAGTGGTGCGGTACTGGTGGTCTCTCACGATCGTCACTTGCTCAAAAGCACCACCGACAATTTCTATCTGGTGGCGGACGGCAAAGTCGAAGAGTTCGACGGCGATCTGGAGGACTACACCCGCTGGCTGGTGGAGTATCGCCAGCGCAACGCCCCGGTCAGCAACACGCCGGTCAACCCGGACAAGACCGACAAGAAAGCCCAGCGTCAGGCCGCTGCTGCGTTGCGTCAGCAACTGGCACCGCACAAGCGCGAGGCTGACAAGCTCGAAGCCGAGCTGGGCAAGCTCCACGAAAAGCTGGCGAAAATCGACGCCAGTCTCGGCGACAGTGACATCTACGAACCGGCACGTAAGAACGAATTGCGTGATCTGCTAGCCGAACAGGCCAAGCTGAAGGTGCGTGAGGCGGAGCTGGAGGAAGCGTGGATGGAAGCCCTGGAATTGCTGGAAGGCATGCAGGCGGAGCTGGAGGCACTGTCCTGATGGACGCCTTCAAGCTGCCGCTGCCGGCGGTGTGGGTCGAGCCGATCTGGCTCGGCGTGCAAATCCTGCTGATCCTGCTCGCCGGTTACATCACCCAGCGCTTTGTTGCCAAATGCCTGACTCGTCTCGGTGAGCGCTACCCGTTTCCGCCGCAGTTGCTGATGCCGCTGCGCGGGGGCCTGCGCTGGCTGATCATGGGCAGTGCGTTGATTTTCGTGCTGGAGCGCCTCGGGGTTTCGGCCACGGTGCTCTGGACCGCGCTATCCGGTTTTGTCGCGGTCGCGGCGGTGGCGTTTTTCGCCATGTGGAGCGTGCTCTCCAATCTTCTCTGCGCGATTCTGATCTTTACCGTCGGTCCGTTCCGCCTCGGTGATGTGGTCGAGTTGGTGGACACCACCGACAAGCCTGGCGTCAAAGGCCGGGTGGTGGCGATCAACCTGCTGTACACCACGCTGATCGAGGCCGAAGAACTCGGCACTGGCAGCGCCATGGTGCAAGTGCCCAACAGTTTGTTCTTCCAGCGTTCGGTGCGGCGCTGGCGCGGGACGGATGTGTTTCCTTCCAGCGGATTTGAAAAGTAAGCCAGCTCAAGATCTAAAGATCGCAGCCTTCGGCAGCTCCTACATTGGAATGCGTTTCCCTGTAGGAGCTGCCGAAGGCTGCGATCTTTGCTTTTGGCTGTTAGCAGTCGCCATGTCCTGTAAAAAATCGGTAGTCATCCAATCAAAGCCGCATTAGCTTAGACATCTGTCACGAGTCTGAGTCGAGGTGTGCAATGGAGCTTGAAACATGGCTGGCGTTTTTTGCCGCCTGCTGGGTGATCAGCCTGTCCCCCGGTGCCGGCGCCATTGCGTCGATGTCCAGCGGTCTGCAATACGGATTCTGGCGCGGCTACTGGAACGCCCTGGGTCTGCAATTGGGCCTTGCAGTGCAGATCGCCATCGTCGGCGCCGGTGTGGGCGCGATTCTGACGGCGTCGGCCACAGCCTTTCTTGCGATCAAATGGTTTGGCGTGGCGTACCTGGTCTACCTCGCGATCAAGCAATGGCGTGCGCTGCCCAGCGATATGAGCGATGACGCGGCGGTGCGTCAGATCGGCAAGCCGATGGCCCTGGTGTTCCGTGGTTTCCTGGTGAACATCAGTAACCCCAAGGCGCTGGTGTTCATGCTGGCGGTGTTGCCGCAGTTCATCGATCCTCATGCTCCACTGCTGATTCAGTATCTGGTGATCGGCGTGACCATGATCTGCGTCGACTTGATCGTCATGGCCGGCTACACCGGTCTGGCGTCCAGGGTGTTGCGTCTGCTGCGCACACCGAAACAGCAAAAACGCATGAATCGGACCTTTGCCGGACTGTTCATCGGTGCGGCAGCATTCATGGCGACGCTGCGCAAAGCTGCGGTCTAAACCCGCAGAAATCCAGGAAGGCGACCCATGAGGTCGCCTTTTTCATTGGTGTATCAATACCTTGGAGAGCCCGTGATTTCACCGGAAGTCCCGACAATGCTTGAGCGAAACCCGTTGGGCGTTAACAATATGTAACTTCGTTTTTCAAATTGAGATTCATTCATGATTGCCCCCTCCCGTTTGCTGGCCTGGCTGTTGCTGCCGCTGTTCGCGGCGTGCAGCGTTCAACTGCTGGCCGCCCCCGCCGAAGGTGCGCCGCAGGCGCTGCACTTGCTCGATTACATCGGCGCGGATTACCCGGACACGGTGCAGGCGGGCAGCATCACGGACCAGGCCGGATTTCGCGCGCAACAAGAGTCGGTCAAGACGCTGGGAAGTCTGATTGCGGCCATGCCGGCCAAACCGGAAAAAGCCGCGCTGGAGCAAAGCCTGACCGCGCTGGGAAATTCCATCGGCGCCCGTCAGGACGGTGCTGATGTCACTCGCCAGGCCCGGCAACTCGGTGCAAAGCTGGCTGTGGCCTATGAAGTCAGCCAGGCCCCGGTCATTACGCCGGACCCGGCGCGTGGCGCGCCGTTGTACGCTCAGCATTGCTCGGTCTGCCATGGCGATACAGGGGCCGGCGATGGCCCGGCGGGCGTCGGGATGAAGCCACCGCCGTCCAACCTGCGCGATACCAAGCGGCTGGATCGACAGAGCCTCTACGCGATCTACAGCACCTTGGGTCTGGGCGTCGAGGGGACTGACATGCCGGCCTTTGCCGATCAACTGGATGATCGTCAGCGTTGGGACCTTGCCACCTATATCGCCAGCTTCAGTGTTGACCCGGCGACGGCCAAGGCTGAAAAGACCTACAACATCGCCGACCTGGCTCGTCAGACCCCGGCCGAAGTACAGACCGCCGAAGGCCCGCAAGCCACCGCAACCTTCCGTGCCCAGCGGGCGCAACCGCCGCAGGTCAAGCGTGGCCCGGCGCAACTGCTCGACTACACCGCAGCCACTCTGGACAAGAGCATCGCGGCGTATCGTACCGGTGAGCATGATCAGGCTTATGACTTATCCGTAGCGGCGTATCTGGAAGGCTTCGAGCTGGTTGAGAGCTCGCTGGATAACATTGACGCCAACGTGCGTAAAGACACTGAAAAATCCCTGATGGCCTACCGTCAGTCGTTGCAGGACGGTCTGCCGGTGAGCGAGGTCGAGCAGCGCCTGGACGTGACCAAGGCCAAGTTGAAGGCATCGGCCGGCCTGCTGGGCAACGACGGTTTGAGCTGGTCGCTGAGTTACATTTCCGGCCTGCTGATTCTGCTGCGCGAAGGTCTGGAAGCGATTCTGGTGCTGGCGGCGATCCTGGCTTTCCTGCGCAACACGGGTCAACAGGCGGCGGTACGCAGCGTCAACGCCGGTTGGGGGTTGGCGTTTTTGGCGGGACTGGGTACCTGGGCGCTGGCAGCCTATGTGATCGACGTCAGCGGTTCGCAGCGCGAATTGCTGGAAGGTGCGACGGCGTTGTTTGCCAGTGTCATGGTGTTGTGGCTGGGCGTGTGGATGCATGACCGTCGTCACGCGGCGGCCTGGCAGGATTACATCAAGACCAGCCTTGTGGGTGGCGGTGGGCGTTTCGGCTTTGCGACCCTGGCGTTTTTCTCGGTGTATCGCGAACTGTTCGAAGTGATTCTGTTCTACGAAACCCTGTGGTTGCAGGCAGGTCCGGCGGGGCATAACGCGGTGCTGGCCGGTGGGGCTACGGCGCTGGTGCTGCTGGTCGGCCTGGCCTGGGTGATTTTGCGCGGTTCGGCGAAGCTGCCGCTGGCGCTGTTCTTCAGCATCAACGCCGGTCTTTTGTGCGCCTTGTCGGTGGTGTTTGCCGGGCATGGAGTGAAAGCGCTGCAAGAAGCCGGGATCTTCGGCACTCGACCGGTGCCGTTCTTTGACTTTGAATGGTTGGGGATCCATGCCGATGCGTATTCGCTGAGTGCACAGGCTGTGGCGATTGCAGCAATCATCGTGTTGTATGGCCGTAGCCGGGTGGTTGAGAAGCAGCGGGTGCAGGTTTCTTAAAGGGCATTCGCTGCGCTCATATTCGCGGGCAATAGAGGAAAACATGATGCGTGTGTGGATCGATGCCGACGCCTGCCCACGGGCAGCCAAGGATCTGGTGGTGAAGTTCGCCCTCAAGCGCCAGTTCGAAGTGGTGCTGGTGGCCGGGCAGCCGCAAATCAAGCCGGGTCTGGCGCTGGTCAAGCTGATCGTGGTGCCGAGCGGCCCGGATGCAGCGGACGATTATCTGGTGGAACACGCGGTGCCCGGTGAGCTGGTGATCTGCAGCGACGTGCCATTGGCCGACCGTCTGGTGAAGAAGGGCGTGGCTGCGCTCGATCCGCGGGGCAAGGAGTTTGATGCGCAGAACATGGGGGAGCGGTTGGCGGTGCGCAACCTGTTCACCGATTTGCGCGAACAGGGGCAAATGGGTGGGGGGCCAGCGCCGTTCGGCGACCGTGAGAAGCAGGCGTTTGCTAATGCGCTGGACCGGATTTTGACCAGGTTATCCCGCAACGCCTGAAAAGATCGCAGCCTGCGGCAGCTCCTACAGGTATACACCGTCCCCTTGTAGGAGCTGCCGCAGGCTGCGATCTTTTGATCTTGTTTTTACGCATCGTTTTCGTGGGTCAGTTCCAGTACCCGGTCCACCAACTTGTTGATGCCCGATGCCGCTTCACTGATCGATTGCGCCAGCATATAGGCCGGTGTGCTCACCAGTTTGCGTGCCTTGTCCTCGACGATGTCACTGACCGCGCAATCGGCATGGGTGGCACCCATCTTGTTCATCGCGGCAGCGGTGTCGGTGTCATTGCCAATGGTGCAGGTCACGCCAGGGCCGTAGATCTTTGCCGCCAGGGCAGGGGAGATACACATCAACCCCACCGGCTTGCCGGCCTCGGCAAAGGCTTCGGTCAATGCCAGGACATCCGGTTGAACGGTGCAGCCAGCGCCTTCGATGGCGAAGTTGGACAGGTTCTTGGCCGAGCCGAAGCCGCCGGGCACGATCAGCGCATCGAACTCATCGACGTTCGCGTCACGGATATCCTTGATGTTGCCCCGGGCTATCCGTGCCGACTCCACCAGCACGTTGCGCGATTCAGGCATTTCTTCGCCGGTCAGGTGATTGATCACATGCAACTGCGCGATGTTCGGTGCGAAACACTGCACCTGGGCACCGCGCTGGTCCAGACGCAGCAGGGTGATGACGCTCTCGTGGAGCTCGGCGCCGTCGTACACGCCACAACCGGAAAGGATCACTGCAACTTTTTTGCTCATGGGCTTTTCTCCAGATTCATGGCGTTAAATGTCCACTAATTTGTCACTCGTTGCCATAGGGTTAATTCACGACTACACATAGCATCTGTCCTCAAGATTCCGGTCAGGGCGCGTCATGGACTTCATTCTGTATGCGGTGCCGTTTTTCTTTGTGCTGATCGCCGTCGAACTGCTGGCCGACCGTTGGCGCGGGGTCAGTAATTATCGGGTGGCGGACGCGATCAACAGCATCAGCACCGGCGTGCTGTCGACCACCACGGGGCTGCTGACCAAAGGCGTGGGGCTGGTGACCTACGCGTTCGCCCTCAAGTACCTGGCGCTGTTCGAACTGTCGGTCGACAGTGTGTGGGTCTGGGTGTTCGCCTTTGTCTTCTATGACTTCTGCTATTACTGGCTGCACCGCATGGGCCACGAGCGCAACATCCTCTGGGCCGCCCATTCGGTGCATCACCAGAGTGAGGACTACAACCTGTCCACGGCGTTGCGCCAGACCAGTACCGGATTCCTGCTGAGCTGGATCTTCTATCTGCCGATGGCCGTGTTCGGCGTGCCGCTGCTGATGTTCGTCAGCGTCGCGGCGCTCAACCTGCTCTACCAGTTCTGGGTGCACACCCGGCACATTCCCAAGCTTGGCTGGTTCGAATGGTTCTTTGTCACGCCGTCCAATCATCGGGCTCACCATGCACAGAACGCTCTCTACATGGATCGCAACTACGGCGGCGTGTTCATTATTTGGGACCGTCTGTTCGGCTCGTTCCAGGAAGAAGACGACAACGAGCCGGTAATCTTCGGCGTGACCACGCCGCTGGCGAGCTGGAATCCTGTGTGGGCAAACGTGCAGTTCTACGCGCAATTGTGGGCAGATGCGCGGCGTGCTGAGAGCACCTGGGACAAGCTGCGGATCTGGTTCATGCGCACCGGTTGGCGCCCGGCGGACGTGGCGGCCAAATACCCGATGAACAAGCCGGACCTGTCCTTGTTCCGCAAATTCGAGGTGCCGCTGGACGGGCGTCAGCAGCTTTATATCCTGCTGCAGTTCTGCGTCTACATCGCGCTGGGCAGCTACTTGATGAATCTTGAACCGAAACTGCCAGTCGCCGCCCTTATGTTGGGTTGGGGGGCGGTGGCGTTCGGTCTGTTTGTGCTGGGCGTGGCCCTGGAGAATCGCCCGTGGGCGTTGAAGCTGGAGTGGGTGCGGCTGGCGTCGAATCTGCCATTGGTATGGCTGGCCCCGATGGTGGGGTTGTGGCCGGCCAGTGCGGTGGGCTGGGTCGGCCTGCTCAGTTACAGCCTGTTGAGCGGAATCGGTCTCTACTGTTGCAGAAATCGCATTACTCGGTTGGCGTCGTAGGACCCTCGATTTTGGTTCGTTCGACCTTCATGGCTTGCTCGTCGGCGTAGACCTGCCTGGCCAGGCGGGCATTCTTGAAGCGCCGGCGCAGCCATAGCACGAATCCCAGGACCAGCAGGGCGCCGAGCACCCAGAGTTCGTACTTCTTCACACTGCCGAGCATGCCTTCGAGCACGGCGCCGAAATGGTACGCGGCCGCCGCCAATGCGGCGGCCCAGATCGCCGCGCCAATTCCGTTGAGCAGCAGGTAACGGCCCGGCGGATAGCCTGACAGCCCAATGGCCACCGGCATGACCGTGCGCAAACCGTAGACGAAGCGGAAGCTCAGCACCCAGATGTCCGGATGCTTGCGAATGTGTTCCAGCGCCCGGTCGCCCATCATTTGCCAGCGCGGTTTGCGCGCCAGCAGCTTGCGACCGTGCTTGCGTCCCAGGAAGTACCACAGTTGGTCGCCGGCATAGCTGCCGAAGAAGGCCACGACCACCACCAGGTTGATGTCCATGTATCCACGGAACGCGAGGAAGCCCGCGAGTACCAGAATGGTTTCGCCTTCGAAGAACGTGCCTAGAAAGAGGGCAAAGTAGCCGAAGTCATGCAGGAATTGTTGGAGCATTGTCTGGGTGCTGGCGAAATGAACGCGCAGCCTAACCCTTCGGACACATTCAGGAAAGTGTCCAAATGTGTCTCGACGTGAACATTTCCTACAAGGACAATGGAATGCGGCTACCTGTCGCAGCGTGCACATAACTGTAATACGTTCGTCATAATGGCCGCTTATAACTGTCACGCTCGCACGTCTGCGGGCTCAGGAGTCTGCCGTGAGCTTTACCCCCGCCAACCGTTTGTTCCCCGCAACCCGCCTGCGCCGCAACCGTCGTGATGACTTCTCGCGTCGTCTGGTCCGTGAAAATGTCCTGACCGTCGATGACCTGATCCTGCCGGTATTCGTGCTGGACGGTGAAAACCGTCGCGAAGCGGTGGCCTCGATGCCGGGTGTCGAACGCCTGACCATTGACCTGTTGCTGGAAGAGGCGGCCAAGTGGGTCGAGCTGGGGATTCCGGCGCTGGCGCTGTTCCCGGTAACACCCTCGGAGCTCAAGTCGCTGGACGCCGCCGAAGCGTGGAACCCGGAAGGCATCGCCCAACGCGCGACCCGTGCGCTGCGTGCGCAATTCCCTGAGCTGGGCGTGATCACCGACGTCGCCCTGGACCCGTTCACCACCCACGGCCAGGACGGCATTCTTGATGAAGTAGGCTACGTGCAGAACGACATCACCGTCGACGCACTGGTCAGGCAAGCCCTGTCCCACGCCGAAGCCGGCGCACAGGTCGTGGCGCCTTCGGACATGATGGACGGCCGCATCCAGGCGATCCGCGAAGCCCTCGAAGTGGCCGGTCACGTCAATGTGCGAATCATGGCTTACTCGGCCAAGTACGCCAGCGCTTATTACGGCCCGTTCCGCGATGCGGTCGGTTCGGCGCTGAACCTGGGCAAGGCCAACAAGGCCTCCTATCAGATGGACCCGGCCAACAGCAACGAAGCCCTGCACGAAGTGGCGGCGGACTTGTCAGAAGGCGCAGACATGGTCATGGTCAAGCCAGGCATGCCGTACCTGGACATCCTGTGCCGGGTAAAAGAAGAATTCAAAGTGCCGACGTTTGTTTATCAAGTCAGCGGCGAATACGCCATGCACATGGCGGCGATCCAGAATGGCTGGTTGAGCGAAGGGGTTATCCTCGAGTCCCTGACCGCTTTCAAACGTGCAGGGGCAGATGGCATCCTGACGTACTTTGCCGTTCGTGCTGCTCAATTGTTACGAGAGCAAAAATAGCCCTCCCAGGAACATTCGATGAATACCGAAGTGCTCACTGAAGTTGCCGTAAAAGACGCTCAACCTGTGGTGGAGCAAGTCGACGAGACCCCGCCGGAGCTGGAGCCGGCTCCGCCCGCGGCGGTCGTCGAGACCGCTGCGCCAGTGCCAGCGGTGGCCATCCCCGGTCTGGATGACAGCAGCCTGTACATCCACCGCGAGCTCTCGCAACTGCAGTTCAATATCCGCGTGCTGGAGCAGGCGCTGGACGAGTCCTACCCGTTGCTGGAGCGGCTGAAGTTTTTGCTGATCTTCTCCAGCAACCTGGACGAGTTCTTCGAAATTCGTGTCGCCGGCCTGAAGAAGCAGATCACTTTCGCCCGTGAACAGGCCGGTGCCGATGGTCTGCAACCGCACCAGGCCCTGGCTCGCATCAGTGAGCTGGTTCACGGTCACGTCGATCGTCAGTACGCAATCCTCAATGACATTCTGTTGCCGGAGCTGGAAAAGCATCAGGTCCGCTTCATCCGTCGCCGCAATTGGACGACCAAGCTCAAAACCTGGGTCCGCCGCTATTTCCGCGACGAGATCGCCCCGATCATCACCCCGATCGGCCTCGACCCGACGCACCCGTTCCCGTTGCTGGTGAACAAGAGCCTGAACTTCATCGTCGAACTCGAAGGTATCGACGCCTTCGGTCGCGATTCCGGTCTGGCGATCATCCCGGCGCCACGCCTGCTGCCGCGCATCATCAAGGTGCCGGAAGAAGTCGGCGGCGCAGGCGACAACTACGTGTTCCTGTCGTCGATGATCCACGCCCATGCCGATGACCTGTTCCAGGGGATGAAGGTCAAGGGCTGCTACCAGTTCCGCCTGACCCGGAACGCCGACCTGGCGCTGGATTCCGAAGATGTAGAAGACCTGGCCCGTGCCTTGCGCGGCGAGCTGTTCTCCCGTCGTTATGGCGATGCGGTACGTCTGGAAGTGGCTGATACCTGCCCGAAACACCTGTCCGACTACCTGCTCAAGCAGTTCAACCTGGCTGAGAGCGAGTTGTATCAGGTCAACGGTCCGGTGAACCTGACGCGGCTGTTCAGCATCACTGGCCTCGACAGCCAGCGCGAGTTGCAATACCTGCCGTTCACCCCGCAGATTCCGAAACTGCTGCAGAACAGCGAGAACATTTTCAGCGTGATCAGCAAGCAGGACATCCTGCTGCTGCACCCGTTCGAGTCGTTCACCCCGGTGGTCGACCTGCTGCGTCAGGCTGCCAAGGATCCGCACGTGCTGGCGGTGCGCCAGACGCTGTACCGTTCTGGCGCCAACTCGGAAATCGTCGATGCGCTGGTGGATGCGGCGCGTAATGGCAAGGAGGTCACCGCGGTGATCGAGTTGCGTGCACGTTTTGACGAAGAGTCCAACCTGCAACTGGCCAGCCGTCTGCAAGCGGCCGGTGCGGTGGTGATCTATGGCGTGGTCGGCTTCAAGACCCACGCCAAGATGATGCTGATCCTGCGTCGCGAGGCCGGCGAAATCGTGCGTTACGCGCACCTCGGCACGGGTAACTACCACGCCGGCAACGCCCGCCTGTACACCGACTACAGCTTGCTGACCTCCGACGACGCCTTGTGCGAAGACGTCGGCAAACTGTTCAGCCAGTTGATCGGCATGGGCAAGACGCTGCGCATGAAGAAGTTGCTACACGCGCCGTTCACCCTGAAAAAGGGCATGCTCGACATGATTGCCCGCGAAACCCAGTTCGCCCTCGACGGCAAACCGGCGCACATCATCGCCAAGTTCAACTCGCTGACCGATCCGAAGATCATCCGCGCGCTGTACAAGGCCAGCCAGTCAGGTGTGCGCATCGATCTGGTGGTGCGTGGCATGTGCTGCCTGCGACCGGGTATCGCCGGTGTTTCCCACAACATCCATGTGCGTTCGATCATTGGCCGTTTCCTGGAACACACCCGGGTCTTCTACTTCCTCAATGGCGGCGACGAGCAGATGTTCCTGTCCAGTGCCGACTGGATGGAACGCAACCTCGACAAGCGCGTCGAGACTTGCTTCCCGGTGGAAGGCAAGAAGCTGATCATGCGGGTCAAGAAAGAGCTGGAGTTGTATCTGACCGATAACACCCACAGCTGGAGCCTGCAGTCGGACGGTCGTTACATCCGTAACACACCGACCGGCAACCAGAACCCGCGCAGCGCCCAGGCGACATTGCTGGAGCGTTTGGGCAGTCCGATACTGGCTGTGCGTTAGAACAAGCCTCGGGTAAAAAATGGCGATCCCTGCGGATCGCCATTTTTGTGTCCGCCCTGTAGGAGCTGCCGCAGGCTGCGATCTTTTGATCTTAAAAAACAAGATCAAAGGATCGCAGCCTGCGGCAGCTCCTACAGGTTTGTGTCCATCATTATTAGCGAGCGCTCAACACGATATCGACCCGGGTCAGCCATTGTGCTTCAATTTCGAAGTCGGCCTGGGTCAGCTGGTTTTCGTCCAGCCAGTTCTCCGGGAACACTACTTCCAGGCTGTTGCCATAGGCGTTCAGCTCCACCTGGGGCATTTGCTGGGTGCCACGGATGTGGTGGAACAGGATTGCAAAGCGCAGCAGCACGCACAGGCGAATCAGCTTGATGCCGTCGTCGCCGAAATCGGCGAACTTGTCCTTGGGAATATTGCGGCGGTGGCCGCGCACCAGTAGTGCGAGCATCAATTGGTCTTCGCGGGAGAACCCGGCGAGGTCCGAGTGCTCGATCAGGTAGGCGCCGTGCTTGTGGTACTGGTAGTGGGCGATATCCAGGCCCACTTCATGGACCTTGGCCGCCCAGCCGAGCAGTTCGCGCCAGACGCCGTCTTCCAGATCCCAGTCCGCGGCCACCTGATCGAACGCATGCAGCGCCTTGCGCTCGACCCGTACCGCTTGCTCTTGATCGACGTGGTAGCGCTCCATCAGCGAAGTGAGGGTGCGCTCGCGCACGTCTTCGTGATGATGGCGGCCCAGCAGGTCATAGAGCACGCCTTCGCGCAGGGCGCCTTCGCAGTGATCCATGCGTTGCAGTTCGAGGGAATCGAAGATCGCTTCGAGGATCGCCAGGCCGGCCGGGAAAATCGCACGGCGATCCGGCTTGATACCATCGAAGTCGATTTTCTCGACGTCGCCGAGCTTGATCAGTTTGCGCTTGAGCCAGGCCAGGCCTTCGGCATTGACCTCGCCGGTGCCGTGACCGCCAGCCTTCAACGCCAGACCGATGGCGCGGATGGTGCCCGAGGAACCGATGGCTTCATCCCAGGTCAGGCGGTGCAAGGCGTGCTCGATGCTCATGATCTCCAGCCGCGCCGCCGTGTACGCCTGGGCGTAACGGGCCGGGGTGATCTTGCCGTCCTTGAAATAGCGCTGGGTGTAGCTGACGCAACCCATCTGCAGGCTTTCGCGCAGCAGCGGTTCGAAGCGCTGGCCAATGATGAATTCGGTACTGCCGCCGCCGATGTCGGCCACCAGGCGCTTGCCCGGGGTATCGGCGAGGGTGTGGGACACGCCGAGGTAGATCAGGCGCGCTTCTTCACGACCGGAGATGACTTCCACCGGGTGGCCGAGGATTTCTTCGGCGCGACGGATGAATTCGGCGCGGTTGCGGGCTTCACGCAAGGCGTTGGTGCCAACAATGCGAACGGCGCCGGTGGGCATACCGCTGATCAGTTGGGCGAAGCGCTTGAGGCAGTCGAGCCCGCGCTGCATCGATTCTTCGTTGAGATGGCGCTCTTCGTCGATGCCGGCGGCCAGCTGAACCTTCTCCCCGAGACGTTCGAGAATACGGATCTCGCCGTTCTGGGCCTTGGCCACGACCATGTGAAAGCTGTTGGAGCCCAGGTCGATTGCGGCGATCAGGGACAGATTCTTGGCTTGGGATTGCGGCATGGTCAGGGGTCTCGGTCGATAACCTCGACATCGTGCCACGATCACAGCCTGCCGCCAACGCGTAGGAGCTGCCGAAGGCTGCGATCTTTCACCATGGGACTCCAGTGGTGCGGCCACTGGCCTCTTCGCGGGCAAGCCCGCTCCCACAGGTTTTTGCAGCGAATACGCAATCGTATTTCAACAGAAGACCCTGTAGGAGCGGCGGTGCGGCGGTCCGACTTGCCCGCGAAGGCGGCGTCACTGGCACCAAAGATCTGTCAGGCCACCGCCTCAACCGTCCCGATGAAATTCGCCAGCTCCGCCGTCTGCGGATTGGCGAACAATACCTTCGGATCGCCTGTTTCATGCACCTTGCCCAGGTGCATGAACACCAGCTTGTCCCCAACTTCCCGGGCGAAGCGCATTTCGTGGGTGACCATGATCAGCGTCATGCCTTCCTTCGCCAGTTGCCGGACCACGCTCAGCACTTCATTGACCAGCTCCGGGTCCAGTGCCGAGGTGATTTCATCGCACAGCAGCACTTTCGGCGACATCGCCAGGGCACGGGCAATCGCCACCCGCTGTTGCTGCCCGCCGGACAGCCGATCAGGGAAGGCATCGAACTTTTCCCCCAGTCCGACCCTTTCCAGCATCTGTCGCGCCAGCTCGGCGGCCTTGGCTTTCGGTACTTTCTGCACCACTTGCGGCGCGAGCATCACGTTCTCACCCACGGTCAGGTGCGGGAACAGGTTGAACTGCTGGAATACCATGCCGACCTTCTGCCGCAGGCTGCGCAGATCGGCGCGGGCGGCGTCGAGGTATTCGCCGTCGACTTCGATCACGCCGTCGTTGATCGACTCCAGGCCGTTGAGGGTGCGCAGCAAGGTCGATTTGCCCGAACCGCTACGGCCGATGATCGCCACCACCTGGCCTTCCTCGACACTCAGGTCGATGCCTTTGAGCACATGGTGATCGCCGTAGTATTTATGCAGGGCGGAAATTCTAAGCAGAGGCATGCAGTCTCCTTTCCAGGTAGCGCGCACTGAGCGACAAGGGATAACAGAGCAGGAAATAGCCGAGAGCGACGAGGCCGTAGACCATGAAGGGTTCGAAGGTGGCGTTGGCGAGCATGCCGCCAGTCTTGGTCAGTTCGGTGAAACCGATGATCGAGGTGACGGCGGTGCCTTTGACCACTTGCACCGAGAAACCCACGGTCGGCGCCACGGCGATGCGCAACGCTTGGGGCAGGATCACATAGCGCAATTGTTCCAGCGGGGTCAGCGCCAGGCTCGACGAGGCTTCCCACTGGCCGTTGGGAATCGACTCGACGCAACCGCGCCAGATCTCCGCCAGGTAAGCGCTGGTGAACAGCGTCAGCGCGATCGCCGCTGCCATCCACGGCGAAATCTCCACCCCGGCCAGCGCCACGCCAAAAAACACCAGGAACAGCTGCATCAACAGCGGCGTGCCCTGGAACAGTTCGATATAAGTGCGAGCGAAACTGCGCGGCAGGGATTTATCCGAGATGCGCATGACCATGATTAGCAAGCCAATCAGCCCGCCGCCAATGAACGCCACCAGCGACAGCGCCAGCGTCCATTGCAGGCCGGTGAGCAGGTTGCGCACGATGTCCCAGAAGGTGAAATCGCTCATTGGCTGTTCCTCGCGATAAACCGATGCCCGATCCAGTTCAGCAATTGGCGGATCAGCAGCGCCATACACAGATAGAGCAGCGTGGTCAGGGCGTAGGTTTCAAAGGCTCGGAAGTTGCGAGATTGAATGAAGTTGGCCGCGAAGCTCAGCTCTTCAGTGGCAATCTGTGAACACACCGCCGAGCCGAGCATCACGATGATGATCTGGCTGCTCAGGGCTGGCCAGACCTTACCCAGCGCCGGCAGCAGCATCACGTGACGGAAGGCTTCGAAACGTGTCATCGCCAACGCCGCCGCGGCTTCCAACTGACCCCGGGGGATCGCCTGGATGCCAGCGCGGATAATCTCGGTCGAATAGGCTCCGAGGTTGATGACCATCGCCAGCACCGCCGCCTGCCATTCGGAAATCTGCACGCCCAGGGACGGCAAACCGAAGAAGATGAAAAATAACTGCACCAGGAATGGCGTGTTGCGGATCAGCTCGACGTAGACCGCGAAAACCCCCGCGAAAGGCCGGATGTTCCACGCCCGCACCAGCGCCCCGACGATGCCCAGCCCCACGCCGAGCACAGCGCCGATGGCGGTCAGCTCAAGGGTGAACAACGCACCGCGCAGCAACAGATCGGTGTTGTTCACCACCGGCAGGAAATCGAATTGATAAGCCATAAAACGTCTCCAGCGCGCCGAATCAGAGATCGGCTGGCAGCGGTTCTTTCAGCCAGGTCAGGGCGTTCTTTTCCAGCGCGCCATCGCTCTTGGCGGTCACGAGGATCTGGTTGACCTTGTCCAGCAGCGCCGGCTCGTTCTTGTTAACGCCGACGTAGACCGGCGAATCCTTGAGCTTCACTTTCAGCGCCGGCACGCGTTTCGGGCTCTTCTCGCTGATCGCCACCATCACCACGTTGCCGCTGGCGATCAGGTCGACCTGGCCGGCCAGGTAGGCGGCAATGGTCGAGTTGTTGTCTTCGAAACGCTTGATGGTCACGCCTTCGGGGGCGACCTTGGTCAGCTCGATGTCTTCGATGGCGCCACGGGTGACGCTGATGGTTTTGCCCTTGAGATCGTCCAGGCCCTTGATGTTGGCGTCTGGCGGACCGAACACGGCGAGGTAGAACGGCGCGTAGGCGCGGGAGAAGTCGATGACTTTTTCGCGCTCCGGGTTCTTGCCGAGGCTGGAGATCACCAGGTCGACCTTGCCAGTGGTGAGGAACGGGATGCGGTTGGTGCTGTTGACCGGGGTCAGTTCAAGTTTGACCTTGAGCTGGTCGGCCAGCAGTTTCGCGGTGTCGATGTCGAGGCCGCGGGGTTGCATGTCCGGGCCGACCGAGCCGAACGGCGGGAAGTCCTGGGGCACGGCGACCTTGAGGACTCCGCGCTTGACCACATCGTCCAGACCGTCGGCGTGGGCGGGTGCCTGGCTCAGCATCAGGCTGGCAAACAGGGCAGCAAGGAGGGCGCTGTAACGCTGGGTCATGGCAAATCTCCGAATCGGCAAGAAGTGATTTCTGCGGATCGACAGAGCATGGGCCATGCCAACATGGGGTTTTGAGGGCGCCAGGGCGCGGTTTTGCTGGCGTCGCACGGTCTTACTGGTCTGAACAGTCAGGTTGCGTTTCGCACCCCGATGGCGCAGCCGTGAAAATCACCGAACCCCCATGGGGCACGACTTGCCGGGCGTCGCGAATAGCTTTACAACTGAGCGCACATTGGCCTGGTTCGTCTGGAAAACCATGAATTCGATCTCCCGTGCCGTACCTGAAGTGGCGTTGCAAGCCATCCGCAAACTGATTACCGAGCAGGGCTTCGGGCCGGGGGATGCCTTGCCCTCGCAACGGGAACTGGCGGTGCAATTGGGGGTTAGTCGGGCGTCGTTGCGCGAGGCGTTGTCATCGTTGAGTGCGCTGGGCGTGATCAGCATCCAGCCGGGCAAAGGCGTGTTCGTGCAGGCGCCGGTGGAGCTGCCGCGAGGCGAGGCAGCGCCAGGCTGGCCGTTCGCGGCGCAGGCTTCGCCGCTGGATATCTTCCAGTTGCGCTATGCGCTGGAGGGGTTTGCCGCGGGGCTGGCGGCCGTGACCTTGAGCACCGATGAACTCGATGCGCTGGAAGACAATGTCGCCGCCATGCGCAACGAACTGAAAGCCGCCGATTTCGAAGCGGCGGCGCGCCTGGACTTCGAATTCCACCGCCGCATCCTGCTGGCCAGCGGCAATCAGGCGATGCTGAGCATCCTGACTGTCAGCGCCGACATCTTCCTGGAGAGCCAGAAGCTACCGTTCATCCGGGCCGAGCGGGCCATGGAAACCTGGCAGGAACACCGCAAGATCCTTCGCGCGCTGGCTCGCCGAGCCTCTGGCGCCGCGCAGAAAGCCATGCACGAGCATGTGCGTAACGCGGCGTTGCGCACCGGAATCGCCTTCGTCGCTCCCGCCACGGCGTGACCTGGGCTATACCCAAACTCATGGAACACCATAGCGAGACTCAATCAACTGCACCTTCCTGAACGAGGGAAGGGCAGCTATGATGGGCCACGTTTTTTTGCTTACAACCCTGGAGAATTCCATGAGCAGCGATCTTATCAAACACGTTAGCGACGCTAGCTTCGAGGCCGACGTACTCAAGGCTGAAGGCGCTGTACTGGTCGATTACTGGGCTGAGTGGTGCGGCCCTTGCAAAATGATCGCTCCTGTTCTGGACGAAATTGCCGAGACCTACAAAGGCAAGCTGACCGTTGCCAAGCTGAACATCGACGAAAACCAGGAAACCCCGGCCAAGCATGGCGTGCGCGGTATCCCGACCCTGATGCTGTTCAAGAACGGCAACGTTGAAGCGACCAAGGTCGGCGCACTGTCGAAGTCGCAACTGGCTGCTTTCCTCGACGCCAACATCTAAGCGTCGCTGTAAAGTTTCCTGAAAAAGCCCCGCAAATAGCGGGGCTTTTTGCGTATTCAGGGCTAGACGCTCCTAAACTCAGGTGGTACATTCGGCCCCGCACTGGTTTCTCCATTGCCCCCTGCTAGCCGTCGCCGACGCACTCCTTTTCGAATAAGTACGCGATCCTGTCGCCTTCTCTGCGGCGCGGCCTCATTAAGCCAAAAGCTTAATTTCCCCCCTCCATAAATGATTACGTCATTCCTATATGAATCTGACTGAACTCAAGCAAAAGCCGATTACCGAACTGCTCGAATTGGCCGAACAGATGGGCATAGAAAATATGGCCCGTTCGCGCAAGCAGGACGTGATTTTCTCCCTGCTCAAGAAGCACGCGAAAAGCGGTGAGGAAATCTCCGGTGATGGCGTGCTGGAGATTCTCCAGGACGGCTTCGGCTTCCTGCGCTCCGCTGACGCTTCCTATCTCGCAGGTCCAGACGATATCTATGTCTCGCCGAGCCAGATCCGTCGTTTCAACTTGCGCACCGGTGACACCATCGTTGGCAAGATCCGTCCTCCAAAGGAAGGCGAGCGTTATTTCGCGCTGCTCAAGGTCGACACGATCAACTACGATCGTCCCGAGAACGCGAAAAACAAGATTCTCTTCGAGAACCTGACCCCGCTGTTCCCGACCGTGCGCATGAAGATGGAAGCCGGCAACGGTTCCACCGAAGACTTGACCGGTCGTGTCATCGACCTGTGCGCCCCGATCGGTAAAGGCCAGCGCGGCCTGATCGTTGCACCGCCGAAAGCCGGCAAGACGATCATGCTGCAGAACATCGCGGCAAACATCGCTCGTAACAATCCTGAAGTTCATCTGATCGTATTGCTGATCGACGAACGTCCGGAAGAAGTGACCGAAATGCAGCGCACCGTGCGCGGCGAAGTGGTTGCCTCGACGTTCGACGAGCCGCCAACCCGCCACGTGCAGGTTGCCGAAATGGTGATCGAGAAGGCCAAGCGCCTGGTCGAGCACAAGAAAGACGTGGTGATCCTGCTCGACTCCATTACCCGTCTGGCTCGCGCCTACAACACCGTGATCCCGAGCTCCGGCAAGGTACTGACCGGTGGTGTCGATGCCCACGCCCTGGAGAAACCGAAGCGTTTCTTCGGCGCTGCGCGGAACATCGAAGAAGGCGGCTCGCTGACCATCATCGCTACCGCGCTGGTAGAAACCGGCTCGAAGATGGACGAAGTGATCTACGAAGAATTCAAAGGCACCGGCAACATGGAACTGCCGCTGGATCGTCGTATCGCTGAAAAACGCGTGTTCCCGGCCATCAACATCAACCGTTCCGGCACCCGCCGCGAAGAGTTGCTGACCGCCGACGACGAGCTGCAGCGTATGTGGATTCTGCGCAAGCTGCTGCACCCGATGGATGAAGTGGCTGCCATCGAGTTCCTGGTCGACAAGCTGAAGACGACCAAGACCAACGATGAGTTCTTCCTGTCGATGAAACGCAAGTAAGTCGAGCAGGCACAAAAAGCCGGGGAAACCCGGCTTTTTGCTATCCGATTTTTGATCGGGCGGCAGTTCGTGGTTCTGAACCGAAGGGTTCGGCGCTAAACTGCCTGCCCCGAACGCCACGGCCAACACGAGGCTTACGCATGCAGTATCGCGACTTGCGCGACTTTATCAGCGGGCTGGAACAGCGCGGTGAACTCAAGCGCATTCAGGTTCCGGTGTCCCCAGTGCTCGAAATGACCGAGGTCTGTGACCGCACTTTGCGCGCCAAAGGCCCGGCCCTGCTATTCGAAAAACCCACCGGTTATGACATTCCTGTGCTCGGCAACCTGTTTGGCACCCCCGAGCGCGTGGCGCTGGGCATGGGCGCCGAGGCGGTCAGCGAACTGCGCGAAATTGGAAAGCTGCTGGCGTTCCTCAAAGAACCCGAGCCACCGAAAGGCTTGAAGGATGCCTGGTCCAAGCTGCCGATCTTCCGCAAGATCATTTCGATGGCGCCGAAAGTCGTCAAGGACGCGGTGTGCCAGGAAGTGGTCATCGAAGGCGACGACGTCGACCTGGCGATGTTGCCGGTGCAGACCTGCTGGCCGGGCGACGTTGGCCCGTTGATCACCTGGGGCCTGACCGTCACCAAAGGCCCGAACAAGGATCGCCAGAACCTCGGCATCTATCGTCAGCAAGTGATCGGTCGCAACAAGGTCATCATGCGCTGGCTGAGCCACCGTGGCGGCGCGCTGGATTACCGCGAGTGGTGCGAGAAGCATCCCGGCCAGCCGTTCCCGGTTTCCGTGGCATTGGGCGCGGACCCGGCGACCATCCTCGGCGCCGTGACCCCGGTGCCCGACAGCCTTTCCGAATACGCTTTCGCCGGCCTGTTGCGCGGCAACCGCACCGAGCTGGTGAAATGCCGCGGCAATGACCTGCAAGTGCCGGCCACCGCCGAGATCATCCTCGAAGGCGTGATCCATCCAGGCGAAATGGCCGATGAAGGCCCGTACGGTGACCACACCGGTTACTACAACGAAGTCGACAGCTTCCCGGTATTCACTGTCGAGCGCATCACCCACCGGATCAAACCGATCTACCACAGCACCTACACCGGCCGTCCACCGGATGAGCCGGCGATTCTCGGCGTTGCGCTGAACGAAGTGTTCGTGCCGATCCTGCAGAAGCAGTTCCCGGAGATCACCGATTTCTACTTGCCGCCCGAAGGCTGCTCGTACCGCATGGCCATCGTGACCATGAAGAAGTCGTATCCGGGCCACGCCAAGCGGGTAATGCTGGGTGTCTGGTCGTTTTTGCGACAGTTCATGTACACCAAGTTCGTTATCGTCACCGACGACGATATCAACGCCCGGGACTGGAACGACGTGATCTGGGCCATCACCACGCGCATGGACCCCAAGCGCGACACGGTGATGATCGACAACACGCCGATCGACTATCTCGACTTTGCCTCGCCGGTGTCCGGCCTGGGGTCGAAAATGGGCCTCGATGCCACGCATAAATGGCCGGGCGAAACCACCCGCGAGTGGGGCCGAGTCATCGTCAAGGACGATGCCGTGACCCAGCGGATCGATGCCATCTGGAATCAGTTAGGAATAGATTGATGCGTGTAACCTTGCAGCCCTCCGGAGCAGTGCTTGAGATATTGCCCGGTGAGCGGATTCTCGATGGCGCACGACGTTTGGGCTACGAATGCCCGCAAAGCTGCCGCAACGGCAATTGCCACGTGTGCGCGGCACTGCTGGTGGAAGGCCGGGTCGAACAGACCGGCGATGTGCGTGATCATGGCGAGTTCTACACTTGCATAGCGGAGCCGCTGGAAGACTGCATCGTGCTGTGGGATGGCGTGCTCGCGCTGGGAGAACTGCCGGTGCGCAGCGTGTCGTGTCAGGTCATTGAGTGCAAGGACGTGGGCGGCGACACCTGGCGCGTGCGTCTGCGGGCTCCGGCCGGTAAACCGCCGCGCTACCATGCCGGCCAGTACCTGATGATCGAACGCGAGAACGGCGAAAAGTCCGCCTTCTCCCTCGCCTCGGCACCACATGCTGGGCGCGACCTGGAAATCCATGTACTGGCGCGCGAATCCAGTGCGTTGAGCCTGATCGAACAGCTTCAGCGCAACAGCATGGTGCGGGTCGAGTTGCCGTTTGGCGATACCCACCTGGAGGAGTTGCCGGACGGTCCTCTCGTGCTGATCGCCGCTGGCACCGGCATGGGCCAGGTCCACGGCCTGATCGAACATTGCCGGGCCTCGGGTTTCAAGCATCCGGTGCATCTGTATTGGGGTGTGCGTCGCCCAGAAGACTTTTATCAAGTCGAGCATTGGGACGAATGGCTGAAACTGCCCAACCTGTTCCTGCACAAGGTCGTCAGTGATCAATGCGGTTGGGAAGGGCGTTGCGGCATGTTGCATGAAGCGGTCTGTGAAGACTTCCCTGACCTCAAGTCGCTGCATGTGTACGCCAGTGGCTCTCCGGCCATGGTCTACGGCACGCTGGATGCGCTGGTGGAAGCGGGAATGGATGCGCATCAGATGCGTGCTGACGTTTTTGCCTACGCGCCACGCTCGTAGGTCAGCGTGGGATCAGAAGCGCACGCCAGTGGTCACCATGGCGGCGTTGAAGCCGAGCAACACCAGCTCGGCTGCCACCGGACCGTAATGTGTGCCCAGTGAGGGGATGATCACCGGTGCGACCCCGAAGCGATTCAGGGGGATCTTGTCCTTATGTTTGCCACGGTAGCCTTCCAGCAGGCCGCCCGTGAATTTGATATACACGGGATAGGAGGCGCTTTCGTAGCGTTTACCCGCGTAGACATAATGTGAGCGCTGACTGTACGAATTGCGAAAAGTGGCAGCGCCAAACAGCCAGTCGGACGCGTCGATACGTTCAAGACCAATAAGATCCTGATTGTTGTTGTGCCTGGGGTCGGGCGAATAGTGCTTCGTATAAACACTGGTCTGCAAATACCAGGAGCCGGTGTCCTTTGAGCTTGCATGCTGTGCCAGCGCCAATGGCGCCAAGACCATCAACAGCACTGCGTAAAACCATGGTTTTTTCATCGGCGGCCCCCTGTGAAGGCAGTCTGGCTTGCGCCTGTGTGGCCGTTATACGCGACGCCCGATGGAGGCCAGAAGGCGGCAAATCTGAAGGGGGAGTAGGACGTTTCTGATAAGCGGCTTTATTCCCGGAAGGACTCAATGCTTATGCATATTTCATTCTGGTATTTAAGATATTTGCAGAATGACATTAGGGTATATAAACAGTCAGGCAAACGTCCTTTATCACTTTTCGTTTTACCTTTACTGCTATATGTTCTATTACATTAATAGTGTTTACATTTTGTAATGCTTGCGGGGCCGAACAACTGTTGCCATGAGCGCCATTGAATCTGCTTTTTTGAATCTGGCTTACCCTCCGCGGCTCGATCTGGGGCCGCAACTCACTCACGAACAACTGCTCAGCTCGATGCAATCGACCATGGCGCGCCACAAGGGCGGGCCGGTCTGGTTGTTTGCGTATGGTTCGCTGATCTGGCGCCCTGAATGCACAGCGGTTGAGCGGGTTCGCGGCCGGGTGCATGGCTATCATCGCGGGTTGTACCTGTGGTCCCACGAACATCGTGGCACCCCGGAAATGCCCGGCCTGGTGTTTGGCCTGGATCGCGGAGGCTCTTGCAGCGGTTTCGCCTATCGCTTGCCCGAAGAGCAACTCGAAGCGTCGCTGTACGCACTTTGGCAGCGCGAGATGCCATTCCCTTCCTACCGTCCGCACTGGCTCAACTGCCGTCTCGAAGATGGCAGCCAGGTACAGGCATTGGGCTTTGTGCTGGAGCGACACCTGCCCAGCTATGCCGGCAACCTGCCGGACCATGTGCTGAGCCATGTGTTCGAAAACGCCTGCGGGCGCTACGGCACCACTCGCGATTATGTCGAGCAGACCGCGCATGCCCTGCGCAGCCACGCCATGCCAGACCGGAATCTGGAGGCGCGGCTCAAGCGCTGTAAATCAAAGTCCGCCTGGACGAATGCCACGCTGCCCTGACTGGCGACTGGTTCGTAACACATGAGCTTTTTGCCTGAGTATCTTCGCAAGGTGCTTGGGTCCACGCGCCAATGAAAAGCGATCTGAACGGCGTCTTTCGAAGTTCAGATCGCTTGCCTCGGCTCAGCGAACCTGCACAACAACCTTCCCGACAGCCTTGCGCTGACCAAGATCATTGATGGCTTGCGCCGCATTGTCCAGCGGATAAACCTGTGACACCAGCGGCTTCAATTTGCCTTCGGCAAACCAGCCAAACAGTTGCTGGAAGTTCGCGGCGTTGTCCTGTGGCTGACGTTGGGCGAAGGAGCCCCAGAACACACCGAGTACCGCTGCGCCTTTGAGCAGCGCGAGGTTCACCGGCAATTCGGGAATGCGCCCGCTGGCGAAGCCGACCACCAGCAGGCGGCCGTTCCAGGCGATGGCACGGATGGCCTGGTCGAACAGGTCACCGCCCACCGGATCGTAGATCACGTCAGCGCCCTGGCCATCGGTCAGGCGCTTGATTTCGTCCTTCAGGCTGGTTTCGCTGTAGTTGATCAGTTCGTCGGCGCCGGCGGCCTTGGCCACGGCGAGTTTCTCTGCGCTGCTGGCTGCGGCGATCACCCGGGCGCCCATGGCTTTGCCGATTTCCACCGCCGCCAGGCCGACACCGCCGGAGGCACCAAGCACCAGCAGGGTTTCGCCCTGTTGCAGGTTGCCGCGCTGCTTCAGGGCATGCATCGAGGTGCCGTAGGTCATGCTGAAGGCGGCGGCGGTGTTGAAGTCCATGGACGGCGGGATCGGCAACACGTTGTAGCCCGGCACGGCGACCTGTTCGGCAAAGCTGCCCCAGCCGGTCAGGGCCATGACCCGGTCACCGACTTTCAAGTGGCTGACCTTTTCGCCCACAGCGCTGACCACACCGGACGCTTCGCCACCGGGAGAGAACGGGAAGGGCGGCTTGAACTGGTATTTGCCCTCGATGATCAACGTGTCGGGGAAGTTGACCCCGGCGGCGTGCACGTCCAGCAGGATTTCATTCTTCTTCGCGACAGGACTGGCGACGTCTTCCAGCACCAGCGATTCGGCAGGGCCGAAGGCTTTGCACAGCACGGCTTTCATCAGGGCTATTCCTTTGGGAGTGATGGCCGATAAGTGTAGGTGTGTGGGTCGATGGGTCAACGAGCATGCCCGACCCTGATAGCCAGCCATAAGCTTGTGCTTGCGCGGCGGGTCGTTATGCCAGGCCGCAAACCGGATAAGGAGCGAATTTTGAAAGCGTGGATCATGTTGATGCTGGCCCTGTCTCTGCCTGTGACAGCGGTGGCCGAAGAAGCCAAAGAGGATACAGCTCCGAAGGTCAGTTACATCACCCTGAGCCCGCCGTTCGTGGGTAACTACGGGCTGGACGGCACGCCGAAACTGAAGGTCTACAAGGCCGATGTGGCGTTGCGGGTGACCGGTGACGAGGCGGCCAAAGCGGTGAAGGCCAATGAACCTTTGATCCGCAATCAATTGGTCGCGCTGTTCGCCCAGCAGACTACCGAGACAATGAACAACGTCGAGGCCAAGGAAAAGCTGCGTCAGGAAGCGCTGAAGCAGACCCAGCAGATCATGAATGATGAAACCGGTAAGCCGGTGGTTGAGGATTTGTTGTTCAATAACCTGATCATTCAGTAAGTCTTTTTTGAAAATCAAAAGATCGCAGCCTTCGGCAGCTCCTACATCAGGCGCGTAATCCTGTAGGAGCTGCCGAAGGCTGCGATCTTTTGGCGGTCATCAGCGCAGCGCTATAACCGCCGCCCACTGCTCCGGGGTTACCGGCATCACCGAAAGCCGGGAGCCTTTCTGCACCAGCGGCAACTCGGCCAGCGCCGTCTGCTGCTTCAGGTAATCCAGCTTCAACACCCGGACAAACGTCTCGACATGCGCGACATCGATCGCGCTCCAGGCATTTTTGTCCGGGGTGGCCTTCGGGTCAAAATAATGGCTCTCCGGCTCCAGTGCCGTCGGGTCCGAATACGCGGCTTCGACAATTTTGCCGATTCCGGCGATGCCCGGCTCAGGGCAGCTGGAATGGTAGAAAAAGAACTCGTCCCCCACTGCCATGGCCCGCAGGAAATTGCGTGCCTGATAGTTGCGAACCCCGTCCCAGCGCGCTTTTCCGAGCTTTTCCAGTCCTTTTATCGAGAGTTCGTCGGGCTCGGATTTCATCAGCCAATAGGCCATGTCTTTTGCTCCTTGCGAGGTGATTGAGCCGCTTGTCGGCGATTTTATGACAAACCGACAGTCGGTTGACGTCAGCATTTGCGCAGCGGTTCACGTTGTCGCAAAATGCCGGCCTTTAAAGCTTGACGCTGCTGCACGGCCTATAAACGGAAACCGCTGCTGTCATCGTGTAGATATGCCTTTGGGGGGTAATCGATGAAACGCAAACCGGATTTACTATGGATTTTGGTCATTTTGTTTGGCCTTGGCGTCGTGACCACTGGCTATGCCCAAAGCCTGTGGGCCAGCAAGACCGATGCACCAGTCGAGCTCGCCCAATTGCAGCAACAGTCGACCGCCTTCAAGCGCTGATCCTGTTGCCTCGGCGTCGCTGATCGAAGTGGCGCCTAGCCTGCGTAATACCAGGCCTTGTCCGTCACCGTTCCTTGCAGCGGCACATCCCAGCTCGCCTGAGCCAATCGCCCCACCTTCTGACATTCATGGGCCAGCCCCAACAGCGTCGGCTTGCGCCAGTCATTTCGTCGTGCCAGGTAGGCCAGGCTCCGATCATAGAAACCGCCGCCCATTCCCAGGCGCCCGCCGACATCGTCAAACCCCACCAATGGCAACAACACCAGGTCCAGCGCCCATATCTTGCGCTGCCGGGCGAGGTTGGCCCGAGGTTCGAGAATGCGGAAGCGGTTGGGTTTGAGTTTTTCCCCAGGACGGATGCGCTGGAACACCATTTTGGTTCGCGGCCAGGCGCTCAGCACCGGTAGATAGGTGGCTTTGCCCCGGCGCTGCGCGGCGCGCAGCAACAGGCGCGGATCGATTTCACCGTCGGTGGGCAGGTAGAGCGAGATGTGTCTGGCGCGGCGGAACAGCGGTTGCTGGGCCAATTGCTTGTACAGCCCGCGAGCGGCCTGGCGCTGCTGACTGGGTGTCAGTGCGCGGCGGGCCTTGCGCAGCATGCGTCGAAGTTGCGGGCGGGGGAGCAGCGCAGGTTCGGTCATGTATTCGGGCTTCAACAATGCGGATACGTGAAGCGTACCCGTAAAAACGCCAATGCCGGTATCAAAACCGGCATTGGACTGAAATCAGGCTCCCCGAATGTGCCGCTGTCGACTTAGCCCTTGAACCCGAAAGTTCAAGGTGGAAGATGCAGTAGGCTTTAAGGCTTTCCGTCTAGCGGACATGCACACCAGCCCAACGTGCAACCTCCAGGGTATAGCAAATCGGCTCAGGGACATCGCCAACTGGCAAGCACCCCAGGGAGTGAGGGGATTATACCGCAAGTGGTGGCGCGAATCAGCCTTTGGTGACGTCCGGATCGGTGGCGAGCGCCAGATCGACGCGATCGAGCAGGTCACGCACCTGTTCGCGGGTCGAGCCGCTGGCCTGGATATCCGGGCGATCTTCCTTGTGCAGCAGGTCGTGGGTGATGTTCAGCGCTGCCATCACGGCGATACGGTCAGCGCCGATGACTTTGCCGCTGCTGCGGATCTCGCGCATCTTGCCGTCCAGATAACGGGCGGCGCTGATCAGATTACTGCGCTCTTCCTGAGGGCAGATGATCGAATACTCTTTGTCGAGGATCTGCACGGTGACGCTATTGCTTGAACTCATGAGTCTTGCTCCAGGGCCTTGAGGCGCGAAATCATCGATTCGACCTTACGCCGGGCGATTTCGTTTTTTTCAATGAGGTGCGCGCGTTCCTCGCGCCAGGTCTTTTCCTGAGCTAGTAAGAGTCCGTTTTGACTCTTAAGTTGCTCGACTCGGGTAATCAGCAGTTCGAGTCTGGCCATCAGCGCTTGCAGATCGGTGTCTTCCATTGTGTCCACTGAGTTCGTGTCTGACCGGAGGTAGCGGGCGGACCACTGTAGGAGCGAGCTTGTTCCGGGCGGCGTTCCGACGATGAACTTGAGAACGCCGCGGAGTATCAGGTCCCCAGCGTTATCGTTGACGACCATCGTCGGAACGCCGCCCGGAACAAGCTCGCTCCTACAGGGGTAGTCGATGTAGGATACAAGGCCTTCATTCTAGACATAGCGCCGTCTGGCGCCTAGCTGCCCATGACCATTCAGAATTCCCCGTACCAAGCCTTCGCCACCCTGCTGACTTCCAGCGGTCATAACGTCTCGCCCGCCGAACTGCACGGCCTGCTGCTCGGTCGCAGTTGCGCTGGCGCCGGTTTCGATGCCGAAGGCTGGCTGATCGACGCCGCCGAACTGCTCGAAAGCGAGCCTCAGGACAACGTTCGCAGTGCCCTGATCGGCCTGCAAGAGATGGTTAAAGGCGAGCTCACTGGTGATGACGTGACGGTCGTTCTGTTGCTGCCAACTGACGACGCTCCGCTCATCGAACGTGCCGCCGCACTGGGCCAATGGTGCCAGGGCTTCCTCAGCGGATTCGGCCTGAACTGCCGTGACAGCAGCTCCCTGAGCACCGAGGCCACCGAAGTGCTGCAGGATCTGGCGGCCATTTCCCAGGTGCAGGATGCCCTGGAAGAGTCCGAAGACGGCGAGAGCGACTACATGGAAGTCATGGAATACCTGCGCGTCGCACCGCTGCTGCTGTTCTCCGAGACCAAAAAAGACGTGTCGGCCGCCGCCAAACCGTCGTTGCATTAATCGTTTGCCAGGGAACGCCATCTGCCCATGATCCACATCCCGAAATCGGAATACAGCCGTCGCCGCAAGGCCCTGATGGCGCAGATGGAACCCAACAGCATCGCCATCCTGCCCGCCGCCGCGGTGGCCATTCGTAACCGCGACGTCGAGCATGTCTACCGTCAGGACAGCGACTTCCAGTACCTCAGCGGATTTCCCGAGCCCCAGGCCGTACTGGTGCTGATGCCGGGGCGAGTGCATGGCGAATACATTCTGTTCTGCCGCGAACGCAATGCCGAACGCGAGCTGTGGGATGGCCTGCGTGCCGGGCAAGAGGGCGCGATTCGCGACTTCGGCGCCGACGACGCCTTTCCGATCACTGATATCGACGACATCCTGCCGGGCCTGATCGAAGGCCGTGACCGGGTGTATTCGGCCATGGGCAGCAACCCCGAATTCGACCGCCACCTGATGGAGTGGATCAACGTGATCCGCTCCAAGGCCAACCTCGGTGCCCAGCCGCCGAACGAATTCGTTGCCCTGGATCATCTGCTGCACGACATGCGCCTGTATAAATCGGCGGCAGAAGTGAAAGTGATGCGCGAGGCGGCGCGGATTTCCGCCCGGGCGCACGTACGGGCAATGCAGGCCTGTCGCGCCGGGTTGCACGAATTCAGCCTGGAAGCCGAGCTCGATTACGAATTCCGCAAGGGCGGGGCGAAGATGCCGGCCTACGGGTCGATCGTCGCGGCGGGGCGCAACAGTTGCATCCTGCATTACCAGCAGAACGACGCAGTGCTCAAGGACGGGGATCTGGTGCTGATCGACGCCGGTTGCGAGATCGACTGCTACGCCAGCGACATCACCCGGACCTTTCCGGTCAGCGGCAAGTATTCAGCGGAACAGAAAGCGATTTACGAATTGGTGCTGGCTTCCCAAGAGGCTGCCTTTGCCGAAATCACCCCGAACAAACACTGGAATCAGGCACATGAAGCCACGGTCCGGGTCATCACGGCCGGGCTGGTCAAGCTGGGGCTGCTCCGGGGCGACGTCGACGAACTGATCGCCAGCGAAGCCTACAAAGCGTTTTACATGCACCGCGCCGGTCACTGGCTGGGCCTGGATGTACATGACGTCGGCGAATACAAGGTCGGCGGCGAATGGCGCGTGCTGGAAGTCGGCATGGCGCTGACCGTGGAGCCGGGGATCTATATCGCTGCGGACAACCAGAGCGTGGCGAAGAAATGGCGCGGCATTGGCGTGCGCATCGAGGACGACGTAGTGGTCACCAAAACCGGTTGTGAAATATTGACGGGCGGCGTGCCGAGAACGGTCGCCGAGATCGAGGCCCTGATGGCCGCCGCGCGGACACAAGCGGCATGAGTCGAGTCAATCTGGCAATCATCGGTGGCGGGCTGGTCGGTGCGAGTCTGGCGCTGGCCTTGCAAGCTGGAGCCAAGGCCCGGGGCTGGAAAATCGTGCTGATCGAACCGTTCGCCCCCGGCGACACGTATCAACCGAGTTACGACGCCCGTTCTTCGGCGTTGTCCTTTGGCTCCCGGCAAATTTATCAACGGCTGGGCGTCTGGCAGGAAATCTCCCGCCGCGCCGAGCCGATCAAGCAGATTCATGTTTCCGACCGTGGGCGTTTCTCGACGGCGCGGTTGTCGGCGATGGAAGAGGGCGTTCCTGCGCTGGGTTATGTCGTTGAAAACGCCTGGCTCGGCCAATGCCTGTGGCAAGGCCTGGACAAGGACGTGATCAGTTGGCGCTGCCCGGCGGAAGTCGCTCGCATGGAGCCGCTGACCGATGGCTATCGTCTGACCCTCAATGATGAAACTACCCTGGAATGCGACCTCGCGGTGCTCGCCGATGGTGGCCGCTCCGGCCTGCGCGAGCAATTGGGGATCGGCATCCGCAAGCGTCCGTATAACCAGAGCGCGCTGATCGCCAACATCACCCCGAGCGAAGCCCACAACGGCATGGCTTTCGAGCGTTTCACCGACGAAGGCCCGATGGCGTTGCTGCCGCTTCCGGAAAATCGCTGTGCACTGGTCTGGACCCGCCTGGGGATGGATGCGCAACGCCTGGCTTCGCTGGATGAACGCAGTTTCCTTAGCGAGTTGCAGGGGGTATTCGGATATCGCCTTGGTACGTTGAAACAGGTCGGTGCACGACATCTGTATCCGCTGACACTGGTCGAGGCCGAAGAACAGGTGCGTCCGCATCTGGCGGTGCTCGGCAACGCGGCGCACAGCCTGCATCCGATTGCCGGCCAGGGGTTCAACCTGTCCCTGCGCGATGCCCAGGCCCTGGCCGATACCTTGCTCGCCAGCGAAAAACCATTGGGCGACTTCGCCACGTTGCAGGCCTATCGCGAACGCCAGCGTCTCGATCAGGACCTCACCGTGGGTTTCTCCGATCAGGTCACGCGCCTGTTCGGCAGTACGCAGCCGCTGGTATCCCTGGGGCGCAACATCGGACTGCTCGGCCTCGACCTGTTGCCACCGGCCAAACGCTGGTTTGCCCGACAGGCGATGGGTTTGGGTACGCGTCCAGGTGCGTAACTGGTTGATCCGCCGATTCGGCAAGGCGCGATTGATAAAAATACCTGCCGCAATTGCAGGTCGACATTCATGACGGCGCCGGCCACTTGGTGGCGCGTGTCGGGAAAACCCTTTACGTGCGGCTCAAGCCGCAAGAGAGACAGGCTTAAAGCATGGAAATGCGCGCAGATCTGCTGATTGTCGGGGCCGGAATGGTCGGCAGCGCCCTGGCGCTGGCGTTGCAGGGCAGCGGGCTGGAAGTCCTGCTGCTGGACGGCAGCCCCATGAGTGTCAAACCCTTCAACGCTCAGGCCGCTTTTGAACCGCGGGTGAGCGCCTTGTCGGCCGCCAGCCAGCGGATTCTCGAACGCCTCGGCGTCTGGGATGGCATCGCCGGGCGGCGCAGCAGCCCCTACACCGACATGCAGGTCTGGGATGGCAGCGGCACCGGGCAAATCCACTTCTCGGCGGCCAGCGTGCATACCGAGGTGCTGGGGCATATCGTCGAAAACCGCGTGGTCCAGGATGCCTTGCTCGAGCGCCTGCACGATTGCGATCTGGGGTTGCTGGCCAATGCGCGCCTGGAACAGATGCGCCGCTCCGGCGATGACTGGCTGCTGACCCTGGCCGATGGCCGCACCCTGCGCGCGCCGCTGGTGATCGCAGCGGATGGCGCCAACTCGGCGGTGCGGCGCTTGGCCGGGGTCGCGACTCGCGAATGGGATTATCTGCACCATGCTATCGTCACCAGCGTGCGTTGCGCCAAACCGCATCAAATGACGGCCTGGCAGCGCTTCACCGACAACGGTCCGTTGGCGTTCCTGCCCCTTGAGCGCGACGGCCAACAGGATTGGTGTTCGATCGTCTGGTCGACCACGCCTGGCGAAGCCGAACGCCTGATGGCGATGGATGACCAGGGTTTCTGCAAAGAACTGGAGCGCGCCTTCGAGGGGCGACTCGGTGAAGTGCTCAGCGCCGACCCACGGTTGTGCGTGCCCCTGCGCCAGCGACATGCCAAGCGTTATGTGGCTGAAGGTCTGGCGTTGATCGGCGACGCGGCCCACACCATTCACCCGTTGGCCGGGCAGGGGGTGAATCTCGGATTCCTCGATGCCGCCGTGCTGGCCGAAGTGTTGCTGCAAGCGGCAACACGAGGCGAACGTCTGGCAGATGTGAAAGTCCTCAGTCGTTACGAGCGTCGGCGCATGCCTCACAACCTGGCACTGATGGCGGCGATGGAAGGCTTCGAGCGGTTGTTCCAGGCTGATCCGTTGCCGGTGCGTTGGTTGCGTAATACCGGGTTGAAAATGGTGGAGAAGATGCCGGAAGCCAAGGCGTTGTTCGTGCGTGAAGCGCTGGGGTTGATCGGGGATTTGCCCGTTCTCGCCAAGGCCTGATTTTTGTTGAGGCTGCCGGCGAGGTTCCCCTGTAGGAGCTGCCGCAGGCTGCGATCTTTTGATCTTGCTCTTCAACATCAAAAGATCGCAGCCTGAGGCAGCTCCTACATGGAACGCGGTAAATTTTAACGCCTGCGCAACATCTGGTAACTCCTCCGCGGACAGGTTCGATTGAGAAGGTAAATGTGAGTCCTTATCATTTGCCCTCATTTTCAATCGAGGGACCGCTCCCATGTTGGCACCAAAGCGTCTACTGACCGCACTGGCCCTGACCCTGATCGGCAGCACCGCCGCCCAGGCTGCTGACGAGGTGGTGGTCTACTCCTCGCGTATCGACGAGCTGATCAAACCAGTATTCGATGCCTACACCGCCAAGACCGGCGTGAAGGTGAAGTTCATCACCGACAAGGAGGCGCCGCTGATGCAGCGGCTCAAGGCCGAGGGCGCGAATACGCCGGCCGACCTGCTGCTCACCGTCGATGCCGGCAACCTCTGGCAAGCCGAGCAGATGGGCATCCTCCAGCCGTTCACCTCGAAAACCATCGACGCCAACATTCCGCTGCAATACCGGGCCGCCTCTCATGCCTGGACTGGCCTGAGCCTGCGGGCGCGGACCATTGCCTACTCCACTGATCGGGTAAAGCCGGGTGAACTGACCACCTACGAAGCGCTGGCCGACAAGCAATGGGAAGGCCGCCTGTGCCTGCGCACGGCGAAGAAGGTCTACAACCAGTCCCTGACCGCGACCATGATCGAAGTGCACGGCGCCGAGAAGACCGAGGAAATCCTCAAGGGCTGGGTCAAGAACCTGTCCACCGACGTGTTCTCCGACGACACCGCCGTGCTGGAAGCGATCAACGCCGGCCAGTGCGACGTTGGAATCGTCAACACCTACTACTACGGTCGCCTGCACAAGCAGAAACCAGACCTGCCGGTGAAACTGTTCTGGCCGAACCAGGCTGACCGTGGCGTACACATCAACCTGTCAGGTATCGGCCTGACACAACACGCGCCACACCCGGAAGCGGCCAAGGCCCTGGTGGAGTGGATGACCACCCCTGAAGCGCAGAAAATCTTTGCCGACGTGAACCAGGAGTTCCCGGCCAACCCGGCGGTGGCACCTTCTGAAGAAGTGGCGGCCTGGGGCAAATTCATTGCCGATACCTTGCCGGTGGAAATTGCCGGCAAGCGCCAGGCTGAAGCGATCCGCATGATGGACAGGGCTGGCTGGAACTGAGTCGGTTTTAAAAAAGCTAAAGATCGCAGCCTGCGGCAGCTCCTACAGGGTGATCATCAACCCAATGTAGGAGCTGCCGCAGGCTGCGATCTTTTTGCGTTTTCCCTAAACTCCAAGATTTATCCAGAGAGCTTTTCCTTGGCCCATCCCGCCCAACGCCGCTGGTATCCAGTCGTCTTCGCCATCGCGGCTTTGGTCCTGTTGCCCCTGAGCGTTCTGCTGCTTTCCTGGCAAACCATCGACGTTCAAATCTGGTCCCACCTGTGGGACACGCAGATGCCGCGCCTGCTGGGCAACACGCTGACGCTGGTGCTTGGTGTCGGTGCGGGAGTCACCCTGCTGGGCGTCAGCCTCGCCTGGCTGACCAGCCTTTGTGAATTCCCCGGCAGGCGCTGGCTCGATTGGGCGCTGATGCTGCCCTTCGCGATACCGGCCTACGTGCTGGCGTTCGTGTTTGTCGGCCTGCTGGATTTCGCCGGGCCCGTGCAAAGCCTGCTGCGCGAGTGGTTCGGTAGTGGTCTGCGACTGCCACGCGTGCGCTCCACGGGCGGGGTGATTGTGGTGTTGGTGCTGGTTTTCTATCCCTATGTATATCTGCTGGCCCGTACGGCCTTCCTCGCCCAGGGCAAAGGCCTGATGGAGGCGGCGCGGGTCCTTGGCCAATCGCCCTGGCAAGCGTTCTGGCGGGTAGCTCTGCCCATGGCGCGGCCAGCCATCGGTGCAGGGGTGGCATTGGCACTGATGGAAACCCTGGCGGACTTCGGCGCCGTGTCGGTGTTCAATTTCGATACCTTCACCACGGCCATCTACAAGACCTGGTACGGTTTTTTCAGTCTGTCGTCCGCCGCGCAACTGGCCAGTCTGCTACTGCTGGTGGTGATGCTAGTACTGTATGGCGAACGGCGTGCTCGCGGGGCCAACCGGGCGAGCAACGAGCGACCACGGGTCAAGGCGCTGTATCACCTGCGAGGCTTCAAGGCACTGGCAGCCGTGACATGGTGCGGGCTGGTATTTGCCTGCGCCTTTGTCATTCCAATGCTGCAACTGATGGTGTGGTTCTGGCAGCGTGGGCGCTTCGATCTCGACGAGCGTTATACCGGGTTGATCGTCCATACCTTGTATTTGGGGGCGATGGCGGCGTTGATCACCGTAAGCGTTGCCTTGTTACTGGCATTCGCCCGACGACTGGCGCCCACCCGGGTCATTCGTTCCGGGGTCAGTCTGGCCAACCTGGGTTACGCCTTGCCCGGTTCGGTGCTGGCGGTGTCGATCATGCTGGCGTTCAGTTACCTGGATCGCGAGCTGGTGATCCCGCTCTCGGGCTGGCTCGGTGGCGCGGGCAAGCCGCTGCTGCTGGGCAGTCTGTCGGCGTTGTTGCTGGCCTATCTGGTGCGCTTCATTGCGGTGGCCTATGGGCCACTGGAAAGCAGTCTGGCACGTATACGGCCATCTTTGCCCGAAGCGGCACGTAGCCTGGGCGTCAGTGGGCCACGACTGTTTTTCAAAGTGTATCTACCGTTGTTATTACCCGGCACGCTGAGCGCCGCGCTGCTGGTGTTCGTCGATGTGCTCAAGGAAATGCCCGCAACCTTGCTGATGCGCCCGTTTGGCTGGGACACGCTGGCGGTGCGAATCTTCGAAATGACCAGCGAAGGCGAATGGGCGCGGGCGTCTTTGCCGGCATTGACCCTGGTGCTGGTCGGGCTGTTACCGGTCATCGGGTTGATTCGGCGTTCAGCACATCGAAACAGCTAGGTGTCAGTCCTACACCTTGCGGCTACAATGCGCGGCATTCGGTGCGGTCCGTCTGACAGACCAGGTAGCTGAAAGCGGCTGAAGGCCCTTGTTTCAAGGCATTCAGTCCGTGCAGCACCTGCCCGCACCTTCGCCACGCCCGGAAGGAGAAACCCATGGGACAGCGTACGCCTCTGTATGACCTTCATCTCGCACTTGGCGCGAAGATGGTCGATTTTGGCGGTTGGGACATGCCTCTGCATTATGGATCGCAGGTCGAGGAACACCATCAGGTGCGCCGCGATTGCGGTGTCTTCGATGTATCCCACATGACCGTGATCGACGTCGGTGGCTCCCAGGCAAAAGCCTGGCTTCAGCATTTGCTGGCCAATGATGTCGAACGCCTGCACAGCCCCGGCCGTGCGTTGTACAGCACCATGCTCAACGAGCAGGGCGGGATCGTCGACGACATGATCGTCTACCGTCTCGATGCGGGTTATCGCCTGGTGGTCAACGCCTCCACTCGCGATCAGGACATAGCCTGGATGCAAGCTCATCTCGACGGTTTCGACGTGCAACTTCGCGAACGTTCCGAGTTGGCGATGCTGGCCATCCAGGGCCCCCACGCCCGGCAGAAAATTGCCGAGCTGGTCAGCCAGTCCCGCGGCAACCTGATCCAGCTACTCAAACCCTTCGAAGGCCTGCCCGATGGTGACTGGTTCATCGCGCGCACCGGTTATACCGGCGAAGACGGCCTGGAAATCATTCTGCCCGCTGATCAGGCGCCCGGCTTTTTCAACGATCTGGTCGGAGCCGGGATTTCTCCCATCGGCCTTGGCGCACGGGATACCTTGCGGGTCGAAGCCGGCATGAACCTTTACGGTCAGGACATCCAGCAAGATGTTTCACCATTGGCCTCCAATATGGCCTGGACCATCGCCTGGGAGCCTGCCACCCGGCAGTTCATCGGGCGCAAGGCCCTGGAAGCCGAAAAGGCCGCCGGTGTGCAGCACAAACTGGTCGGTCTGGTCCTTGAGGAGCGCGGGGTTTTACGTGCTCATCAGGTGGTCCGTATCGCCGATGTTGGCGAAGGGGAGATCACCAGTGGTAGTTTCTCTCCTACGCTAAGCAAGTCGATTGCACTGGCGCGCGTGCCGATGGCTACTGCCGACCGCGCTGAAGTGGAAATCCGTGGCAAGTGGTACCCGGTCCGAGTGGTCAAACCGACCTTCGTACGTCACGGCAAAACCTTGATCTAACCTTTTCTGGCGGGCATGCCCGCCGACCCTTTTCCTGAGGACACAGAACATGAGCGATATCCCTGCCAACCTGCGTTTTGCCGAAAGTCACGAATGGGCACGTCTGGAAGCCGATGGCACCGTCACCGTGGGCATCAGCGATCACGCGCAGGAAGCGCTGGGTGATGTGGTATTTGTCGAGCTGACTGAAGTCGGCAACGTGTTTGCCGCTGAAGATCAGGCTGGTGTCGTTGAATCGGTCAAAGCCGCTTCCGACATCTACTCCCCGATTGCCGGTGAAGTGATCGCGGTCAACGAAGAGCTGAGCGCTTCGCCGGAACTGCTCAACAGCGACCCGTACGGCGCGTGGATCTTCAAGCTCAAGCCAAGCAACGCTGCAGACCTGGAAAAGCTGCTGGATGCTGCCGGCTCCTACACGGATGGTTCAAGGCTTGAGTACGGCCTTCACCGCCGCCACCGAACGCTCGACATCGGCTTTGCTCATCGCCGTGAACATCGGCAGCGAGACAATCAGCCGACCGACCCGCTCGGCGACCGGGAACATGCCTTCCTTGAATCCACGCTCGCGGTAAAGGCTCAACAGGTGAATCGGCGGGTAGTGATAGCCGATCCCGACACCCAATGCCTGCATCTGCTCCATGAAAGTCGCCCGCGCCGGTTTGCCGTCCGTACGTTCCGGTAATACCAGCTGGAACAAATGCCAGTTGCTGTGGGTAAAATCCGCCGGAGGCAATTGCGCGCCGTGCTGCGCTTCGAAATCCTCGCCAAAGCAGGCGAAATAGTGCCGGGCCAGGTCACGGCGATGAGCGGTAATGGTTTCGATATGAGCGAATTGCCCAAGGCCAATGGCCGCGGCGACGTCGGTCATGTTGAATTTGCCACCCAGCACGTCGACGTCCAGGCCATCGAAGCCGTTGCGGGTAACGCCCTGCAGCCGGTACTTCTCTGCCAGTCGTACTTCTTCGGCCGTATTCAGCACCAGGCAACCGCCCTCGGAGGAGGTGACGTTTTTGTTCGCCTGGAAACTGAAGGACACGAAATCCCCCGTCGAGCCAATGCGCTGGCCGTTCCAGCTGGAGCCGAGTGCCTGGGCCGCATCTTCGACGATCCGCAGGCCGTGCTTTTTCGCCAGGGCGTACAACCGCGTCATGTCCACCGGCAACCCGGCGAGGTACACCGGGATGATGGCTTTGGTGCGGGGGGTAATCGCCGCTTCCAGCTGATCCAGATCGATGTTGCGGGTCACCGGGTCGATGTCGGCAAACACCGGGGTGGCGCCGACCTCCAGAATGACGTTGGCGGTGGCCACCCAGGAAATCGGCGTAGTGATCACTTCATCGCCCGGCCCGACCCCGGCAATGCGCAAGGCGATTTCCATGGTGCAGGTGCCGGAATTGAAGGTGCGTACCGGGCGCCCACCGAAATACTCCGAAAGTTGCGCTTCGAAGGCCTGGACCTTGGGGCCGCTGGTAATCCAGCCCGAGCGCAATACCTCGCCGACGGTGGCAATCGTGGCTTCATCGATGGTGGGTTTGGAAAACGGCAGGAAAGGCAGTTGGCTCATGGATACAGTCACCCGATCAGCGGACATTAAGTTGGCGACGGACATGATGATCCGGATTGGTCGACCGCGCCACGTCATCCACGCGAAGATCGACTGCTATGCTGTTTTGACCGTGTTGCATCGACGCCGAGCGCCAGTCAAGAGAGAGCCCGTCATGTCCCAATTGCCGTCCCTGAGCCAGTTACGCGACCCCAATGCCTTTCTGCGCCGTCACCTCGGACCCGATGCCGCCGAGCAACAGGCGATGCTCGACAGCCTCGGCCTGGGCAGTCGGGTCGAATTGATCGAGCAAACGGTGCCGCCGGGCATCCGCCTCAACCGGGCGCTGGACCTGCCCCCGGCACTCGATGAAGAGGCCGCGCTGGCCAAGCTGCGTGGTTATGCCGAGCAGAACCAGGTCTGGACCAGCCTGATCGGCATGGGCTACCACGGCACCCTCACACCGGCCGTCATATTGCGTAACGTGCTGGAAAATCCCGGCTGGTACACCGCATACACCCCCTATCAGCCGGAGATCGCACAAGGGCGGCTCGAGGCGCTGCTGAACTTCCAGCAACTGACCATCGACCTGACCGGTCTGGAACTGGCCAATGCCTCTCTGCTCGATGAGGCCACCGCCGCGGCGGAGGCCATGGCCCTGGCCAAGCGGGTCGCCAAGTCCAAAAGCAACCTGTTCTTTGTCGACGAAAACTGCCACCCGCAAACCATTTCCGTGGTGCAGACCCGCGCTGAAGGTTTCGGCTTCGAGCTGATCGTCGACGCTGTGGATAACTTGAAGCAGCACCAGGTGTTCGGCGCGCTGCTGCAATACCCCGACACCCACGGTGAAATCCACGACCTGCGGCCGCTGGTTGATCACCTGCACGCGCAACAGGCCCTGGTATGTGTCGCCACGGATTTGCTGAGCCTGTTGTTGCTGACCCCGCCGGGTGAACTGGGTGCCGATGTGGTGTTCGGCTCGTCCCAGCGATTTGGCGTGCCCATGGGTTACGGCGGGCCGCACGCGGCATTTTTTGCCAGTCGCGATGAATACAAGCGAGCGATTCCCGGGCGGATCATCGGTGTTTCAAAAGATGCGCGGGGCAACACCGCCCTGCGCATGGCCCTGCAAACCCGCGAGCAACACATCCGCCGGGAGAAGGCCAACTCCAATATCTGCACGGCCCAGGTGCTGCTGGCCAATATCGCCAGTTTCTATGCGGTCTACCACGGCCCGGAAGGGCTCAAGCGGATCGCCCAGCGGGTTCATCGACTGACCTGCATCCTTGCCGCCGGGCTTGAACGCAACGGTATCACCCGGGTCAACCGGCACTTCTTCGACACCCTGACGCTGGAGGTCGGCGGAGCCCAGACAGCGATCATCGAAAGTGCCCGGGCCGCACAGATCAACCTGCGCATTCTCGGGCGCGGCCAACTGGGCCTGAGCCTCGACGAGGCCTGCGACGAAGGCACCGTGGCGAAGCTGTTCGACGTGTTTCTGGGGGCCGATCACGGGCTCAGCATCGACGCCCTGGATGCCGAAGTCTTGCCTGGCGGAATTCCCGAAGGGCTGGCGCGAACTTCGCCTTATCTGCGCCATCCGGTGTTCAGCGCCCATCACAGCGAAACCGAGATGCTGCGCTACCTCAAGCAATTGGAAAACAAGGACCTGGCGCTCAATCAATCGATGATCCCGCTGGGCTCCTGCACCATGAAGCTCAATGCCACCAGCGAGATGATCCCGATTACCTGGCCGCAGTTCGCCAACCTGCATCCGTTCGTGCCCAAGGAACAGGCCGTCGGGTACGGGCTGATGATCGAAGAACTGGAACGCTGGCTGTGCGCGATCACCGGTTTCGACGCGATCTGCATGCAGCCCAACTCCGGTGCTCAGGGCGAATACGCCGGGCTGCTGGCGATCCGCAAATACCATGAGAGCCGTCAACAGGGTGGCCGCGACATTTGCCTGATTCCTTCGTCGGCTCACGGCACCAATCCCGCGTCGGCGCAAATGGCCGGGATGCGCGTGGTGATCGTCGAATGTGACGAGGCGGGCAACGTCGACCTTGATGACCTCAAGGAAAAAGCCGCGCAGGCGGCAGACAAACTTGCCTGCCTGATGGCGACCTATCCTTCGACCCATGGCGTGTATGAGGAAGGCATCAGCGAAATCTGTGAAGTGATCCACCATCACGGCGGTCAGGTGTACATGGATGGCGCCAACCTCAACGCCCAGGTCGGGCTGGCGCGGCCGGCCGATATTGGCGCCGATGTCTCGCACATGAACCTGCACAAGACCTTCTGCATTCCCCATGGTGGCGGTGGGCCGGGCATGGGGCCGATTGGTGTTCGGGCGCATCTGGCGCCGTTCGTGGCCAACCATCCGGTGGTGCCGATCGACGGACCGCACCCGCAAAATGGCGCCGTCAGCGCAGCGCCCTGGGGCAGCGCAAGCATTCTGCCGATCAGCTGGATGTACATCGCCATGATGGGGCCGCAACTGGCGGACGCCAGCGAAGTGGCGATCCTCGCCGCGAACTACCTGGCGCGGCATTTGTCCGGTGCCTTCCCGGTGCTCTACACCGGGCGCAACGAGCGGGTGGCCCACGAATGCATCCTCGACCTGCGACCGCTCAAGGCGTTGACCGGCATTACCGAAGAGGACGTGGCCAAGCGCCTGATGGACTACGGCTTCCATGCCCCGACCATGTCGTTTCCGGTGCCGGGGACGCTGATGGTCGAGCCGACCGAAAGTGAATCGAAGGCGGAACTGGACCGTTTCATCGGGGCGATGCTGAGCATCCGCGCGGAAATCAACGAGGTGCAAAATGGTAACTGGCCGGCTGAAGAGAACCCGTTGAAAGGTGCGCCGCATACGTTGGCCGACATCACCGGCGTGTGGGAGCGGCCGTACAGCATCGTGCAAGCGGTCACGCCGGACGCGCACACCAAGGCTCACAAGTATTGGCCGGTAGTGAACCGGGTGGACAATGTGTATGGGGACCGGAATCTGTTTTGTGCCTGTGTGCCGGTGGATGATTACCGCTGACACTTCTGGATGCACGTAACCCCTGTGGGAGCGAGCCTGCTCGCGAATGCGGTGTGACAGTCACTGAATATTTCACTGATCCACCGCTATCGCGAGCAGGCTCGCTCCTACAGGGAGGCTCGGTGAACGTGGGGTTTGTAATCTCGGGGCAAAAAAATGCCGCTCATGTGAGCGGCATTTTTCATTCGCAACGCTTACTTCGAAGCCACGGCATTCTTCGCCAGAATCGCGTTCGCCAACTCCATGTCCGTGGCTTGCAGGCCAGGATTGTCGGCGCGGACTTTCTGCATGGCCGCTTCCAGGTACGGGCCGCGGATACTGCCATCACTGGCGACGAAGCTGCTGGCATCGTCCTGGGCCGCGACGACCATCTTGTTATCCTTGGATGTCAGATAGCTCGAACCGGTGGTTGCACCGGAGGTAAGAACGTTACGCCAAAAAGTATCGGCCATCGCCGAACCGACAGGCAGGGACAACAGCGCGACGGTAGCGACAGCAAGTTTGAAACGCATGACAGGGTGACTCCACTGGGTTGACTACGCGGTTGGATTGCCAACCCCCAATCGAGTTCCGTGGTCGCCTATTCCGCTGCTTCGACCAGCAGGATCGCGCCTTGCTGGCCAACCACCCGCACGCGGCTACCTAGTGCAGCGTCCGGTCCTCGGGCCATCCACACGCCGTCGGCCACCTTGATTTTGCCGCGACCGTCGATAATCGCTTCATGCACCACAAAGGTTTTGCCGATCAGTTCCTGGCCGCGCAGATTCAGGTGCGGCTGATCGCTCGGACGCATCGCCGTGCGCTGACGCCGCCACCAGTACAACGCGGTGGTGATCGACAGCAGGCCGAACAACAGAAACTGCCATTCCCAGGACAAGCTCGGCAGCAGGAAGGTCAAGACGCCCACGGCTGCCGCGGCCATGCCGATCCACAGCAGGTAACCGCCGGCGCCGAACACTTCGAGAATCAACAGCACCGTGCCCAGCGCCAACCAGTCCCAGAACGAAAGGTGCTGCAAAAATGCCCACATGGCGCGCCTCAGGCTTTCTTGTTATCGAAAGTGGCCTTGACGATTTCGCCAATGCCACCGACTGCGCCGATCATTGAACTGGCCTCGAGCGGCATCAGGATCACTTTGCTGTTGTTGGCCGAAGCCAGCTTGCCCAGCGCATCGATGTACTTCTGCGCCACGAAGTAGTTGACCGCTTGCACGTTGCCGCTGGCGATGGCTTCGGACACCACTTTGGTCGCCTGGGCTTCTGCCGCGGCTTGCCGCTCGCGGGCTTCGGACTCCAGGAAGGCGGCCTGGCGACTGCCTTCGGCTTCGAGGATCTGCGCCTGCTTCTTGCCTTCGGCGGTCAGGATCGCTGCGGCGCGCAGGCCCTCGGCCTCGAGGATCTGGGCACGCTTGATCCGTTCGGCTTTCATCTGCCCCGACATCGCCGCCATCAGGTCGGCGGGTGGGCTGATGTCCTTGATCTCGATCCGGGTGATCTTGATGCCCCACGGCGCGGTCGCTTCGTCGACAGTGCGCAACAGTTTTTCGTTGATCCCGTCACGTTGGCTGAGCATGGCGTCGAGTTCCATCGAGCCGAGTACCGTACGGATGTTGGTTTGCAGCAGGTTGCGGATGGCATGTTCGAGGTTGTTCACCTCGTAGGCGGCCTGGGCCGTGTTGACCACCTGGAAGAAACACACGGCGTCGATTTGCACCGTGGCGTTGTCGGAGGTGATGACTTCCTGCGGCGGAATATCCAGCACGCTTTCCATCACATTCATCTTGCGCCCGATGCGGTCCATGACCGGAATGATGACGTTCAGCCCTGGCTTGAGCGTGTTGGTGTAGCGACCGAAACGCTCGACGGTCCATTCAAAGCCCTGGGGCACGACCTTGAAACCCATGAACAGAATGGCGACCACCAGGCCGACAAAAAGCAAAAGCACACTACCGATCTGCATAACGATTCCTTGTTGATGTGTGGATCTGTGGAGTTGCAATCGCTGGAGTGTAGCTGTGCCGATGCCGGATAAGTACAGCCGGGCTCAGCTCTGCTCGCTCTGGGGCGTCACCCGCAGAACTTCCTCAATGGTCGTCAGCCCGGCGGCGACCTTTTGCGCTCCTGACAGCCGCAGGCTGCGCATGCCTTCCTTGAATGCCTGCCGCCGCACGGCCAGCAGATCGGTGTCGGGACTGATCAGCGCTTTGATGCTGTCGCTGAGCTGCATGATTTCGTAGACCCCGGCGCGACCGTGATAACCGGTGTCGCGGCATTCCACGCAACCGATGGCACGCTGGGCATTGGCCGGCAACGGTGCTTGCCAGGGCCGGGTCAGGGTTTGCCAGTCGTCTTCGCCCAGCGTCAGCGGCGCCTTGCAGTGCGGGCACAGGGTTCGCACCAGTCGCTGGGCCATGACGCCAAGCACTGTGGCCTTGATCAGGTAATGCGGCACGCCGAGTTCCAGCAGGCGGCTGATGGCGCTGGGCGCGTCGTTGGTGTGCAGGGTCGACAGCACCAGGTGCCCGGTGAGCGCCGCCTGGATCGCCATCTCCGCGGTCTCGAGGTCGCGGATCTCGCCGATCATGATGATGTCCGGGTCTTGCCGCATCAGCGCGCGCACGCCGGCGGCGAAGGTCAGGTCGATGTTGTGCTGGACCTGCATCTGGTTGAACGCCGGCTCGACCATTTCGATCGGGTCTTCGATGGTGCAGAGGTTGACCTCCGGCGTCGCCAGTTTTTTCAGGGTGGTGTAGAGGGTTGTGGTTTTGCCCGAACCTGTCGGCCCGGTGACGAGGATGATGCCGTGGGGCTGGCGGGTCATGTCCTGCCAGCGGCGCAGGTCGTCGGCGGAAAAACCAAGCTGGTCGAAGTCCTTTAGCAGGACTTCCGGATCGAAGATCCGCATGACCATTTTTTCGCCGAAGGCCGTGGGCAGTGTCGACAAGCGCAGTTCGACTTCACCGCCGTCCGGGGTCTTGGTTTTCACCCGGCCGTCCTGGGGTTTGCGTTTCTCCGCGACGTTCATGCGCCCCAGGGTTTTCAGGCGACTGACGATGGCCATGGTGACCTGGGGTGGGAATTGATAGACGTTGTGCAGCACACCGTCGATGCGAAAGCGCACCGTGCCTTGCTCGCGCCGAGGCTCGATGTGGATGTCGCTGGCGCGCTGCTGGAACGCGTACTGGAACAGCCAGTCGACGATGTTGACGATGTGTGCGTCGTTGGCGTCCGGCTCCTGGTCGCTGGCGCCGAGGTTGAGCAACTGCTCGAAATTGCCGAGGGTACTGACTTGCGGGTCGGCGCTGTTCGCACCGGTGACCGATTTGGCCAGGCGGAAGAATTCGACGCTGAAGCGCTGTATGTCCACCGGGTTGGCCACCACGCGCTTGATCGGCAATTTGAGCACGTGGGTCAGGTCAGCCTCCCAGCCGCTGACATAAGGCTGGGCGCTGGCCACGGTGACCGCCTCGCGGTCGATCGCTACCGCGAGGATCTTGTGGCGCTGGGCGAAGGCATAGGACATCAGCGGGGTCACGGCCGCGACATTGATTTTCAGTGGGTCGATGCGCAGGTAAGGCTGGCTGGCCTGCCGGGATAGCCACAGGGTCAGGCTCTCGAGGTCCAGCGGTTTGCCGGGACGGCTGAGATCGTCCAGCTGTTGGCTGGCAATGAACTCCAGCGGATGCATCTGCCCAAGGGAGGCGTTGCGGCGGCGGGCATTGAGCGCGTGTTCGGCCGAATCCTGACTGATAAAGCCCTGGGCGACCAGTTCGCGCAGCAGGTCATTGAGATCCAGCCAGCGGTCCTGAAAGGCGAGATGTACGGACATGCGGGCTCCTTTTGAACGACAGTGCGCAAAGGATAGCCGTGGCCCGGCTGACCGCTGGGCCACTACCCGACGAAGGCGTTTCGGAGTCTTTCAGCCCGCCGCTTGAACCGCTTCGGCCCATGTGGAATCAGCTTCTTGCAGCTCCACCGAGCAGACGCTGATCAAGTTACGAAGTTTTTCCGCAATCACTTGCGCGCGGTGCCAGCTCAAACCGTCGATGACGATCTCGATGCTCAGCCAGTCGTCCTGGCGCTGCGCGTTGACCTGTTCCGGCGTGAGCAATTGCAAAGCGAACAGATTGAGAGTGCGACACAGCAGGTCCGGTTCTGCCTCGGCCAGCATTTGATAGCGAACCCGGCAATGGGCGTTGCCGACGTTCCAGACATCGGCGCGGGCAGGTGGGGTGTTCACGGCTTCGAGATACGGCATGGTCTGGCTCCAAAATCATTGGAGAAATGTTTACATCCTGTGCCGGGTATTTCTTCTCTATGATTGGCTGTATTGCAGAAATGAAGAATCAATCAATTCACTTATTACTCGGTTAAGGGTTTTTTTATGCAAAGCGAACTAGACGGCTACGACCGCAAGATCCTCGCCTTGCTGCAAGAGGATGCTTCGCTTTCCAGCGCACAGATCGCCGAGCAGGTGGGGCTCTCGCAATCGCCGTGCTGGCGGCGGATTCAGCGGATGAAAGAGGAGGGCATCATTCGCGGCCAGGTGACTTTGCTCGACCGCAAGAAAATCGGCCTGAACACGCAGATCTTCGCGGAGGTGAAACTCAATGCCCACGGGCGTTCGAACTTCACCGAATTCACCGAGGCGATTCGCGGCTTTCCGGAGGTGCTGGAGTGTTATGTGCTGATGGGGGCGGTGGATTTCTTGCTGCGGATTGTCACGGCGGACATCGAGGCCTACGAGCGCTTCTTCTTCGAGAAGCTGTCGATGGTGCCGGGGATTCAGGAGGTCAATTCGATCGTGGCGTTGTCGGAGATCAAGTCGACCACCAGTTTGCCGGTCTGAAACTTTGTGGTGAATGAGCTGGCCTCTTCGCTGGCAAGCCAGCTCCTACAGGGTTTCGGTGATTCTCTGTAGGAGCTGGCTTGTCGGGTCGCCGCATCGCAGCGAAGGCGGATTTACAGACGCAACAGCATCTTCCAGGCACGGTTCTGATACACCGCGATTGCCTGCTGCTTGCGCGCATCCAGGACTTCGTCGGTGATCGATTCGTTGGCCAGTTGCGCCAGTTTGTTCAGCTCACCGTACAGGCGATCCATTTCCGGGATCTCCAGTACGTTGCGCGCATGGTGCAGCCAGACCTGGATGCGTTCGATGCGCGGCAGTTGCTCGGCCAGATCTTCCGGTTGTTGCTGGTAGCGCTGCAATTGCAGCGAGTTGGCCTCTTCGCCCAGCAGGCGCGGCAACCAGCTGCCCAGTTGCGCAGCGCCCTGGCGATTGCCACGGGTGTTGCGGTCGGCAGCCCAGGTGCGGGCCAGCAGCCAGCGCGAGGTGGTCAGGGAGAACAGGCCCCAGCGTGGGTCTTCGAGTTCTTCGAGGAACTGCTCGGGCGCCGCTTTGCGCACGTCTTCATCTTCCAGGCCGGCCTGGACCAGCGGGCGCCAGTCTTCCAGCAAGGCATCGAGGGCGATCCGCAGGTCGTGGGTCGTCTGACGTGGTGCGGCCTGGCCCAGGCTGCTGATCAGCGCGCGCATTTCCGCGAGGCATTCGACCCAGTCCTGCAACAGGCGCCAGTGACCGTTGAAGCGATACTGCTCGGCCAGACGCTGGCTGCTGCCGAGCAAATGCCAGCTCAGCGCGGTGAACGCGTCGTCCAGCGGCGTTTCGGCGGTGATCTGCGGCGCCGGCAGGCTCAACGAATAGCTGTGGGCGTCGTACAGGCGATAACCGCGCTCGGCCTTGCTGATGTCGCATGGCATCAGGGCCAGTTTCTCGGCCAGTTCGGCGGCCAGTTCCAGCAGGGCTGCCGGCTCGCCTTCGCGCAGTTCCAGTTCCAGTTCGCAGATTTCTTCTTTCTGCTTGCCGACCACGACATGGCCCAGGTCCAGCGCGGCTTCGATGACCACCTTGGTCTTGCCGCGGCCCCAGGCGATTTCCGCGCGTTCGCGGACGAAGTCGGTGGTGAAGATCGGCTTCAGGGTTTTCTTGTCCAGTTCGGCCAGTTCCTCGGGCCAGCATTCGCCGTCGAGTTTCTTCAGGTCGAGCTTGGCTTTGGGCAGGTTCCAGTCGTACTCGTTACGTACCGACAAACCGGCGACGCTCTGGCCGCGGGTCTTGAGGGTCTGAATCACTTCTTCGCCATCCTTGCGCAGGCGCAGTGCGACTTTGGCCTGGGCCAGGTCGCGCTCGGGCGTGTCGAAGTACTGGTTCATCAACTCACGGCGTTCCCAGCCACTTTTGTTGCGTTTTTTCAGTAACGGGTGCTCGCGCAGGGCGGCGAGGGTTTCGCGGCTGACGCGGAGTTTGATTTCGGTTTCTTTCTGCATGGCCGGAAAATCCAGGATCGGGAGCGCAGCCGGGGGAATGTGTGGCTGCCAAGGTCGTGCAGTGTACAGGACTCAAGGTTAGTCCGCGTCGCGACGGTTTATTCCTGCCATCGGTTGGTTCTATGATGGACTTCAATTCGGGTGCCGGGAGTCAGCGATGCCATTGCCGTCGATGAAAGAACAATTCGCTGCGTTGATCGCTGCACCGTCGGTCAGTTGCACCCAACCCAGTCTCGATCAAACCAATCGCCCGGTCATCGATCTGCTGGCGACGTGGCTCGCAGAGCTGGGCTTTACCTGCGAGATCCAGCAGGTCAGCCCCGGCAAGTTCAACTTGCTGGCCAGTTTCGGTTCCGGCCCCGGCGGTCTGGTGCTGGCCGGGCACAGCGACACCGTGCCGTTCGACGGTGCGCTGTGGCAAACCGACCCGCTGAAGCTGACTGAAGTCGACGGTCGCTGGGTCGGCCTGGGCAGTTGCGACATGAAGGGTTTTTTCGCCCTGGCCATCGAGGCGGTCAAGCCGCTGCTCGATCAGCCGTTCAAACAGCCGTTGCTGATTCTCGCCACCTGCGATGAAGAAAGCTCGATGTCCGGCGCCCGCGCGCTGGCCGAAGCGGGGCGACCGCTGGGGCGGGCGGCGGTGATTGGCGAGCCGACCGGGCTCAAGCCGATCCGCATGCACAAAGGCATCATGATGGAGCGCATCGACATCCTGGGGCAGAGCGGTCATTCCTCTGACCCGCGCCTGGGCCATAGCGCCCTGGAAGCCATGCACGATGCCATCGGTGAATTGCGTGGCCTGCGCTTGTTATGGCAGCGCGAATTCCGCAATCCTCAATTCGGCGTGCCGACACCAACGATGAATTTCGGCTGTATCCATGGCGGCGACAACCCCAACCGCATTTGCGGCCAGTGCTCGCTGGAATTCGATTTGCGGCCGTTGCCAGGCATGGACCCCAAGGTCCTGCGCGCCGAGATCCTGCAAAAGCTCAAGCCGGTTGCCGAGCGGCATCAGGTCAAGATCGATTACGCGCCGTTGTTCCCCGAAGTGCCGCCGTTCGAGCAGGCCGAGGACGCCGAGCTGGTGCGCCTTGCTGAAAAGCTCACCGGTCATAGCGCCGAAGCAGTGGCGTTCGGCACCGAAGCACCTTATCTTCAGCGCCTTGGCTGTGAAACGCTGGTGCTTGGTCCGGGTGATATTGCCTGCGCCCATCAGCCGGGGGAATACCTCGAAATGTCACGTTTGCAGCCTACGGTGCATCTATTAAGGCAACTGATCGAACACTATTGCCTGACACCGGCCAAAACGGCGGTGCCAACCAGTTGAACGCAACACTTGTAGGAGCTGCCGAAGGCTGCGATCTTTTGATTTTGATTCTAAAGCCAAAGATCAAAAGATCGCAGCCTTCGGCAGCTCCTACAGGGGCGCGATTAAATTGCCAGTTTCCAAACCCGTATTCATGAGGAGAGCGCGCGTGTCGCCAAGCCTGTTCCGACGATAACCATCAGCCCGCTGTGCGTTTTCAGTTTCGCCCTTTTTTCGGCTGCTATTTATTACAGGCCCAGGTTCATGCCCGAATACGTCAATTGGCTTCGTCACGCTTCGCCTTACATCAACGCCCACCGCGATTGCACCTTTGTCGTCATGCTGCCCGGCGACGGCGTTGAACACCCGAACTTCGGCAATATCGTCCACGACCTGGTGCTGTTGCACAGCCTGGGTGTGCGTCTGGTGCTGGTTCACGGTTCCCGGCCGCAAATCGAAGCGCGCCTGGTGGCCCGTGGCCTGACCCCGCATTACCACCACGGCATGCGCATCACCGATGCCGCGACCCTGGAGTGCGTGATCGACGCGGTCGGCCAGTTGCGCATTGCCATTGAGGCTCGCCTGTCGATGGACATGGCTTCGTCACCGATGCAGGGCTCACGCCTGCGGGTGGCCAGCGGCAACCTGGTGACGGCACGCCCGATCGGCGTGCTCGAAGGCGTCGACTATCACCACACCGGCGAAGTGCGCCGGGTCGACCGCAAGGGCATCAACCGTCTGCTGGACGAGCGCTCCATCGTGTTGCTGTCGCCGCTGGGCTATTCGCCGACCGGGGAGATTTTCAACCTCGCTTGCGAAGACGTCGCCACGCGCGCGGCCATCGATCTGGAGGCGGACAAGCTGCTGCTGTTCGGCGCTGACCTGGGCCTGATCGACGAACACGGGCGCCTGGTGCGCGAACTGCGTCCACAGCAAGTGCCAGCGCATCTGCAACGGCTGGGCAGCAACTATCAGGCAGAATTGCTCGATGCCGCGGCCGAAGCTTGCCGTGGCGGCGTGGCTCGTAGCCATATCGTCAGTTACGCCGAAGACGGTGCACTTTTGACCGAGCTGTTCACCCGCGACGGTGGCGGCACCCTGGTCGCCCAGGAACAGTTCGAAGTGGTGCGCGAAGCGGCCATTGAAGACGTCGGTGGTTTGCTGGACTTGATCAGTCCGCTGGAAGAGCAAGGCATCCTGGTGCGCCGTTCCCGTGAGGTGCTGGAGCGCGAAATCGAGCAGTTCAGTGTGGTTGAACGCGAAGGCATGATCATCGCCTGTGCGGCGCTGTACCAAATCGCCGATTCGGACGCGGGCGAGCTGGCGTGCCTGGCGGTAAATCCGGAGTACCGCCATGGCGGTCGCGGCGATGAGCTGCTGGAACGCATTGAAAACCGCGCGCGGGCTCAGGGGTTGAAAACCTTGTTCGTCCTCACCACCCGCACTGCGCACTGGTTCCGCGAACGTGGCTTCGAACCCAGCAGCGTCGACCGGCTACCGTCGGCGCGGGCGTCGCTGTACAACTATCAGCGTAATTCGAAGATCTTCGAAAAAGCCCTTTGATGTTTTAGCTGTGAGCTTCTTTGTGGTGATGCGGCGTTCCGACAAACCCCCTCGCCAATCGCCTTGGCCGTGCCGCTATCCAGCAGCGCAGCGCTCTGTTGCGCCCTGGCATCCGGAAAAGCGGAACCGGCCACGACCTCCGGATGTTTTTCGGCGTAATCCTTGCGCGTCACCCAGACCTCAAAGTGAAAGAAAATGCGAACGATACACAAACTGTAACAATTGGTCCGGATAGTGCGCGTTTGGACGTCATGGGGCTGCCTTTCGGTATAAGATTTGTTTCCAAATTGCGTCAGAAACTAATTGATCTAAAAAATCAAAAATAAATACCGATTAGGAATTGGCTTATGTGCCAAACCTTCTATTCTGGGATGGTTGGGGAGTGGGGAGCTAAATTCCTAAACGGTATTGGAAAAGAATCGGGTAATTCTTTTCAGGTTCATGACGAATTCATGACCCTGCAGGGACCAAAAAACCGGGGGATTAGACTATGGTCGTAGACACACATGGTTACGATTGACTTGTGGGTCACGCTCTGGCGCTAATCGCACATCTTAGGATTTCGGGCGTCGACTCGAGACCAGGAATACAAGAATTAGAATCGAGAGGAGCTACACAATGAACAAGTCCACCTTGGCTCTGGCCGTGACCGTAGGGGTTTTGGCGCAGCAGGCAGGCGCCGCCGGTTTCCTGGAAGACAGCAAGGCTTCCATCAGCTCTCGCACCATGTATTACGACGCCGATATGCGTGAAGGTGCGAGCACTCCTGCCAACCGTCAGCGCGAAACCGCTGAGGGTCTGAAGTTCGATTACCTGTCCGGTTTCACCCAAGGTACCGTAGGTTTTGGTATCGACGCCCAGGCTCTGGTGGGTATCCACCTGGATGGCGGCAAGGGGCATCACCCGATAGGTAACAGCAACTCATTCTTCCCTAGCGATGGCAATGAGGCGGCCAACGAGTGGAGCCGTCTGGATGGCAACGTCAAGGCTCGCTTCTCGAAGACCGAAGCCCACTTGGGTGGCGCTCTGGCACCTAACCTGCCGATCCTGATCGCGAACGACAGCCGTGTGCTGCCGCAGACCTTTGAAGGTGGCACCATCACCTCCAAAGAAATCGACAACGTGACCTTCAACTTGGGTCAACTGGAGCACGCGTCGGGTCGCGCCTCCTCGAACTCCACTGGCCTGTCTGTGGCTGGCGCTACTCAGGACAGCAACAAATTCCAATACGCCGGTGCTGACTGGAAGGTCACCAAAGACCTCTTGCTGCAGTACTACTATGCGAACCTGGAAGACTTCTACAAGCAGAACTTCCTCGGCCTGGTGCACGTCTACCCGATCGCGGCCAATCAGTCGTTCAAGACCGATATCCGTTATTTCGACAGCAGCTCCGACGGCAAGAACGGCGATCCGGGTTTCCGTTTCAACAACAACAACGGTTTCGCCAAGACCCCGGGTGAGGTCGATAACAAGACCTGGAGCGCCATGTTCACCTATACCCTGGGTGGCAACGCGTTCCTGCTCGGGCATCAGCGTGTCAGCGATGACGGCGGCTTCGTTTTCTTGAACCAAGGCAGTCTTATTGATAGCAACGGTCGTCAAGAAGGTGCCGGCGGCGCGAGCTTCTACTCGTTTACCGACGCCACGGTTGGCAGCTTTATCCGTGCCGGTGAAAACACCACGTTCGGTCAGTACTCCTATGACTTCGCCTCCCTGGGTGTACCAGGCTTGAAAGCTTCGATTGCTTACTTGAATGGCCAGGACATCAAGGCTACCAGCGGTGTTGGTAAAGACCTGAGTGAACACGAGACCGACGCGCGTATTGATTATGTGATTCAAACGGGCGCACTGAAAGGGTTTGGTACGACGCTGCGTCACGGTACCTACCGTGGCAACACCAGCACCCTCGATCAAGACCAGACCCGTCTGATCTTCAACTACACCTACAGCTTCATGTAATAGCCGTAAGAAAAGAGCCCCGTCGATTGGCGGGGTTTTTTTTCGCGTCGAATTTCATATTCCATAAGAAAAGGTTCTATTTCTTTTTTATTCTTTTTGGTTTTTTAATCCGCACCTTAAAGTGCACCTGTCCGACACTCATCCATGAGCTCGGATTTGGCATTTTCCTCCCTCGACAATTGATCAGTTACAGGAATTGGCCTCGCTGCCGATACCTCGGATCTGTTGTGGGAAGTCATATTCCAAAACGGCATTAAAAACCGCTAAAAAATTCTTTTGGCTTTAAGGCCATGTATCCTGCGGCCCGCCAAACGACCGTCCTAGACGGTTTGCCGCGAATTTATGCATTCAGGATCCCGGGCAATCGATTCGGGACCAGGAACATCAGAACTAGAAACGAGAGGAGCGAAACATGAACAAGTCCACCTTGGCCATGGCTGTGGCCGTCGGGGCATTGGCCCAGCAGGCAAACGCCGCGGGTTTTATCGAAGACAGCAAGGCAACACTGGGGCTGCGTAACTTCTACATCAACACCGATTACCGTGACGGCACTGGCCCGAACAAAAACGAAGAGTGGGGCCAAGGCTTCGACCTGCGTTTCATCTCCGGTTACACCCAAGGCACCGTCGGCTTCGGTATCGATGCGATCGGCCTGTTGGGCGTCAAGCTGGATTCGGGTGGCGGTACCAACGGCGCCACGGCGACCTCTTACGGCGGCACGGTTTTCCCGAGCAAATCCAACGGCGAGGCGGTTGATGATTTCTCCAGCCTGGGCCTGACCGCCAAAGCCAAGGTTTCCCAGACCGAACTGAAGTTGGGCACCCTGCAGCCAAAACTGCCGGTGATCGTGACCAACGACGGCCGCCTGCTGCCGCAAACCTGGCAGGGTGGCCAGATCACATCCGGCGACATCAAGGATCTGACCCTGGTCGGTGGCCAGATCGAAGCCGTTAAAGGCCGTAACTCCAGCAACAATGAGCAGATGTCGATTTCGGGCGCGAACACTCGCGGCCCCAAATTCCGCGACAGCAACAAGTTCATCTATGCCGGTGGCGACTACAAGATCACCAAGGACCTGACGGCCCAGTACTACTATGGCAATCTGGAAGAGTTCTACAAGCAACACTTCCTGGGTCTGGTGCATAACTGGGCCATCGGCCCTGGCGTGTTGAAGTCGGACTTCCGTTATTTCAACAGCTCCGACGACGGTGCCAACGGTCACGACCCTCTGTTCTTCACCACTGGCAATTACAGCGGTGCAGCCAACGGTAAAGGCAAGGTCGACAACAACCTGTACAGCGGCCTGTTCCTGTACTCCGTTGCCGGTCACACCTTCGGCGCCGGTTACCAGGTCAGCAACGGCGACAGCGACTTCCCTTGGCTGAACCAGGGCGACGGATCGTCGGCCTACATCATCACCGACTCGCAAATCCAGAAGTTCGGCCGTGCCGGCGAACGCACCTGGCAGGCACGCTACGCGTATGACTTCGCCAAGGTCGGCGTACCTGGCCTGACGGCGGGTCTGGTGTACCTGCATGGCGACAATATCGATACCGTTAACGCCAAGGGTGGCGAGGCGGCCAATGGTGCCTCCGAGTGGGAGCGCGATCTGAGCGTGGCTTACGTCGTTCAGGAAGGTCCGCTGAAGAACCTGGGCCTGGCGTGGAAAAACGCTACCTGGCGCACCGACCTGCCGAACACTCGTTCGCAGGACGAAAACCGTGTGATCCTCAGCTACTCGATCCCGCTGTTGTAATAGCGCTCGCGTAATCGAGACAAAAAAAGCCCCGCCCGGTATTGCACCGGGCGGGGCTTTTACATTTTCAAGACGGGTTCACCCCCGTAATCCCGCCTTGAAGTTCCCTCTTTGCAGCAACTCAAGGCCTTCTCGAACCTCGTGGCCGATGTTCGGCGGCTTGTGCGTGCACGTCCAGTGAACAGTTCTTTAATATTTCTTTATGATCTAAATAAATCGATATTTATTCTTTTTAATAGTTAAAAAACACAGGCACAGTTGAACCCATCTAGCACTCAGAAGGAGCAGCACCATGGGCCTCAGACTTGGCGATATCGCCCCCGATTTCGAACAGAACTCCAGCGCCGGCATCATCCGTTTTCATCAGTGGCTGGGCGATAGCTGGGGCGTGCTGTTTTCCCATCCGGCGGATTTCACGCCAGTGTGCACCACCGAGCTGGGCTTCACCGCCAGGCTCAAGGATGAATTCACCCAGCGTGGCGTCAAGGCTATCGCCTTGTCGGTGGATCCGGTGGAGTCGCACCACAAGTGGATTGAGGACATCAACGAAACCCAGGATACCGTGGTCAACTTTCCGATCCTGGATGACGCCGACCGCAAGGTCTCTGATCTCTATGACCTGATCCACCCCAACGCCAACGACACCCTGACCGTGCGCTCGCTGTTTGTGATCGACCCGAACAAAAAGGTCCGGCTGACGATTACCTACCCGGCGAGCACCGGCCGCAACTTCAATGAAATCCTGCGGGTGATCGACTCGCTGCAACTCACCGACAACTACAAGGTGGCCACACCGGCCAACTGGCAGGACGGTGATGAGGTGGTGATCGTGCCGTCGCTCAAGGATGAGGATGAAATCAAGCAGCGTTTTCCCAAGGGCTATCGGGCGGTAAAGCCTTACTTGCGCTTGACGCCGCAGCCGAACCGTTGAAGGTCAGAAGATCGCAGCCTGCGGCAGCTCCTACGTGCATACGCCGATCCCTGTAGGAGCTGCCGCAGGCTGCGATCTTTTCAAGGCACCCACAAAGCAGGGGATTTCAGGCCGTTTCGACGGCCTGTTTTTTTGCCTGGAAGAAATCGGTTTTCATATTTCTATAACGAATAACCAAATGAATAAATATGATTTATAGATATATAAATCAGCTGTTAAGGTCACTCCATCGAAGCGAGATCGCAAGCCGCGAATCGCCAACACCGTGCAAGGAATCGTCTGAATGTTGGTCGTCTCACTCGGTGGCAGTCCCAGTCAGCGCTCTCGTTCCGGGGTGCTGCTGGATCGCTCCCAGCGTTGGTTACAAGGGCAGGGTGTGGAAGTGGTGAGTTACCAGGTACGGGACTTCCCGGCCGAGGACTTGCTGCACGCACGCTTCGACAGCCCCAAGGTGATCGACTTGCTGCAACAGATTGAAAACGCCGATGGCCTGCTGATCGCCACACCGGTTTACAAGGCATCGTTTTCCGGAGCACTGAAAGTCGTGCTGGATCTGCTGCCCGAACGCGCCTTGAGCCACAAGGTGGTTCTGCCGATGGCCACTGGCGGCAGCATCGCCCACATGCTGGCGGTGGATTACGCACTCAAGCCGGTGCTGTCGGCATTGAAGGCCCAGGAAATGCTGCAAGGGATTTTCGCCGTCGACAGCCAGATCGCCTACGGCGAAGGCAGCGCCCTGGCGCAGTTGGCGCCGGAGCTGGAACAACGACTGAATGAATCGCTGGAGCTGTTTTTCAGCGCCATGGCGCGACGGCCCAAGCCGCTTGATCCGAACCTGTTGAATGATCGTTTGTTGAGTGCTCGCTGGAGCATTTGAGTCTCACCGAAAAATTGAAGTACTGGCCTTACTCGCCCGCCAACGGGCAAGCAGGTGCAGCCAAAACCCAACTGCAAAAAGGAGAGCGCCATGCGCCCTGTCATTTTGCGTCGTGGTCTGGTCGCTCTGTTTGCTGCGGCTGTCACCTTCGGCGCCATTACTCAAGCTCAGGCCGAGACCTTACGAATCGGCTATCAAAAGTACGGCACCCTGGTGCTACTCAAAGCCAAAGGCACCCTGGAAAAGCGTCTCGCCGCCCAAGGCGTGGACGTGCAATGGACTGAATTCCCCGGTGGCCCGCAACTGCTTGAAGGCCTGAACGTCGGCTCCATCGACTTCGGTGTTACCGGTGAGACTCCGCCCGTGTTCGCTCAAGCGGCCGGCGCCGATTTGCTCTATGTCGCCTATGAGCCGCCAGCGCCGCACAGCGAAGCGATCCTGGTGCCGAAGGACTCGGCGATCAAGTCGGTGGCGGATCTCAAGGGCAAGAAAGTCGTGCTCAACAAGGGCTCCAATGTGCACTACCTGCTGGTGCGTGCACTGGAAGACGCCGGCCTCAAATACATCGACATCCAGACCGTATTCCTGCCGCCGGCCGATGCCCGCGCCGCGTTCGAGCGTGGCAGCGTCGACGCCTGGGTGATCTGGGACCCGTACCAGGCTGCCGCCGAACAACAGCTGCAAGCGCGCACCCTGCGCGATGGCCAGGGCATCGTCGACAACCATCAGTTCTACCTGGCGACCAAGCCTTATGCGCAGAAAAATCCCGAGGTAATCAAGACCCTGGTGGAAGAAGTGCGCGCGGTTGGCGAGTGGTCCAAGGCTAACCCGCAAGAGGTGACCCAACAGGTTTCACCGCTGCTCGGCCTGCCTGCCGACATCACCCTGACCTCGGTGAAACGCCAGGGCTATGGCGCGCTGTTCCTCACCCCGGAAGTGGTCGCCGCACAGCAGAAAATCGCCGACAGCTTCTACCAGCTCAAGCTGATTCCCAAGCAGTTGAGCATCAAAGACGTGATCTGGACGCCGCCGGCTGCCGTTGCCAAAGCCCAATAAATCGATTCCCCAAGGAGACCACTCCATGAGCCTCAATATTTTCTGGTTCCTGCCTACCCACGGCGACGGCCATTACCTTGGCACCGCTGAAGGCGCACGTGCCGTCGATCATGGTTACCTGCAACAAGTCGCACAGGCAGCGGATCGCCTGGGGTTCGGCGGGGTACTGATCCCTACCGGTCGTTCCTGCGAAGACTCGTGGCTGGTGGCGGCGTCGCTGATTCCGGTGACCCAGCGCTTGAAGTTCCTTGTCGCCCTGCGCCCCGGGATCATTTCCCCGACGGTGGCGGCGCGTCAGGCCGCGACCCTGGATCGGCTGTCTGGTGGTCGTGCGCTGTTCAACCTGGTGACAGGCGGTGATCCGGAAGAGTTGGCGGGCGACGGTCTGTTCCTCAGCCACGAAGAACGCTACCAGGCCTCGGTGGAGTTCACCCGTATATGGCGTCGGGTGCTGGAAGGCGAAACCGTCGATTACGATGGTCAGCACATCAGCGTGAAAGGCGCGAAATTGCTCTATCCACCGATCCAGCAACCGCGTCCGCCACTGTACTTCGGCGGCTCTTCGGATGCCGCGCAAGACCTGGCCGCCGAACAGGTGGAAATGGTCCTGACCTGGGGTGAGCCACCGGCCGCTGTGGCGGAAAAAATCCAACAGGTCCGCGCCAAAGCCGCCAAGCTTGGCCGCACCGTGCGCTTCGGCATTCGTTTACATGTCATCGTTCGCGAAACCAATGAAGATGCATGGAACGCCGCGGATCGGCTGATCTCCCATCTCGACGACGAGACCATCGCTCGTGCCCAGGCCTCGCTGGCGCGTTTCGATTCGGTCGGTCAGCAACGCATGGCCGCGTTGCATGGCGGCAGCCGCGACAACCTGGAAGTCAGCCCGAACCTGTGGGCCGGCGTCGGCCTGGTGCGCGGCGGTGCCGGTACGGCGCTGGTGGGCGATGGTCCAACCGTGGCCGCCCGCGTGAAGGAGTACGCGGACCTCGGCATCGATACCTTCATCTTCTCCGGTTATCCACACCTGGAAGAGTCGTACCGGGTGGCCGAACTGCTGTTCCCACACCTCGATATCGAACGTCCCGAGATGCCGAAAAGTGCCGGCTACGTTAGCCCGTTCGGCGAGATGGTCGCCAACGACATTCTGCCCAAAGCCGCGTCCCAGAGCTGAGGCGCGGTCATGAAGAAAATCATCCACAGCCTGGCGCCCTGGGCGTTGCCGGTGTTGCTGCTGGCGGTGTGGCAGTTGAGTGTGTCGGCGGGCTGGTTGTCGACACGGATCCTGCCGGCACCGATCGCCGTGATCGAAGCCGGCGTGAACCTGGTGCGCAGCGGCGAAATCTGGACACACCTGGCCATCAGCGGCTGGCGTGCCGCGCTGGGTTTCACCATTGGCGGCGGCATCGGTTTGACCCTGGGCTTTATCACCGGCCTGTCGAAGTGGGGCGAGCGTCTGCTCGACAGTTCGGTGCAGATGATCCGCAATGTGCCGCACCTGGCGCTGATTCCGCTGGTGATTCTTTGGTTCGGTATCGACGAGTCGGCGAAGATTTTCCTGGTGGCGCTGGGCACGTTGTTCCCGATTTACCTCAATACCTATCACGGCATCCGCAACGTCGACCCGGCGCTGGTGGAGATGTCGCGCAGTTATGGCTTGTCCGGTTTCGGTCTGTTCTGGCAGGTGATTCTGCCGGGGGCGCTGCCTTCGATTCTGGTCGGCGTGCGCTTTGCCCTGGGTTTTATGTGGCTGACGTTGATCGTGGCGGAAACCATTTCCGCGAGTTCCGGCATCGGCTATCTGGCCATGAATGCCCGGGAGTTTTTGCAGACTGACGTGGTGGTGCTGGCGATTCTGTTGTACGCGGTGCTCGGCAAACTGGCCGACCTCGCGGCCCGTGGACTTGAGCGTGTGTGGCTGCGCTGGCACCCGGCGTATCAGGCTGCCAAGGGAGGTGCAGCATGATCGCGGAACAACCTCCACGCCTGCTGCGCGGGATTCCGCTGGCGGTGCGCAAGCTGCAAAAAACCTTTGGCTCGCGACAGGTGCTGCGCGAGATCGACCTGCACATTCCGGCGGGCCAGTTTGTCGCTGTAGTGGGCCGCAGTGGTTGCGGTAAAAGTACCTTGCTGCGCTTGCTCGCTGGCCTCGATCAACCCACGGGCGGTGAGTTGCTCGCCGGTGCTGCGCCCTTGAGTGAGGCACGGGAAGACACGCGGTTGATGTTCCAGGAGGCGCGTTTGCTGCCTTGGAAAAAGATCATCGACAACGTCGGTCTGGGCCTCAAGGGCAACTGGCGGCCGCAGGCGCTTGAAGCTTTGGAAGCGGTGGGCCTGGCCGATCGCGCCCACGAGTGGCCTGCAGCGCTGTCCGGTGGACAGAAGCAACGCGTGGCTTTGGCCCGTGCGTTGATTCATCAGCCGCGCCTGCTGTTGCTCGACGAACCCTTGGGTGCGCTGGATGCCCTGACCCGAATTGAAATGCAGCAACTGATCGAACGGCTCTGGCAACAGCATGGCTTCACGGTGTTGCTGGTGACCCATGACGTCAGTGAAGCCGTGGCGATTGCCGATCGGGTGATCCTGATCGAAGACGGCGAAGTCGGCCTCGACCTGCACGTGGACCTGCCGCGCCCTCGGGTGCGCGGTTCCCATCGGCTGGCGGCGCTGGAATCCGAAGTGCTCAATCGCGTGCTGGCGCTGCCCGGCCAGCCGCCGGAACCGGAACCTGTTTCACCCTTGCCCACGCAATTGCGCTGGGCTCAATAACTCAAGTCTTACCCAACGACAGGAATCAACTTCATGACGATCAAGGCCATCAACGTTCGCAACCAGTTCAAAGGCTCCATCAAGGAAATCGTCCTCGGCGACGTGCTCTCGGAAATCGACGTGCAAACCGCGTCCGGCATCGTCACTTCGGTGATCACCACACGCTCGGTGAAAGAGCTGGAACTGGCGGTCGGCAGTGAAGTGATTGCGTTTGTGAAATCCACCGAGGTGTCGATCGCCAAGTTGTAAGCCGTATGCGTAAACAACAACCCCGGACGGTTTTAGCCCTTCGGGGTTTTTGTTGGCCTTGCTGGCGGTGGTAGAGTCCGGTGTGGATTTTTTTCGCAGCAAGGATTGGCGACAAGGAGATCAAAGATGACAGTCAGGATTTCGGATTACATTCATGGTGTGGCCCTCTCGAAGCTTGCCCGATGGGCCGACCTGACGCCCTGGGAGCTGGTGAGCAATGCCCCCGAGCGTGTGCGCGAGCTACTCAAGCAGTTGCCGGATGATGATTACCAGGTATTGGATGATATTGCCGTCCACCGCACGGCGCAGGTCGAAGAGGGCGCCATTCTCAAGGCGCCGCTGATCATTGGCGCTGGCTGTTTTATCGCCGCCGGTGCTTATCTGCGTGGTGGTTGTTGGCTGGATGAGCATTGCATCATCGGCCCCGGCGCCGAGCTCAAGTCTTCCTTCGTGTTCGGCGGCAGCAAACTGGCGCACTTCAATTTTGTCGGTGATTCGGTATTGGGTGCCGGAGTCAATCTGGAAGCGGGCAGCATCGTTGCCAACTATCGCAACGAGCGTGCTGACAAAGCTGTGAACGTGCGGGTCGATGATGTGCTGGTGCCGACCGGTTGCGACAAGTTTGGCGCGCTGCTGGGCGACGGATCGCGGCTCGGTGCCAACGCGGTCGTCGCACCAGGCGGGTTGTTGCGACCAGGAACAGTGATTCGACGCCTGGCACTTTACGATTGCGAAGTGATTTAGTGCATCAGTCGCCGAGGGTGCGCTTGGGCAGGTAAGGCGGCAGGTACAACCCCAGGTAAGCATCAAACACCCGCATTCCTTCCTCGGCCATGCGCGGCGTGATCTGTCCGTGCTGTTGCACTGAGCGCGCATACACCCGGTCACCCAGCTCCATGGCCAGGGCAAACACATCGACATCGTCGGGAAGCTTCGGCAGCTCGAAGTGATGATCGAAGAGTTTGTGCATCAGGTCGCCCAGTTCGATGTCGTGCTGGCGGTCGGCCTGGGTGACTTCGGTCAGGCCATGCTGGGCCAGAATGAGTTGGCGGGCGGCAGCGTCCTCTGCGTAGATGTCGAGCATGCGTTGTTCCACCAGTCGCGACAGATCGCGCCAGCCGTTCAAGGCAGGATGATCGATAGGGGCTTGCAGGCAGGCGCGGAAGGCGGCGTGGACATCGGCGGTCAGGGCTTCGAGCAGGGCAGGCACGCTGGCGAAGAAGTGGTAGACCGAGGAGGGCGGAATCTCCGCGCGCTCGGCGACACTATAGATCGACAGGCTGGCCACGCCCTCGGCAGCCAGCAGCGTACGGGCCGCATCGAGTATCGAATCGATCCGGGTCTGGCTGCGTGCGCGGGGTTTGCGGGGGGTGGCTACGCGTGTCATTGGAGTCTCCTGCGGGGCAGCGGGCATTGTACGAGTCGGGTTGTGTGTTGTCTTCTCGGCCGCCTTCGCGAGCAGGCTCGCTCCCACATTGGATCTGTGCTGAACGCCAATTTTTTGCCCACAGAAGATCCCTGTGGGAGCGAGCCTGCTCGCGATCCGCCGAAGGCGGCCATAAAAAAACGCCGCAGGCTATGAGGCCGGCGGCGTTTCTTCGCTACTGCAACCGATTAAACGGTATGCAGGTACCAGTTGTACTCGAGGTCGGAGATGGAGTGTTCGAACTCCTCCAGCTCGCTCTCTTTACAGGCCACGAAGATATCGATGTATTTCGGATCGATGTACTTGGCCATGACTTCGCTGTCGTCCAGCTCGCGCAGTGCATCACGCAGGTTGTTCGGCAGGCTCTGCTCGTTCTGCTCGTAGCTGTTGCCTTCGACCGGAGCGCCAGGCTCGATCTTGTTGACCAGGCCGTGGTGCACGCCCGCCAGGACCGAAGCCATCAGCAGGTAAGGGTTGGCATCGGCGCCGGCCACGCGGTGTTCGATGCGCACGGCATCGGCGGAACCGGTCGGTACTCGAATCGCCACAGTGCGGTTATCCAGGCCCCAGCACGGCGAGTTCGGCACGTAGAACTGTGCGCCGAAACGACGGTACGAGTTGACGTTCGGGCAGAGGAACGCCATCTGCGCCGGTAGGGTCTCGAGCACACCGCCGATCGCGTGACGCAGTGCGGCGTTCTGCTCGGGATCCTCACTGGCAAAAATATTCTTGCCGTCTTTGTCGAGAATCGAGATGTGGACGTGCAGACCATTACCCGCCTGGCCCGGGTAAGGCTTGGCCATGAAGGTGGTGTCCATTTCATGGTCGTAGGCGATGTTCTTGATCAGTCGCTTGAGCAGGACCGCGTAGTCGCAGGCCTTGATCGGGTCAGCCACGTGGTGCAGGTTCACTTCGAACTGCGCCGGGGCACTTTCCTTGACGATGGCGTCGGCCGGAATCCCTTGCTCTTTTGCACCTTCCAGAATGTCCTGGAGGCAGTCGACGTATTCGTCGAGGTCGTCGATCAGGTAGACCTGAGTCGAGTGCGGACGTTTGCCGGAAACCGGCGAGCGAGGTGGTTGCGGACGACCGTTCACGTTCTCCTGGTCGATCAGGTAGAACTCCAGTTCGAACGCGGCGCAGATGGTCAGGCCCATTTCGTCGAACTTGCGTACCACATTGGCCAGCACTTCACGCGGGTCGGCGAAAAATGGCTCGCCTTCGAGTTCGTGCATGGTCATCAACAGTTGCGCGGTCGGGCGCTTCTGCCATGGCTCGTTGCATAGGGTATCGGGGATTGGATAGCAGATTCGGTCAGCATCACCGATGTCCAGGCCCAGGCCGGTGCTTTCCACCGTCGAGCCATTGATATCCAGAGCAAATAGAGAGGCCGGCAGGTTGATGCCTTTCTCGTAAACCTTGTGGAGGCTGGTGCGTTCGATGCGCTTGCCGCGCACCACACCATTCATATCCGCAATCAGAAGGTCAACGTACAGAACCTCAGGATGTTCCTTAAGGAACGCGTTCGCTTCGTTAAGCTGAACGGCACGCGGGGGTACCGACATGATGCAACACCTTTGTTGTTAAAAATATCAATCATTGATCTTTTCGGATTCCAGTCAACCCGAATGGCATGCCGAAGTCAAGCGAGGCCTTTTTTGCCCTAAAAAAGCGCTCGTGGGGCTTTTTTGAGGCGATTTTTGGCGTTTTTATGCCCTTGGCCCCTGTGGCGCCCGCAGGCTTGAGCGGGCCGTGTTGTATTTTTTACGGGGGTGTTGTGTAAAAAAATGAACAAGGCTAAGCTCGAATCAAACCCATAACAGCAATAATACCGGGGTGCTTCATGTCTCGCCTGCCGATAATCGGCGTCACCGACTGCTCAAGACAGGTCGGTCGGCATGTTTGTCACATCAGTGATGACACGCCCGTCCGTTCCGTGGCCTCAGCGGTACCGGTGATCCTCCCATCCGTGACGGTTCAACCGTCCCCGTCCGTTATTCTGGACGGTCGCGATGGCACCCCCATTACGGTTACTCCATTCAATATAGAACCGATTCACAATAGCGGCCTGACCATCGTTCAGGGCTCCGCTCGCGATTCAGCACGCCCGGCCTCTGCAGCCGTGTTGGCAAGCACGATAATCTGCCGCGCAAACGCTCTACAACGCGACGCCGATGCGTCAAACAACGCCTGACCTTAAAAGGGTCAGACAACTCAAGCCTAGAGGCATTTATGAGTAACAACCTCGACCAGCTCACCGATTGGTTGAAAAACCACAAGATCACAGAAGTCGAATGCATGATCGCCGACTTGACCGGGATTACCCGGGGCAAGATTTCGCCGACCAACAAATTCATCGCCGAAAAGGGCATGCGCCTGCCAGAGAGCGTGCTGTTGCAGACTGTGACCGGCGATTACGTCGAAGACGATATCTATTACGAACTGCTCGACCCGGCCGACATCGACATGATCTGCCGTCCCGACCAGAGTGCGGTGTACCTGGTGCCATGGGCCATCGAGCCGACCGCCATCGTCATCCACGATACCTACGACAAGCAAGGCAACCCGATCGAGCTGTCGCCGCGCAACGTGCTCAAGAAAGTCCTGAAACTCTATACCGACAAAGGCTGGCAGCCGATTGTGGCGCCGGAAATGGAGTTCTACCTGACCAAGCGCAGTGACGACCCGGACTACCCGTTGCAGCCGCCGGTCGGTCGCTCCGGTCGCCCGGAAACCGGTCGTCAGTCGTTCTCCATTGAAGCGGCGAACGAGTTCGATCCGCTGTTCGAAGACGTCTACGACTGGTGTGAACTGCAGGACCTTGACCTCGATACGCTGATCCACGAGGACGGCACGGCGCAGATGGAAATCAACTTCCGTCACGGCGATGCCCTGTCCCTGGCCGACCAGATCCTGGTGTTCAAGCGCACCATGCGCGAGGCCGCGCTCAAGCACAACGTCGCCGCGACCTTCATGGCCAAGCCGATGACCGGCGAGCCGGGCAGTGCCATGCACTTGCACCAGAGCATCATCGACATCGAGACCGGCAAGAACATCTTCTCCAATGAAGACGGGACCATGAGCCAGCTGTTCCTGCACCACATCGGTGGCTTGCAGAAGCTCATTCCCGAGCTGTTGCCGCTGTTCGCTCCCAACGTCAACTCGTTCCGCCGCTTCCTGCCGGACACCTCGGCGCCGGTGAACGTGGAGTGGGGCGAAGAAAACCGCACGGTGGGCCTGCGGGTGCCGGATGCGGGGCCACAAAATCGTCGGGTGGAAAACCGCCTGCCAGGCGCCGATGCCAACCCGTACCTGGCGATTGCCGCGAGCCTGCTCTGCGGTTACATCGGCATGGTCGAAGGCCTGAACCCGAGTGCGCCGGTGGTGGGACGTGGCTATGAACGCCGCAACCTGCGCCTGCCGCTGACCATCGAAGACGCGCTGGAACGCATGGAAAACAGCGCGATCGTCGAGCGTTACCTGGGCAAAAATTTCATCACTGGCTACGTCGCGGTCAAGCGGGCCGAGCATGAAAACTTCAAGCGCGTGATCAGTTCGTGGGAAAGGGAATTCCTGCTCTTTGCCGTCTGATACGTCGGGCGCCGCCGCTACCTGGCGGCGCTTTCACCTGATTTTCTTAGGAGATTCGTATGACCAGCAACAATCCGCAAACCCGTGAATGGCAAACCTTGAGCAATGATCACCACCTGGCTCCGTTCAGCGACTTCAAGCAGCTGAAAGAGAAAGGCCCGCGGATCATTACCAACGCCAAGGGCGTTTACCTCTGGGACAGCGAAGGCAACAAGATTCTCGACGGTATGGCCGGCCTGTGGTGTGTCGCGATTGGTTATGGTCGCGATGAACTGGCCGATGCCGCCAGCAAACAGATGCGCGAGCTGCCTTACTACAACCTGTTCTTCCAGACCGCGCATCCACCGGTACTGGAGCTGGCCAAGGCTATCGCCGACATCGCGCCGCAAGGCATGAACCACGTGTTCTTCACTGGTTCCGGTTCCGAAGGCAACGACACCATGCTGCGTATGGTTCGTCACTACTGGGCGATCAAGGGCCAGCCGAAAAAGAAAGTCATCATCAGCCGCAAGAACGGTTACCACGGTTCTACTGTGGCCGGCGCAAGCCTGGGCGGCATGACGTACATGCACGAACAGGGCGACTTGCCGATCCCGGGCATCGTTCACATTGCCCAGCCGTACTGGTTCGCCGAAGGCGGCGACATGACTCCGGAAGAGTTCGGTGTATGGGCGGCCAACCAGCTGGAAGAAAAGATTCTGGAAGTCGGCGTCGACAACGTCGGTGCCTTTATTGCCGAGCCGATCCAGGGCGCCGGCGGCGTGATCATTCCGCCAGACACCTACTGGCCGCGCATCAAGGAAATCCTCGCCAAGTACGACATCCTGTTCGTGGCGGACGAAGTGATTTGCGGTTTCGGTCGCACCGGCGAGTGGTTTGGCAGCGATTTCTACGGCCTCAAGCCAGACATGATGACCATCGCCAAGGGCCTGACCTCGGGCTACATCCCGATGGGTGGCCTGATCGTGCGCGATGAAGTGGTGGAGGTGCTCAATGAGGGCGGCGACTTCAACCACGGTTTCACCTACTCCGGGCACCCGGTGGCGGCGGCTGTGGGGCTGGAAAACATCCGTATCCTGCGCGACGAAAAAATTGTCGAGCGTGTGAAGGCAGAAACGGCACCGTATTTGCAAAAGCGTCTGCGGGAACTGAACGATCACCCGCTGGTGGGTGAAGTTCGTGGGGTCGGGCTGTTGGGGGCCATCGAACTGGTCCAGGACAAGGCCACTCGCAAGCGTTACGAGGGCAAGGGCGTCGGCATGATCTGCCGTCAGTTCTGCTTCGACAATGGCCTGATCATGCGCGCAGTCGGCGACACCATGATCATCGCTCCGCCACTGGTGATCACGCCGGCGGAAATCGATGAGCTGGTGACCAAGGCTCGCAAGTGCCTTGACCTGACCCTGAGTGCATTGCAGGGCTAGGTGCTAGGCTCAGAGCGAGGGAGCTGCGGCGCTCTCGCTCAAAGCTGTCACAAAGGCCGGTCTTTTCTTGAAAGACCGCCTCGGATCTTGCCAGACTAGCCGCAGTTCCAGTTGTCAGGGTTCGGTCGCTGAACAAAGTGGTTCAAAAAAGAAAAATTTGGAGCATGACGCATGAAGGCATTAGGTAAAAAGCTTGCTGGCAAGACACTTCTCGCCCTGTCCGTCGCGGGCATGATGGCGGGTGCGGTTCAGGCGGACGACAAGGTGTTGCACGTCTACAACTGGTCTGACTACATCGCTCCGGACACCATCGCGAACTTCGAGAAAGAGTCGGGGATCAAGGTCGTTTACGACGTATTCGACAGCAACGAGACCCTGGAAGCCAAACTGCTGGCGGGCAAGTCCGGCTACGACGTGGTCGTGCCATCGAACAACTTCCTGGCCAAGCAGATCAAGGCCGGCGTATATCAGGAGCTGGACCAGTCCAAGCTGCCTAACTGGAAAAACCTGAACCAGGATCTGCTCAAGGCCGTTTCGGTCAGTGACCCTGGCAACAAGCACGCCTTCCCGTACATGTGGGGCTCGATCGGCATCGGTTACAACCCGGAGAAGGTCAAGGCTGCGTTGGGCGTCGATACCATCGACTCCTGGGACGTGCTGCTCAAACCGGAAAACATTGCCAAGCTCAAGGGGTGCGGTGTGAGTTTCCTCGATTCGCCGACCGAAATGCTCCCGGTCGCGCTGCACTACCTGGGCCTGCCAACCGACAGCCAGAAGAAAGAAGACATCAAGAAAGCCGAGGAACTATTCCTCAAGATTCGTCCTTCGATCACCTACTTCCACTCGTCCAAGTACATCTCGGACCTGGCCAATGGCAACATCTGCGTAGCGGTTGGCTACTCGGGTGACGTTCAGCAGGCCAAGTCCCGTGCCGCAGAGGCGGGTGACAAGGTCAAAGTAAGCTACGCCATTCCGAAAGAAGGCGCTGGCAGCTTCTTCGACATGGTCGCGATTCCCAAGGATGCCGAGAACGTTCAGGGCGCCTACAAGTTCATGACCTTCCTGCAGAAGCCTGAAGTCATGGCCGCTATCACCAACGCCGTACGTTTCCCGAACGGTAACGCCGCTGCAACAGCTCTGGTAGAAAAAGACATCACCAGCGATCCAGGCATCTACCCGCCAGCCGATGTGCAGGCCAAGTTGTATGCCATCGCCGACCTGCCAGCGGCGACCCAGCGTGAAATGACCCGCAGCTGGACCAAGATCAAATCCGGTAAATAAGCCGGTTTGATGCAACAGCCTGTTGTCGCCACCTGCGCGGTGGCGGCAACAGGTTGAATTAAATGACAAAAGTTTTGCTGGAACGGTTTTTCGAGGGTAAGTTGCGCGCCGGTTTTGTTGCCGGGCAACCACGGTTGTCATGTAACGCGGGGCAACTTGGGCCCAACTAATTTCAGAGGACCTCCACTTGCCTGTTTTTTCTTTCTTGCGCAAAGCCATGCTGGTCGGCGCCGGGCTGACGATTGCTGTCAGTGTCCAGGCCGCCGGCACCGTGCATATTTATAACTGGTCGGACTACATCGGTGAGACCACCCTGGCCGACTTCCAGAAAGAGACCGGTATCAAGCCGGTTTATGACGTGTTCGATTCCAACGAAACCCTGGAAGGCAAGTTGCTGGCCGGGCGTACCGGTTATGACGTGGTCGTGCCGTCGAACCACTTCCTCGGCAAACAGATCAAGGCTGGGGCATTCCAGAAGCTCGACAAGTCGCAGCTGCCGAACTACTCGAACCTCGACCCGGTGCTGCTCAAGCGTCTGGAACAGAACGATCCGGGCAATCTGTACGCCGTGCCGTACCTGTGGGGCACCAACGGCATCGGTTACAACGTCGACAAGGTCAAGGCTGTGCTGGGCGTCGACAAGATCGACTCCTGGGGGGTGTTGTTCGAGCCGGAAAACATCAAGAAACTGCACAGCTGTGGCGTCGCGTTCCTCGATTCCGCCGATGAAATGATGCCGACAGTGCTCAACTACATGGGCCTGAATGCCAACAGCACCAACCCTGAAGACTACAAAAAGGCAGAAGCCAAGTTGCTCGCGGTGCGGCCTTACGTGACCTACTTCCACTCTTCGAAATACATCGCGGATCTGGCCAACGGCGACATCTGCGTGGCGATCGGTTTCTCCGGCGACATCTTCCAGGCCAAGCACCGGGCCGAAGAAGCCAAGAAAGGCGTGAACATCGCCTACTCGATTCCGAAAGAGGGCGGCGCGCTCTGGTTCGACATGCTGGCGATTCCGAAGGACTCGGCCAACGTCAAGCAGGCCCACGCCTTCATCAACTATTTGCTCAAGCCTGAGGTGATTGCCCAGGTCAGTGATTACGTCGGCTATGCCAACCCTAACCCGGGGTCGGACAAACTGATGGAACAGTCCATTCGCACCGACGAAGCGGTTTATCCACCGCAAGAGGTGCTCGACAAGACCTACGTGTCCATCGAGCTACCGCCGAATATTCAACGTTTGATGACCCGCAGCTGGACCAAGGTCAAGTCGGGTAAATAGTTTCAAGGCTCAAACTATCCAGGTTGGCTCACCTTGAGCGAACTGCACTCTTTTTTTCTGGGAGTTTCGTAAATGGCAGTTGCCTCCGGCGCCTATAAGAAAGCCCTCGAGGGCGACCAGTCACCTAAACAGGTGCTGGTCAAAATCGACCGGGTCACGAAGAAGTTCGACGAGACGATTGCCGTGGACGATGTGTCCCTGGAAATCAAGAAAGGCGAAATTTTCGCCCTGCTCGGCGGTTCGGGATCGGGCAAGTCCACGTTGCTGCGCATGCTCGCAGGTTTCGAACGGCCCACGGAGGGGCGCATTTTCCTCGATGGCGAAGACATCACTGACATGCCGCCCTACGAGCGGCCGATCAACATGATGTTCCAGTCCTACGCCTTGTTCCCGCACATGACCGTGGCGCAGAACATCGCCTTCGGCCTCAAGCAGGACAAGCTGCCGAACGCTGAAGTCGATGCCCGCGTGGCCGACATGCTCAAGCTGGTACAGATGAGTCAGTACGCCAAGCGCAAGCCGCATCAGTTGTCCGGCGGCCAGCGTCAGCGTGTGGCCCTGGCCCGTTCCCTGGCCAAGCGTCCGAAGCTTTTGCTGCTCGACGAACCGATGGGCGCACTGGACAAGAAGCTGCGTTCGCAAATGCAGCTGGAGCTGGTGGAGATCATCGAGCGCGTCGGCGTAACCTGCGTCATGGTGACCCACGACCAGGAAGAGGCCATGACCATGGCCGAGCGCATCGCGATCATGCACCTGGGCTGGATCGCCCAGATCGGCAGTCCGATCGACATCTACGAAACCCCGACCAGTCGCCTGGTCTGCGAATTCATCGGTAACGTGAACATCTTCGAAGGCGAAGTGATCGACGACGCCGAAGGCCACGCGATCATTACCTGCCAAGACCTGGATCGTCAGATCTACGTCGGCCACGGAATCAGCACTTCGGTGCAGGACAAGTCGGTTACCTACGCGATACGTCCGGAAAAACTGCTGGTCACCGCCGACATGCCGACCTGCCAGTACAACTGGTCCAGCGGCAAGGTGCACGACATCGCCTACCTCGGCGGCCATTCGGTGTTCTACGTCGAACTGCCAAGTGGCAAGCTGGTGCAGTCGTTCGTGGCCAACGCCGAACGTCGCGGGCAGCGTCCGACCTGGGGTGATCAGGTCTACGTGTACTGGGAAGACGACAGCGGCGTGGTACTTCGCTCATGAACATGCGCAAATTCAAACGTCGTCTCGATCGAATAATTCCCGGTGGCCGTCAGATGGTCATCGGCATTCCATTCATCTGGCTGTTCCTGTTCTTCATGCTGCCGTTTTTCATCGTCCTGAAGATCAGCTTCGCCGAAGCGGACGTGGCCATTCCGCCGTACACCGAAATCTACAGCTACGCCGAGCAGAAGCTGCAGTTGCTGCTTAACCTGGGCAACTACGCGATGCTGGCCGGTGACGAGCTGTACATCGCCGCTTACCTCGGCTCGTTGAAGATGGCGCTTTTCAGCACCATCCTCTGCCTGCTGATCGGCTACCCGATGGCCTACGGCATCTCCGTTGCCCGCAAGGAAATGCAGACGGTGCTGGTGCTGCTGATCATGATGCCGACCTGGACCGCGATCCTGATCCGCGTTTATGCGTGGATGGGCATCCTCAGCAACAACGGTCTGCTCAACGGTTTCCTGATGAGCATGGGCTGGATCGACGAACCGCTGCAGATCCTCAACACCAACCTGGCGGTCTACATCGGCGTGGTCTATTCCTACCTGCCGTTCATGATCCTGCCGCTGTACGCCAACCTGGTGAAGCACGACCAGAGCCTGCTGGAAGCCGCGTCGGACCTGGGGTCGAGCACCTTCAACAGCTTCTGGAAAATCACCGTGCCGCTGTCGAAAAACGGCATCATCGCAGGCTGCATGCTGGTGTTCATCCCGGTGGTGGGCGAGTTCGTGATCCCGGAACTGCTGGGCGGTCCGGAAACCCTGATGATCGGTAAAGTACTCTGGCAGGAGTTCTTCAACAACCGTGACTGGCCGGTGGCGTCTGCCCTGGCGGTGGTGATGCTGGCGATCCTGATCGTGCCGATCATTCTGTTCAACCGCAGTCAGGCCAAGGAAATGGAGGGTAAAGAATGAAGCGCTTCCGTTTCTCCAGCCTGATGCTGGTACTGGGTCTGTTGTTTATCTACCTGCCGATGCTGATCCTGGTGATTTACTCGTTCAACGCCTCCAAACTGGTAACGGTGTGGGGCGGCTGGTCGATCAAGTGGTACGTCGGCCTGCTCGACAACACCCAGCTGATGGGCTCGGTGGTGCGTTCGCTGGAAATCGCCTGCTACACGGCGGTGGCGGCGGTGGCACTGGGTACATTGGCAGCGTTTGTCCTGACGCGCATCACCCGTTTCAAGGGCCGTACCCTGTTCGGTGGCCTGGTGACTGCGCCACTGGTGATGCCTGAGGTGATCACCGGTCTGTCGCTGTTGCTGCTGTTCGTGGCCATGGCGCAGATGATCGGTTGGCCGCAGGAACGCGGCATCGTCACCATCTGGATCGCCCACACCACGTTCTGTGCGGCCTATGTGGCGGTGGTGGTCTCGGCGCGTTTGCGCGAGCTGGACCTGTCCATCGAAGAGGCGGCCATGGACCTCGGTGCGAAACCGTGGAAGGTGTTTTTCCTGATCACCATTCCGATGATCGCCCCATCGCTGGCAGCGGGCGGCATGATGTCCTTCGCGCTGTCGCTGGATGACCTGGTGCTGGCGAGCTTCGTGTCGGGCCCAGGTTCCACGACCCTGCCGATGGAAGTGTTCTCGGCGGTGCGCCTTGGGGTCAAGCCCGAGATCAACGCCGTGGCCAGCCTGATCCTGCTGGCGGTGTCGATCGTGACCTTCATGGTCTGGTTCTTCAGCCGTCGTGCCGAAGAAAGCCGCAAGCGTGCGATCCAGCAAGCGATCGAAGAAGCGGCAGCCGATTCGTGGAAGCAACCGGACGTGCGTCGCGCACAGGCACCGGAAGCGGCTTAACAGCAAAAGATCGCAGCCTGCGGCAGCTCCTACAGAGGAATACGGTTCCCTGTAGGAGCTGCCGCAGGCTGCGATCTTTTGATTTTTGGTTAGGTCACCCAAGGGGATTTGCGAATGACCTCGACGAAATTCATCGGCTTGAACCCCGGCTCCTGATCTACCAATACGTCAGTCTTCACATTACCGAACGTGGTCTGCGGACGATGGCGCAAACCGTCGGCAAATGCGCAGATGATGCACTCCTTGAATCCCTCGCCCCGCGGATGTGCATGCACCACTGCTTTGCGCTGCACGCTGGAAAACGCCGCGTAGTCCATGCCCAGCACGTCCATCTCGACGCCAGCCGTGACCAGCGCCACGGTGGGACGCAAGTGCTGAGGCACGCCCGGTGTGGTGTGCAGGGCAATCGATAGCCAGACCTGTTCGATGTCGTCATCGCTCAATCCGTAAGGCTTGAGAAATGCGGCTGCCGCATTGGCACCGTCGACTTCGAAGCGCTCGTTGTCGCTGCGATGACCTTGCACCAGGCCCAGGTCATGGAACATCGAGCCGACGTACAGTAACTCCGGGTTGTAGGCCAGTTGCTTGCGCTCACCGCTCAGTGCACCGAACAGGAAGACCCGGCGCGAGTGGTGGTAGAGCAGGTCCGATTCGATGTCACGGATGTATTCGGTGGTGGCCTTGGCCAGTGCGCTGTCCGGGATCCTGATGCCGGCGATGGTGGTGCTCATGGAGTATTCCTCGTCGTGAACGCCCTGGTGGCGCTGAGGGATTCAGTCTGTTCCGGGCCCCAAAACCGGACAATCGATCCATGGCTGCGATCCCGGCCAATGAGCGTGCATATCGCGCCAACCTCGCTTGTTGGACCTGGATTGGCTAGGGTGCATGCAGACCCTGTAGGAGCGAGCCTGCTCGCGATGCACGTGAGGGCGCCGCGTACATCCAGGTAGCCCCCGTCATCGTTGATGTCCATCGCGAGCAGGCTCACTCCTACAGGTGAGCGTTGCAATCAGTAGCATGAGAGGCGCTTCGAACCATGAGTAAAACCGTTGCCATCGTGGTGTTCGCCGGTGTCCAGTCGCTGGATATCACTGGCCCCATGGATGTGTTTTCCGAGGCCAATCGTTTCCTCGCCCCGCAGGATCACTACCGGCTGGAAGTGATCGGCGTCGAGCACGGAATGATGGCGTGCTCCAACGGTTTGGCGCTCAATGCCCATCGGCATTTCAGCGAAGCGCTGGAGGCGTATGACCTGTTGCTGGTGGCCGGGGGGCCGCAGTTGCCGTTCATGGATTTCGGTGTGGCATTCGATGGCTGGTTGCGCGATGCCTGTGTGCGGGCCAAGCGCTTCGGCTCGATCTGCAATGGAGCGTTTATGCTCGCTCGGGCGGGGTTGCTGGAAGAGCGCACGGTCACTACCCACTGGAATGATGCGTCGGCGCTGGCAATGTTGTGCCCGTCGACCCGGGTTGAAGCGGATCGCCTTTACGTAGAGGACGGGGAGCTGTTCACCTCGGCCGGGGTCACTGCAGGCATCGATCTGTCCCTGTACCTGCTGGGCCGGGATCACGGGCCGGAAGTGGCGCTGAATGTCGCCAAGCGGCTGGTGGTGTTCACCCAGCGTTCGGGTGGGCAATCGCAATTCAGCCCGTTCCTTACGCCCCACGCCGAACCGACTTCGGCGGTGGCGATGGTCCAGCATTACGTGCTGGCCAACCTGACGGGAGATTTGACCATCGCCGACCTGGCCAATGCCGCCAATATGAGCGCACGCAACTTCTCCCGGGTGTTCGCCAGGGAAGCGAAAATCACCCCGGCCGAGTTCGTCGAGCGGGCACGGGTCGATGCGGCGCGGGTGATGCTCGAAAGCACCCGCGCGCCGCTCAAGACTGTGGCCTATCAATGCGGCTTTCGCGATGCCCAGCACATGCGCAGTGTGTTCAATCGTAGATTGGGGGTGACGCCGCAGCAGTTTCGGTTGAATTTTGCGGCGATGGTTTGAGGAGACATTGTTGTTGTCTGTCAGGTCCCCATCGCGAGCAGGCTCGCTCCTACAGGGATCGCTGTCGAACACAAATTTTGTGAACACCAGAAAAACCTGTAGGAGCGAGCCTGCTCGCGATGTGGCCAGCCCGGCCAGCAAAAATCTATGGCGCAGCCCGCGCCGGCAACAGCTTCAAGGTGCTGCGGGTATTGGCCGTGACTTCTTCGTCATTGAGATGCGCCTGGAAGTACATCCCCTCGACGTAGGCCTCGGCCTGATCATCATAGTGACTGTCGAACAGTACGCCGCTCTGGCCGACCGGGTTGACGGTCAGGCTGTGGGCCGGGTCGGCGAAGTCGATCAGGCGCCGGGTCGAAGGGCCGTAGGTGACAGGCCACGGAGCCGGGCCGATCTTCGCCGAGAGGTTGTTCGGCACTTCATGGGTGCCGGGTGCGGCGAAGGGGCCGATATTGAAGAACAGGTCCAGCGGCTTCTGCTGCCCCAGCGGATGGCCATGGGTCAATGTGTGCGCCTTGCCCCACTGCCATTGCGCGGAGTCTGCACCGAGGGTGGTCTTGAGGTGCGCGATGCTGGCTTGCCAGGCTGCCTTGACCGTGTCGACACGGGTTTCCTTGCCGAGTGTGCCGCGGTTGTCCCACCACGGCGAATCGGCGCTGGCGGTCAGGCGGGGCAACGCGGCGTCGATCACCCGGGTCGAGAGCAGCGTCTCGAAGAAGTCGTTGCCCAGCTCATCGTGCATCGTCGCGTCAGCCAGGTTGAACAGGAACTGGTTGAACAGCGTGGCGCTGGTGGAGTCGAGCGGGTAATCGCCTTTCCACTGGGCCAGTTGCTCCACCAGTTTGAGTTCGGCGGGATCGCTCACCACTTCGCGCAACACCGGCAACAGCGGTGCCAACAGGCGCGGGCCGTAGGCGGTGGTGGTGCCCAGTTGCAGCAGCTGGCTGTTTTCCAGGTCCCATTTGACGGCCTTTTCGCTGAGCTGGCGATTGAGTTGCTGACCGCGATCGGCAAGGTTGTAGTAGCCGGGAATCTCCATGCCGGTCGGCGACACCGGCTGGAAGTTGGCCGAGACGATGTAGCCCCGCGCCGGGTTTTCTTCCTGGGGGTTGGCCGTGAACGGGTAGAAGCCATCCTTGTCCGCCTCGGCAGTGCTGCCGTCGAGGATGAACCACGGGCGTACGCCCGCCGGACGTTTAGGCAATTGCGCCGCCGCCCACCAGCCGATGTCACCCTTGGCATTGGCCCAGACAACGTTCAGGCCCGGGGCCTGGATTTTTGCCGCGGCACCACGGGCCTTGGCCAGGGTGTCGGCGCGATTGAGCTGGTAGAAACCCTCCAGGATCGGATTCTGGCTTTCGAGAAACGCCCACCACATGGCAATCGGTGTCTTGCCGACGCCGTTGCCCAAGGCATCGTTGACGATCGGACCGTGGGGCGACTGGCGCAGCACCAGCGTCACCGGTGCCTGGCCCTTGACCGCGATTTGCTGCTCGCTGGTCGTCATGTCCACCCACTTGCCGCGATACCAGACCTGATTGGGGTTGTCCGGGTTGACCTTCTCGGCGATCAGGTCGAGGTCATCGTTCTGGAACATGGTGATGCTCCAGCCGAAGTCGTGGTTCATGCCCAGGGAGGCGAACGGCATCAAGGCCTGATAGTGGCCGTAGAGTTCAAAGCCCGGAGCCGAGAGCTGCGCTTCGTACCACACCGACGGCGCGGAAAAACGGATATGCGGATCACCCGCCAGCAGCGGCTTGCCGCTTTGGGTCCGGCTGCCCGCGACGACCCAGGCGTTGCTGCCCTCGAACTGTGGCAGGCCGCTGTCAGCCAGGGCCTGTTCGCTCAGGCGGGCGAGGGCATTGAGGTCTTTCCAGTCGGCGCTGGCCAATGTGGGGGCGGTCCCATTGAGCACGCCTTTTGGCTGCCAGTCGAGATCGAAGATGTTCAGGTATCCGGGCCCCAGTTGATCGCGCACGAATGTCAGCAAGGGTTCGGTACGAAATGCCGCGGCAAAACTGTAGGCCATGTAGCCGGCGATGCTGATGGTGTCCTGGGCGGTGAACGGGCGTTTTGGAATGCCCAGCACATCGAACTCCACGGGTTTTGCGTGGCTGTCCTGATACTGGTTGATGCCGTCCAGATAGGCTTGCATGGCGATGAAGGAGGGCGACTGCTTGTCGAGGTTCGCGAAGTAGGTTTCGGCGCGTTCGCGAATGCGCAGGCTGCGCATCAGTTTGTCGGTGTCGAGCAGTTTCGGCCCGAGCACTTCAGCCAGCTCGCCTCGGGCCAGGCGACGCAGGACTTCCATCTGGAACAGGCGGTCCTGGGCATGGACGTAGCCGAGGGCGCGGTACAGGTCGGTTTCGTTTTCGGCGCGGATGTGCGGGACGCCGCGCTCGTCGTAGCGCACGGTGACCGAGCCTTGCAGGTGTTGCAGTTCCACCATGCCCTGGCGTGACGGCTGCTTGCTGTAGAGGTATCCGCCGGCCCCGGCGGCCAGCACGACGATCAACAGCACGAGAGCGGTCAGGCTGCGTTTCATGGCGACTCCTTGTTGTTATTGTGATTCCTGGCGCCACTGTGTAACACGGCGCGCCGATATGGCGCATCGCCCGTAGGAGGGATTCGTATTGGCGCGTTTTTCCCTATTTCGCGGGATCGACAGGCCACGGGCAATAACACCCCACGGCCAGTGTGTGCGTGGCACTCACCGCACGGCCTTCATCCAGCGCTTGCAGGATCGGTTCGATAAAGCTGTTGCTGGAGTTGCAGGTCAGGCCTTCGCTGTACGGGCCGAAGTACGCCAGTTTGCCGCTGCGATCCCAGATCGCCACGGCCGGGCTGGCGGGGATCTGTTCGGAACCGGGCAGGATGTCGATGGATTTGAGGCTGCTCAAGGTGCCCGGCAACTGGCCGTGGCTTCCGGGTTTTTGCACGACATAGAATTCCACGCCATGGGGTACATAGCGCTCGACCAGTTCGGTCAGGTGTTGTTGATTGCCGACATTGCACGGGCAGGCCGGGTCCCAGAAATGCACCAGGCGGATGGCGCCAGGGCCGGCGAGGGATTCGGGAAGGCGTAGCGGATCACCCGAAAACATCGCGGTGTGCTCGCTGAACGTGCGCAGGTAACGCCCCTGGAACCAGTCGTAGGCCGCCCACAACACGCCGGCACACACCACGGCGAGCAGGCAGGCAAACAGGGCGGCGCGAAAGGGCGAGTGCATCGGTTCAGTCCTCGAAGGTCGGCTAGCTTGCCATGCTTGCCGCGACAGAAGAATATCGCAGGCCTATAAAGTCTGTTTCACGTTCTGGAATCGTCCATGCCGGCTACTTTCGACCCTGATCTTCTACGCGCCAGCTTGCTGCCTCTGGCAGCCGGGCAGCCGTTGTCAGCACAGGCGCAGGCTTACCGGCGATTCTACGGGCTGGATTTTGCGCAGTGTCAGGTGCGCAGTGGCCTTGGGCGGTTCGAGGTCGATGGTTATGAGCTGGTCAGCCAGTTCTGGTGGCCCGAGCGAGCCAAGGCGACGCTGTTTGTCATCCACGGTTTCTACGATCACACCGGGCTCTACCGGCATGTGATCGAGTGGGCGCTGGACCAGGGCTTTGCGGTGATTGCCTGCGACTTGCCGGGGCACGGCCTGTCCAGTGGCGAACGGGCGAGCATCAAGGATTTCGCCGAGTATCAGGACGCGTTGCAAGGGTTGTTCGGCGAGGCGCAATCCCTCGACTTGCCGCAACCGTGGCACCTGTGCGGGCAGAGTACCGGCGGGGCGATCGTGATTGATCATGTGTTGAATGCGGGGGCGAACAGCCCGGCGCAGGGTCAGGTGATTCTGCTGTCGCCGCTGGTGCGGCCGCGGGCGTGGGGTTGGTCGCAACTGAGTTACTACCTGCTCAAGCCTTTCGTTAAAGCCATCGCCCGGCGTTTCAGCGAGAACTCCAACGACCCGGCGTTTTTGCCGTTCCTGCAAGCAGATCCGTTGCAGCCGCTTCGCCTGCCGACGGCCTGGGTGGGTGCATTGGCGCGCTGGATCAAACGCATCGAGGCCGCCCCCATGAGTACCCGCCGGCCGTTGATCGTGCAGGGGCAAGCCGATATGACGGTGGATTGGGAGCACAACCTGGAAGTGTTGCGGGGCAAGTTTGATCGGCCGCAGGTGCTGATGCTGCCCGAGGCACGGCATCATCTGGCGAATGAAACGCTGGTGATGCGGCAGGAATTTTTCGGGTTTTTGAGCAAGCGGATCAAGGGCCGGAATCCTTAGCGTCTGTGCCGGCCTCATCGCGAGCAGGCTCGCTCCCACAGGGGGCAGGTGTGCGCAGATCCAATGTGGGAGCGAGCCTGCTCCGGGCGGCGTTCCGACGATAGCGATCTATCTGGCTCTAAATATCACTGGGTCAGATTCGAATTGCTCTGCCCCACCGCCAACCCCGCCCGAATCGCAGCCAATGCGGCCTGATAATAAGCCTGGCCTTCCGAAGATTCAGCAAAGGTCGCGAACTCTTCCAGCTCGTCGTCCGACAGGTCGCGATAGACATACAGCAGTGTGTTGTTGAGGTCGCTGCCGATCTGGTCCATCAGGCGCTGGCGCTGGCCGTTGAGCATGCCCTGGGCCTGGCCGGCACCGAGCAACCCCGGGATCATCGAACTCAAGCTGTCGGCGGCAACACCGGCAATCGCCAGGCTGACTTCCGCGCCGGCCTCGCGTGCGGGCAGGGATTGTGCCAAGTGGCCGATGATCAGCAGGCGGCTGTCGCTGGCCTGCATCTTCGGCAGGCCCTTGGCGTTTTTCGCCAGTTGGTCGCGACGGGTCGCCAACAGCTCGGCGGCGACGATTTTCTTGCCCAAGGGCGATTGGAAAAACGTCAGCGCGGGTTTGGGGTTGGCGAGGTTCTTGCGCAATTGCGCTTCGGCACGCTGGTCCACCGCCTTGGCGGAAAAACGCTGATTGCTGTTATTGACCAGTGCCTGAAACACCGCCGGAGGCAGGCTGCCCTGGTAGCGTTGCTGAGCAGCCGAGAGGGCGTCGTTGAAATGCGCGCGTTGTTCCGGCCAGCCGGCGACCTTGTACAACTGGTCGTGGCCGTCTGCCCAGGCGGGCAAGACGCAGAACAGCAACAGTGATAAAAGCAAACGGCGCATAGGGACTCCAGTCAGCAGGCGACTATTCTCCGTGCGGCATCCGTACTTGTCGAGAATTCGTATCAACCCGCTGCGCGGCTCTGTCGGATTTTCGGGCACAGGAATACTATGCGCGGCATGCAAATATCCTCTGATCACCCGCTGCTGTTACGAATCGTCGATGACCTGGCCGAGCACGGCTGGTCGCAGCAGAATATTTTCCTGCCTCTGGATCTGACCCGAGCGCTGGCGGGCGAGTGTCGCAAACGTGCTGCCGAGGGTGAGCTGGCTCCGGCCGCTGTGGGCCGTGGGCCGTCATCGGAGATCCGCGAAGGGATTCGTGGCGACCATATTCAGTGGATCGACCCCGGCCAGGCCGAGGCTTGCGACAGCTACCTGAGTTTGATGGACAGCCTGCGGGAGGCGATCAATCGCGGTCTGTTTCTCGGCCTGGAGGATTTCGAAAGCCATTTTGCGATGTACCCGCCCGGGGCGTTCTACCTGAAGCACGTCGACCGCTTTCGCGATGACGACCGGCGCATGGTTTCGGCGGTGGTTTACCTCAATGACGCCTGGCTTCCCGAACACGGCGGCCAGTTGCGCATGTACCTCGACAATGATCGCGTCCACGACGTGCAACCTATTGGCGGCTGCCTGGTGGTGTTTCTCTCCGGAGAGGTTCCCCACGAAGTCCTGCCCGCGACCCGGGATCGCCTGTCGCTGACCGGCTGGTTCCGCCGGCGCGGCAACGAGCCGTTTTGATCATGCAGAAAATTCTCGTCAGCCGCTGCCTATTGGGTCACCGCGTCCGTTACGACGGCGGGGCCAGCGGGCCGTTCGAACAGCTCCAGCAGTGGCTGGATGAAGGTCGGGTCGTGCCATTGTGCCCAGAGGTCGCCGGTGGCTTGCCAACGCCACGGCCGGCAGCGGAAATTCCAGGCGGGCAGGGCGCGCAAGTTCTCGACGGCCAGGCGTTGGTGATCACTACCGAGGGCGAGGACGTCAGTGCGCAGTTTCTGTCGGGGGCGTATCAGGTGCTGGAGCTGGTACAAAAGCATGGCATCCGCATCGCAGTCCTCAAGGCCAACAGCCCGTCCTGCGGCAATCTGCTGACCTATGACGGGACGTTCAGCGGCGTGAAGGTCAGTGGCGAGGGCGTGACAGCGGCGCTACTCAAGCGCCACGGGGTGCAGGTGTTCAGTGAGCTGGAGTTGCCGCAAGCGGCGGCAGCCTTGGCAACACTGAGCTAACACCGAGCACCCCTCCTTGTAGGAGCTGGCTTGCCAGCGAAGAGGGCGTCACAGTCGATAAAAATGTTGGCTGGAAGACCGCCTTCGCTGCGATGCGGCGACCCGACAAGCCAGCTCCTACAGGTTATTGTTTCGGCACCACACCCACACCGGCATCCGCCCCCAACCACTTCTGCTCCAGCGCTTGCAGTCGCCCGTCATCCTTGATCCGCTGCAATGCGTTTTCCAGGCTGGCATGGAACGCCGGATTACCCTTCTGAAACGGAATCGCCAGGTTTACGGCCGGGTTGGTTTTGGGCTTCTCTTCTGTCAGCGACTGCACCAGCAGAATGGAGCGCGGCTCTTCTTTCTGCGCGATCAATTGCGCATGGGTTTGAATGTAAGGTTCGCTGAAGTCGAAACGATCCTGGAGATCCGGGGTCGCTGCTATGTGGTTGATGGCGATGTCGTATTTGCCGCTTTCGACGCCAGTCAGCAGGTCGCTGCCGTCGGTGACGACAAAGTCGGCCCGGACATCGAGTTCACTTGCCAGCAGTTGGCCCAGTTCGACTTCGAAACCGGTGAGCTTGTCGTCATCCTTGAAATTGAATGGGGGGGTGTTGGCTTCAACGGCAATGCGCAATTCGCCCCGGTCGTTGATGTCATCAATCAGTTCGGCATGAGCCAAAGGGCTCAAAAGGGGTAGCAGGCAGATCAGGCCAGGCAGAAAGCGCATGGTCACTCCTTTGAATTTATTATCGCGGACCCTCTGATTCAGGCTCGCTTTGCTATGGTTGTCGAGTGCCTTCGACAACAAATGGCCATGAAGTTGTCATGACCACGCGAATTTTACGGAAAAACTGGAGAAGAGAATGAAAACCTTTATGTCACGTGCTGCTTTGGCTGGCCTGTTGATGGGTGTTTCGGTGCTGGCCAGTGCTGCAACACCGGCTCCGAAAGGCGCCGAAGTGTCCATTGTTTCTCCCACGGACGGTGCGACGATTCCACAGACAGTCGTCGTCAAGTTCGCGGTCGAGAACATTGCCCTGGCACCGGCGGGCGATACCACCAAGAACACCGGCCATCACCATGTGCTGATCGACGTCGATGAGCTGCCAGCCGCCGGTGCGCCGATCCCCAAGGATGCCAACCACCTGCATTTCGGCGGTGCGCAGACCCAGGCTGAAATAACGCTCACGCCGGGCAAACACACCCTGCAGCTTGAACTGGGCGATAGCAACCACATGCCGTTCGATCCGCCGATCGTTTCCGAGAAGATCACCGTCAATGTGAAATAAAAAAAGGGAGCCCCCTTCGCAGGGGCTCCCTTTTTATTACATGCAAGCTCGCCGCTGTTCTTTAGAACAGCACGCGGCTACGGATGGTGCCGTTGACGTGTTGCAGCTTCTCTTGCGCCAGGTCCGAGTACTCGGCGTCGACGTCGATCACCACGTAGCCGACCTTTTCGTTGGTCTGCAGGAACTGACCGGAGATGTTGATGCCGTTTTCGGCGAAGACCTTGTTGATCTCGCTGAGCACGCCCGGGATATTTTCGTGGATGTGCAGCAGGCGGTGCTTGCCAGGGTGAGCCGGCAGGGCCACTTCCGGGAAGTTCACGGACGATACCGAAGTACCGTTGTCGCTGTACTTGACCAGTTTTTCTGCCACTTCCAGACCGATGTTGGCCTGGGCTTCAGCGGTGGAACCGCCGATGTGCGGGGTCAGGATCACGTTGTCCAGGCCACGCAGCGGGCTTTCGAACTCTTCGTCGTTGGAGCGTGGCTCCACCGGGAATACGTCGATGGCCGCGCCGATCAGGTGCTTGTCCTTGATCGCGTCCGCCAGGGCATCCAGTTCTACCACGGTGCCGCGGGCGGCGTTGATCAGGATGCCGCCTTTCTTGATAGCGCGGATTTCCTTCTCGCCCATCATCCACTGGGTGGCGGCGGTTTCCGGTACGTGCAGCGAAACGATGTCAGACATCGCTAGCAGCTCGTGCAGCTTGCCTACCTGAGTAGCGTTGCCCAATGGCAGCTTGGTGATGGTGTCGTAGAAGTACACCTGCATGCCCAGGCCTTCCGCCAGGACCGACAGTTGAGTACCGATCGAGCCGTAGCCGACGATGCCCAGCTTCTTGCCACGGATTTCGAAGGAGTTGGCCGCGCTCTTGATCCAGCCGCCACGGTGGCAGGAAGCGTTCTTCTCAGGGATGCCGCGCAACAGCAGGATCGCTTCGGCCAGCACCAGTTCCGCTACGGAACGGGTGTTGGAGTACGGCGCGTTGAACACCGCGATGCCGCGTTCGCGGGCAGCGTCCAGGTCGACCTGGTTGGTGCCGATGCAGAAACACCCTACAGCCACGAGCTTCTTCGCGTGATCGAAGATCTCTTCGGTCAGTTGAGTGCGGGAGCGAATGCCGATGAAGTGAGCATCAGCGATCTTTTCCTTGAGCTGGGCTTCCGGCAGAGAACCAGTGAGGTACTCGATGCTGGTGTAGCCCGCCGCCTTGAGGACGTCGACAGCCGATTGGTGGACGCCTTCGAGAAGAAGGAACTTGATCTTGCTCTTATCGAGAGAAGTCTTGCTCATCTGCGTAAACCTGTATCCCGGAGAAAAATGGCAGGAAATGGTCAACAGACGCTGACCCGAACGGCATGACAGCCGTCGCCGCAGAATAGCCCTTGGGCACTATCCTACGGGGTCGGTATGCTAGCATATGCGCCCCGCTAAACACTCATTCCTGCGACGTGAAGCGTTCTCAGGATGACCATGAATTGTTCGAGAGTTCTGTCGATGACCAATCCTGCCCTGATTGAAGAGCTGAAGACCCTGGTTGAGCCTGGCAAGGTGCTGACCGATGCCGACTCCCTGAATGCTTACGGAAAGGATTGGACCAAGCATTTCGCCCCGGCCCCGACCGCCATCGTGTTCCCCAAGACCACCGAGCAGGTCCAGGCCATTGTCCTGTGGGCCAATAAACACAAGGTGGCGCTGGTGCCGTCCGGCGGTCGTACCGGGTTGTCCGCCGCTGCCGTGGCGGCCAATGGCGAAGTGGTCGTGTCGTTCGACTACATGAACCAGATCCTCGACGTGAACCTCACTGACCGCACGGCCGTTTGTCAGCCGGGCGTCGTCACCGAGCATCTGCAGAACGTGGCCGAAGAAAAAGGCCTGTACTACCCGGTGGACTTCGCTTCGGCAGGATCGAGCCAGATTGGCGGCAATATCGGCACCAATGCCGGCGGGATCAAGGTGATTCGCTACGGCATGACCCGTAACTGGGTCGCTGGCATGAAAGTCGTCACCGGCAAGGGCGACGTGCTGGAACTGAACCGCGACCTGATCAAGAACGCCACCGGCTACGACATGCGTCAGCTGTTCATCGGCGCCGAAGGCACCCTCGGTTTCGTGGTCGAAGCGACCATGCGCCTGGATCGCGCACCGAAAAACCTCACTGCGATGGTTCTCGGTACCGCCGATTTCGACTCGATCATGCCGGTGCTGCACGCCTTCCAGAGCAAGCTCGACCTGACCGCCTTCGAATTCTTCTCCGACAAAGCCCTGGCCAAAGTCATGGCCCGTGGCGATGTACCGGCGCCGTTCGAATCCGACTGCCCGTTCTACGCATTGCTGGAATTCGAAGCGACCACCGAAGAAGTGGCCAACCACGCCCTGGAAACCTTCGAGCACTGCGTTGAGCAGGGCTGGGTGCTGGACGGCGTGATGAGCCAGAGCGAAACCCAACTGCAGAACCTGTGGAAGTTGCGCGAATACATCTCCGAAACCATTTCCCACTGGACGCCGTACAAGAACGACATTTCGGTCACTGTGTCGAAAGTTCCGGCGTTCCTGAAAGAGATCGACGCGATCGTCGGCGAACACTACCCGGACTTCGAGATCGTCTGGTTCGGCCACATCGGCGACGGCAACCTGCACTTGAACATCCTCAAGCCGGATAACCTGAGCAAGGACGAGTTCTTCGCCAAGTGCGCCACCGTCAACAAGTGGGTGTTCGAAACCGTCGAGAAGTACAACGGTTCGATCTCTGCCGAGCACGGCGTGGGCATGACCAAGCGTGACTACCTGACCTACAGTCGCTCCCCGGTCGAGATCGAGTACATGAAAGCGGTCAAGGCAGTGTTCGACCCGAACGGCATCATGAACCCGGGCAAGATCTTCGCGGTTTGATCTGCAATCCTTAAGCATCCATGAAGGCAGGAGTCGGTAATGAGCTATCAGCACCAGTATGTCGACGGTACGCGTATTCATTTCCCGCTGGGGAAAGTGGTGTGCATCGGCCGTAACTACGCCGAACACGCCAAGGAACTGGATAACCCGGTGCCGACCGAGCCACTGCTGTTCATCAAGCCGGGCAGTTGTGTGGTGCCGCTGGAAGGTGGTTTCAGCATTCCGACCGAGCGTGGTTCGGTGCATTACGAAGCGGAAATCGCGGTCTTGATCGGCAAGCCGTTGTCGACCAAACCGAGCCGTGAAGAAGTGCTCGACGCCATCTCCGGTTTCGCCCCGGCCCTGGACCTGACCCTGCGCGACAAGCAGGCCGAGCTGAAATCCAAGGGCCTGCCCTGGGAAATCGCCAAGTCCTTCGACGGCGCGGCAGTGATTGCCCCGTTCGTGTCCGGCAGCACGTTTGCCGACCTGACCGACATCGGCATTCGCCTGACCATCAACGGCGAAGTACGCCAGGACGGTAACAGCAGCGCCATGCTCAACCCGATCGTGCCGATGATCCAGCACATGGCCGGCTGCTTCTCGTTGCAGGCCGGTGATGTGATTCTGACTGGCACACCAGTGGGCGTCGGTCCGCTGAATGTCGGTGATGAGATCGTTCTGGAGTTGCCGGGCGCCAGTCGGTTCACCAGCAGCGTTCGCTGATCACGCCACGCCCAATGTAGGAGCTGGCTTGCCAGCGAAGAGGCCTTAACATTCAACATCCATGTTGTCTGTTGCACCGCTTTCGCTGGCAAGCCAGCTCCTACAGCTATTACCCCTAGCCTGAATTTCTGGAACGCATTCTCCGATGGCCACTTCTCCGCTTTCCACGCTTAAACCTGCCCGCCGCTCACGCTTCGCCCTGCGTTGGCACACCTGGCTGCTGCTGGTGGCCGTTGTCGCCTATGGCGTCGCCTTTGCCATGCATTGGGATGCGCGGGGCCTGCTCTGGGTGAAAGAGCAATTCAAGAGCCCGGCCGAGCGTCAGGCCAGTATCTGGCTTCCGGACTACCGCGCGGTGATCGATGCGAAGCCGTTGCCTGGCATGGAAAAGGACGAAGCGTCGGATCTGTCCTACGACCCCCAGACCAAGACCCTGTTTTCGGTCATGGGCAAGAACCCGTTTCTGGTCGAATTGAACTTGCAGGGCGATGTGCTGCGCAAAATGCCGTTGGTCGGCTGGAGCAACCCTGAAGGCGTCACCGTGCTGGGTGACGGCCGAATGGCGATTGTCGATGAGCGCGACCACCTGATCGCCATCGTCAAGGTCGATGCCGACACCCGCGAACTGAACATCACCGATTTCCCGACATACGACCTCGGGCCTTCCAAAGACCAGAACAAGGCCTTTGAAGGTGTCACCTGGGATCAGCGCAATCAGCAGCTGCTGCTGGGCGAAGAGCGCCCGCCGGCATTGTTTGCCTGGAAAGGTGACGGCAAGGTCCTTTCCGGCGACAAGCTGAAGTTAGCCAGTCATGCGCTGGACATGCGCAACCTGTCGGCACTGGCCATCGACCCGCGAACCGGCCACATGCTGGTGCTGTCCGCCGACTCGCACCTGCTGCTGGAGCTGGACAAGAAGGGTGAGCAGGTCAGTTTCATTACGCTGCTGCGTGGCTTCAACGGCCTGAAAAATACCATTCCCCGTGCCGAAGGCGTGACCATGGATGAAGCGGGCACGCTGTACATGGTGAGTGAGCCGAACCTGTTTTATCGCTTCGAAAAACAGAAGTAACCAGCGCCTGCGCTGATTGCCTGTACGTAAAAGGCCGGCGGCCATTAAGCTTCAGTTCAGACAGGCGTGATATTTCATCCGCCTGTATTGAACCTGAGCCCCCCGAATGCGTCGATTTGCCCGCCTCAAATTCCTGATTCTGATCCTGTCGGTGGTCTCGCTGATTGCGTTGATTGCACTCGGCCAATACCAGCGCCTGTTCGAGCGTGCCTGGTTCAATCTGCACGCGCTGTGGCAACCGGTGAGTTCCCGGTCCATGGGGCTGGACCATTATCAGGTCGTGACCGAGGCGCGGGTGATCGATGGCCAGGTTGACAACGTTTCAGCATTGACCTACGACCCTGTGCGCGACAGCCTGTTCACCGTTACCAATAAGCGAAGCGAGTTGATCGAGTTGTCCCTCGACGGCAGGATCTTGCGTCGTGTGGCACTGGTCGGTTTCGGCGATCCCGAGGCGGTGGAGTTCATCAGCGCGGACACCTACGTGGTCACTGACGAAAGCCAGCAACGGTTGATCAAAATTCATCTGGAGCAGGACACGACCTTCGTCGACGCGGCAGACGCCGAACAGATGACTGTTGGTGTACACATGGGCAGCAACAAGGGCTTCGAGGGCTTGGCTTACGATTCAGTGGGCAAGCGCCTGTTCGTGGCCAAGGAGCGCGACCCGATGCTGATCTATGAGGTGTACGGTTTTCCGCGATTCAATCCTGAAGAATCCTACTCGGTGCACGTGATCAACGACCCCAAGCGTGATGCCGGGATGTTTGTGCGGGACCTGTCGGGTTTGCAATACGACGAGCGCAGCGGGCATTTGCTGGCGCTATCGGATGAGTCGCGATTGATTCTGGAACTGGATGTGGATGGGCGTCCGCTGAGTACAATGTCATTGAGCAAGGGGCAGCACGGCTTGCAGAAAAACGTACCGCAAGCGGAAGGGGTTGCCATGGATGACGACGGTACGCTTTACCTCGTCAGTGAGCCAAACCTGTTTTACGTTTTCAAGAAACCGGGACAACCCTGAAGCTTGCCCTGCTTGTGTAGGAGCTGGCTTGCCAGCGATGAGGCCATGACATTCAGCATGTTTGTTGGCTGTTACACCGCTATCGCTGGCAAGCCAGCTCCTACAAAGGCTGTGTGTGGCTTACTGCGCGCGCAGAGTCTTCACACCTTCGCTGGTACCCAGCAGCAGCAGATCCGCTGGGCGCGCCGCGAACAAACCATTGGTGACCACGCCGACGATCGCATTGATCTGCGTCTCCAGCTCCACCGGATTGGTGATCTGCATGTTGAACACGTCGAGGATGATGTTGCCGTTGTCGGTCAGTACGCCTTCGCGGTAAACCGGGTCGCCGCCGAGCTTCACCAGCTCGCGGGCCACGTGGCTGCGGGCCATCGGGATCACTTCCACCGGCAACGGGAAGGTACCGAGGGTCGGCACCAGTTTGCTGGCATCGGCGATGCAGATGAAAGTCTTGGCCACGGCCGCGACAATCTTCTCGCGGGTCAGGGCAGCGCCGCCGCCCTTGATCAGGTTCAGGTGTTCGTCGCTCTCATCGGCGCCGTCGACATAGAACTCCAGGTCGCTGACGGTGTTCAGTTCGTACACCGGAATGCCGTGGCCCTTGAGGCGCGCGGCGGTGGCTTCGGAACTGGCGACCGCGCCGTCGAACGCACCTTTGTGCTGGGCCAGGGCGTCGATGAAGCAGTTGGCGGTGGAGCCGGTGCCGACCCCGACGATGCTGTTGTCGTCGAGTTTCGGAAGGATGAAGTCGACGGCGGCCTGAGCCACTGCCTGTTTGAGTTGATCCTGGTTCATGCGGGCTCCGGAGTGCCGAGGAGGGAACGAAAGGCCGGCATTATAGGCTTCGGGGCGGGGAAGGTCATTGCCCGATTGGCAGGTCGACCGTTCCTTGTAGGAGCGAGCTTGCTCCGGGCGGCGATCCGACGATGGTCGTGAACGATAACGCGTGAAAATAGATGTGCAGCGGTGCCATTGCGTTTTTCGCGAGCAAGCTCGCTCCTACAACTGGTGGTCGTGCGGCCAAAATGCGGGTTAGACTCCTTGATCCTGCCCAACCCGCTCAGTGATGCTTTCCGATGCTTGAACAGTACGTCAAAAAGATCCTCACCTCGCGCGTTTATGACGTTGCCGTAGAAACCCCGCTGCAGACTGCCCGCCAGCTCTCTGAGCGGCTGGGCAACAGCATTTGGCTCAAGCGCGAAGACTTGCAGCCGGTGTTCTCGTTCAAGATTCGCGGCGCCTACAACAAGTTGACCCAGTTGAGCGACGAAGAACGCGCTCGCGGCGTGGTCACCGCGTCGGCGGGCAACCATGCCCAGGGCCTGGCCCTGGCGGCGAAGGTGCTGGGTGTGAAGGCGACCATCGTCATGCCCAAAACTACTCCGGAGATCAAGGTCGAAGGCGTGCGCTCACGTGGCGGCAAAGTGGTGCTGCACGGCGATTCGTTCCCGGAAGCCCTGGCTTACTCGCTGAAACTGGTCGACGAAAAAGGCTACGTCTACATTCACCCGTACGACGATCCCCACACCATTGCCGGGCAGGGCACCGTGGCAATGGAGATTCTGCGCCAGCACCCGCAGCCACTGGATGCGATTTTCGTCCCGGTGGGCGGCGGCGGGCTGATCGCCGGCATCGCGGCGTACGTGAAGTACCTGCGCCCGGACATCAAGATCATCGGCGTCGAACCGGATGACTCCAATTGCCTGCAAGCCGCCATGGCGGCGGGCGAGCGTGTGGTGCTGCCGACCGTGGGCCTCTTCGCCGACGGCGTTGCGGTGGCCCAGATCGGTCAGCACACCTTCGATATCTGCAAAGACCATGTCGATGAAGTGATCACCGTCAGCACCGACGAAATCTGCGCAGCCATCAAGGATATCTACGACGATACCCGCTCGATCACCGAACCTGCCGGCGCTTTGGGCGTGGCCGGGATCAAGAAGTATGTCGAGCAGCGCGGCGTCAGCGGCCAGACCTTCGTGGCCATCGACTCCGGGGCCAACGTCAACTTCGATCGCCTGCGCCACGTCGCCGAGCGTGCGGAACTGGGCGAGGGCCGCGAAGCGATCATCGCCGTGACCATTCCCGAGAAGCCGGGCAGCTTCAAGGCGTTCTGCGAGGCCATCGGCAAGCGCCAGATCACCGAATTCAACTACCGCTACAACACCGGCAGCGAAGCGCACATCTTTGTCGGTGTGCAGACCCACCCGGAAAGCGACCCGCGCAGCGCGTTGATTGCCAGCCTGAGCGAGCAGGGTTTCCCGGTGCTGGACCTGACCGACAACGAACTGGCCAAGCTGCACATCCGCCATATGGTGGGTGGGCGTGCGGCGCATGTGGTCGATGAAGTGATCCTGCGCTTCGAATTCCCGGAGCGTCCGGGCGCGCTGTTCAACTTCCTCAACAAGCTTGGCGGGCGCTGGAACATCTCGATGTTCCACTACCGCAACCATGGCGCGGCCGATGGCCGTGTCGTCGCGGGCCTGCAAGTGCCCCATGACGAGCGCCACCTGGTACCGGCGGCGCTGGAAGAAATCGGTTACCCGTACTGGGACGAAAGCGACAATCCGGCCTATCAGCTGTTTCTTGGCTGAGGGGCTACGCTGATGGGCGGGTCATAAGGAAATCGAACAATGGAAACGTTAACTGCCCTGAAAGCGGCGCACATGGTGGCAACTGTTGTATTGCTGGCTTGTGCGCTGGGTCTGGGAGCCTGGGTTTTGCTTGCGCGGCGCAAGGGTGATGCGACGGCGGGAAGCCGCACCCTGCAACGGCCACGTGTATTTGTCTGGCTGTTGATGGGGTTGGCGCTGCTGAGCATGCCGTTTACCGGCTGGTGGATGGTGCATCTGGTGGGCTGGCCATTGGGGCAGACCTGGTTGCTGGCGTCCAGTGTGCTTTACGCCTTGGCGGCGCTGGCTTGGTTCTGGTTGCTGGTACGCCTCAATAAACTGCGCAAGACGCCGGGGGGTGTAGGTAAATTCACCTTTGCCTTGGCGTTGTTCAGTTTTGTCTGTTTTGTTGCCATTGCCGGTTTGATGGGGGCCAAGCCTGTTTGACCCAAAAAGATCGCAGCCTTCGGCAGCTCCTACAGGTGTGCGCGATACCCTGTAGGAGCTGCCGAAGGCTGCGATCTTTTGCTTTATCAGTCGCGCAACGAAATCACCGGCCAACCCCGCTTCTCGGCCTCGGCCCGCAAGTTCGGATCAGGATCAACCGCCACCGGATGGGTCACCTGCTCCAGCAACGGAAAATCATTCATCGAGTCGCTATAGAAGTAGCTGTCTTCCAGCGTATACCCGGTTTCCTCCAGCCAGCGATTCAAGCGCGTCACCTTGCCTTCGCGGAAGCACGGCACATCAATGCTGCGCCCGGTGTAGCGGCCGTCGACCATCTCGCACTCGGTGGCGATCAGGGTTTCGACGCCCAGGCGCACGGCAATCGGCCCGGTGACGAAGCGATTGGTGGCAGTGATGATCACCAGTTTGTCGCCGGCTGCGCGGTGTTTGGCCAAAAGGTCGATGGCCTTGGGCAGCACGATCGGTTCGATGCAGTCACGCATGTAATCGCTGTGCCACTGATCCAGCGTGGCCATTTCGGTGCGGCCGAGAACTTCCAGGCAGAAGTTCAGGTAAGCGGCATTATCGAGTTTGCCGGCCAGGTAATCCTGGTAGAACGCATCGTTGCGAGCCTTGTAGGCGACGGCGTCGAGAAAGCCGCGCTCGCACAGGTAATCGCCCCAAGCGTGATCGCTGTCACCGCCCAGAAGGGTGTTGTCCAAATCGAATAAAGCCAGGCGCATTGCAGTTACCCGCTGAAAAGTCAGTAAAAAGGCGACAAGAATACGGTCTTTTCACAAGAGTGCACATAAGGTAGGAACCTTCGTTGCCGCCTTCACAACCTTTGTGGAACAATGCGGCGACATGCGTTTGCGAGGTTGTTGCCGTGATCGACCCCGATGGTTTTCGCCCCAATGTCGGGATCATTCTGACGAATGACGCCGGCCAGGTGCTATGGGCTCGCCGAATCAATCAAGATGCCTGGCAATTTCCGCAGGGGGGAATCAACCCCGAAGAGACACCGGAAGACGCCTTGTACCGCGAGCTGAACGAAGAAGTGGGCCTTGAGCGCGAAGATGTTGAAATTCTTGCCTGCACCCGGGGCTGGTTGCGCTATCGTTTGCCGCAACGTCTGGTGCGTACCCACAGCCAACCGCTGTGCATCGGCCAGAAACAGAAATGGTTTCTCCTGCGCCTGATCTCCAACGAGCAGCGGGTGCGGATGGATTTGACCGGTAAACCGGAATTCGATGGCTGGCGCTGGGTCAGCTATTGGTATCCGTTGGGCCAGGTGGTGACATTCAAGCGCGAGGTGTATCGACGCGCTCTCAAAGAGCTTGCCCCGCGCCTTTTAGCGCGCGACTGACGACGGAGTTCGACCCCGAGCCATGCTCAATACGCTGCGCAAGATCGTCCAGGAAGTTAACTCCGCCAAGGATCTCAAGGCGGCGTTGGGGATTATTGTGTTGCGCGTCAAAGAGGCCATGGGCAGCCAGGTCTGCTCGGTCTACCTGCTTGACCCCGAGACCAACCGCTTCGTGCTGATGGCCACCGAGGGCTTGAACAAGCGCTCGATCGGTAAAGTCAGCATGGCACCCAACGAAGGTCTGGTTGGCCTGGTCGGTACGCGCGAAGAACCCCTGAACCTCGAAAACGCTGCGGATCACCCGCGCTACCGATACTTCGCCGAGACCGGTGAAGAGCGCTTCGCCTCATTCCTCGGGGCACCGATCATTCACCACCGCCGCGTTGTCGGCGTGTTGGTCATCCAGCAAAAAGAACGTCGCCAGTTCGATGAGGGTGAAGAAGCTTTCCTCGTGACCATGAGCGCGCAGCTCGCTGGCGTTATCGCCCACGCCGAGGCCACCGGTTCGATCCGCGGCCTGGGCCGTCAGGGTAAAGGCATTCAGGAGGCCAAGTTCATCGGCGTTCCGGGTTCGCCGGGTGCGGCAGTCGGTACGGCGGTGGTCATGCTGCCGCCCGCCGATCTGGACGTGGTGCCGGACAAGAACATCACCGACATCGACGCCGAACTCGGTTTGTTCAAGACCGCCATCGAAGGCGTGCGCGCCGACATGCGCACCTTGTCCGCCAAACTCGCCACGCAGCTGCGCCCGGAAGAGCGGGCCTTGTTCGACGTCTACCTGATGATGCTCGACGATGCCGCGCTGGGCAGCGAAGTCACCACCGTGATCAAGACCGGGCAGTGGGCCCAGGGCGCTTTGCGCCAGGTGGTCACCGATCACGTCAACCGTTTCGAATTGATGGACGACGCCTACCTGCGCGAGCGGGCCTCGGACGTCAAGGACCTTGGTCGGCGATTGCTGGCTTACTTGCAGGAAGAGCGTCAGCAAACCCTGGTCTACCCCGACAACACCATTCTGGTCAGCGAAGAACTGACGCCGGCGATGCTCGGCGAGGTGCCGGAGGGCAAGCTGGTCGGCCTGGTGTCGGTGCTCGGCTCAGGCAACTCCCACGTCGCCATCCTCGCCCGCGCCATGGGTATTCCGACCGTGATGGGCCTGGTCGACCTGCCGTACTCCAAGGTCGACGGCATCCAGATGATCGTCGATGGCTACCACGGCGAGGTCTACACCAACCCGAGTGAAGTGCTGCGCAAGCAGTTCGCCGAGGTGGTCGAGGAAGAGAAACAACTGGCCCTGGGGCTGGATGCGCTGCGCGATCTGCCGTGCGTGACGGTCGATGGCCACCGCATGCCGCTGTGGGTCAACACCGGTTTGCTGGCGGATGTGGCGCGGGCGCAGAAGCGCGGTGCCGAAGGCGTGGGCCTGTACCGCACCGAAGTGCCGTTCATGATCAACCAGCGTTTCCCGAGCGAAAAGGAACAACTGGCGATCTACCGCGAGCAGCTCGCCGCGTTTCATCCGCAACCGGTGACCATGCGCACCCTGGACATCGGTGGCGACAAGTCACTGTCATACTTCCCGATCAAGGAAGACAACCCGTTCCTCGGCTGGCGCGGCATTCGCGTCACCCTCGACCACCCGGAAATTTTCCTGGTGCAGACCCGCGCCATGCTCAAGGCCAGCGAAGGCCTGAACAACCTGCGCATCCTGCTGCCGATGATCTCCGGCACTCACGAGCTGGAAGAAGCCTTGCATCTGATCCACCGCGCCTGGGGCGAAGTCCGCGACGAAGGCTGCGACGTGCCGATGCCGCCGATTGGCGTGATGATCGAAATTCCGGCAGCGGTGTATCAGACCAAGGAGCTGGCTCGGCAAGTGGACTTCCTTTCGGTCGGTTCCAACGACCTGACCCAGTACTTGCTGGCCGTGGACCGCAACAATCCGCGGGTGGCCGATCTTTACGACTACTTGCACCCGGCAGTGCTTCAGGCGCTGCAGAACGTGGTGCGTGATGCCCATACCGAAGGCAAGCCGGTGAGCATCTGCGGCGAAATGGCCGGTGACCCAGCGGCGGCCGTGCTGTTGATGGCGATGGGCTTCGACAGCCTGTCGATGAACGCCACCAACTTGCCGAAAGTGAAGTGGATGCTGCGCCAGATCAACCTGAGCAAGGCCAAGGAATTGCTGGCGGAACTAATGACCATCGACAACCCGCAAGTGATTCACAGCTCGTTACAGCTGGCGCTGAAGAACCTCGGGTTGGCGCGGATGATCAATCCGGCGGCGATCAAGCCCCTCTAAAACGCGAGGGCCCCATCGCGAGCAGGCTCGCTCCTACATTGGACTTGTGAACGACGCAAATCCCCTGTGGGAGCGAGCCTGCTCGCGATGAGGCCGGACCTGGCAACACAAAACTAAAGCCTGATCTCCACTTCCCCAAGATGCCCGCCATACGGCCCGAAACTGCGCTCGACCATATGCCGCGCCCCATCCGCCTGCACAATCAACGCCGTACTCGCCCGCGTTCCATAACTCTGACTGGCAATGAACACGCTCGACAGTAACGTCTCGGTGGCCAGCCCCACGCCGGTATCTGGCAACTCGGCAAGCGGTGCGGTCTGCGCATCGCTCAATAACGCCAACAGCGCCTGAGGCTGCGGATCATCCAGCACCTCGCTCAACGCCGCCTTGGCTTTGAGCAGTTTCGGCCACGGCGTATCCAGCCCGGCATTGGATAACCCGTAGACCCCCGGGGCCAGCATCACCGCTTCCGATTCCAGTTGATTGAAGTGCCAGAGCTCATTGGTATTGCCGACCAGCAGGTTAAAGCCACCATATTCCAGCGAACGGTCGACAACGTCGGCTAAATAGTCGTCAATTGGCATTTCCCCTGTGAGAAAACGCGCTACCAGCTCCCCACGAGACTTGCGCCCCGGCGGTCGATGGGGATCGCGAATATTGGTCAGCGCCGCAAAACGTCCCTGGGCACCGACACCGAGCCAGGTGCCACCGGCCTCGAGGTCGCGCCCCGCATGTACGTGCGGCGCTTCGGGCCATGGCGCCAGAGGCAGGCTGGGGCGGGCGTAGAACTCATCGCGATTGGCCGCCACGACCAGCGGTTGGGCATGACCCGGGCGCCAGGCAAAGACAATCAGGCACATAAGGCTGTCCTTGTGTGTTTTTTGCTCACTGTACGCAGACATCGCTCATCGATCCATCGCCTTGCACAGTGGAGCTCGAGGCCATGCATCCGTTACCATGCCGCTCCGGTTTTGGGGATACGGGCGGGACGACAATGGAATTTCTGCTCTATCTGGCGCTCGGCGCCTGTGCAGGTGTGCTCGCCGGGCTGTTTGGCGTGGGCGGCGGGATCATCATCGTCCCGGTGCTGGTGTTCAGCTTCAAGGCCCAAGGGTTCAATCCGTCGATCCTCACGCATCTGGCAGTGGGTACCTCCCTGGCGACGATCATCTTTACTTCGGTCAACGCGGTACGCGAGCATCACCGCCGTGGTGCCGTACGTTGGCCGATCTTCATGTGGATGACCGTCGGCATTCTGATCGGTGCCGGGTTCGGCGCGCTGACGGCGGAAGCGATTTCCGGTCCCAATCTGCAGAAACTCATTGGTGTATTTGCCCTGGTGATCGCCGCTCAGCTGGCGCTGGACGTTAAACCCAAGGCCAGCCGAACCGTGCCGGGCAAACTCGGTCTGACCGTGGCCGGCAGCGTGATTGGCTGGGCTTCGGCGATTTTCGGCATTGGCGGCGGTTCGTTGACCGTGCCATTCCTGACCTGGCGCAGCGTGCCGATGCAGCAAGCCGTGGCCACTTCATCGGCCTGCGGTCTGCCGATTGCCCTGGCCAGTGCATTAAGTTTCATGATTCTGGGCTGGCACGATCCGTTGCTCCCGGCCCATAGTCTCGGTTTCATTTATTTGCCGGCGTTGCTGGGCATTGCCCTGACCAGCATGGTCTTCGCCCGCTTCGGTGCGCGACTGGCCCACAACCTGTCGCCAAAGTTGCTGAAACGGCTGTTTGCCGCTTTGCTGTTCTGCGTCGGTCTGAACTTTCTAGTCTGAAGCATCTGCTCTGACGGGCAGCGCAATCCTGGCTTAATCCTGAGGTGGCAGCGTCGCCCGGGAATTTTTAAGATTTGAACTCTAACGAGGAGTCGCAATGCTGCCTTACCCGCAGATCGACCCGGTGGCCCTGGCCATCGGTCCGTTGAAAATCCACTGGTACGGTCTGATGTACCTGATCGGCATCGGCGGCGCCTGGCTGCTGGCGTCCCGCCGGTTGAACCGCTTCGACCCGACCTGGACCAAGGAGAAACTCTCCGACATGGTGTTCTGGATGTCGATGGGGGTGATCGTCGGCGGGCGACTGGGTTACGTGCTGTTCTACGATCTGAGCGCTTACCTGGCCAACCCGACGCTGATTTTCGAAGTGTGGAAGGGCGGCATGTCGTTCCACGGCGGTTTCATCGGTGTGATGCTGGCGGCGTTGTGGTTCGGTAAAAAGAACAACAAGTCGTTCTTCCAGCTGATGGATTTCGTTGCGCCGATGGTGCCGATTGGCCTGGGTGCCGGTCGTATCGGCAACTTTATCAATGCCGAGCTGTGGGGCAAGCCGACCGACGTGCCGTGGGCAATGATCTTCCCGCCGTTCAGCGACCCGGCGCAGTTGCCGCGTCACCCGTCGCAGCTGTACCAGTTCGCCCTCGAGGGCGTGGCACTGTTCCTGATCCTCTGGCTGTTCTCGCGCAAGCCACGTCCGACCATGGCGGTATCGGGGATGTTCGCGCTGTTCTATGGCATCTTCCGCTTCATCGTCGAGTTCGTCCGCGTACCGGACGCCCAGCTGGGCTATCTGGCCTGGAACTGGCTGACCATGGGCCAGGTGCTGTGCGTGCCGATGATCGTCGGCGGGCTGTTCCTGATCTGGCTGGCCTATCACCGCGCCCCGGCGACTCCAGCGGCAGCCGTATAAAATCGAACCCCGGGGCTTGGGTCCCGGGTTCAAGGACACAGGTAATTCATGAAGCAATATCTCGAACTGGTCGCCCACGTCATCAAGAACGGCACCAAGCAGGCCAACCGTACCGGCGTGAACACCATCAGTTTTCCCGGTGCGATGCTGCGTTATGACCTGCAGGAAGGTTTTCCGGCGATCACCACGCGCAAGATGGCGTTCAAATCGGCCATCGGCGAAATGTGCGGATTCCTGCGTGGCGTGAACAACGCTGCCGAATTCCGCGCATTGGGCTGCAGGGTCTGGGACCAGAACGCCAACGAAAACGCCCAGTGGCTGGCCAACCCGTTCCGCCAGGGCGAAGACGACCTCGGCGAAATCTACGGCGTGCAATGGCGCAAATGGCCGGCGTACAAGCAGATCCCGGTCAGCAACCCGGCTGCCATCGAGCAGACTCTGAAGCAAGGCTACCGCCAGATTGCCGAAGGCGAGGAGGACGGCCAGACCTACGTGGTGCTGTACAAGGCCATCGACCAGGTCCGCCAGTGCGTCGATACCATCATCAAGGACCCGGGCAGCCGCCGTATCCTCTTCCACGGCTGGAACTGCGCCCAGCTCGATGAAATGGCCCTGCCACCGTGCCACCTGCTGTATCAGTTCCACCCGAATGTCGAGACCAGGGAGATTTCCTTGACCCTCTACATCCGCTCCAACGACCTGGGCCTGGGCACGCCGTTCAACCTCACCGAAGGTGCTGCTCTGCTGAGCCTGATCGGTCGCCTGACGGGCTACACGCCGCGCTGGTTCACCTATTTCATCGGTGATGCCCACGTCTACGAAAACCACCTGGACATGCTCAACGAACAGCTCAAGCGCGAGCCGTTCCCGATGCCGAAACTGGTGATTTCCGAGCGTGTGCCGGAGTTTGCCAAGACTGGTGAGTATCAGCCGCAATGGCTGGAGCTGGTGGAACCGAGCGATTTCTCGCTGGAAGGCTACGAGCACCACGCGCCGATGACCGCGCCGATGGCGGTCTGAATCTGGCACCGCTACGCGGTGTTCGCTGCGATGCGGCGACCCGACAAGCCAGCTCCTACAGAGGAACGCGATAACCTGTAGGAGCTGGCTTGCCAGCGAAGGCGTCTTTAGTGCCCATGACTTCTCCCGACATGGGAATGCTCAACCTCCGTCGCCACCACCCCGCCGCTCACTTCCAGCCGCTGCAAAATCCCGCATTGATCGATACCCGGTCCCTCGTCGCAGCGTTGGCGCAGCTCGAGCAGTTGTGTCTGCAAGGCCAGCAAGCCGTCGATCCGCGCCCTGACGTGGTGGATGTGCTCGTCGATCAGTGCGTTGACGCTTTCGCACTGGTCTTGCGGGCTGTCGCGAAACGCCAGCAGGCTGCGGATTTCTTCAAGCGTCATGTCGAGGGTGCGACAGTTACGGATGAAGGTCAGGCGCTCGGCGTGGGCTTGGGTGTAGACGCGATAATTGCCGTCACTGCGGGCTGGTTCCGGCAGCAGGTACTCGCGCTCGTAGTAGCGGATCGTTTCCACGGCGCAGTCCGTGAGTTTCGCCAATTCTCCAATTTTCATGACAACAATCTCCAAAACTCCAGAATGGGTGCTTGACCCTATAGTGGCTACAGGGTCTTTACTTGGCAACAGGCACTCTTATGGACGTAACCAATGAGCGATTCCCTGCACTCCCACAAACCCGGGGCTGAACACGAGCACAGCCACAAGCTCAAGCCCGTGCAAAAACATGGGCACGGCGGTCACGACGACTCCTGCTGCTCATCTAAAGCGGCAGCGCCTGCGCTGGTAAAACTGAGCGAATCGCCGACGATTGGCGCTAGGCTGAGTAGTTTCCGTATCGAGGCAATGGACTGCCCGACCGAACAGACGCTGATCCAAAATAAGCTAAGCAAACTGACCGGGGTACAGCAGCTGGAGTTCAATCTGATTAATCGGGTGCTTGGTGTGACCCACGATTTGCCCGGTATCGAGCCGATCGTCGAGGCCATCAAGTCCTTGGGCATGCAGGCCGAGCCGATGGACCAGGGGGCTGAAACCCCGACCCCGGCGCCCCGGCAAAAGCCGTGGTGGCCCTTGGCGCTGTCCGGTGTTGGTGCATTGCTGGCAGAAGTTATCCACTTCACCGGTTCCGCACCGAACTGGGTGGTGGCGGTCATCGCGCTGGTCTCGATTCTCAGTGGCGGCCTTGGTACTTACAAAAAAGGCTGGATCGCCCTTAAAAACCGCAACCTGAACATCAACGCCCTGATGAGCATTGCCGTGACCGGCGCGGTTCTGATCGGCCAGTGGCCGGAAGCGGCGATGGTGATGTTCCTGTTCACTGTGGCCGAGTTGATCGAAGCCAGGTCCCTCGACCGTGCGCGTAACGCCATCGGCGGCCTGATGCAGATGACCCCGGACACGGCGACGGTGTTGCAGGCTGACGGGGGCTGGCTTGAGCAGGGTGTAAAAACCATTGGGCTTGGCGCGCGGGTACGGGTCCGTCCCGGTGAGCGTATCGGCCTGGACGGCGAAGTGCTGTCCGGTCGCTCGACCATCGACCAGGCGCCAATCACCGGTGAAAGCCTGCCGGTGGAAAAAACCGTCGGCGACAAAGTCTTCGCCGGCACCATCAATCAGGCCGGATCCCTGGAATATGAAGTAACCGCTGCGGCTGACAACTCGACCCTGGCGCGCATTATCCACGCCGTCGAGCAGGCTCAGGGCGCGCGGGCGCCGACCCAGCGTTTCGTCGACAGCTTCTCGAAAATCTACACCCCGGCAGTGTTCATCCTGGCCTTGGCCGTGGCGGTGATCCCGCCAATGTTCATGGGCGCGTTGTGGTTCGACTGGATCTACCGGGCGCTGGTGCTGCTGGTGGTGGCCTGCCCCTGTGCGCTGGTGATTTCCACGCCGGTGACCATCGTCAGTGGCCTCGCGGCGGCGGCGCGCAAAGGCATCCTGGTCAAGGGCGGCGTCTATCTGGAAGGCGGTTACAAGCTCGACTACCTGGCCCTGGACAAGACCGGCACCATCACCCACGGCAAACCGGTGCAGACCGATTACCTGTCGCTGGATCCGACCGCCGACGATTCGGCGCCTGCCATTGCCGCCGCGCTGGCCAGGCGCTCGGATCACCCGGTTTCCCAGGCCATTGCCAAAGCGGCTGTGGATAACCAAACCGCGACGCTGATTGTGGATAACTTCGAAGCGCTGGGCGGGCGCGGTGTGCGCGGCGAAATCAACGGCCAGCTCTACCATTTGGGCAACCATCGACTGGTGGAGGATCTGGGGCTGTGCTCGCCGGCGCTGGAAGAGAAACTGTTCGCCCTTGAAAAACAGGGCAAGTCGGTGGTGCTGCTGCTTGATCAGTCCGGGCCATTGGCGCTGTTCGCCGTCGCCGATACGGTAAAAGCGTCCAGCCGCGAAGCCATCCGGCAACTGCATGACCTGGGCATCAAAACCCTGATGCTCACGGGTGATAACGTCCACACCGCGCAAGCCATTGCCGCGCAAGTCGGCATCGACGAGGCCAAGGGCGACCTGTTGCCAGGCGACAAATTGCAGGCTGTCGAGGCTCTTTATGCCCAAGGGCATCGGGTCGGCATGGTCGGCGACGGCATCAACGACGCGCCTGCACTGGCGCGTTCCGAGATCGGTTTCGCCATGGCCGCCGCTGGCACCGATACCGCGATCGAGACCGCCGATGTCGCCCTGATGGACGACGATCTGCGAAAAATTCCGGCATTCATTGGCCTGTCGCGGCAGACATCAAGCATCCTCAAGCAGAACATCGCCCTGGCTTTGGTCATCAAGGCGATCTTTCTTGGGGTAACCTTCGCCGGGCTCGCTACCATGTGGATGGCAGTGTTCGCCGACATGGGCGTGAGTTTGCTGGTGGTGTTCAACGGTTTGCGCCTGCTGCGCAAGTAAAGGATGAGGGACGGTTGTGCTGAGTGCGGAGCTGAAGGCGTTTTACATGGTGGCCCGCCTGGGCAGCATTACCCAGGCTGCAAAAAAGCTTGGCCTGAGCCAGCCGACGGTGACGACGCAGATCCGCAACCTCGAAAGCCAGTATTCGGTCGAGCTGTTCTACCGTGGTGGCCGGCGTCTCAGTGTCAGCGAGGAGGGCGCGCGGCTGCTGCCGATGGTCAAGGTGCTGATGCAGCAGGAAGCCGACATCGAGTTTTTCCTGCGTAACTGCGGCCAGGTCCAGGGCACATTGCGCATTGCTGCCACGGCGCCGTATTACATCCTCGACCTGGTAAAAACATTCCGCGAACGTCTGCCGCAAGTGGAGGTGTCGGTGGAAATCGGCAACTCCCAACAGGTGCTTGAAGCGCTGGAGGATTATCGGGTCGATGTCGCGGCGTCGTCGCAGTTACTCGATGACGCACGGCTGATTCGCCGGGTGCTCGGCAGCGATCCGCTGGTGTTGGCCGTGCATCGCAATCATCCGCTGGCGGTTCACGATCACGTTTCGCTCAGTGCATTGGCCGGGCATACCCTACTGATGCGCGAACCGGGTTCGACCACCCGTCGCCTGACCGAAGAGTTGCTGGCCAGTGCTGGCGTATGTTTTGGGCCGCTGCTGGAAATCGGCAGCCGCGAATCGATCCGCGAAGCGGTACTGCGCAACATCGGTATCAGCATCATTGCCCGCCAGGAAGTGCCCCATGATCCGCAGCTGCGGGTGCTGACCATCGAGAATGCGCCGCAGATTCCCGAATACCTGTACTGCCTCAAGGAGCGCAAAAACGCGCGACTGCCGGCGGCGTTTCTGGGGTTGGCGCAGGAAATGGCCCCGGTCTGAGATCTTTGGCGGCTGTTCAGGCCTCATCGCTGGCAAGCCAGCTCCTACAGGGGAATGCGAAACCTTGTAGGAGCTGGCTTGCCAGCGAAGGCGTCAGTCCTGACAACACAGCACCTGAACCAAAATCCTTGAATACCACTATCGGCGGTTTTTGCCTTACTGCCACATGACGGACTCATTACAACTCTAGGATGGCCCCATCTGCCAGATGAGGTCCGTCCATGAACAACCCGATCGCAACTGCCTTGACCAACCCCGGCGCACCGATGAAAGTGCGCGGAGTGCAGAAGCGCTTTGGCGCCTTCACGGCGCTGGATAACGTTTCCCTCGACGTGGCGGCCGGTGAGCTGGTGTGTCTGCTCGGCCCTTCGGGCTGTGGCAAGACCACCTTGCTGCGCTGCATCGCCGGTCTTGAGAAGCAGGACAGCGGCGAGTTGTACTTGGGGGATCGCGACGTTTCCCACCTGGCCCCCCAGGCGCGGGATTACGGCATTCTGTTCCAGTCCTACGCCTTGTTCCCCAACCTCACCGTCGAAGCGAACATTGCCTATGGCCTCGCCGGCAGCGGTCGCGACGAAGTGCGCCGTCGTGTCGGTCAGATGCTGGAACTGGTCGGCCTGACCGGTAGCGAGAAAAAATACCCGGGCCAGTTGTCTGGCGGTCAGCAGCAACGTGTGGCACTGGCCCGCGCCCTGGCGCCTGCGCCTTCGTTGTTGTTGCTGGACGAACCGATGTCGGCCCTCGATGCCCGGGTGCGCGAGCATCTGTGCACCGAACTGCGCCAACTGCAACGCAACCTCGGCATCACCACCCTGATGGTCACCCACAATCAGGACGAGGCCATGCTGATGGCCGACCGTATCGCCGTGATGAACAACGGCAAGGTCGAGCAGTACGCCACGCCGCAGGAAATCTATAACCGTCCGGCCACGCCATTCGTGGCGGAGTTCGTCGGCCAGGGTAACTGGTTGCCGTTCCAGCGCAGCGGCGACAGCCATGCCCAGGTCGGCGGAATGAGCATGCGACTGGCCGATGGCGGCGCCAAGACCGCCTCGGGCCGTTTGTTCTGCCGTCCGGAAGCGATCAACGTCAACCCGCTGGTGCATGAGGAAAACCTGTTCCCCGCCAAGGTTCGTGAAATCACCTTCCTCGGCAACCGCTGCCGCATGAGCTTCGAACTCGATCAGTTGCCGGGGCATGCGCTGTTGGCGGAACTGGCGCCGGAAGCCATGCCGCGCCTTGGCGCCCAGCAGATCATGGTCGCCTTGCCGCCGCGCAGCCTGCAGGTGTTTGCCTGATGAGCGCGAACATCGCGCTGCCGCTGCCACACAAGCAGTTGCGGCAGACCACCCGTGCCGAAATCGGTGACCGGCTGTTCGTGGTCGGCGGAAAAGTCCTTCTGTTGATGTTGTTGGGTGTTGCCGTATTGATGCCGTTGCTGGCGATCTTCTGGCGTGGTTTCAGCGCCGAGGCCGGGCAGGGCGGTGGCTGGGTCGCCTCGAAAGAGCTGGTGACCAGCGAGAACTTCCACTGGCTCCTGGGCAATAGCCTGAAAGTTTCCCTCAGCGTCGCGGCCATCGTCGTACCGCTGGCCTACCTGTTTGCCTTCGCCCTGCAACGCACCTTGATTCCGGCTAAAGGCATCTGGCGTGGCATTTCGCTGCTGCCATTGATGGCGCCATCAATGCTGCCCGGCATCGCGTTGGTTTATCTGTTCGGCAACCAGGGCATGCTGCGTGCCCTGCTCTCGGACAACATCTACGGCTTCTGGGGCATTGTAGTTGGCGAAGTCATCTACACCTTCCCGCACGCCTTGATGATTCTTCTGTCGGCCCTGTCCCTGGCCGATGCGCGACTGTTCGACGCCGCCTCCAGCATGGGCGCGAGCCCGGCCAAAGCCTTCCGCAGCATCACCTGGCCGGCGACCCGTCAGGCCGTATTCGCTGCGTTCTGCCTGGTGTTTACCCTGACCATCACCGATTTCGGTGTACCCGTGGTGGTTGGTGGTGACTATCAGGTGCTGGCGCTGGAAGCCTACAAAGCCGTGGTCGGCCAGCAACAGTTCGGTCGCGGTGCGTTGATCGGTATGGTGTTGCTGCTGCCGGCGCTGTTCAGTTTCGGCGTCGATGCCTGGTTGCGTCGGCGCCATGGCGACTCCATGAGCGGTCGCGCCCAAGTGTTCAAGCCTGCACCCTCGAAGCTGCGCGACGGCTGCTACCTGGCCATCGTCCTGCTGATCTGCACCGCCTTACTGCTGGTATTCGGCATGGCGGCGTTCTCGTCCCTGGTGAAGTTCTGGCCGTACAACCTGTCGCTGTCGCTCAACCATTATCAGTTCAACGAAACCGCCGGCGGTGGCTGGCTGGCCTACGGCAACAGCCTGAAGATGGCCCTGGGCACGGCGTTGATCGGCAGCGTGCTGATTTTCACCGGCGCCTACCTGATGGAAAAAACCAAGGGCCAACGCGGCCTGAACCTGACCTTGCGCATGCTCAGTTTCGTCCCGATGGCGGTGCCGGGACTGGTACTGGGCTTGGGTTACGTCTTCTTCTTCAACCTCACCGGCAACCCGCTGCATGTGCTCTACGGGACCATGACCCTGCTGATCGTCTGCACCATTGCGCACTATTTGACCACCGCGCAAATGACCGCCACCACCGCGCTGCGTCAGCTCGACGCCGAGTTCGAAGCCGCCGCGCTGTCGCTCAAGGCGCCACTGTACCGCCATTACCTGCGGGTCACGGTGCCGATCTGCCTGCCGGCGCTGCTGGACATCGTGCGCTACCTGTTCGTCTCGGCCATGACCACCGTTTCGGCGGCGATCTTTCTCTACAGCCCCGACACCATCCTCGCGGCGGTGGCGGTGCTGAACATGGACGACGCCGGCAACGTCGGCGGTGCGGCAGCGATGTCGACCCTGATCCTGATTACCTCGGCGGGCGTGTCCCTGCTGCTGGCCTGGGCCTCGCGCGGTTTGCTGCGCCGCTCGCAGGCCTGGCGGCAGACCGCGCGCGGTCATTGAATCTGCACAACCCCTCAACTCAAAAAACAGGAAAAGATCATGTTCAAGCCTATGGCCCTGGCCGCTGCTGTCCTCACCGCTTTCAGCCTGAACGCCTTTGCGGCGAAAACCGAGTTGACGGTGTACACCGCCCTCGAAGCCGAACAACTGAAGACCTACAAAGAAGCTTTCGAAAAGGCCAACCCGGACGTCGACATCAAATGGGTGCGTGATTCCACCGGCATTATCACCGCCAAACTGCTGGCCGAAAAAGCTCGTCCGCAGGCTGACGCCGTGTGGGGGCTGGCTGCTTCCAGCCTGGCGATCCTCGATCAGCAAGGCATGCTGCAAAGCTACGCGCCGAAAGACCTGGGCAAGATCGGCGCCAACTACCGCGACGCGGCCAACCCACCGGCCTGGGTCGGCATGGACGTCTGGGCCGCGACCATTTGCTTCAACACCGTCGAAGCCGAGAAACAGGGCCTGACCAAGCCTGTGAGCTGGCAGGACCTGACCAAGCCTGAGTACAAAGGCAAGATCGTCATGCCGAACCCGGCATCGTCCGGCACCGGATTCCTCGATGTCAGCGCCTGGCTGCAGACCTTCGGCGAGAAACAGGGCTGGGCGTACATGGACGGCCTGCACCAGAACATCGGCCAGTACGTTCACTCCGGTTCCAAGCCTTGCAAGCTGGCAGCTGCTGGCGAATTCCCGATCGGTATTTCCTTCGAGTACCCGGCTGTTCAACTGAAGCGCCAGGGCGCACCGCTGGACATCATCCTGCCGAAGGAAGGCCTGGGCTGGGAGATCGAAGCGACTGCCGTGATCAAGGGCACTGCCCACGAAGAAGCGGCGAAGAAACTGGCTGACTTCTCCGCCAGCCCTGAGGCGATGGATCTCTACAAAGAAAACTTCGCCGTGCTCGCCCAGCCTGGCATCGCCAAGCCGCAGACCGAACTGCCAGCCGACTACGAGCAACGCCTGATCAAGAACGACTTCGCCTGGGCTTCGAAGAACCGCGACGAGATCCTGACCGAATGGCGCAAGCGCTATGACGGCAAGTCCGAGAAAGTGGCGGCCAAGTAAGATCTTTATCGGCTGAAAGGACCTCTTCGCTGGCAAGCCAGCTCCTACAAGTGCACGTGAACTCTGTAGGAGCGGGCTTGCCCGCGAAGGCGGATTCAAATTCAGGACAAGACTCCATGACACAACACAACGACATGCTGATCGTCGGCGCCGGCATCCTGGGTTTGTCCCACGCGTATGCCGCCGCCAAACGCGGTCTGAAGGTCACGGTTTTCGAGCGCAGCGAAACGCCCCTCGGCGCTTCGGTGCGCAACTTCGGCCAGGCATTGGTCACCGGCCAACCGCCGGGGCCGATGCTGGAACTGGCTCGCGCCAGTCGCGGTATCTGGGGCGATTGGGCGCAGCTCGCCGGCCTGCAACTCAAGCGCAATGGCTCGTACCTGTTCGCCCGCACCGAGGCGGAAGAGCAACTGCTGGAAGCCTTCTGCGAGGGCCGCGCCGTCGAACACGGTTACCGCGTCGACCTGTTGCGCGGCGCTGCGCTGCGCGATTTGTACGGCGGTCAGTTTCGCCATCACCGCGCTGCGTTGCACGGTATGGACGATCAGCAGCTGTATTCCCGCGAAGCGATTCCGGCGTTGATCGATTTCCTGCGTCGCGACCTTGGCGTCAAGTTTCACTTCTCTACCCTGGTGCGCGATATCGAGCCAGGTCACCTGTACAGCACTGCCGGCAGCTTCAGTGCAGAGCAGATCATCGTCTGTTCCGGCCACGATTATCAGACGTTGCTGGCCGAACAGATCGCCGAACTCGACCCGCAAATCTGCCGCCTGCAAATGCTCCGCGCCCGTCCGCAAATCAACCTCAACCTGAAACACGCGCTGCTCACCGGTTTGAGCTGCGTGCACTACGGTGCCTTCGCCGACTTGCCGGAGGTCGCGGCGGTACAGGCAGAAATTCTGAAGTCCGCACCGCACCTGCACGAAAACGGCATCCACCTGCTGATCAGCCCGACGCCCTATGGCGAGTTGATCATTGGCGATTCGCACCATTACGGAAGCGATCCGTCGCCCTTCAATGCCGAGCAGGTCGACGACTGGATGATCGAGCTGGCCGAGCAGACTCTGGGCTGTAAGGTGCAAGTGGTCGAACGCTGGCAGGGGGTCTATGGTTCACGGGGGCCGGGACCGTTCTCGTTCCTGCGCCCGGCAGAAGGTCTGAGCGTGGCGTTGATGCACACGGGTGTCGGCATGAGCGTCGGGCCGGCAATGGCTGAACACAACGTTGCCACGGTATTGGATGAAATCTGATGGAGCGCAATGCGCAAGTGATCGCCGACGTGTTCGCCTTGTACGAGCGTTTTGGCGACAGCGACTACATCGGCGAGCCGGTGTCGCAGATCGAGCACATGTCCCAGGCGTCGCAATTGGCCATGGCCGAAGGCTACGACGATGAAGTGGTACTGGCGGCGTTTTTTCATGACATCGGGCATATCTGCGCGGACAGCGTGGAGAACATGGACGGCTTCGGTGTGGTCAGCCATGAGCGTCTCGGTGCCGACTACCTGCGCCGCGCCGGCTTCAGCGAACGCATGGCGCGGCTGGTCGAATACCACGTACAAGCCAAGCGTTATCTGACGCTCAAGGAGGCGGGATACTACGAGCGCTTGAGTGAAGCCAGTCGCCGGACCCTGGAATATCAGGGCGGGGTGATGACGGCTGAAGAGGCTGAGGCGTTCGAGCAGGACCCGCTGTGTGCCGTGAGTTTGCGCATGCGCCAGTGGGATGAACTGGCCAAAGAGATGCATGTGCCGGTGATTGATCTGGCGGTGTTGAAGGGAAAAGCGGTGCGGTTGTTGGCTGCATAAAGCCTTTGAACCGAGGCGCGGCCTTCGCGAGCAGGCTCGCTCCCACAAGGGAGCTGTGTCGATCACAGATTCTGTGTCCACTGCGAAACCACTGTGGGAGCGAGCATGCTCGCGAAGAGGCCGGTCAGGCCACTAGAGCTGCTGCGCCAATACCTCAACCTGCTCCTGCCGCTCCGCCTGATTCAATTTGGGATGAGGATTGAGCGACGACCACTGCGGATGCGCCCGCGCCTTGTTCAGCGCCTCGGGCAGTTTGCCTTCGCGCCAGGTTTTATCCTGAGGCGTGGCCACCTGAATGCTGTCCATCGCTGCGTGCCCACGGGCATTGAGCGCTTGCAGCAATTGCCGCTGGCGCAGCGCCAACAGCCGCAGCACATTGTCATCCATCGTCAGTTCGCGCTGGCCCTTGAGCTTGCCGAGCAAACGGCTGCCATAACTGCGGGCGGTTTGCAGGGCGCCGCCGGCAATCGCTCCAGCCAATGCCGCTGCGCCTAGCGTGATGCCACCGACCAGCAAATCGACCCCGGCCCCGGCAGCCGCGCCGGCAGCGATTCCGCCACCGACCCGCACGCCCAGTTGCTTCAGGGTTTCCGGGTTGAACAGGTCATCGCCCCAACGACCGTCGAGCAGCGGCAAATCACTGGCGGCGGCATCCTGTGGGCGGAAGGCGTAAAGCTTGAGCAGGGCCTCGACGCAACGCTGCTCACGCTGGCGCACGGCTTTGCGCAGTTCGCTGATGGCTTGCTGTTCCTGCTCGGCTTCACTGACCACGCTGCGCCGACAAGCCGCGCAATCGATCAATAATTCGGCAATCAACCGCGCCGCACTTTGCTGGCGAGCCAGACGCTGGGCTTGCTGATCGGAAATCAGGCGTTCCAGTTGCGGCCGGGCAGACTCCAGCAACAGGGCGAGACTTTCATAGAGCCGACGCTCGCCATCCTCCGGCGGCGCGACGCTGTCGAAGCGCACCAAGGCATGCAATCCCAGCCGCGCCAGCGCTTCACGCCATGCCGGCTCGCGGTGGTTGGCGCTGCTGACGAAGTTCAGCACCGGTAGCAAGGGTTTGCCGCAACTGGCCAGCACTTCCAGCTCGTCGCGATACTTGGCCAGCACCGGCTCGCGGGCGTCGATCACGTAGAGCCCGGCGTCCGACGCCAGCAACTGGCGCAACACCTTGGCTTCCTGTTCGAACCGTTGCCGGGCTTCGCTGCCATCAAGGAAACGCGCCAGACGTGCCGGGCCGTCGAGACGTTCGCCGGGACGCTCCAGGCGTTCGAGGTAATCGAGCAGGGCGATGGCGTCTTCCAGACCGGGGGTGTCATAGAGGTCGAGCAGCGGCTCGCCGTCCACCGACAACCGTGCGCCTTCGACGTGTCGCGTGGTGCTGGGGCGATGGGACACTTCACCGAAGCCGACGTCGCGGGTCAGGGTGCGCAGCAACGAGGTTTTGCCGACGTTGGTGTGGCCGACCACGGCGAGTTTCAGAGGCTGCTTCCAGGTGTCAGTCATGACCGGACTCCAGCCAGTTCATCGGCGCGCAATCGGCAAATGGCAGCTCAAGTTGTTGCAGCGCCACGTGCCAGTCGCCGAGGCGCTCGGCGTCCAGCGCTTCACCGGGCGGCGCCTGCAACAACCACACGCGGGTGGCGCTGGCGCTGCGGGCCAGTTCGGCAATCAAGGCCAGGCTGCCGCGATCCGGCGAGCGCCGTGGATCGCACGCAATGGCCAGGCGCGCCGGGGGGAAACGGCTCAATTGTTCGAGGAGTTTGTGTCGCGATTCGCGGCTGTCGAGGATGCCGGCGTTGCTGACATTTTTTGGCAGGTGTGGCGGCCACGGGCGTTGATCGTCCAGCTCGATAGCGACTAACAACGCGCCGTCGCTTTGCTGTTCAGTCACGCCACTTTCCACGCGATGCAGTTGTGCCGGTGCCGCATCGCTGACGCCGAGGCGCTCGCTGGTGGGCATCAAGCGTTCGCGCAGTTGTGCGTAACCGGGCAGGTTCAAATCCAGACGCAGCGCCTTTTGCCCCGTCTTCCAGCGCCACAGGCAAAACAGCGCGAGCAGCAGACGCGGCACAAGGCCGTAGACCAGCAGTACGCCCACCAGCCACGCGGCCCAGGCTTGGCGGGCACTTTCGATGTTCAGTGCGGCATCGCCGCTGGCACGGATCATTTCCTCGGTCGGCACGCTGAAGCCGAGCAGGGCCGGGAGCGCGCCAAGGGCCTGGGTCACGGCAATAAAGGTGTCGGCACTGAGGATGGTGGTTTCCCAGACGAAGCCGTAGCGTCGGGTCGCCATCAACGTCAGCAGGATCACCAGCGCGCTGAGCATCGCCAGCAACCACAGGCCGTTGACCAGCACACCGATCGCCCAGCTATTGAGTTTCTGGCGTTGCAGCAACAGAAGCAGGGCCGGTGCCAGTTGTGCGGCTTTGGCGTCACGCGCAAGTTTTTCACTTAGCCACAGCCACAGGCGTCCGAGGCTGGCGCCGTGTTCGCCGGCGAACACCAGTCCCAGGGCCCAGCTCAGCAGCAGGATCAGATTGAGCCCGAGCAGGCTGCCCAAGGCCCAGAACACATTCACCGGGTGCAGGCCGTCGCCCATTGCAGCAAAGGCCAGGCCGGCGCCGCTGATCACCGCCAGCACCGCCATGACGATCAGCGCCAGTCGCGCGCCTTGCAGCCAGTGCTTGAGAGCATCGCTCAAGCCATCGCGCTCGGCCAGCCACAGGGCCCGGCGTTGAATGCGCGACGGCAAATCGCCGCCGGCGCTGCGGGCCAGCCGGTTGGCTTCAAGGTCTTCCAGGGGGCCTGCGTGTTCTTCGCGCAGCCGGATGGTTTCTGTCAGCCAGAGGGTATTGAGTTCAGTCACGCGGCATCCCGTCGCTTAATTGAGCTGTGAGCATAACCGCTGTGGCGCTTATCGGCGAAAGCGAGGCTCTGGTATCCTCGCGGGCATGACTAAATCACTCCCCCTCAGCCTGATCGCAGCCCTCGGTGAAAACCGTGTGATCGGCGTCGACAACAGCATGCCCTGGCACTTGCCGGGGGACTTCAAATATTTCAAGGCCACCACGCTCGGCAAGCCGATCATCATGGGCCGCAAGACCTGGGACTCCCTCGGTCGTCCGTTGCCGGGCCGCTTGAACATCGTGGTCAGCCGTCAGGTGGATCTGGTGCTGGAAGGCGCGGAGGTTTATCCGTCGCTGGAAGCTGCCGTCGTTCGCGCCGAAGCATGGGCGAAGGAACAAGGCGTTGATGAGTTGATGCTGATTGGTGGTGCGCAGTTGTATGCGCAAGGGCTGGCGCAGGCTGATCGGTTGTACCTGACCCGCGTGGCACTGAGCCCGGAAGGGGACGCTTGGTTTCCGGAGTTTGATTTGAACCAGTGGAAACTGGTGTCGAATGTGCCGAACCCGGCGGTGGACGACAAGCCGGCGTACAGCTTTGAGGTTTGGGAAAAAGCTTGAAAGCTTCGCTGGCAAGCCAGCTCCTACAAGGTTCGTGTCGTACGCAATTTTCACGATCGACACACAAACTGTAGGAGCTGGCTTGCCAGCGAAAGCGGTCTATCAGACGCCGATCAAACGTGCGCCAACTCCGAATGCTCATCCGCATCCAACAGCGCCTTATCGGTCTGCTGCATCACCTGGCTGGTAATCGCCCCCGCCGTCATCGCCCCACTGACATTCAACGCCGTACGCCCCATATCAATCAGCGGCTCGACCGAAATCAGCAACGCCACCAGTGACACCGGCAAGCCCATCGCCGGCAGCACGATCAGCGCGGCGAACGTCGCACCGCCGCCAACCCCGGCCACACCGGCCGAACTCAGCGTGACAATCGCCACCAGCGTTGCGATCCACAGCGGGTCCAGCGGGTTGATGCCCACAGTCGGCGCTACCATCACCGCCAACATCGCCGGGTACAGGCCGGCACAACCGTTCTGGCCAATGGTTGCGCCAAACGAAGCGGCGAAACTGGCGATGGACTGCGGAATGCCCAGACGACTGGTCTGCGCCTCGATGCTCAACGGAATCGTCGCAGCGCTGGAGCGGCTGGTGAAGGCAAACGTCAGCACCGGCCAGATCTTGCGGAAGAAACGCAGCGGGTTGATCCCGGCGGCCGACACCAGCACGCCATGCACCACAAACATCAGACCGAGGCCGATGTAAGAAACCACGACAAAACTGCCGAGCTTGATGATGTCTTGCAGGTTCGAGCCGGCGACCACTTTGGTCATCAGCGCCAACACGCCGTACGGGGTCAGCTTCATCACCAGGCGCACCAGTCGCATGACCCAGGCTTGCAGGGTGTCGATGGCGTTGATCACCTTCTGACCTTTCTCGACATCATCCTTGAGCAACTGCAGGGCCGCGACACCCAGGAACGCAGCGAATATCACCACGCTGATGATCGACGTCGGCTTGGCCCGCGCCAGATCGGCGAACGGGTTTTGCGGAATGAACGACAGCAATAGCTGCGGCACATTCAGGTCGGCGACCTTTCCTGCGTAATCGGTCTGGATGGTTTGCAGCCGGGCCATTTCCTGGGTGCCGGCCACCAGGCCTTCGGCGGTCAGGCCGAACAGGTTGGTCAGGCCGATGCCGATCAAGGCCGCGATGGCCGTGGTGAACAGCAGCGTGCCGATGGTCAGGAAGCTGATCTTGCCCAGAGACGAAGCCTTGTGCAGACGGGCCACGGCGCTGAGGATCGAGGCGAACACCAGCGGGATCACGATCATTTGCAGTAGCTGCACATAACCGTTGCCCACCAGATCGAACCAGCCGATCGAGGTTTTCAGCACCGGGTTGCCGGCACCGTAGGCAGTGTGCAACGCCGCACCGAACGCCACGCCCAGCACCAGCGCGAGCAGGACTTTTTTCGCCAGGCTCCATGTGGTGTGGCGGGTTTGCGCCAGGCCCAGGAGCAGGGCGAGGAACACCAGCAGATTGAGGATCAGCGGCAGATTCATGAGAACTCCGAGTGAGACTTGTGCCAGCTACCATCCGGGGTAGCTGCGAACCGGCAAGCCTAACAGCTTGAAAATTAATGAATTAATATCAAAAACGCATGGTTTCCGTCGTTTTTGGAATAAGCGGATGTCGCTGTCAGAAATGCAACTGGCGCGAAAGGGACGAAGGCGGTCGCTGACAGACGAGGACTGTCACACTTATTTGTTAGCGTCGATCTCTTTCATTCAGGGTCTTTTTATAAGGGAAGCATGCCAATGAAGTTCGCACCGAAATTGCTGGCAGCAGCACTTTGCCTGGGCCTCGCCGGCCAGGTGCTTGCAACGGATCTGAAGCACTGGCCCGCCGATCAGGCCAAGGCGCTGGATGCCATGATCGCCGCCAACGCCAACAAGGGTAACTACGCGGTGTTCGACATGGACAACACCAGTTACCGCTACGACCTCGAAGAGTCGTTGCTGCCATTCATGGAGAACAAGGGCCTGATCACCCGCGACAAGCTCGATCCCTCCCTGAAACTGATGCCGTTCAAGGACACCGCCGACCACAAGGAAAGCCTGTTCAGCTACTACTACCGCCTCTGCGAAGTCGACGATATGGTCTGCTATCCATGGGTCGCCCAGGTGTTCTCCGGCTTTACGCTCAAGGAACTCAAGGGCTATGTCGACGAGATGATGGCGTCCGGCAAATCGGTGCCGGCCACGTATTACGAAGGCGACGTGGTCAAGAAACTCGACGTAAACCCGCCGAAAATCTTCACCGGCCAGCAAGAGCTGTACAACAAACTGATGGAGAACGGCATCGAGGTCTATGTGATGACCGCCGCCTCCGAAGAACTGGTGCGCATGGTCGCGGCCGATCCCAAGTACGGCTACAACGTCAAACCGCAGAACGTGATCGGCGTATCGCTGCTGCTCAAGGACCCGAAGACTGGCGAGCTGACCACCGCGCGCAAGCAGGTCACCGCCGGCAAATATGACGAGAAGGCCAACCTCGGCCTGGAACTGACCCCGTACCTGTGGACCCCGGCAACCTGGATGGCCGGCAAGCAGGCGGCAATCCTGACCTACATCGACGAGTGGAAAAAACCGGTGCTGGTTGGCGGCGATACCCCGAGCAGCGACGGTTACATGCTGTTCCACAGCGTTGACGTGGCCAAGGGCGGCATCCACCTGTGGGTCAACCGCAAGGACAAGTACATGACCCAGATCAACGGCATGATGGCCAAGAACGCCGCGGCCCAGGCCAAGGAAGGGTTGACGGTGACTGCGGACAAGAACTGGGTGATCGTCAAGCCTGAAGACATCCAGTAACACAGGCGATATTCACTGTAGGAGCTGCCGAAGGCTGCGATCTTTTGATCTTCAAAATCAAAAGATCGCAGCCTTCGGCAGCTCCTACAGGAGATCGGCGCAAATGCCCGACGTCATGCATTTCATTCTGTGGGAGCAAGCCTGCTCGCGATGAGGCTGGTCGGTGCAATCAAAGACCCTGCCAGAACGACATCTCCTGACAGTCGCAACCTACGCATTCTTGCGTAAGGGACTACGACTACGCCAGAATCCGCCGGCTTGTGCGCCTGGGGGGCGGCTTCTATCGTTTCCGCGTCACTGAACATCAGTGATCGGGTTTGGTAGCCCGTGTTCACCTCGGCGCATTGCGCCACCCTTTGCAGGGTTCGTTTCTGTCTCTGCTCATATGGTGGCCATGCGCAGGGCATCTTCGGACGCGCCGGGTTCCTGGTGACCGGTCTACCAACCTGCGTGTGGCCGCCACCCATCGTTTGGTAGCGAGGGTGATGGCTCCTTTTTTCTCACCCGGAGTTCCATCAATGCTCAAAATTACCCCCGACCCCCCAAATACCGACAACCTCTCCGCCCACATCAACACCACCCCGCGCAAACCCAGCCGAACATTCTTGATCGCGCCCGGCCTCGACACCGAAACCCTGTTGGCCCACGCCTGCGAATCCCTCGCCTCGGCCAATGTGATGGCCAGCGATTTCGCCGGCCTGCTGGAAGGCTCGCAACGCAGCACGATGCTGGGGATTGCGCAGGTGATCATGTTGGGCGAGCTGGCGGTGAATCAGGCGTTGGATAACCTCGACCCGCAGGAATAGCGCGGACAAAAAATGCCCCGCACTTGGCGGGGCATTTTCATATTCGACGGTTATCGCGAGTACACCGATGTCCATATCCAGTCTCATTTCAGAATTGACTTACATCAATCAAGGAAACGTCTGATTTATCCTCCACTTCGCCTCTTCTAGCGTGCGTCCTTTCGATCTGACAAGGACATATTTCGCATGAGGCGCTACTACATCACCGTCGGGGCCAAAACCACCGTCAAGGGAACCGTCGTCAGCGGCTGGCATCGCGGCAGTATCAATGGCCAGGCCATGGCCCGCGAAGGCGATGAAGTCAAATGCCCGGAATGCGACAGCACCGGGACCATTATCTGCGTCGGTCCACGTCTGTCGGAGGAGTGGGAAGGACGCAAGCCCGCCCTGCACGACGACCTGTGCAAGTGCAAGTGCGACCCGCCGCCCAAGCTGATTGCCAACCAGACTTTCAGGAGCCAGCGGATGGAAACCGGCAATGTTGCGCCGTCTGCCCGAGCCACCGCGCAACCCGCTACGCCGGCCGAAGCACGACAACCGACAGCCGAGCCACGCCCCTCCAGCTTCACCCCGCCGCCAAGTCGTCCTGTAACGAGCTACAACGAGCAGTCGGGACAGGTCTGCCAGAACCTTTGGCGCAGCTATCAGCAAAGAGCCGAAGCCATCGTGGCGCCGGGCGGCATCCTGATCGCCGACCCAAGGGCGCGCAATCGCGAGATCAATGCGGCGTACGCCCGATTATGGCTGGAGGATCAGCGTTTTCAATGGGCGGGCCTAGCGGCGTTCGCCTCCAAGCAGGTGGGTTGTGGTTTGCTGCATGCGGTTGAATCAGTCGAGAGAATTCAGAATGAATACGAGGCAGGAAAGCGTATGGTCGACAGCGCCCAGCGTCGCTGGAAATTCTTTGGGATTGAATTGTTCGGCAAGACTGACAAACAGTCGCAGCGCGACTACGAGCTAACCCGAAGCAATAACCCGATACCGGGCGTTGACCTGCGTAACGACAGCGAATCATTGTCGTACGTGCAGAAGCAACTCCAGTACGTGCACGACATGTTGGCGCTGGGCAATACCACGCTGTTTCTGGATGTATTTCCGCTGCATGCTTTTTACAAGGAGCGGGGCTTGTGGTCGCTCAAGACATGCCTCCCTTCACGAAAAGACATATTTGGGAATGTACAACAACCTGTGCTGTGGCCGATTGAACAGGAAATATTGGAGTTTGGCACTTACCATGAGGAAATAGTGCAAGCCTTCGCGGCCATTGAGGCTGGCAACATTACCGAAAGTGTTGTGTTTCTTGCCGAACATGAGCAGAAGAACATCCTGCAGCCAGCGATGTACAGCAACGTGCAATTCGTAAGTTTGCTACTAGGCAACCAATTCTCCTTTGTCACGAATCTCCCCTCCGGTGCTGCGGCAGCGGTCGAGCTGACTCTGGCCAGCCAGTGCCATCCCAGCGAAGACGGGCGCACCGTGGGCTTCAGCAATGATCGCTTTGCCAACCTGGCCGATATCCATCAGCGCATGCCCTTCGTACTCAAGGCAGCGACGCAATTTGATGAGTTACTACGACGCTCTGATCGTCATCTGATCGAACAGGCGATTCGGGACATTGCCGCAGGACGGGGGGTGCGATGAGTCTGCTGCGGCGCATGAAGTGGCGACGAAAGGTTTTGACCATTGCAGTCGCGGCTCTGCTGGCAATGGCGGTGATGCGAGCGCTATCGGATGACTCGGAAATTGCGCTAGTGATCGGCGAACCTTGGGAAGCCATGCGCATGCGCTCCAGCGCGGCCATCGATCCGGCTTTTCCTGGGTACTCCTGGTTCAGTACACCCAAGTCTGACGCGCGCCTACGTTTTATTGACGATCAATTCGGATTCGTGACCCCATTAGCTCGTTTTTTCACGGTTAGTTTCGATCGTGATGGGTTAGTCAGAAGTGTCCGCATGTCCCCGCAAATCGAGCCGCTGTTACTCGATGAGACGCTTGAAATAGTTCTTAACCTGCAGAAGCAGTGGCGCCACGGTGGCTGGATACCCATTCGGGTCAACGACGATCCACCATTTGCGGACACTCCCGAATGGCGAGCTCGATTGCGAGACGTGAACAAAGGTGGGACCTCTACTTGGCAAGCGGGGAATCAGTATCAAGTGATGCTGGTGGTCAATCGCTTCAGAGACGATAAGCGTCCCACAGAAGAACGCTATCTCATCAAGCTACAAGTTGCCAAGCCGTGGGTAAATCCCTGACTTCATAAGTCGAAGATATTAGTAAGGTCCTCATCAGACCGAGAGTTTAAGCAGCGTAAGAATTGTTTTAATGGAGTAAATAGGCATGGTGGTACGCATTCTTTGGTCAGTTATGTATCTAGTCGGAGGTGTCCTGCCTGCTTTTGGATTGGCCCTGCTAAGCTCGATCTTTATGATGTTTGGTGAAGTCTTTGGCATATTAATCGGCGCACTCGCATGGTCGGGGACCGCTGGGCTTGGTCTTGCGGCGCTAAATAGGCCAAAAAATACTGGGTCATGCCGCAGGCGCGTTATATCGGTAATGTTAATAATGGGGCTGATAGTTATATCACCTCTGCTACTAGCCTCACTATCCCAACCCAGCAGCAAGATTTGGTTTAACGCGGCAATGTTTGGTCCTGCACTATTGGCGCTGCTCTATCTGGGACAAGTTTTGCGGATGCCTAGCTCAAACGAGTGACGAACTTTGCTTTTGACTCGGTTCTGAATATACCTTCGGGGATATGATGGGAAGTTAGAGGCATTAAGTAGGCGTTACGCAAACAAAATGCCCCGCACTGGGCGGGGCATTTTCATGTTCGACGGTTAACGCTTACAGCCCGTCAAGCATCGCCTTGTTACGCACCGCACCCTTGTCGGCGCTGGTCGCCAGCAGGGCGTAGGCTTTCAACGCGGTGGTCACTTTGCGTGGACGCACTTCCACCGGTTTCCAGCCTTTCTTGTCTTGTTCGACCCGGCGTGCAGCCAGTTCTTCGTCGCTGACCAACAGGTTGATCGAGCGGTTCGGAATGTCGATCAGCACTTTGTCGCCGTCCTGCACCAGGCCGATCGCGCCGCCAGCAGCCGCTTCAGGCGAAGCGTGGCCGATGGACAGGCCCGAGGTGCCGCCGGAGAAACGGCCGTCGGTGAGCAGGGCGCAGGCTTTGCCCAGGCCTTTGGATTTCAGGTACGAAGTCGGGTAGAGCATTTCCTGCATGCCCGGGCCGCCTTTCGGGCCTTCGTAGCGAATGATGACGATGTCGCCTTCCTTCACTTCATCGGCGAGGATGCCGCGTACGGCGCTGTCCTGGCTTTCGAAGATCTTGGCGTTGCCTTCGAACACGTGGATCGACTCGTCGACGCCAGCGGTTTTCACCACGCAGCCGTCCAGGGCGATGTTGCCGTAGAGCACGGCCAGGCCGCCTTCTTGCGAGTAAGCGTGCTCGACACTGCGGATGCAGCCGTTTTCACGGTCGTCGTCCAGGGTGTCCCAACGGGTCGACTGGCTGAATGCGGTTTGCGTTGGAATGCCCGCCGGACCGGCCTTGAAGAAGTGGTGCACGGCTTCGTCGGTGGTCTGGGTGATGTCCCACTTGGCGATGGCTTCTTCCATGCTGCGGCTGTGCACGGTCGGCAGCTGGGTGTGCAGCAAACCACCACGGGCCAGCGAACCGAGGATGCTGAAGATGCCGCCGGCGCGGTGCACGTCTTCCATGTGGTACTTCTGGATGTTCGGCGCGACCTTGCACAGTTGCGGTACGTGACGGGACAGACGGTCGATGTCGCGCAGGTCGAAATCGATCTCGGCTTCCTGGGCTGCGGCCAGCAAGTGCAGGATGGTGTTGGTGGAACCGCCCATGGCGATGTCCAGGGTCATGGCGTTTTCGAACGCCTGGAAGTTGGCGATGTTGCGCGGCAATACCGACTCGTCGTTCTCGCCGTAGTAGCGCTTGCACAGCTCGACAATGGTGCGGCCGGCCTGCAGGAACAGCTGTTCGCGGTCGCTGTGGGTGGCCAGGGTCGAACCGTTGCCCGGCAATGCCAGGCCCAGTGCTTCGACCAGGCAGTTCATCGAGTTGGCGGTGAACATGCCGGAGCACGAACCGCAGGTCGGGCAGGCGCTGCGCTCGTACTCGGCGACTTTCTCGTCAGAAGCGCTGGAGTCGGCGGCGATCACCATGGCGTCAACCAGGTCGAGGCCGTGGGAAGCGAGTTTGGTCTTGCCGGCTTCCATCGGGCCGCCGGAGACGAAGATCACCGGAATGTTCAGGCGCAGGGACGCCATCAGCATGCCAGGGGTGATCTTGTCGCAGTTGGAAATGCACACGATCGCATCGGCGCAGTGGGCGTTGACCATGTACTCGACGGAGTCGGCGATGATCTCGCGGCTCGGCAGCGAATAGAGCATGCCGTCGTGGCCCATGGCGATGCCGTCATCGACAGCGATGGTGTTGAATTCCTTCGCCACGCCGCCAGCGCGTTCGATCTCGCGGGCGACCAGTTGGCCCAAGTCTTTGAGGTGCACGTGGCCCGGTACGAACTGGGTGAAGGAGTTGGCAATGGCGATGATCGGCTTCTTGAAGTCGTCATCTTTCATCCCCGTGGCGCGCCACAGTGCGCGGGCACCGGCCATGTTGCGGCCGTGGGTGGATGTTTTCGAGCGGTAATCAGGCATGAAGCACTCCGGGCGGCTAATCAGGTATCAAATGGGAAGTGAGCTTCTATTGACGTCTGGAACACTCAGAAATGGCCGCGTGTCCGGAAGTTGCCGATAACTTTGCGGGATCGCCGCGCGCTTCAGCTTCAGCTCATAAACCCGCCGGGGATGACTGGCGATGAATGTTCGCGATTCTACACGGCTGGCGGCTGGAGGGAATGGTTGCGAGCGTGCAGACAGCCCTAACGAGACGTGCGGCCTACACCGTCGTGGTTATTTTCCCACTGCACAGCGCCCGTCGACTGATCAAAGCGTTCAATCCCAGCCCTACCGCGCTCAGGGTCAAAAAGCACAAGCCCAGCGCGGTGGTCAGGTGTTCGCTGGCCAGATTGATCACGGCGCTAATCAGGCCGCCACACATGAAAATCATCAGACTGCCGGCAGAGGTCGAGGTGCCGGCGTGTTGCGGGTAAAGACTCATCGCTCTGGAGTTGGCGATGGGCCGGGAAACGGTGGTGCCAGCGGTACAGATCAGCATGGGGATCAGTACAGTGGCAGCCGACAGGCCGAACTGCCAGGCCAGCCACAGCATCACCAGCCCCGATAGGGCGATCAGACCCAGGCCGATGATGATTTGCGTGCCACCTTCCAGATAGCGATGCAAGATGCTGGCAACAACCCCGCCGACCACATAGGCCGCACCATATAACAACAACGCCCAGGCGAACTGGTAGGCGGAAAGGTTCAGGTGCTCCATGAAGATGATTGGTGAGATGACGAGAAACGAGAAATGGCAGGCGAAGGCGAGGGCGGAAATCAGCCAGTAACCGGTAAAGCGGATATCTGAAAGGAGCAACCAATAAGCGCCGAAAAATCGCCGTGGCGCGCGCTCGCTGCTGCGGCTCTCCCTTAACAGGAACCAGGATCTCAACCAGACGATGATCGCCAGGCTGATGAATACATAAAAACTGCCCTGCCAGCCCAGATGCAACTGCAGCCAGGTGCCCATCAGCGGCGAACTGGAGATGAAAATCCCGCCGGCGGTGGTCATCCAGATCCGCAGGCGCTCCAGCTCCCGGCCAGCGAACAGATCCTGAACCAGCGCCTGAGACAACGCAAACGATCCGCAACCCACTGCCTGAATCACACGAAAACCCAGAAACCAGGCGAAATCAGTGGCGAACAGACAGCCTGTTGCACCCACTGCTGCCAGGGATATTCCTCCCAGCAACAGCTTCTTGCGCCCGAACATATCCGATAGCGGCCCGATCAACAGCAGCGAAAACGCCAGGCCGATGGCAAAGAGGCTGACCGACAAGGCGATATCGGTGGGGGAGGTACGAAAATGCTCGGAAAGCGCGGGAAACGAGGGCAGAACCACGTCGAGAGGGAAAACGGCGAGGAGCGTCATCGCCATCAATAGCAGGATGAACGACGATTTTTCTTTGGCGTGAATGGCACGAGTCATCAAACGTGGCTCTCGATCCGTGAGGGGGGGGCGAGGATTGATTTGATGTGGGGGGCAAGTCAATGCGAGTAGCGAAGGACTATTCTGAAACTGTTGTAGGAGCGATCTGACTCGCTCCTGCAACAGGTTACGATCAGCTATTCGGCAACAACCGGCAAGTAATGCTCTTGATATACCGCGTCTCGGCAATAGCCGGATGCACCGGGTGATCCGGGCCCTGGCCACCACGTTCCAGTATCTGGATATTGCGGTCCAGGTGGCGGGCGCTGGTCAGCAGGATGTTCTGCAGGTCGTCTTCCGGCAGGTGCATTGAGCACGATGCGCTGACCAGGATGCCGTCCTTGGTGAGCAGGCGCATGGCCTGCTCGTTCAGGCGGCGGTAGGCGCCTTCGCCGTTCTTCATGTCTTTCTTGCGTTTGATGAACGCCGGCGGGTCGGCCACGATCACGTCGAAGCGTTCTTCGCTGGCTTTCAGCTCTTTGAGGGCTTCGAACACGTCGCCTTCGATGCAGGTCATTTTCTCGGCGAAGCCGTTCAGTGCGGCGTTGCGCTCGACACCGTCGAGGGCGAAAGCCGAGGCGTCGACGCAGAACACTTCACTGGCGCCGAACGCGGCAGCCTGCACGCCCCAGCCGCCGATGTAGCTGTACAGGTCCAGTACGCGTTTGCCTTTGGCATACGGCGCCAGGCGTGCGCGGTTCATGCGGTGGTCGTAGAACCAGCCGGTTTTCTGGCCTTGAATGACTGGCGCTTCGAATTTCACGCCGTTCTCTTCGAGGGCAACCCACTCCGGCACCAGGCCGAATACGGTTTCGACGTAGCGGGTGAGGCCTTCGGCGTCACGGGCAGCAGAGTCGTTCTTGAACAGGATGCCGCTTGGCTTGAGCACTTGGGTCAGCGCCGCGATCACGTCGTCTTTATGGGCTTCCATGGTGGCCGAAGCGATCTGTACTACGAGGATGTCGCCGAAACGGTCGACCACCAGGCCCGGCAGCAGGTCGGAGTCGCCGTAGACCAGGCGATAGAACGGCTTGTCGAACAGGCGATCGCGCAAGGACAGGGCCACGTTCAGGCGGTGTACCAGCAGCGATTTGTCCAGCGGCAACTTGATGTCGCGCGACAGCACACGCGCACAGATCAGGTTGTTCGGGCTCATGGCAACGATGCCCAGCGGCTTGCCGCCAGCGGCTTCGAGGATCGCCTGGTCGCCGGCCTTGAAACCGTGCAAAGGCGTAGCGGCTACATCGATTTCGTTGCTGTAGACCCACAAGTGACCGTTGCGCAGACGACGGTCGGCGTTGGCTTTGAGGCGCAGGCTAGGCAGGGACATGTCGTCGCTCCGGAAAAAAGAGCGGGAGTATAGCGTGTTGAGACCCCGGATTGGCCTGCAAGTGGACATGTGGCGGGGGTTGTCTTGCGATTTGGTATGTCGGATCCAACTTCATAAAGGTTAGAATCACCGCCTGACCCAGAGTGTGCACAAATGTCCCAAGAGCTGACTTCCGAACAGATCCAGCAAGCCCTGCAGGGCATCAGCGTACCGGCCCAGCCGCAAATCATGGTGGATTTGCAGATGGAGCAGTACATGCCCGACCCGGATCTGGAAGTTATTGCCAAGCTGATTTCCCAGGACCCGGGTCTTTCCGGTTCCCTGCTGAAGATCGTCAATTCGCCGTATTACGGCCTGAGCAACAAGATTGCCTCGATCCAGCGCGCGGTAAATCTGCTGGGCAGCCGCTCGGTCATCAACCTGATCAACGCGCAGTCGATCAAGGGCGAGATGAATGACGACACCATTGTCACCCTGAACCGTTTCTGGGACACCGCTCAGGACGTGGCGATGACCTGCCTGACCCTGGCCAAGCGCATCGGCGTTGAAAATGGCGACGAAGCATATGCCCTGGGCTTGTTCCACGACTGCGGCGTACCCTTGATGCTCCAGCGTTTCCCCGACTACATGGGCGTTCTTGAGCAGGCCTATGCCAGCGCCAGTGCCGAATGCCGGGTGGTGGATACGGAGAACCAGGTGTTCAATACCAATCACTCTGTGGTCGGGTATTACACGGCCAAGTCCTGGCGTCTGCCGGAGCACGTGAGCGCGGCGATCGCCAATCACCACAATGCCCTGGCGATCTTCAGCGATGAGTCGTCGCGCAACAGTTCGCTGAAGAGCCTGCTGGCGATACTGAAAATGGCCGAGCATATTTGTGCTTCTTATCGGGTACTGGGCAATCAGACCGAAGATCACGAGTGGAACAGCATCGCGCCGCTGGTGCTCGATTATGTCGGCCTCTCGGACTACGACTTCGAGACCCTCAAGCAGACGATCCGCGACCTTGGCACTCATCGCTGAGTGTCGGAACTTTCCAGGCCATGCGCCTGATCCGAGAGCACCATGCCTGAATTGCCAGAAGTCGAAACCACCCGTCGCGGCATCGCGCCGTACCTGGAAGGCCAGCGTGTCAGCCGGGTGATCGTGCGTGATCGGCGCCTGCGCTGGCCGATTCCCGAGGACCTCGATGTGCGCCTGTCCGGCCAGCGCATCGTATTGGTGGAGCGGCGCGCCAAGTACCTGCTGATCAATGCCGAAGTCGGTACCTTGATCAGTCATTTGGGCATGTCAGGCAATTTGCGTCTGGTGGAGGCCGGGCTGCCGGCGGCCAAGCATGAGCATGTGGACATCGAGCTGGAGTCGGGCCTGGCCCTGCGTTACACGGACCCGCGGCGCTTCGGCGCGATGCTCTGGAGCCTCGACCCGCTCAATCACGAATTGCTGATTCGCCTGGGGCCGGAGCCGCTGACCGATCTGTTCGATGGCGAACGATTGTTCCAGCAGTCCCGCGGACGTTCGATGGCGGTCAAGCCGTTCATCATGGATAACGCGGTGGTGGTGGGCGTGGGCAATATCTACGCGACCGAAGCGTTGTTCGCCGCCGGGATCGATCCGCGCCGCGAAGCCAAGAGCATTTCCCGTGCGCGTTACTTGAAGCTGGCCATCGAGATCAAGCGCATCCTGGCGGCCGCCATCGAGCGTGGCGGTACCACGTTGCGGGACTTTATCGGTGGTGATGGACAGCCTGGTTATTTCCAGCAGGAACTGTTCGTGTACGGCCGTGGCGGTGAGCACTGCAAGGTCTGTGGCACGGGTCTGCGGGAAGTGAAGCTCGGGCAGCGCGCCAGCGTATTTTGCCCGCGTTGTCAGAGCTGAAGAGCTTCGCCGGCAAGCCGGCTCCTACAGGTTTTCGCGAGCATCTGTAGGAGCTGGCTTGCCAGCGAAGGCGGCCTGACAGTCGCCGAATGGCTTAAGCCTTACCGGTAATCTTGCGGTACTTCTCCATCAACTGTTCTTCAGTCTCCGGATGAGCTTCGTCCAGTGGAATGCAATCCACCGGGCAGACCTGCTGGCACTGCGGTTCGTCGTAGTGGCCGACGCACTGGGTGCACAGGTTCGGGTCGATCACGTAGATCTCTTCGCCTTGGGAAATCGCGGCGTTCGGGCACTCGGGTTCGCAGACGTCGCAGTTGATGCAATCGTCGGTGATGATCAGGGACATGCTAACTCCAGCCGGGGCGGCAAGCCCGGGCGCAATAAACCAATGCGCACAATTGTGCCGCATTGGAGAGCGCAGTGCACGCGGACGTGATCAAGAGCAGGCTGAGTGACAAGCCTGCTCTCGGTCAAAAGCAAGATCAAAAGATCGCAGCCTGCGGCAGCTCCTACTTCTTGAAGCGTTCGGTCAGGGCGTCCGCCACCACAGGGTGGACGAACTTGGTGATATCGCCGCCCAGGGCTGCGATTTCACGGACCAGCGTCGAGGAAATGAACGAATAACGCTCGGACGGGGTCAGGAACAGGCTTTCCACATCCGGCGCCAGTTGGCGGTTCATGTTGGCCAGCTGGAATTCGTATTCGAAGTCCGACACCGCGCGCAAACCACGCAGGAACACGTTGGCGTTCTGCTCTTTGGCGAAGTGCGCGAGCAGCGTCGAGAAGCCGACGACTTCAACGTTCGGCAGGTGTTTAGTGACCTCGCGCGCCAGTTCTACCCGTTGTTCCATAGGGAACAGCGGGTTTTTCTTCGGGCTCGCGGCAACGGCAATGATCACGTGATCGAACAGGCGCGAGGCGCGTTCGACCAGATCGCCATGGCCCTTGGTAATAGGGTCGAAGGTACCTGGGTACAACACTCGGTTCATCGCGTCGTCCTGGCGGGAATCCGTTGGGGAGTCGGATGGTATCGCAGCCTTCCCGGTCGGCCAAGTCGCCTGTTGGATAAGAAAGCACTATAGACGATAGGAATTATCGTCATTTTCATGGATTTTTTAAACGTTCGGCCAGGGATGTCGCCAGTTGCGCCGTCAGTCCATAGACCGACAGCTGCGGATTGGCGCCAATGCTGGTGGGGAACAGCGAGCCGTCGTGGATCGACAGATTGCCCAGTTGATGATGCCGGCCGAGGCTGTCGGTCACCGCGTTTGTCGGGTCTTCACCCATGGCGCAACCGCCCATCACATGGGCACTGCCCAGGCGTGTGCGATACAACTCCAGGCTCAGGCCATCGATCAGCGTGCGGGCTTCGGCGAGTGTCTTCACGTAACTGGCATCGGCGTGCATCGGCATGATTGCCTTGGCGCCACCGGCAAACTGGATCTCGGCCATGGTATGGAACGCCCGGCGCAATCCATCCCAGGCGTAAGGCGAGAGCTGATAATCCAGCACCGGTGTGTCATCGCTGCGCAATTCGACGCTGCCACCGGGGCTGTCCGGGTGAAAACCGTCCCGCAGTAACGCCAGCATGGCGTGGGTATGCGGCAGATTGGCCATGTGCTGCGAGTTTTCCTGGCCGAAACCACCGAGCAACGTCGTGGCCAGCGCCGGGTGCAGGGGTGGGACTTCCAGTTTGAAGGACATCTTGCCGGTGGTGCCGTCCTGCCATTGGAAATGGTCGGAGTAAATCGACTGCGGCGCGCCGTAGAACGGGTTGACCACTTCGTCGAACAGCGCGGCGGACATGTTCACCGGGTGCAGGAAGGTGCGTTTCCCCAGGCGCTTGTGCGGGTCGGGTGCCCCGGAGCGCATCAGCAAGGCCGGGCTGTTGATGCCGCCACCGGACAGCACGAAATGCCGCGCCTTGACCGTGATGGTGCGCCCGGTCGGTGCGACGCAGTGTTCATCCATCGCAGAACATTGCAGGCCGGTGACCTTGTCACTGCTGATCGTGAGTTTTTCGGCGCGGGCCAGGTAAAGCAGTTCACCGCCTTTTTCCAGGGTCGCCGGAATGGTGGTGACCATCATCGATTGCTTGGCGTTGGTCGGGCAGCCCATGCCGCAGTAGCCGAGGTTCCAGCAGCCGCGAACGTTGCGCGGGATGACGTGCCATGAGTAATTCAGTGCTTCGCAGCCCTTGCGGATTACATCGTTGTTGGCGTTGGGGGGCACCATCCACGGCGCGACACCGAGGCGTTGCTCCATTTTTTCGAACCACGGCGCCATTTCCGCCGGGCTGTGGCCCTTGACGTTGTGCTCTTTGGCCCAGTGTTCCAGGGTCGGCTCCGGAGTGCGGAAACTGGAGGTCCAGTTGATCAGCGTGGTGCCGCCCACCGCCCGGCCCTGGAGGATGGTGATCGCGCCGTCTTTGCTCATGCGGCCGATGCCTTCCTGATAGAGGCTGCTGTAGGCCTGGTCTTCGAGCAACTTGAAGTCGCTGCTGGTCTTGAGTGGGCCTTCTTCGATCAGCAGCACTTTGTAGCCGGCCGCGCTGAGAATTTCGGCGGTGGTGCCGCCACCGGCTCCGCTGCCGATGATCGCCACGTCCGCTTCGAGTGTCAGGTCCTGGGTCAGTTGCGAGCCGTTGTAGGTTTTCCAGCCTCGGGCCATGCCTTCGCGGAACGGATCAGGTACGGGCATCTTCGGGTTCTCTTTTTATTATCGGGGTACACGGTCAAGTGTGGGAGCGAGCCTGCTCGCGATAGGGGCGACTCGATTTCAGACTGTTGGCGGCCCGGGATACCCGCAATGCGCCCACGATTCCTTGCGGCCGTACCAGGCCATCATCACCAGTTGCAGCAGGGAACTGTGGCCCATGCGCAGCAGGCTCAACGAGCTGTTTTCCCAGCGGTCCAGAAACTGCCGGGTATCATCGGCGCTGGCGTTTTCCCAGCTGCCCCAGATCCCGGTCAGCGGTCCGCGGGTCACGGCCATGCCCAGTACATCGAACAGTTGCCTGGTCAGCTTGAGCATTTCCGGTGACAAGTGAGCGAGGTTGTAATCCAGGCTTTTCAGTGTGCCCTCGACAGCCTCGGGCATCCGTTCGGCGGTCACGGCACCTTCGAGCATGACCGGTATCAACGCCCGCAAAAACAGCAGGTCGCCGCTGCGTAACGTGACGAAACCATTGGCCGGGACGCTCGACGAGCAACCGCTGAGGCTGGCTCCGAGCCCGGCGGTGGCGAGGAATGCTGTGGCGCCGAGGCTGAATTTAAGTAGCCCGCGCCGTGACAGCGCGGGTGTATCGGACAGGCTGGGGTTCATTATTGTTATTACCCGACGGTGAGATCGTTAGCGGATGAACAGCTTCTGGATCAGCTTCTGGATCGATTTGCCATACGGCGGGTAAATCAGTTTCGCCGCGTTGAAGCGCTGCTTGATCAGCACGCCCTTGGCCTTGCTGAAGGTCAGGAACCCTTCATGGCCATGATAATGACCCATGCCCGAGGCACCGATACCGCCGAACGGCATGTCGTCCTGGGCGACGTGCAGCAGCGTGTCGTTCAGGCACACGCCACCGGAATGTGTTTCGTGCAGAACGCGCTGTTGTTCGCGCTTGTCGTAGCCGAAGTAATACAGCGCCAGTGGGCGAGGGCGCTGGTTGATGTAGGCAAATGCCTGGTCCAGATCCTTGTACGGCACGATCGGCAGCAGCGGCCCGAAGATTTCGTCCTGCATCACCGTCATCTCGTCGGTGACATTGAGCAGCAGGCTATGGCTCATGCGTCGGCCCTGGCTCTGGTCGAACAGCGGCATCAGCAACGCACCCTTGCTGGTGGCATCGCTGACGTAGCCGTTTAGGCGCGCCAGTTGTCGCTCATTGATGATCGCGGTGTAGTCCGGGTTGTCGGCCAGCGTCGGATAAAACCCGCGGACGGCTGTGCGATAGGCTTCGACGAAACCTCCGACGCGATCCTCCGGCACCAGTACGTAGTCAGGGGCCACGCAGGTCTGGCCGGCGTTCAAGGTTTTGCCGAAGGCGATGCGCTCGGCGGCGTCCTTGAGCGGCACGTCACGGGAAACAATGGCCGGGGACTTGCCGCCCAGTTCCAGGGTTACCGGGGTCAGGTTTTCCGCGGCGGCGCGCATGACGTGTTTGCCGATGCTGGTGGCGCCGGTGAACAGCAGGTGATCGAACGGCAGGCGTGAAAACGCCACGCCCATATCAGCCTCGCCCAGGACCACGCAAACCAGGTCTTCGGGGAAGATTCGCGCCAGCAGTTGCTTCATCAGCAGGCCGGTCGCGGGGGTCGACTCACTGAGCTTGAGCATCACCCGATTGCCCGCCGACAGCGCGCCGACCAGCGGGCCGATGGCCAGGTACAGCGGGTAGTTCCACGGCACGATGACCCCGACCACGCCCAGCGGTTGGTAAACGACTTTGGCCGAAGCCGGCTGGAAGGCGGCACCGACCTTGCGCCGCGACGCTTTCATCCAGCCTTTGAGGTGTTTGCTGGCGTAATGGATGCCGTGCAGGCTGGGCATCAGTTCGGCGAGCAGGGTTTCATCGGCGCTGCGATGGCTGAAGTCCTGGCTGATCGCATCGATCAGGGCCTGGCGTTCCTTGTTCAACAAATCCTTCAGCGCCTTGAGCCATTGTTGGCGCTGCGCGGCGGGTGGCATCGGGTTGGCGGCGTAGGCGGCACGCTGGGCGTCGAACAGGGCCTGAAGCTCTTCCAGCGGTTGCTGTAGTTTCTGCAGGTAGGAAATTTCAGCAGTCATGGTCGGCTCCGGATTTATTGTAATGAGGCATTTTTTAGAGTCTATGCTCTAAAAAGTCAAATGACATCCTGAAACAGCTTTGTTTTATCCGCTCGCGGATAGATCTAAGATGCCCGTCAACGCACTCTGAATTAAAGCTCAAGCCATGGCCCCACGGATCAAAACCAGCGAGCGCATCGTGCAGAACAGCCTGGAGCTGTTCAATCAACAGGGCGAGCGCAGCATCAGTACCAACCACATTGCTGCCCACATGGAAATTTCCCCGGGCAACCTGTACTACCACTTCCCTAACAAGCAGGCGATCATCGCTGTGCTGTTCAGCGAGTACGAAAGCCTGGTGGACAGCTTCCTGCGCCCGCCCCAGGGCCGTGCTGCCACGGTGGAAGACAAACGCTTCTACCTCAAGGAGCTGCTGGCGGCGATGTGGCGTTACCGGTTTCTGCATCGCGATCTCGAACATTTGCTCGACAGCGATCCGGACCTGGCCGACCGCTATCGACGCTTCTCCCAGCGCTGCCTGATCCAGGGTTCGGCGATCTACGAAGGTTTTGTCGCCGCCGGCATCCTGAAGATGGACAAGGTGCAGATCGAATCCCTGACCCTCAATGCCTGGATCATCCTCACGTCCTGGGTGCGCTTCCTGTGCACCACGCGGGAGAATTCCAGCCACCTCAGCGAGCAGGCCATTAAACGCGGGGTGTATCAGGTGCTGGTGCTGGAGGCCGGGTTCGTCACGGATGAGGCCCGCGATGCGGTCAACGCCTTGTTCGAAGAGTTTTACGTGCCCCTGGCCCAGGCGCTTGAGGAAGTGTCGTAGGATCGAAGTCCGATAAAAATCACAGGAGCCTGTTATGCCCATTGCGCAACTGATCACCCCGCAAGCACTGGACCTGAAAAAGGATCAGCCGGGGCTGGTGATTCTGGATTGTCGTTTTGCCCTCGAAGACCCGGATTACGGTCAGCGCAGCTATGCCGAAGGGCACATTGTCGGTTCGAGCTATGCCGACCTTGAGCGTGATCTGAGTGGCGCCGTGGTCAAGGGTGTGACCGGACGTCATCCGTTACCCGAACCGGCGCAACTGATCGAGCGCCTGCAAGCCTGGGGTATCAACGCCGACAGCGAAGTGGTTCTGTATGACGACGGTCCGGGTGCCTATGCGGCGCGGGCCTGGTGGTTGCTGGCATGGCTGGGCAAGCGCGATGGCGTATTCATCCTCGATGGCGGGCTCAAGGCCTGGCATGCGGCGGGGTTGCCGTTGAGCCTGGATACGCCGGCGATCACCCGTGGTTCCTTCACCGGCAGTCCTGACACGGCGTTGCTGATCAGTGCCGAGCAGTTGCAAAAGCGCCTCGCCCGGCCGGAACTGACCCTGCTCGATGCCCGCGCACTGCCGCGTTTCAAGGGTGAAGTGGAGCCGATCGATCCGGTGGCCGGGCACATTCCCGGCGCCCAGTGTGCGGCGTTTACCGACAACCTGGGCAGTGACGGGCGCTTCCTGCCGGCCGATCAGCTCAGGCAGCGTTTCGCTGCGAAACTGGGTGATCGTTCGCCGACCGATTTGGTGGCGTACTGCGGCTCCGGCGTGACGGCGTGCCACAACCTGTTTGCGTTGTGCCTGGCCGGTTATCCGTTGGGTTCGTTGTATGCCGGGTCGTGGAGCGAATGGATCAACGAGCCTGCGCGGGGCATTGCCACTGGCGAATGAGACAAAAGAAAAATCAAAAGATCGTCCGAACGCGGCCCGAGCCTTCGGACGATCTTTTTGTGTCTAAAGCCGGGCTGTGCGATACGCCCCCGGCCCAACCCCATACACTTGCTTGAACTGCCGGCTCAGATGGCTCTGGTCGGCAAACCCAAGTTGCATTGCGACCTCCAGCGGTAAACAACCACGTTGCAGCAACGTCCGCGCCCGGGCGATGCGCTGTTGCATCAGCCAGGTGTGCGGCGGCATGCCGGTGGCGCGGCGGAACACTCGGGCGAAATGGAATGGCGAGAGATTGACCGCCGCCGCCAGCGCCTCCAGTGAGGGCGGTGCTACCAGTTGCGCCTGCAGCAATTCCTTGGCCAGGCTCACAGCCCGGTGTTCCTTGCCGGGTTTGCCGGCATCGGGCACCGCCGCATGACGCTGCAACAGCGACAGCACCAGTTCGCGCCAGACCGTTTGTTGCTGCAATGCCGTGGCGGGGCTTTCCAGCAGGCGGTGGAGTTGGCAGAAACCGTTCACCAGATCCTGATCGCGATACAGTGTGGCACCGAAGGCCGGCAAGTGGTGGGTTGGCAATTCGAGTTCGGCCAGCAGCGAGGTTATCTGTCCGCTGTCCGGATAAAACGCCCGGTAAAGCCAGCCATCCTCGGTACCTTTATGACCGGTGTGCAATTCATCGGGGTTGATCAGCACCAGCGTGCCGCTGCCCGCCAAGTGTTCGGCACCGCGATAACGATAACGCTGGGCGCCGGCCATGATCATGCCGATCACATAGCCGTCATGCACATGGGGCGCGAAACGATGATCGATGTAGCGGGCGGACAATAATTCGACCCCGGCCAGTGGCGCGGTTTGCCAGAAATGAATCGACTCGCCCTGATCGCTGACCATGGCTTTACTCGCGAGCCACGGCGGCCAGCCACTCGGGGATGCGCCGTTCCAGGTAGTAACCCGGTTGCCTGAGCGTGCCGTCTACGAAACCGACGTGCCCGCCCTTGGCTTGCAGTTCAAATTGCGTACAGGCGGACAATTCATCGGCGTGCGGCAGGCTGTGGGGAAATACGAAGGGGTCGTCGGCCGCCTGAATCATCAGGGTCGGGGTGCGAATTTCGCCGAGGAAGTAGCGGCTCGATGCGCGGCGATAGTAATCCTCGGCATCGACAAAGCCGTTCAGCGGTGCGGTAACCCGGCCATCGAAATCCCAGAACGTGCGCATGTTTTCCAGCGAGCCAAGTGCGGCCAATGCGGCCAGGCCATCCTCGTGTCCGTCATGCTGGAACTGCCGCTGTTTGTTCTTGATGTAGGCGAGCATCTCGCGCATGAAATGCGCCTGATAGACCTTTGAGAAACCCTGGTCGATACGGTCGGCGCACTGGTCCAGGCGGAACGGCACCGACACCGCCACGGCGCCCATCAAGTCGCTGTCGCTACCGGTTTCGCCCAAATGCTTGAGCAGGATATTGCCGCCCAATGAGTAGCCGACAGCATACAGCGGAGCGAGAGGCCGTTTGGCCCGCAAGTGTTTGATGGTTTCGGCCAGGTCTTCGCTGGCGCCGGAATGGTAGCTGCGCGGCAACAGGTTGGGTTCGCCCGAACAGCCGCGCCAGTTCAGCGCAACGCTGGCCCAGCCTCGGTCGCCCAAGGCTTTTTGCATGCCGGCGACATAAGGCGAATTCGAGGAGCCGGTGAGCCCGTGCAACACGAGCACCAAGGGTGCATCGGCGCTGTGCGGGCCGTGCCAGTCGAGATCGAGAAAATCGCCGTCTTCAAGCCAAAGACGTTCGCGTTCGCGGCCGATGTGCACGGTTTTACGCCACAGAGGCCCCCACAAGGTTTGCAAGTGCGGATTGCCGATGCCAAAGGCGGGGGTAAAGGACGGCGGTGAGGCCGGTGCGGGGTGCGGTTGCACAGTCATTCTCGGTGGAAGTGTTCATGAGTCTGCCCGAAGACGCGGCGCGGCAGCGCTGCGACCGCGTCATCATGGCTGTCTAACTTGCCACAATCTCGCCAGGTGCGCGACACATGGAATTGGTTGTGCTTTCGCTTGGAGCCGGCAGCGGTTGTTGATCTGTCTTCGGCCCCAGGATGACAACGCGCCATTGGTCGGCGTGGTAATGCCGGTTGAGTGCGTTTTTGATTGATACAAGGTTCAGCTTCAAGGCTGCTTGCGTGGCAAAGTCGAGGTCCAGTGGCAGATTGTGAGCGCTGATGGCGTACAACTGTCTCAGAATCTGCGCATTGGTAGCGCTGTTCAACGGCGCGCTACCGGTCAGTTGCTGTTGGATGTCTTCGAGTTCCTGTTGGGTCGGCCCTTGGGCGAGGAAGTCGGTGAACATCGTCTTGATATGGGTCAGCACGGCATCGGCCTGCTCTGGTCGGGTCTGCAATTCAATGGTCAACAATCCTTGTGCCTGAAGGGCTGAAAGGTCGGCTTCAACGTGGTATGTCAGGCCTCGGCGTTCACGCAATTCATTGGTCAGTCGGTTGGTGAAAATCCGCATGGCCATCTGTAGCACGACGTAGTCCGGACTGTTTCGCAGGACACTTGGCTGAGCAAGGCGCAGGTAAGCCTGGGTCGATGGTCGATCAACGCGCAGCAGACTTGGAGCGGCTGGACTTGTCACTGGCTGGATCGCGGCAGTGGCCGGTCCCGGGGGCAAGGCCGCGGATATCTGCGCACCGATGCGTTGGGCTTCTTCCTCAGTGAGGTCGCCGACCAGTGTGATCTGGGCATTGCCCGCGGTATAAGCCTTGCGATAAAAGTCTTGCACCTGGGTGCGGGTGATGGAGGCAAGCCCGGCCCGGGTTCCGTAGAAGGACTGAGCATAGCCGTGGTCGGGATACAGCTGGCCGAGATTGGCTTCTCGGGCTTGAGCGGCATGAGACTGATCTTCACGGTCCAGCAAGAACTGCAATTGGGATTTCACTGTAGGCAGGGACTCTTGCGGCAACAGCGGCTTGCCGAGTAATTGGGCAAACAGTTCCAGGGCTGGAGCGCGCCGGGCTTCGTCGCTCAGGCTGCGCAGGGAAAAAAGGGTCCGATCCTGGCTGATACCCATACCCAACCTGGCACCCAGATTATCGAACGTCGCCAGTATGGCATTGACGTCCTTGCCAGCCACACCCTCATTCAAAAGGCTGAAGGTCACCGCTGCCAGGCCGGGTTGATGCGGGGTTTGGGCGCTGCCTGCGGCAAAACTCACCAGGGCATCGAACATCGGCAGGCCAGGGGTGCGGATGAACAGGATCTTCGTTCCACTGAGCGTTTTGTAACCCTTGATCGACAGCGCGCGGTGGATCGTCGGAGACTGTGGTTCGTTGAGCGATTGCAGCACTGGTTTCTGGGGCGCCGTGGTTGCAACGGCAGGGGCCTGTGCGCTCAACAGCATGCCGGCCAGGATCAATCCATTGATGAGGCCTTTGAGCTTATCCATTGTTTTTCTCCGGCAGGATTTTCGCGGTACTCAGGCGCTCACGCGTCAGGTAAGTCTTTGCGACTTGTTGAATATCCAGGGGAGTGACCTTGTTCAGCTCATCCGTATCCTGATCGGCCAGCCGCCAGTCCAGGCCGATGGTTTCCAGCAGGCCCAAGGTGTTGGCCTGTCCTTCCAGATCATCCTGCGCATAAACCGAGTTAGCGATCACAAGGTTTTTCGCACGCTCCAGTTCTGCCGGTTCCGGTGCCTTGCTCTTCAGTGATTCGATCACTTGCCACAGTCGGGCGAGGGCTTCGTCAGCGTCATTGAGCTTGTCCGGGTTGAGCTGGGTGCTGATGGTCAGCAACGAATCGCCGCGATTGAAGGCGTCGTACTCTGAGTCGGCCTCAGTGAATATCGCCTCGCTCAGTTGCAGTTGCTGTTTGATCCGCGCGCTATTGGATCCGGCCAGTAACATATCGAGCAAGCGCAGGGCATGGGCGGTCCGACGATCCAGTGCCGTGGTCAGACTGGGCGCGTTGAAACTCATGATCAGGCGTGGGGACGCTACCGGCGCGCGCAGGGTCAGTGACCGTTCACCGGCAGAGGCCAGTTCGACGGGGGCTGGCGCCATGGGTGTTGCGCGCCGCTCAAGGTGGCCGAAGTGCTGCTGTGCCAAGGCCTTGATCCGCTCAGGTGCAACATCGCCAACGACCACCAGCGTCGCATTGTCCGGCGAATACCAGGCCTGATACCACTGCTGTAATTGCACGGCGTTCATGCGTTGCAGATCGTGCATCCAGCCAATCGTCGGGGTGCGGTAGCCGCTGGCCGGGTGGGCGATGCTGTTCAGTCGTTCGTGAGCCAGCGCGATGATTTCATCATCAACGCGCATCCGACGCTCCTCCTGAATGACCTTGAGCTCCGGTGTGAAGTCCTGTGCATTCAGCTCGGCCGTACTCATCAGATCGGCCAGTATTTCGAACGCGACGCCAGTGCGGCCGGAAGGCAGTGTCTGGTAAAAAACCGTGAAATCAGTGCCGGTAAATGCGTTTTGGCTGGCGCCCAATTTCTCCAGTATCGCCTCGAACTCTCCGGCGCAGGCCTTGCTGCTGCCTTTGTAGACCATATGTTCGAGGGCGTGGGACAGGCCGGACTGGCCGGGCGGTTCGTAGCTTGAACCGGCCTTGATCCAGAGTTGGGCGGTGACGATGGGGGTGCGGTGGTCCTCGCGCACGACAACCTTGAGACCGTTGTCCAGTACGAAGTCTTGCGTCGCTGGGGGTGTCGCCGCGCTGGCAATGAGCGGTAGCCAGGCGATAAAGGGCAGCATAAACAGGCTGCGGGAGATGTTCATCCGTGTTCATCCTCAGTGGTTTGCAGGTAATTGCGCAAGCCACTGTGGATGATCCGTAAGGATGTCAGGCGGTAACTATGTAGTGCACCTCACAACCAGGCTGGGGCAGTCGTCTCGCTGAAATGTCAGGCGCTGCGCTGCCACAACGAGTAATACACGCGTCCGGATTTCTGCTCCCGGTGCAGGCGCCAGTTCTCCGGCAGGCCCAGGGTCGACGGCGCCGACTCGCTTTCGGTGTACACCCAGGCGTCTTCGGCCAGCCATTGGCGCTCTTCGAGCAACTTGCAAACGGCGGGCAGCAGGTTCTGGTTGAACGGCGGGTCGAGGAACACCAGGTCGTAGGCCGTCGCGGTCTGGGTTTCCAGGTAGCGCAGGGCATCGGCGGTCTGGACCTGGCCGTTGGTGCACCGCAACGTCCCCAGGTGCTCTTTCAGGCTGGACACCGCGATACTGCTGGCGTCCAGCGCCTGACCCATGGCTGCGCCACGGGACAGGGCTTCGAGGAACAGCGCGCCACTGCCGGTGAACGGGTCGAGCACCTTGGCGCCCGGCACGTAAGGCGCGAGCCAGTTGAACAGGGTTTCACGCACGCGATCCGGCGTCGGGCGCAGGCCCGGGGCGTCGGGGAAGCTCAGCTTGCGGCTGCGCCATTCGCCGCCAATGATGCGCAGCTGGTTCACGCCGTTGTGGACGTTTCTGGCGGGTTTTTTTGGACTTGCCATTAATGCTCCGGAACCCCGAGCGGTTGCTCGGAAGGTTTGTCAGTAGGGGCCGGTAACGGCTTTTGCGGCACGGTCGGGCCAACGCTGACGATGACCAATTTTTCCGTGCCCAGGTGTTTGTTCATGGCGGCTTTGACCTGCTCGACGGTCAAGGCCTGGGACTGTTGCATGAAATCTTCCAGATGACTCAACGGCAGGTTGTAGAAACCGATGGCGCCCAGTTGGCCGACGATATCGGCGTTGCTCGCGGTGGACAGCGGGAAACTGCCGGCCAGCTCGCGCTTGGCGTCGTCGAGCTCTTTTTCGGTCGGGCCGGTTTCAAGGTAGTCGGCCAGTACATCCTGCACCAGTTTCAGGGTGCCTTCGCTCATCTCGGCGCGGGTCTGCAGGTTGATCATGAACGGGCCGCGCGCCTGCATCGGGGTGAAGCCCGAATACACGCCGTAAGTCAGGCCACGCTTCTCGCGCACTTCGCTCATCAAGCGGGTACCGAAGCCGCCGCCACCGAGAATCTGGTTCCCCATGGACAACGCTGCGTAGTCCGGGTCGTCGCGGTCGATGCCCAATTGCGCGAGCATCAGGTTGGTCTGCTTGGACGGGAACTCGATATGGCCGACGCTGGCCTTGGGCTCGACCGGTTGCGCGATTTTCGGCAAGGCCGGACCTTTGGGCAGGGCACTGGAAACCTGCGCGGCAATCGCGTCGGCTTCTGCACGGGACAGGTCGCCGACCAGCGCGATCACCACGTTACCGGCGGCGTAGGCTTTCTCGTGGAAAGCACGCAGTTGGGCCACGGTGATCGCCGGGACGGTTTTCGCCGTGCCGTCGCTGGCGTGTGCGTACGGGTGATCACCGTACAAGCGGTTCATCAGTTCCAGGCTCGCCAGTTTGCCCGGGTTCTGTTTCTGGTACTCGAAACCGGCAAGCAACTGGTTCTTGATGCGGGCCAGCGAATCGGCAGGGAAAGTCGGCTTGCCGATGACTTCGGCGAACAGCTTCAGGGCCGGCTCGCGCTTGTCCTTGGCACTCAGGCTGCGCAGCGAAGCGATTGCCATGTCCTTATAAGCGCCGTTGCCGAAATCGGCACCCAGGCCTTCGAAGCCCTGGGCAATGGCACCGACGTCTTTGCCGGCCACGCCTTCGTTGAGCATGGCGTTGGTCAACACCGCCACACCCGGTGCGTCGCCGTCCTGGCTACTGCCGGCGGCGAAGATCAGGCGCATGTCGAACATCGGCAACTCATGGGCTTCGACAAACAGCACCTTGGTGCCTTCGGCGGTGTTCCAGGTCTGCACGTCCAGCTTGCGGTGGTCCGGTGCCTTGCCGTTGAGCTCGGTCAGCGACTGCAGTTTCTGGCTGGCCTTGGCCTTGTCCAGGGCTTCGCTGGCATTGGTTTCGCCAGGGCGCGACAAATAGAACGCGGCGGAGCCGATAACGGCGACGGCGACCAGGCCGATCAGGGCCAGGCGGGAGGGTTTACGCTCACTCATGAGTCGTCTCCAGAGGCAGTACATGGGCGACGCTGAGACGTTCGCGGGTGAAATACAGCTTGGCGGCTTTCTGGATATCTTCCGGCGTGACGCTTTCCAGGTCGGCCAGTTCGGTGTCCATCAGTTTCCATGACAGTCCGACGGTTTCCAGTTGGCCGATGGCCGTGGCCTGACTGGTGATCGAGTCACGCTCGAAGACCAGGCCGGCGATGACTTGTGCGCGGACCCGTTCCAGCTCTTCAGCAGTTGGCGCCGTGGTTTTCAGTTGGTCGAGCAGCTTCCACAAACCAGCTTGTGCCTGGGCGATGGTCTTGTGCTTCTGCGAGTTTGGCGATGCCGACAGGGTAAAGAGGCTGTCGCCACGGGTGTAGGCGTCGTAACTCGACGAGCCGCCGGACACCAATTCTTCTCCGCGCTCCAGTTGCGTCGGGATGCGTCCGCTGTAGCCGCCGTCGAGGAGTGCCGAGATCAGGCGCAGGGCATTGACCAGACGCTCGTCTTCGGCGGTGGCGATGCTCGGCACGTTGAAGGCCAGCATCAGGCTAGGCAGTTGGGTCTGCACGTGCAGGGTGATCTGGCGCGCGCCCGGTTCGGCCAGTTCCAGCGGTTTTTTCGCGGCGGGCACTTCACGCTTGGCGATCGGGCCGAAATAGCGTTGGGCCAGGGTTTTGACTTCGTCCGGGGTGACATCGCCAACCACCACCAGCGTGGCGTTGTTGGGCACGTACCAGGTTTCGTACCAGTGGCGCAGCTCTTCGACTTTCATCCGCTCAAGGTCGGCCATCCAGCCGATGGTCGGCGTGTGGTAACCGCTGGCCGGGTAGGCCATGGCCTTGAAGCGCTCGTAGGCCTTGGACATCGGCTTGTCGTCGGTGCGCAGGCGACGCTCTTCCTTGATGACCTCGATTTCCTTGGCAAACTCGTCGGGCGGCAGGCGCAGGCTGGCCATGCGGTCGGCTTCCAGTTCGAAGGCTACGCCCAGGCGATCCCGGGCCAGCACCTGGTAATACGCGGTGAAGTCGTCGCTGGTGAATGCGTTCTCTTCGGCGCCGAGGTCGCGCAGGATCAGCGAGGCTTCGCCGGGGCCGACTTTCTCGCTGCCCTTGAACATCATGTGTTCCAGCGCGTGGGACAGGCCGGTATTACCCGGCGTCTCGTAGCTGGAGCCGACCTTGTACCAGACTTGGGAAACCACCACGGGCGCTCGGTGGTCTTCACGCACGACCACCTTCAGGCCATTGTCGAGGGTGAATTCGTGGGTGGGTTGCGGGTCGGCAGCCAGGGCCGAAAGGGGCAGGCAAACTGTGCTGAGCAGCAGGCCAGCGGCGCGGCGGGCAAGAGCATTCATTCGTTTTCAAACCTTTGGGGCTGCCCGCTTGTTCTTAGCGTCAGCGGGCGAGAGGGTGCTAGGATACTGATCCGTTTTAGCGGCGGCCACGCCTATCAGGCCTTTATGCTTGATCAGGTTGAATGGGTTTGCGACGGAAGGTGGATATTTATCAACTGAATTCCGCGTTTTCGCCGATTTTGCTGCTTTAGTCCTATGAGAAATCGATTGCTTGGGGTGCCGTTGAGCACTTCGACAAAATGTTGCGCGTGAACAAGCTGGGTCAATCGCAGTCTGTTCTGCATCGAATATTTATTTGCCGGGGCGCCATTGGCGCGTCGCTACCGTGAGATAGCCGTCCTCCATGTTTGGTTCCAACGACGACAAGAAGACCCCAGCTGCGGCTGGCGAGAAAAAAAGCCTGTTCGGATGGCTGCGCAAAAAGCCGCAGGAACCCGTCGTCGAACAGCCACAAGCCATTCCTGAACCAGCGCCGACGCCGGTCCCGGTAATAGAAGAAGCGCCCGCGCCGGTTGTTCTGCCGATTGCCGAGCCATTGCTGCAACCCAAGGTTGAAGCCGCTCCCGAACCCGTCAGCGAAATCGTCACCGAACAGCCACTGGCCCCGACAGCCGAACCGTGGTTGACCCTGCCGGTAGCCGAAGAGCCCGTGGCATTGGTCGAAAATGACCTGGCTCCTCACGTGACGCCACCGATTCCGGCTCCGGCAGCGTTTACACCGGCACCGATTCATGTGCCTGTGGCCGAAGCGATTGTTGAACCAATCGTCGTGGCCGAGCCTGTTCCCGTTGTCAGCCAGCCAGAGGTTCCGGTATTCGTTGCTCCGGTTGCTCCGGTTGCTCCGGTTGCTCAAGCGCCTGCACCCGCTCCGATTCCTGAGCCGATCGCCGCGCCCGTCGAACCCCCGGTAGAAACCGTGCGCACCGAAGAAACCAAAGCCGGTTTCTTCGCCCGTCTCAAGCAGGGCCTGTCCAAGACCAGCGCCAGTATCGGCGAAGGCATGGCCAGCCTGTTTCTGGGCAAAAAGGTCATTGATGACGAACTGCTCGAAGACCTCGAAACCCGTTTGCTGACCGCCGATGTTGGTGTCGAGGCCACCTCGGTGATCATTCAGCGTCTGACGCAGAAGGTTGCGCGCAAGGAGCTGGCCGATGCCGATGCCCTGTACAAATCCCTGCAAGCCGAGCTGGCGGCGATGCTCAAACCAGTCGAACAGCCGCTGAAAGTCACCTCGCAGAACAAGCCGTTCGTGATTCTGGTCGTCGGCGTCAACGGTGCCGGCAAGACCACCACTATCGGCAAGCTGGCGAAGAAACTGCAGCTGGAAGGCAAGAAAGTCATGCTCGCCGCCGGCGATACCTTCCGTGCCGCGGCGGTGGAGCAATTGCAGGTCTGGGGTGAGCGCAACAAGATCCCGGTGATCGCGCAGCACACTGGCGCCGACTCGGCCTCGGTGATCTTCGATGCCGTGCAGGCCGCCAAGGCCCGTGGCATCGATGTGCTGATCGCCGACACCGCCGGTCGCCTGCACACCAAAGACAACCTGATGGAAGAACTGAAAAAGGTTCGCCGGGTGATCGGCAAGCTCGACGCCGACGCACCTCACGAAGTGCTGTTGGTGCTTGACGCTGGCACCGGCCAGAACGCCATCAACCAGGCCAAACAATTCAACCAGACCGTCGAACTGACCGGCCTGGCGCTGACCAAGCTCGACGGCACCGCCAAGGGCGGGGTGATTTTCGCCCTGGCCAAGCAATTCGGCCTGCCGATCCGCTACATTGGCGTCGGCGAAGGCATCGACGATTTGCGTACCTTTGAAGCAGAACCCTTTGTCCAGGCATTGTTTGCCGAGCGGGAGCGTTCATGATTCGTTTCGAACAGGTCGGTAAGCGCTACCCGAACGGTCACGTCGGCTTGCATGAGCTGAGCTTTCGAGTCCGTCGTGGCGAATTCTTGTTTGTCACCGGCCATTCCGGTGCCGGTAAATCCACACTGTTGCGCCTGTTGCTGGCGATGGAGCGCCCGACCAGCGGCAAGCTGCTGCTCGCCGGGCAAGACCTGAGCACCATCAGCAACGCGCAGATACCTTTCTTGCGCCGGCAGATCGGAGTGGTTTTCCAGAATCACCAGTTGCTGTTCGATCGCACGGTGTTCAATAACGTCGCGTTGCCTTTGCAGATCCTGGGCCTGTCCAAGGCCGAGATCGCCAAGCGCGTGGACTCGGCACTGGAGCGCGTGGCACTGTCGGATAAAACCGACTTGTACCCGGGCGACCTGTCCACCGGTCAGCAGCAGCGAGTCGGCATCGCCCGCGCCATCGTCCACCGTCCGGCCTTGCTGCTGGCGGATGAACCGACTGGTAACCTCGACCCGCGTCTGGCCGCCGAGATCATGGGTGTGTTCGAAGACATCAATCGCCTGGGTACCAGCGTGCTGATCGCCAGTCACGACCTGGCCCTGATCGCCCGCATGCGCCACCGCATGCTGACCTTGCAACGTGGTCGATTGATCGGCGACGGGGAGGCCGCGGTATGAGTGCAACACGTAGCCCCAAGGTTTCCGAGCGTGTGGCCCCGAAGGCCGCCGATCCGCAGCCGCAAAAGAAAAAACGCGATGATGACGACGGTCCGGACTTTGCCACGTTGTTCCGTGCCTGGATCGAAAGCCATCGCGCCAGTCTGGTGGACAGTCTGCGCCGCCTGGGCAAGCAGCCCATCGGCAGTTTTTTCACCTGCATGGTGATGGCGGTGGCCCTGAGCTTGCCCATGGGCCTGTCACTTTTGCTAAGTAACGTCGAGCGTCTGGGCGGTTCCTGGCAGCGCGCGGCGCAGATTTCCCTGTATCTGGACCTTGAGGCCAAGCCGGCGGAAGGTGAATCGCTGCGCGATCAGATCAAGGGCATGCCTGGCGTGGCCGATGCCGAATACGTTGGCCGGGAGCAGGCGCTGGAAGAGTTCCAGCAACAGTCCGGGCTGGGCGAGGCGCTCAAGGAGTTGCCGGAGAACCCGCTGCCAGGCGTGGTGCTGGTGACGCCGAACGAAGTCGACAAGCCGGCTCTTGAAGCATTAAGACAAAAACTATCCGAGCTGCCGAAGGTACAACAGGCGCAACTTGATTTAGTCTGGGTCGAGCGTCTGGCAGCCATCCTCAAGCTGGGTGACCGTTTTGTCTTCGGTCTGACCGTGCTTCTGGTTTCTGCATTACTTTTGGTGATAGGCAATACCATTCGTCTTCATATTGAAAACCGCCGCATAGAGATAGAAGTGATTAAACTGGTCGGCGGCACTGACAGCTATGTACGCAGGCCCTTTCTGTATATGGGCGCACTGTATGGCTTCGGTGCGGGGATTCTGTCCTGGGGCGTACTGGCGTTCGGCCTTGATTGGCTGAACGACGCGGTGGTGGGGCTGGCCGGTTTGTACGGCAGTGATTTTGCGCTGGCTGGAGTGCCAGTTGCCGACGGTCTGTCTCTCTTGCTTGGCGCGGTGCTGTTGGGGTATATCGGTGCATGGATTGCAGTCGCACGCCACCTGAGGGAGCTTGCGCCTAAGTAGTATCATTTTGCTCGTATTGACCTTTCAGCGTTTTTAGGTTTTGGGAACTTGTCTTTCGGTTTCCGGTCAATTTTCGCAGTGCTGAACTGCACGAGTTTGTAAGTCGGAGGTTTTTTCGTATGACCAATTCTTTGCAACCTGCATATGCTCTGGTCCCGGGTGCGAACCTGGAGGCCTATGTGCACACCGTCAACAGCATTCCACTGCTGTCGCCGGAGCAGGAGCGTGAACTGGCCGAGAGTCTCTATTATGAGCAGGATTTGGGGGCGGCTCGGCAGATGGTGCTCGCCCACCTGCGTTTTGTCGTACATATCGCCCGTAGCTATTCCGGCTACGGCCTGGCTCAGGCTGACCTGATCCAGGAAGGCAACGTCGGCCTGATGAAGGCCGTGAAACGCTTCAACCCGGAAATGGGCGTGCGCCTGGTGTCCTTTGCCGTGCACTGGATCAAGGCGGAAATCCACGAATTCATCCTGCGCAACTGGCGCATCGTGAAGGTCGCGACCACCAAGGCCCAGCGCAAGCTGTTCTTCAACCTGCGCAGCCAGAAGAAACGCCTGGCCTGGCTGAACAACGAGGAAGTCCATCGCGTAGCGGAAAGCCTCGGTGTAGAGCCTCGGGAAGTGCGCGAGATGGAAAGTCGCCTGACCGGCCATGACATGGCCTTCGACCCGGCTGCCGAAGCGGACGACGACAGTGCATTCCAGTCGCCGGCCAATTATCTGGAAGACCACCGGTACGACCCGGCCCGTCAACTGGAAGATGCCGACTGGAGCGACAATTCCAACCACAACCTGCACGAAGCGTTGGAAGTGCTGGACGACCGCAGCCGTGACATCCTCTACCAGCGCTGGCTGGCGGAAGAAAAAGCCACGCTGCACGACCTGGCGCAGAAGTACAACGTGTCGGCCGAGCGTATTCGTCAGCTCGAGAAGAGCGCGATGAACAAGCTCAAGTTGTCGATCGCTGCTTAACTGGCGACCTGGCAATAAAAAACGCCCCGATCATTGATCGGGGCGTTTTTATTTGAAAATCAAAAGATCGCAGCCTTCGGCAGCTCCTACATAGGATCGCGTACCCCTGTAGGAGCTGCCGAAGGCTGCGATCTTTTGTTACTGCGCCCAAGGTGCCCGACGCGAATCGTTCAGCCCGACCAGATAGCTGTCCCCGCCCAACTGACTCATCTGCTGTCGAATCCAGCCAGCTCGGCGCGAAACGTAAGAAGTCGGATGGCCGGCACTCCAGACCCGCGGGTTGGGCAGGACGGCGGCGAGCAGGCTCGACTGCTGACGGCTGAGGCCTTTTGCACTCACGCCAAAGTGATGCCGGGCCGCCGCTTCGGCACCAAACACGCCGTCATCCCACTCGACGCTGTTGAGGTACACCTCAAGAATTCGCTGCTTGGGCCAGAACACTTCGATCAATCCGGTGAACCAGGCTTCCAGGCCTTTGCGCAGCCAGCTGCGGCCAGACCACAGGAACAAGTTTTTCGAAACTTGCTGACTGAGGGTGCTGGCGCCACGGATCGAACCGCCGCGCTCGTTATGGGCAAACGCCGCCTGAATCGCGCCGATATCGAAGCCCCAGTGCTCCGGGAATTTCTGGTCTTCGCCGGCAATCACCGCGACTTTCAGGTCATCGGAGATCTCATCCCAGGGTTTCCAGGTCCGTTGCAGGTCGATGGGTTCGCCATCGAACCAGGACTCGATCTTGCGCTCGACCATCAGCGTCGTCCCCGGTGGCGGCACCACGCGAAAGATCAGCACCAGCAATACGCTGCCACCCATGAACCAGAGCACGGCCTTGGTGAAATGACGGAAATAGATACGCAGCATAGAGATGGCTTGGCCGAACCCGTTGAGCGGGCCATTATACAGACCCTTTGGATCGAAACTGACTGGAGTTCTGCATGCTGCGTGGCTTTCTGATGCTGGCCGCTTTTTTCGGTTTCACCGGTGTCGGCCTCGGCGCCTTTGCCGCCCATGGCCTGAAAAACCGCCTGAGTGCCGAGTACATGGCGATTTTCCACACGGGCGTCACCTATCAACTGGTGCATACCCTGGCATTACTGGGTGTCGCATTCCTGTCCACGCAGATTCCCGGCCGCCTGATCACCTGGGCCGGCGCGTCGTTTGCCATCGGTATCCTGTTGTTCTCCGGCAGCCTGTACATCTTGACGCTGACCGGCATCAGCAAGCTCGGCATCATCACCCCGTTCGGTGGCCTGGCCTTCCTGGCGGGCTGGTTTTGCCTCGGACTCGCCGCCTGGCGGTTGAGCTGACCCTGTAGGAGCTGCCGCAGGCTGCGATCTTTTGATCTTAAAAAATCAAAGTCAAAAGATCGCAGCCTGCGGCAGCTCCTACAGGATCGAGTTTCAAGACGAATGGCTTGGGTCGGCCTGACTGATCGGGCTAGAATGCCTGCCCCTAAAAATGATGGCGGCATCCGGCATGCGCATTCAGTTGAACGGCGAATCCTTTGAACTGCCCGACGGTGAAACCGTTGCGGCCCTGCTGAACCGTCTGGACCTGACCGGACGCCGGGTGGCGGTGGAACTCAATCTGGATATCGTCCCGCGCAGTCAGCATGCAGACACCGCGTTGAACGACGGCGACAACGTCGAAGTGGTGCACGCCATCGGCGGCGGCTAGTAGCCTCGGCCGCGTGGTCACAGAATTCTGCAAGTACCTCACCCCTACAGAGGATTTCCCATGAGCATCGTTCGCAGCGACAAGCCTTTCGTCCTGGCCGGTCGTACTTACCAGTCGCGTTTGCTGGTCGGTACCGGCAAGTACCGTGACATGGAAGAAACCCGCCTGGCAATCGAAGCCTCAGGTGCCGAGATCGTCACTTTCGCCGTGCGCCGCACCAACCTTGGCCAGATCGAGGGCGAGCCGAACCTGCTCGAAGTGCTGTCGCCGGATCGCTACACCTTCCTGCCGAACACCGCCGGTTGCTACGACGCCATCGAAGCCGTGCGCACCTGCCGCTTGGCCCGTGAGCTGCTCGATGGCCACAACCTGGTGAAGCTGGAAGTGCTGGCCGACCAGAAAACCCTGTTCCCCAACGTGATTGAAACCCTCAAGGCCGCCGAAACGCTGGTCAAGGAAGGCTTCGACGTGATGGTCTACACCAGCGATGACCCGATCATCGCCCGGCAACTGGCGGAAATCGGCTGCATCGCCGTCATGCCGCTGGCTGGTCTGATCGGTTCGGGCCTGGGGATCTGCAACCCGTACAATCTGCAAATCATCCTGGAAGAAGCCAAGATTCCGGTGCTGGTGGATGCCGGTGTCGGTACTGCGTCCGACGCCACCATCGCCATGGAGCTGGGCTGTGATGCAGTGCTGATGAACTCGGCCATTGCCCACGCCCAGCAGCCGGTCATGATGGCTGAAGCCATGAAACATGCGATCGTCGCAGGCCGCCTGGCTTACCTCGCCGGCCGCATGCCGAAAAAACTCTATGCCAGCGCCTCTTCGCCGCTGGATGGTCTGATCAAGTAAGAGCCATTGATGACTGAATCGAACGACACGCCAATCCAGACGGAAGAAGGCGACGAGCGCCAACACCGCCGCATCAAGAGCTTCGTGATGCGCGCCGGGCGCATGACCGAAGGCCAGCAAAAGGGCCTGGAGCAGGGCACTCCGCTGTTCGTGCTGCCGCTGGCAGACGCGCCGGTGGATTTCGACCAGGTGTTCGGTCGCTCGGCACCGCGCTCGCTGGAAATCGGTTTCGGCATGGGCCATTCGTTGCTGGAAATGGCAGCGGCTGCGCCGGAGCAGGATTTCATCGGCGTCGAGGTTCACCGTCCGGGTGTCGGCGCGCTGCTCAATGGTGTGCTGACGCAAGGCCTGACCAACCTGCGGGTCTACGATTGCGATGCGATCGAAGTGCTCAACCGCTGCGTGGCCGATAACAGCCTCGATCGCTTGATGCTGTTTTTCCCGGACCCGTGGCACAAGAGCCGTCACCACAAGCGCCGTATCGTTCAGGCGTCCTTCGCCGAGTTGGTGCGCAGCAAGTTGAAGGTCGGTGGCATTCTGCACATGGCCACCGACTGGGAACCGTACGCCGAATACATGCTGGAAGTGATGAGCGTCGCGCCGGGCTACCGCAACCTCGCTGAAGACGGCAAGTGCGTTCCGCGCCCGACCGAGCGGCCGATCACCAAGTTCGAACGCCGTGGCGAACGTCTTGGGCATGGCGTGTGGGATTTGAAGTTCGAGAAGCAGTCGTAGGAGCAGCCGGTCGACGCTCGATTGCTCGCGAAAAACTACAGAACAACGCGGGGCTTCAGATGCCCCGCGTTTTCGTTAACGATCATCGCTAGCAAGCTCGCTCCTACAGTGGTTTTGTGGCGTATTTGGGATCAGCGGCGGTCTGCCACGACGCCAATCAGCACCAACACCACCAGCAACACCGGCGCCAGGCTGTAGTTGTTGAACTGGCTCAAGCCGCGCACGACCCATGGCGTGGCGTAGATCAGCGCCGCACCGCTGCCGATCATGCACAGCAGGGACATCAGTGGCACGCGCAACGCGCCGGCGATGCTGCCCAGACGCTGCTCGACCCAGCCTTTGAAATCCGCACCAAACAGCACCAGCAGGCAGCCCACCAGGGCCAAGGCGATTTCCGAGAGGTTGCTGCGGCTCCAGCGAGACACGGTGGCAAGCAGGTCGAGTACCAAATCCATTCGATTTCCTTATGTCAGAAATTTCTGCAGCAAGTCGTTGAGGAAGAGTTGTCCGCGCATCGTGGCTACCAGACGTGACGGTTCGACCTGCAACAGGCCGCTTTGTTCGGCTTCACGGCGGCCTTCAGCAAGGCTTTTCAGCGTCATGCCGGTACGTTCCGGGTACAGCCGCGATTCGACGCCTTCAGTCAGGCGCAGCGCGTTCATCAGGAATTCGAACGGCATTTCATCGTTGCCCAGCGCTTTCTCGCCAGCCAGGAAGCTCTTAGCCGGATTCAGGTAATCCTTCGGCAGGCGGGTCTTCCAAGTGCGAATGATGCGCCCGTCCGGATGGCTGAGCTTGCCATGGGCGCCGGCGCCGATGCCAATGAAGTCGCCAAAACTCCAGTAGTTGAGGTTGTGGCGCGCCGGGCGACCGGGCAGGGCGTAGGCCGAGACTTCGTATTGCGCGTAACCATGTTCAGCCAGCAGCGCTTGTCCGGCTTCCTGGATGTCCCAGAGCGTGTCGTCTTCCGGCAGCGTCGGCGGCTGGTTCCAGAACACCGTGTTCGGTTCCAGGGTCAGTTGATACCACGACAGGTGTGTCGGTTTCAGGGCGATGGCTGTGCGCAGGTCCGCCAGGGCATCGTCCAGGGACTGATTCGGCAAGCCATGCATCAAGTCCAGGTTGAAGTTGTCGAACCCGGCCTGCCGCGCCATGCCGGCGGCACGTACGGCTTCGTCGCCGTTGTGGATCCGCCCCAGGGCCTCGAGCTTTTCTTGCTGAAAGCTCTGGATGCCGATCGACAGGCGATTGATCCCCAGTTTCCGGTACGCCACGAACTTGTCTTGCTCGAACGTCCCCGGATTGGCTTCCAGCGTGATTTCGATGTCGCTGGCAAACGGGATGCGTTGTTCGACGCCTTTGAGCAAGCGACCCAGCGAATCAGCGCTGAACAGGCTTGGTGTGCCGCCACCAAAGAAAATCGAGCTCAGCTCACGACCATAAACGGCGTGCAGGTCCTGATCGAGATCGGCCAGCAAGGCGTCGACGTACTCTTCTTCCGGCAGCACGGGGCTGGCGGTGTGGGAGTTGAAGTCGCAATAAGGGCATTTGCGCACGCACCACGGGATATGGATATACAGCGCCAGCGGCGGCAGCACAGACAGGGCTGCCCGAGGCGATTGTGCATCGCCGCCGAAGATCAGCGGCGACGCGGATGATTCACGGGTCATTTCAAGCCCAGACGCTGGCGCAGCAGATCCATTGCACGGGCGCGGTGGCTGATCTGGTTCTTGTCGCTTGGGCTAAGTTCGGCGCTGGAGCAATCACGCTCAGGCACCCAGAACAGCGGATCGTAGCCAAAACCGTGTTCGCCGCTGGCCTGGGTCAGGATTCGCCCGTGCCACAAACCTTCACAGAGGATCGGCAGCGGATCATCGGCGTGGCGCACCAAGGCCAGCACGCATACGAACTGCGCGCCACGTTCGGCTTCGGGTACGTCTTTCAACACGTCGAGCAACTTGGCGTTGTTCGCCGCATCGCCCTTGCCGTCGGCATAACGCGCCGAGTAGATGCCTGGCGCGCCGCCCAGGAAATCCACCGCCAGCCCGGAATCGTCGGCCAGCGCCGGCAGGCCGGAAATGCGCGCGGCATTGCGGGCCTTCAGGATGGCGTTTTCGACGAACGACAGGCCGGTTTCTTCAGGCTCGACGCTGCTGAACTCGCCAATCGAGCGCAGATGCACCGACTCGCCGAGCATGGCCTGGAGTTCCTTGAGTTTGCCGGCGTTATGGCTGGCCAATACGAGCTGCGTGAAGTTGATCATTGGCCGGGGAAGAGCTCTTGGTTGAAATTGATGGTGTTGATCTTGTCGCCGGTCTGCACCTTGATGTCGAAGGTGCGGACTTCCTGCTGATCCACTGGATATTGCGCAATGTAGTAGATCGCGCCTTGTTCGGTGATCTGTTTGAACTGCAGTGGCACGGTCTGGCTGGTCAGGTCTTTGATCGAGCCGCTCACCTGGGCCATCTGTGGCTTGCCTTCCTTGAGGACCGAAATGTTGATCACGCCCTGATTCTTGCTGCGGATCAGTTCGGCGGACTTGGCAATGTCCGGTGTCAGATAGGTGGAGTTGAAGGTGTTGTAGTGCACTGTCACGTCGCCGAAGGTTTCCTGGCGCTCGCCTTTGATGGCGTCAGCGGCCATGGCGGTGACGCTCAGGCAGGCAGTGAGTAGAAACAACGCTAGACGACCCATGATCGTTCTCCTTGAAATAGGGTGGATCAGACTGCGACCTTGTGGTCGGAAAGTCCCGGGCTGCTGACCCGGTAGATTCCGATCTCACCTAACAGATTAGGCCATAGCTTACTGGCCCACCCGTGCCGATGCTGTTGATCCACGGCAAGCCGATCAATGACCTTCGCTTCACGTTCGCGACACAAGGCTTCAAAGTCCGCGAAGGTGCAGAAGTGAATGTTCGGCGTGTTGTACCAGGTGTAGGGCAGGAACTCGGAAACCGGCATGCGGCCCTTGCTCGCCAGGTACCAGCGGCAGCGCCAGTGACCGAAATTCGGGAAAGTGATGATGCACTGCCGGCCCACGCGCAGCATTTCCTCGAGGATCTTGTCCGGGTAGTGCACAGCTTGCAGCGCCTGGGTCATGACCACGATGTCGAAACTGTTGCTGGCAAAGTTACCCAGGCCCTTGTCCAGGTCCTGTTCGATGACGTTGATGCCCTTGGCCACGCACTCGGCGATGTTGTCGGCGTCGTTTTCCAGGCCATAACCGGTGACTTGCTTGTTATCGCGCAGCCAGGTCAGCAGTTCGCCATCGCCGCACCCGAGGTCGAGCACGCGGCTGCCGGCGGGGATCCATTCCTGGATGATTTCCAGATCAGCTCTCATGGCTTTCTCACAACGTAATGCGGTTCATGTAATTGCCGAATGCCTGCAGGTAGCGCGGGATCGGAATCAGGAAGGCGTCGTGGCCTTGCGGTGCGTCGATCTCGAGGTAGCAGACGTCCTTGCGCGCGGCCATCAGCGCGTCCACCAGTTCCCGCGAGCGGGCAGGAGAGAAGCGCCAGTCGGTGGTGAACGACATCACGCAGAACTTGGCCTTGGCACCTTCAAAGGTTTTCGCCAGGTTATCGTCGAAGTTCGCCGCCGGATCGAAGTAATCGAGCGCTTTGGTCATCAACAGATACGTATTGGCATCGAAGCGTCCGGAGAACTCTTCGCCCTGATAGCGCAGGTAGCTTTCAACCTGGAACTCGACGCTGTGGAAGTCGTAGTTGAGCTTTTCGCTCTTCAGCCCTCGGCCGAATTTTTCGCCCATGGAGTCGTCGGACAGGTAGGTGATGTGCCCGACCATCCGCGCCAGCATCAGGCCGCGCTTGGGGATCACGTTGTGTTCCTGGAACGAACCGCCGTGGAATTCCGGGTCGGTGAGTATCGCCTGGCGCGCCACTTCGTTGAACGCGATGTTCTGTGCCGACAGCTTGGGTGCCGAGGCGATGGCCAGGCAGTGACGGATGCGGTCTGGGTAGGTGATGCTCCATTGCATCGCCTGCATGCCGCCGAGGCTGCCGCCGATCACGGCCGCGAACTGGGCGATACCGAGGCGATCCGCCAGGCGCGCCTGGCTGTGCACCCAATCTTCGACGGTCAACACCGGGAAGTCGGCGCCGAACGGCTTGCCGGTGTCCGGGTTGATGCTGCTCGGGCCGGTGGAACCGTTGCAGCCGCCGAGGTTGTTCAGGCTGACCACGAAGAACTTGCTGGTGTCGATCGGCTTGCCGGGGCCGATGCAGCTGTCCCACCAACCGGGCTTGCGGTCGTCGGCGCTGTGGTAACCGGCGGCGTGGTGGTGACCGGACAGGGCATGGCAGATCAGCACGGCGTTGCTCGCCGTGGCGTTGAGCGTGCCGTAGGTTTCGTAAATCAGGTCATAGGCCGGGAGCGAACGTCCGCAGGCCAACGCCAGGGGTTCGCTGAAGTGCGCCACTTGCGGCGTCACCAGACCAACAGAATCGGGGGGAAAGGCAGCTGGCATCGACCCTGCTCTCATTGAAATGAGGCGTAAGTCTAAAGATCGCTGCCCCTAGCAGCAAGCTAACCCTTGCCCACTGTAGGAGCCGGCTTGCCGGCGAACCAGATGTCACGGTGTGTCAGTCACGCCGCCTTCGCTGGCAAGCCAGCTCCTACAGTAGGTTCAGCGTTCCAGTCCGGGCAAATCCGGCAGCTTCTTCGGTGAACAGATCCGCACCCGTTTCTGCCGGTTCAACTCACCACTGATCAGGCTGACCTGGCTCTTGGACACGCCAAAGGCCTTGGCCAGAAACGCCATCAGATAGGCGTTGGCCTTGCCCTCGACTGGCGGCGCGGTCAGGCGAATCTTCAGGCGATCGCCGTGCAGCCCGCAAAAATCATCACTGCGGGCTGCCGGTTGCAGGTGACACTCCAGAATCAGGTCGTCACCGTCCCAACGAAAGTAGCTCATCAGATCAGGCCGAGCAGCCCCTGCGGCATGAAGGCAAAGTACGCAAGGCGCGGGATCAGCCAGCTTTGCAGCAACTGGATCACAATGAACGCGAAGATCGGCGAGATGTCGAGACCACCCAGGTTAGGGATGATCCGGCGGAACGGTGCAAGGACCGGCTCAGTGATCTGAGCGACCAGTTCTGCGCCAGGGTTATGGCTGCCCGGTGCAACCCAGGACAGAATCACACTGATGATCATCGCGTAGAACAGAACATTCAAAAACAGCGAGAAAAGGGCGATCAGAGCCCAAGGCACCAACAGCAGCAAGTCGACCTCGAAGCCTTTGAGCAGCAGGATAACCGCCATCAGCACTATCTGCACGATCAGCGCCAGTACCAGTGACGACATGTCCAGCCCGAACATGCTCGGGATGACCCGGCGCAGAGGCTTGAGCAGTGGTTGCGTGGCCTTGACGATGAACTGGCAGAGCGGGTTGTAGAAATTCGCCCGAACCAGTTGCAGGATGAAGCGCATCAGTACGATCAGCAGGTACAGGCTGCCAAGGGTTTTAATGATGAAAATGGCAGCGTCATTGAGTCCAAGCATCGTTGATTCCTTTGTAAGAGCTGATTAGCGACCGAGTTGCTCAGCCATCTCGGCCGAGCGATGCGCGGCAGCACTGAGTGCTTGTTCGACCAGGGCTTCAAAACCATTGGCTTGGAACGACTTGATTGCAGCTTCCGTGGTGCCCGCAGGCGAGGTGACACGGCGGCGCAACTCGGCGGCGTCGACGTCGCTGGAGACCGCCATGTGGGCGGCGCCCAAGGCGGTTTGCAAGGTCAGTTGCGCGGCGATGTCCGCCGGCAGGCCGAGTTTCACACCGGCGGCGGTCATGGCCTCGATCAACAGGAAGAAATACGCCGGGCCCGAGCCGGAAACGGCGGTGACGGCGTCCAGTTGCTGCTCTTCATTCAGCCACAGGGCGATGCCGACGGCGGACAGCAGTTCCTGGGCCTGCTGACGCTGTTCGGCTGTCACCTCGGCTGTTGCGAACAGGCCGCTCGCGCCCTGACGCACCAGCGCCGGGGTGTTGGGCATGCAGCGCACGATCGGCTGGGCGCCGAGCCAGTTGTTCATGCTGGCGCAGGTGATGCCCGCGGCAATCGAAACCACCAGTTGATTGGGCTTGAGGCTTGGGCGAATGGCTTCGCAAACGGCTTTCATCGCCTGGGGTTTGACCGCCAGGACAACGACGTCGGCGCCATCAATGGCCTGGGTGTTGTCGGCGAAGGTTTCGATGCCATGTTCAGCGCTCACGCGGGCGCGGGTTTCTTCGCCCGGATCGCTGGCGCGGATCTGTGCGGCTTCCAGACCCTTGGCCCGCAGGCCGCCGATCAGGCTGGCTGCCATGTTGCCGGCACCGATAAAGGCAATACGCATTTTGCTCATGTCAGGTCCTTATAAAGAGAGGTGTCGGCCATGGCTCATGGCTGGCCGTGCATTTGTGAAGAGCCGCGAGCGCCAAACAGGGCGGTACCGATCCGCACCCAAGTGGCACCCTGGGCAATGGCTGACTCGAGGTCGTGGCTCATGCCCATGGAAAGTGTGTCGAGCGGCAGGTTCAGGCTGGCTTGCAGGCTTTGCACGGCAGCGAAAGCGGCATCCTGGGCAGCGCGATCTTCAGTCGGCTCGGGGATTGCCATCAGCCCGCGCAGTTTCAGGCGCGGCAGGTCGCTGATGGCGTTGGCCAGGGCCGGCAGGTCAGCCGGGGTGCAGCCGGATTTGCTGGCTTCACCGCTGACATTGATCTGAATGCAGATGTTCAGGGGCGGCAAATCTGCGGGACGTTGTTCGGACAGGCGTTGTGCGATTTTCAGACGATCCACGGAATGCACCCAGTCGAAGTGCTCGGCGATAGCACGAGTCTTGTTCGATTGAATGGGGCCGATGAAGTGCCAGATCAAGGGCAGGTCGGCCAGTTCGAGCTGCTTGCCCAGCGCTTCCTGCAGGTAGTTCTCGCCAAAGTCGCGCAGGCCGGCGGCGTAGGCTTCACGTAGGTCTTGTGCGGGTTTGGTCTTGCTCACGGCCAGCAGATGGACGCTGTTTTCACCGCGGTTGGCGGCGAGTGTTGCGGCATGGATGCGCGAACTAACTTCGAGAATGTTGTCTGCTATGGTGGACATCAAGAGGCGCCAGCGGTCTGAAGGTTCGCGGCATTCTACTGGAATTGAGGGGCGCTATGGATATCACCGAACTGCTGGCATTCAGCGCGAAACAGGGCGCATCCGACCTGCACCTGTCTGCCGGCCTGCCGCCGATGATTCGGGTTGACGGTGATGTGCGGCGCATCAATCTGCCGGCCCTGGATCACCAACAGGTGCAGACGCTGATCCATGCCATCATGAATGACGCCCAGCGGGTGGATTTCGAGAAACATCTGGAAACCGATTTTTCCTTTGATGTGCCCGGTGTGGCGCGCTTTCGGGTCAATGCGTTCAATCAGAACCGTGGCGCGGGCGCTGTGTTTCGTACCATCCCGTCGAAAGTGCAGGGCATGGACGAACTGGGCATGGGGGACGTGTTTCGCAAAATGACCGACGCGCCCCGTGGCCTGGTGCTGGTGACTGGCCCGACCGGTTCCGGCAAGTCCACCACGCTGGCGGCGATGATCGATTACCTCAATTCCCATCGCCATCACCACATCCTCACCATCGAGGACCCTATCGAGTTTGTCCATGAGCCGCGCAAGTGCCTGATCAACCAGCGTGAAGTCCATCGCGATACTCGCAGCTTCGCCACCGCCTTGCGATCGGCACTGCGGGAAGACCCGGATGTGATTCTGGTGGGCGAGATGCGCGATCTGGAGACCATTCGCCTGGCGTTGACCGCCGCCGAAACCGGTCATCTGGTGTTCGGCACGCTGCACACCACGTCGGCGGCGAAAACCATCGATCGTGTGGTGGACGTGTTTCCGGGGGACGAGAAGTCGATGGTGCGATCGATGCTCTCCGAGTCGCTGCTGGCGGTGGTGTCCCAGACCCTGGTGAAGAAGATCGGCGGCGGGCGCATCGCGGCCCACGAAATCATGCTGGGGACGTCGGCGATCCGGAACCTGATCCGCGAAGACAAGGTGGCGCAGATGTACTCGGCGATTCAGTCGGGAGGGGCGCTGGGCATGCAGACGCTGGATATGAGCTTGAAGGACCTGGTGACCAAGGGCTTGATCAGTCGTGACCATGCGCGGGAGAAGGCGCGGTCACCGGATGGGTTTTGATGGCCCTGAAAGCAAAAGATCGTCCGAACGCGGCCCGAGCCTTCGGACGATCCTTTGATCTTGCTTTAATCAGCGCTGAACAACCCGCAACTGATTCGGCTCTTTCGGCAGAACCCGCTTGGCAACCACGTAGTGGTTTTCCCAGTACGGTTTATTCAAAGTGTCGATGGACACCGACTTGCCGCGACGTGGCGCGTGGATGAAGCGATCGTTGCCCAGGTAAATGGCGACGTGATTGACCCGACGGCTCTTGATGTTGAAGAAAATCAGGTCGCCCGGCTTCAGGTCGTTGCGATCGACTTTTTCCCCATGACCGCTGGCCATGGCATTGGAGGTGCGTGGCAGGTCGAACGTAGCGTCGTTGAACGCGTACTTCACCAGGCCGCTGCAATCGAAGCCTTTGCTTGGGCTGCTGCCACCCCAACGATAGGGAGTGCCAAGGACGTTCACGGCGCGGCTCAGCACGTCGCTGCTTTCCTTGGTGCCCATCGGTGGAACCAGGCCGCTTTTGCTGCTGGCCAGGCTTGGAGCATATTTAGCGGATTTTTTGTCTTTGCTCGAAGGAGCAGAGGCATGGGATTTTGGGGTGTAACCATTAACGTTAGGAAGACGTTGCTCACGATTGGTGGCGTGGGCGGCCAGTGGCATCAAAAGGCAAATGGTTAGCCATGTCTTGAAAAATGAACGCATTAGGCAAGGCTCTTAATAAGTTAGCGCGCAACTTTATAACAGCTTTTTTGCTGCCTCCGAGGCCGTTGGTCGATTCAATTCGGGGGGCAATGGTGGCAAAAAAGCGGCAAAATGGCGCAATTGTCGGACAGAAGTCCGGTGTTACAAGGCTTTGACGGGAGTGACGGTAGCATTTGCCATACGTCGGATGCCTGTAAAAAAGTCACAAAGAATTAAAGAATATTTATCTATCGTGTGAATCGAGGCCATTCATGAACCCCTATCAACAGGCTGTCCAGCAGCAAGACACCCACAGCAAAGTGATCGGTTACCTGCTGTGGATTTTCGGTTTTACCGGCGCTCACCGCTTCTATTACGGCAAGCCGGTGACTGGGACGATCTGGTTCTTCACCTTTGGCTTGCTGGGGATCGGTTGGCTGATCGACATCTTCCTGATCCCGTCCATGGACCGTGAAGCGGACCTGCGGTTCACCGCCGGGCCGATCGAATACAACGTGGCGTGGATTCTGCTGACGTTTCTCGGGGTGTTTGGCGTGCACCGGATGTATCAGGGGAAATGGATCAGTGGGTTGCTGTACTTGCTGACGGGCGGGTTGTTCTTTGTTGGCGTGCTGTATGACTTCTGGACGTTGAATGATCAGGTGTCGGTGCGTAATGCGCAGAGTCGTTGATTAAATGTGGCGAGGGGGCATGCCCTCTCGCCACAGGGTTTTACGTCTGGTGGCTGATCCTGCTATTCGTCTGCTTGAGTCATAGCCTGTGAATAACTATTGAAATGCTTTTAGCAGTTGAAGTTGAAGTGTTGCAAATGCAATTGTACTGATGCTGTATAAAGTTGAAATGATGAGGTGGTTTGGAGTAGCCCAGTAATTTATGCTGTCAGCGAGAATCGCAAGTGATGCAAATGCAGTTATCAACGCTGATGCTTTTATTAAGGTTCCGTTCGTGCGGTGTGTGCGGGCTTTTTTGTATAAGAGTATTTGCATTAGATGAAGTGTAAGTAATGTTAAGCCTGCAATCAGGATTGCACCTATTGGTATTCCAATTGAGTCTCGATCTATGTTGTAAATGCCTGTGCTCAAATTATTTTCTAAAATAAATATTGCTACACTGGAGGTGATCGCTAAAAGCACTGGGTAGATGTAGTTCAGGTGTTTGTAGAGAGGCTTCATGTTGGCTCTTCCTGAATGCAGAAGCTCATAAGTAAAGGCTTTTATACCGTTTTTCATTCTAGCCAATCATGGAGCATATCCATTTCGGCTGGGGAGATGACGGGGCCGTCGCACAGTGGCAGTGAGTAAGTTTGCCCGTCGTTGGTGATGATGGCTTCACCTGCGCCCTGCCAATCTGCAGTCCCATAGGTTCCCCAAGTGAACCCAGGATTAACTGTAAAGCCGCCTGAATTTCCCGTTGCTCCTTGTTTTTATAGTCTTTGTGTTCAGGGGGGGTGTAGTGATTTTTCCTTGTGCTGTATTTATACTAAATGATGGATTTTGAATCTGCACTCAATAACTTTGTAGGATGTTTCTGTATGTTGTGAAGTTCTTTTCGTGCAGATGGTGAGAAGTCAGAAGCATCTGTTCATTGGATAGTTTTATTTACCATCGCTTGTAGAAATATTCTTGATGCGGATGTGCTGTTTGGGGAAAGGCAGTGGAGGAAGGGCAGGAGGGCTACATGACTTCTGGACGTTGAATGAACAGGTTTCTGTGCGTAACGCGCAGAGACGATAAGCGAAGATCAAAAGATCGCAGCCTGCGGCAGCTCCTACACGGGAATATGCATTTCCCTGTAGGAGCTGCCGCAGGCTGCGATCTTTTGTTTTTAAGCCTGGTGGCTGATCCGCCCATCCACCAATGTGTAACGCACCACACCCGGCAGGCTGTGGCCAAAGAACGGGCAGTTTTCGCCCTTGGACAGCCAGCTTTCACCCGCCACGGTCGAGGCCGCCGGGTCGAACAGCACGATGTCCGCCGCACCACCCACCGCCAGTTTGCCTGCCGGCAGGCGCAAGGCCTCGGCAGGGCCGGCGCTCAGGCGTTTGAGCAACGTCGGCAGGTCCAGCAAGCCATCTTCGACCAGGGTCATTGCCAGTGGCAGCAGCAGTTCAACGCTGCTGATGCCTGGCTCGGTCGCGCCGAACGGTGCCAGTTTGGCGTCACGCTCATGGGGTTGGTGATGGCTGGAGATGGCCGAGATCACCCCCGATTTCACCGCTGCGCGCAGGCCTTCGCGGTCGGCGCGGGTGCGTAGCGGCGGTTGGACGTGATACAGGCTGCTGAAGTCGATCAGCGCTTCGTCGGTAAGGATCAGCTGGTACAGGGCGACATCCGCGGTCACCTTCAGGCCTCGGGCCTGGGCCTGGGCGATCAATTCAACACCGCGGGCGCTGGTGAGCTGGCTGAAGTGTGCGCGCACGCCGGTCTGTTCAACCAGCAGCAGATCGCGGGCCAGGGCGACGGTCTCGGCACTTTCCGGAATGCCCGGCAAGCCCAGGAAGCTGGCGGTCGGGCCTTCGTGAGCCAGGCCACCCTCGGCCAGGTCGTGATCCTGGGAGTTGAAAATCACCGTCAGGTCGAAGGTCGCTGCGTAGTCCAGCGCCCGGCACAGGGTGCGGGTGTTGCGGAAACTCTCCAGGCCATTGCCGAAGGCCACGCAACCGGCATCGCGCAGAGCGACGAGTTCGGCGAGCTGTTCACCGTCCAGGCCTTTACTCAGGGCGCCAATCGGGAAGACTTTGGTGTTGCCGGCCTCGCGGGCACGGTCGAGGATCAGTTCGGCCACCGCGGAAGTGTCCAGCACCGGTTTGGTCTTCGGCGGGCAGCACAGGCTGGTCACGCCGCCAGCCGCCGCTGCGCGGGTTTCGCTGACGATCGAGCCTTTGCGACTGTAACCCGGCTCGCGCAGGGCAACGTTGAGGTCTACCAGGCCGGGAGCGGCCACCAGGCCTTTGGCGTCGATTGTGTCGACGGCGACAAAACCGGCTGGCGCAGCGCCAAGGGCGACGACTTTGCAGGCTTCAATGTGGATATCGGTCACTTGATCCAGGCCACTGGCCGGATCGATCACGCGGGCGCCGAGAATGCTGAGCTTCACTGGGCGTTCTCCTGCTCGAATTGGCGCTGGGCAGTCTGCCCGCTCATGGCCATGGACAGCACGGCCATACGAATGGCGATCCCGTAGGTCACCTGGTTGAGGATCACCGAATGCGGGCCGTCGGCCACTGCCGACTCGATTTCCACGCCACGGTTGATCGGCCCCGGGTGCATCACGATGGCATCGGGCTTGGCACCGGCCAGGCGCGCGGTGGTCAGGCCGAACAGGCGATAGAACTCGCCTTCGCTCGGCAGCAGGCCGCCGGTCATGCGTTCACGCTGCAGGCGCAGCATGATCACCACGTCGACGTCTTTCAGGCCTTCGGTCATGTCGGTGTAGACCTTCACGCCATACTGCTCGATGCCGATCGGCAGCAGGGTTTTCGGCGCGATCACGCGGATGTCCGGGCAACCGAGGGTTTTCAGGGCCAGCATGTTCGAACGCGCGACCCGCGAATGCAGGATGTCGCCGACGATGGCCACCGAAAGGTTTTCGAACCCGCCCTTGTGCCGGCGGATGGTCAGCATGTCGAGCATGCCCTGGGTCGGGTGCGCGTGCCGGCCGTCGCCGCCGTTGATGATCGCCACTTGTGGGCAGACATGCTCGGCGATGAAGTGAGCGGCACCTGAATCACCGTGGCGCACGACGAACATGTCGGCGGCCATGGCTTCCAGGTTGCGCAGGGTGTCGAGCAGGGTTTCGCCCTTGCTCGCCGACGAGGTGGACACGTTGAGGGTGATCACGTCCGCCGAGAGCCGCTGGGCCGCCAGTTCGAAGGTGGTGCGGGTGCGGGTCGAGTTCTCGAAGAACACGTTGCACACGGTCTTGCCGCGCAGCAACGGGACCTTCTTGACGGCCCGGGCGCCGACTTCGAGGAAGGAATCGGCGGTGTCGAGGATTTCCGTCAGCAGCTCGCGGCGCAAACCGTCGAGCGAGAGGAAGTGGCGCAGCTGGCCCTGATCATTGAGCTGCAGCGGGCGCTTGGTTTCTAGAGGCGTCATCGCAAGGGGGACTCTCAATAGGGCGAATTAAAGGGCGAGGTCTTGCAGTTCGAGCGCGAGCTCGGGGCCGGACAGCTTCACCCGTTCGTGGGCCGCCAGCGACAGGGTGGCGCCCACCACGTTCGGGCGGATCGGCAATTCGCCGGCGTCCAGATCCAGCAGGCACACCAGCGTCACGCTGGCCGGGCGGCCGTAGTCGAACAGTTCGTTCATGGCGGCGCGGATGGTCCGGCCGCTCATCAGTACGTCGTCGATCAGTACCAGGTGCTGGCCTTCGATCTCGAACGGCAGCGCCGAAGGGCGAACCTGCGGGTGCAGGCCGTTCTGGCTGAAATCGTCGCGGTAGAAGGACACGTCCAGGGTGCCGAGGGGCTCATCGCTGCCCAATTCCTTGAGCAGGGCTTGGGCCACCCAGACGCCGCCGGTACGGATGCCGATGAAACGCGGGTCGCTGATGCCACGGTGCTCCAGGTGGGCCTTCAGGCGCGTGGCCATCTGGCTGATCAGTTCGGCGGGATTGGGCAGGCTCATGGTTGCTCCTTCTTGGGCCCGAGCCGGCTTGTGCGCAAGGTGGCTCGGGTTGTTGTAGCTAATAGAGGCGCGTAGCGGCTCTTCAGGATTCGAACAGTGCGCCATTCTCGTCGAGCCAGCCTTGCAGCAGCAGGGCGGCGGCGATGGCATCGACCGGGTTGTCGCGGTAACTGCCTTTCTGGCCGCCACGAGCCAGGCGTTCACCCTTGGCCTCGAAGGTGGTCAGGCGTTCATCGTGGGTATAGAAGGGCAGGTTGAAGCGGCCGTTCAGGCGCCGGGCGAACTTTTCCGCGCGGGCGCACATGTCACTGGGGGTGCCGTCCATGTTCAACGGCAGGCCGACCACCACGGCATCGGGTTTCCACTCTTTGATGAGGGCTTCGACCTGGTTCCAGTCAGGAATGCCGTTCTGCGCTTTCAGCGTGCACAGCTCGCGGGCCTGGCCGGTCACCACCTGGCCGACCGCAACACCAATCTGTTTGGTGCCGTAGTCGAATCCGAGAATCAGTCGCAGGGCCATCAGGCGTGCCCCGCCTGGCTGGTCAGCAGGCTGAGGTTGATGCCCAGGTGCTTGGCCGCCGCTTCCAGGCGCAGTTCGCTGCTGGTGTTGAACAGGATGTCGGCGTCAAACGGGCAGGTCAACCAGGCGTTCTGCGCGAGTTCGGCCTCCAGCTGCCCGGCTTCCCAGCCGGCATAGCCGAGGGCGATCAGGCTTTTTGCCGGGCCGACGCCGTCAGCGATGGCGAACAGTATGTCCTGGGTGGTCGACAGGGATAACTCGTCTTCCAGATCAACGGTTGCCTGGAAAGTCAGCCCCTTGGGGTGCAGGACGAAGCCGCGATCGGTCTGCACCGGGCCGCCGATAAAAATCGGCACATGCTGGCAGAGCGCAGGCGGTTCGATATCCGGGCGCAATTGCTCAAGGATATCGGCCAGGTTCAGCTCTTGCGGACGGTTGACCACCAGCCCCATGGCACCATTGGCCGTGTGCTCGACGATGTAGGTCAAGGTGTGCGCAAAGTTCGGGTTTGTGTTTGTTGGTCTGTCGGTGGGTGCTGGCCAGCGTCGGCGATCTTGAAGGCGCCTTCGCTGGCAAGCCAGCTCCTACAGGGGATATGCCGGTCAATTGCTGGAGAGCCTGTCCCCACGGGCAAACTTCCAGGTGCGGATGATCTCCAGCCGGTCAATATCCGACAAATCCCCGGTAAACGGCGCAAACGGTGCCGCCAGCCGGACGATCCGTTGCGCCGCCTGGTCCAGCAGCGGCTGGCCTGAGGACTCCAGCACCAGCACTTCATACAGCGAACCGTCGCGATTGATCGACACCATCAGGCGCAAGTTGCCGTAGATCTGTTTGCGCCGCGCTTCGTCAGGGTAATTGAGGTTACCGATGCGCTCGACTTTCTTGCGCCATTCGTCTTTGTACCAGGCGCCCTTGTCGCGCATGGTCGATGCTGCGCTCAAGCGGTGGATGCGCGGGCGCTTGGCGTACAGCTGTTGTTCGGCGGCCAGTTCCGCTTCGAGGCTGGCGATGTCGCTGGACAGTTGCTCACTGTCGAACGTCGGTGCCTGGACCTGGGATTTGACCTCGGTCTTGGGCTCCTCGGTCTTGGCGGGGGCTTTTTTCGGTTTCGGTGCCACGGTGGTCACGGCAGCCTTGGGCGAAGCTTCCTGCGTTTCAGGCTTGGCGGCCGGCGGTGGCGTGACCTTTTGCACCTTGTTGTCCTGGAACGGCGCGACCTCGGTGGTCTTGGGAATCGCCTTTTTATCCAGGGTGCCGCTGCCTTGCTGATTCTGCTGGGCGAGGAAGTCGGCCTTTTCAGGCTTCTTTTCGCTTTTGAAGGTGGCGAGGGTGATTTCCAGGGTTTTGCTGATCTGCTTGGGCTCGACCACTGCAAACCCGACACCCAACAGCAAGGCCAGGTGGATCAGCGCCGCCAGAAACAGGGTAAAACCGAGGCGATCGGCCGGGCGCACGCCACGGTGGGCGAGTTCGGCAGGCAGATCGGACGGGAGGGTCATGACAAGGAAACCAACATCGCGTTTTCACAGGCCGCGCATGATAACGCAATGTTGGTTTGGCTAATCAACGTGCCTTGAGCTTCTGATCGATGGCATCCATCAACAGGCCGCCGATGTCGGTGCCAAACGCATTATCAATCTCGCGAATGCAGGTCGGGCTGGTGACGTTGATCTCGGTCAGGTGCTCGCCGATCACATCCAGGCCAACGAACAACAGGCCTTTTTCACGCAGGGTCGGGCCGACTTGCGCGGCGATCCAGCGGTCTTTGTCGGTCAGCGGGCGGGCTTCGCCACGGCCGCCGGCGGCGAGGTTGCCACGGGTTTCGCCCTTGGCCGGAATCCGCGCCAGGCAATAATCCACAGGCTCGCCGTCAATCATCAGGATGCGCTTGTCGCCATCGACGATGGCCGGCAAGTAGCCCTGGATCATGATTTGCTGCTGGCCATGCAAGGTCAGGGTTTCGAGAATCACCGAGAGGTTCGGGTGGCCGGCGGTGTGGCGGAAAATCGAGGAACCGCCCATGCCGTCCAGCGGCTTGAGAATCACATCGCCATGGTGGTCGGCGAATTCGCGCAGGACGTCCGGGCGACGGCTGACGATGGTCGGCGGCGTGCACTGCGGGAACAGCGTGGCGAACAGCTTTTCGTTGCAGTCGCGCAGGCTTTGCGGCTTGTTGACCACCAGCACGCCAGCGCGCTCGGCCTGTTCCAGCAAATAAGTGGAATAGACGAACTCCATGTCGAACGGCGGATCCTTGCGCATCAGGATCACGTCCAGATCGCTCAGCAGCGCGTCGCTTTCGGCGCCCAGTTCGAACCACTTTTCCGGGTTGGCGAACACCTGCAGCGGACGCATCCGCGCCCGCGCCTGGCCATCGCCCTGATACAGGTCGCGCTGCTCCATGTAGAACAGCTCCCAGCCACGCTTTTGCGCGGCCAGCAGCATGGCCAGCGAGCTATCCTTTTTATAGGAAATGCTGGCGATAGGGTCCATGACAATCCCGACGCGAACGCTCATTGGGTTTTCCTCGAAAATTGGCTACCGGATCGGTATGAAAAAAGTGGCGTCAGAGTGGCGCTGAGTGTGTTCCCGGTCAAGGAAAAACCACCTTGCGGGTCGGCCGATAGATTGGTTTTGGAGACTGTGCTAAAAAGGCTGCCATGTCGTGCCGGCCCTTGAGCATCAAGGGTTTCGAGCCGCGTTAACCGGCAAACGGACAATTTGTTTCGCAAAGGCGACGGTAGAGCATTTTATGGAACAGCACCCCAGCGCCTTGAAGGTCATGGTGATCGACGATTCGAAGACGATCCGTCGCACCGCCGAAACGCTGCTCAAGAACGTGGGTTGTGAGGTCATCACGGCCATCGACGGTTTTGATGCCCTGGCCAAGATTGTCGACAACCATCCCGGCATCATCTTTGTCGACATCATGATGCCGCGCCTGGATGGCTATCAGACCTGCGCCCTGATCAAGAACAACAGCGCGTTCAAGTCCACGCCGGTGATCATGCTGTCGTCCAAGGACGGGCTGTTCGACAAGGCCAAGGGGCGTATCGTCGGCTCCGACCAGTTTTTGACCAAGCCTTTCAGCAAGGAAGAATTGCTTGATGCGATCCAGGCCCATGTTCCTGGCTTCGCCGCCGTTTTGCCGCAGTAGGACACGCACAGTGACGCTCGGCCATCGGGCCCGGCGTCGACAAGAATGGGGAAGACCATGGCACGTATTCTGATCGTCGATGATTCGCCGACCGAAATGTACAAACTGACCGGCATGCTGGAAAAGCACGGTCATGAAGTGTTGAAAGCCGAAAACGGCGCCGACGGTGTGGCCCTGGCCCGCCAGGAAAAACCCGACGCGGTGCTGATGGACATTGTCATGCCCGGCCTCAACGGCTTCCAGGCGACCCGTCAGCTCACCAAGGATCCGGAAACCGGACACATCCCGGTGATCATCATCACCACCAAGGACCAGGAAACCGACAAGGTCTGGGGCACGCGCCAGGGCGCCAAGGATTACCTGACCAAGCCGGTCGATGAAGACACCCTGATCAAGACCCTGAATAACGTGCTGGCCGGTTGATCGTCAGGTCATGAACGAGTCGCTGACGGCTTTTGAACTGCTGCTGCAAATCGACCGGCGATGTCGTTTGCTGGCGGCGGACTTGCCGTCCCAGCCACCCCGGCGGGACAGCTGGAGCGGCATCGGTTTTCGCCTGGGCGAGCACTGGTATGTCGCGCCCATGAGCGAAGTCAGCGAAGTCCTGCACGAACCGCGCTTCACTCAGCTACCGGGGGTCAAACCCTGGGTCAAGGGTGTCGCCAACCTGCGCGGGCGTTTGCTGCCGGTCATGGACTTGTGCGGTTTCTTCGGGCACGAGCTTTCGGCGGTGCGCCGGCAGCGGCGGGTGTTGGTGGTGGAACATGAAGAGGTGTTTGCCGGGTTGTTGGTCGATGAAGTCTTCGGCCTCCAGCACTTTGCCCAGGACAGCCTGGAGCCGGTGCCGGCAGACCAGCTGCACGGGCCAGTGGCGGCGTTCGTCAAAGGCCGGTTTCAGCGCGAGCAGTGTTGGCAGGTGTTCAGCCCGTTTGCGTTGGCGCAGTCCCAGGGGTTCATGAACGTCGCGGTGTAAACACGGACCTTTGTAGGAGCGAGCTTGCTCGCGATGGTGGATCAGTCGACACCCATGTAGCTGACGCTCCATCGTCGGAGCGCCGCCCGGAGCAAGCTCGCTCCTACAGGGATTTCGGCAAGCTGCCCAAAAGTGGGTAAACAGGCGAGGACCGATGATAAAAGCAAAAGCAGGCAAGCCAATGGAAGGGTCGCGCAGCCGGTCGCAGATTATCGTGCTGTTCATCGCGCTGATCGTCTTCATCATGCTTCTGTTCGCCAACTTCGCGTACCTCAACACCCAGGCTACCTACGACAAACAGTACATCGGCCACGCGGGCGAACTGCGCGTGCTGTCCCAGCGTATCGCCAAGAACGCCACCGAAGCCGCCGCCGGCAAGGCTGCCGCGTTCAAGTTGCTCAGCGATGCGCGCAACGATTTTGCCCAGCGCTGGGGTTACCTGAAGAAAGGCGACCCGGCCACCGGCCTGCCGCCGGCCCCTGCTACCGTGCGTCCGGAGATGCGCGCGGTGCAACAGGACTGGGAGCGCCTGCTGAAAAACACCGATGCGATTCTTTCCAGCGAGCAAACCGTACTGTCGCTGCATCAGGTCGCCGCGACCCTGGCCGAAACCGTGCCGCAGTTGCAGGTCGAGTACGAAAAAGTCGTCGAGATCCTCCTGCAACGGGGCGCCCCGGCGGCCCAGGTGGCCATGGCCCAGCGCCAGTCGCTGCTGGCCGAGCGGATCCTCGGCGCGGTCAACACGGTATTGGCCGGCGACGAAAATTCACAGCAGGCCGCCGATGCATTCGGGCGTGACGCAACGCAGTTTGGCAAGGTGCTCAACGGCATGCTCCAGGGCGACCCGGCGCTCAAGGTCAGCCAGGTCGAGGATCGTGACGCCCGTGCGCGTCTCGCGGAAATCTCCGAGCTGTTCGAATTCGTATCGGGTTCGGTGGACGAGATCCTCGAAACCTCACCGGAGCTGTTCAAGGTCCGCGAATCGGCCTCGAACATTTTCAGCCTGTCGCAAACCCTGCTCGACGAAGCCTCACACCTGGCCAGCGGGTTCGAAAACATGGTCGGCGGGCGCACCACCGACACCATAGGCGGTTATGTGCTGGGCTTGCTGGCGCTGGCTTCGATCATCCTGATCGGCATGGTGATGGTGCGCGAAACCAATCGTCAGTTGCACGAAACCGCCGAGAAAAACGAGCGTAACCAGAACGCGATCATGCGCTTGCTCGACGAGATCGAAGACCTGGCCGACGGCGACCTCACGGTGACGGCCTCGGTGACCGAAGACTTTACCGGCACCATCGCCGATTCGATCAATTACTCCGTCGACCAGCTGCGCGATCTGGTCGCGACCATCAACCTCACCGCCGGCCAGGTCGCCGCCGCCGTGCAGGAAACCCAGGCCACCGCCATGCATCTGGCCCAGGCGTCGGAACATCAGGCCCAGCAGATTTCCGAGGCATCCATGGCCATCAACGACATGGCCGAGTCCATCGACCAGGTGTCGGCCAACGCAGCGGAATCTTCGGCGGTTGCCGAACGCTCGGTGGAAATCGCCAACAAGGGCAACGAGGTGGTGCACAACACCATCCACGGCATGGACAACATTCGCGAGCAGATTCAGGACACCGCCAAGCGCATCAAGCGCCTGGGCGAGTCGTCCCAGGAAATCGGCGACATTGTCAGCCTGATCGATGACATTGCCGACCAGACCAACATCCTTGCCCTCAACGCGGCCATCCAGGCGTCCATGGCCGGTGACGCCGGTCGCGGTTTCGCCGTGGTCGCCGATGAAGTGCAGCGCCTGGCCGAGCGCTCATCCGCTGCCACTCGGCAGATCGAAACCCTGGTGCGGGCGATCCAGACCGACACCAACGAAGCGGTCATCTCCATGGAACAGACGACGACCGAAGTGGTGCGCGGCGCCCGTCTGGCGCAGGATGCAGGTGTGGCCCTGGAAGAAATCGAAGGCGTGTCCAAGACACTTGCGGCGTTGATCCAGAGCATTTCCAATGCGGCGCAACAGCAGACGTCGTCGGCCGGTCAGATTTCCCTGACGATGAACGTGATCCAGCAGATCACCTCGCAAACCTCATCGGGTTCCACCGCCACTGCCGACAGCATCGGCAACCTGGCGAAAATGGCCAGTCAATTGCGTCGTTCGGTGTCCGGTTTCACCTTGCCGGCGGCCAAGGCGCAGGCTGTGGACAAAGCGTGAATCGCCCGCAGGTAGAACTATGGTGACTGAAGTGGTTATGGGTGATCGGCACGACTATGTGGCCCTCGAATGGGTCAAGGGCGAGATTGCCGAAACGCTGAAACAGGCTCATCACGCGATCGAAAACCTGCTCGATGACCCGCAGGCGACGCAAGCGCTGGATGCAAGCCTTTCGTGCATCCATCAGGTCCACGGCAGTTTGCAGATGGTCGAGTTCTACGGCGCGGCGTTGCTCGCCGAAGAAATGGAGCAACTGGCCATGGCCTTGCAGGGCAGCCGTCTCAGTCATCGCGACGAGGCGTTGCACCTGTTGATGCAGGCCCTGGGACAGCTGCCGATCTACCTCGACCGGGTGCAAGGCGCGCGCCGCGACTTGCCACTGGTGGTGTTGCCCCTGATCAATGACCTGCGCAGCGCCCGTGGCGAAAGCCTGTTGTCGGAAACCAGTCTGTTCAGCCCGCAATTGCCCGAGTTGCCAGCGCTGGACGCAGAAACGCTGGCACAGCTGGAGCCGGCCGAATTGCCCAATGTGCTGCGCAAACTGCGGCAGATGCTGCAAATGGCGCTGGTCGGTTTCCTGCGTGAACAGGACCACGACACCACCCTCGATTACCTGGCCAAGGTCTTCACTCACCTCGAAGCACTGTGCGCCAATGCACCCCTGAGCCCGTTATGGCAGGTGGCATCGGCGCTGGTCGAGGGCATGCAGGGCGGTGCGATCGCCAACAGCCCGGCCTTGCGCAGCCTGTTCAAGGATGCCGACATGGAGCTCAAGCGCCTGCTCGACGACGGCATGCACGGCATCAACCAACCGGCCCCGCCTGAGCTGCTCAAGAGTTTGCTGTTCTACATTGCCAAGGCCGAACATCCCACCGGGCAGATGCTGACCATGAAAGAACGCTACTCACTGGACGACGCGCTGCCCGACAGCGCGATGGTCGATGAAGAACGCGCGCGGCTGGCCGGTCCCGACCGTGACGCCATGCGCTCGGTGCTGGCAGCGCTGTGCGAAGAGTTGGTGCGGGTCAAGGAGCGTCTGGATCTGTTCGTGCGCAGTGACCGCCAGCACACCGCTGACCTCGACAGCCTGCTGGCGCCGCTGCGGCAAATCGCCGACACCCTGGCGGTCCTGGGCTTCGGCCAGCCGCGCAAGGTGATCATCGATCAATTGGCGGTGGTGCTCAGCCTCGCCCAAGGCCAGCGCGAACCCAACGATGCCATCCTCATGGACGTTGCCGGGGCCTTGTTGTACGTCGAAGCGACGCTGGCCGGCATGGTCGGTACCGTGGAGCCGGAGAGCCCGGATGACAACCGCCTGCCGACCACCGACCTGACGCAGATCCATCAGATCGTGATCAAGGAGGCCCGCATCTGTTTGCTGCAGGCCAAGGACATGATCGTCGACTACATCGACGCCGATTGGGACCGCCAGCATTTGCAGGCGCTGCCGGCCTTGCTGACCCAGGTGCGCGGCGCGCTGGCGATGATCCCGCTGGGCCGGGCGGCGAGCCTGGTCGAAACCTGCAATCACTTTATCCGCGAGCACCTGTTGCTCGAACCGGGTCAACCGGGCTGGCAGGAACTGGACAGCCTGGCCGACGTGATCACCAGCATCGAGTACTACCTCGAGCGCCTCAGCGATGATCCGCAAGCGCAGGGTGAAAACCTGCTCGATGTCGCGGAAAAAAGCCTGGCCAGCCTCGGGTTTTTCCCCAGTGAGCAGCATGTGCCCGTGCTTGATGATGTGCTCAACCCGAGCGAAGCGCAGGTCATGCAGATGATGCAGGAGCTGGATGATCCGCAGATCGTCCAGACCCTGGCCGACGTGCTTGCCAGCCCGGTTTCGAGCCTGAACCCACCCGCCCTGAACACTCCGGGCAGCCTGCTGCCGCCGCCAGCAGGCGAAGAGCCGGTGGACGAGGAACTGCGTGAGGTGTTCCTCGAAGAAGCCGACGAAGTCCTGGAGATCCTGCGCGAGTACTTGCCGCGCTGTTCGGTCAACCCTGACGACCGCTCGGCCCTGAGTGAGCTGCGCCGTGCCTTCCATACCCTCAAGGGCAGTGGCCGCATGGTGCGCGCTCTGGTGCTGGGCGAGCTGGCCTGGGCCGTGGAAAACCTGCTCAATCGCGTACTGGAAGGCAGCGTGGAACCGGGCGCTACGGTGCAGCAACTGATCGGCGATGTGCTGCAGCTGCTTCCGGAACTAGTGGCTGAATACGCCGCCAATGCCCAGTGCCAGCGCAGCGATGTCGATCAATTGGCTGCCCGCGCCCATGCCCTGGCCAAGGGCGAAGAGCCGGTGTCCGATGAGGATACGCAGGATGTCGCGGCCCTCGACCCGCTGTTGCTGGAGATCTTCCGCAAAGAGGCCGAAACCCACTTGGGCAGCCTCAATCGCTTCCTTGATCAGGCCGCCGAACATGTGCCGTTGCCGGCCAGCGACGAATTGCAGCGCGCCTTGCACACCCTCAAGGGCAGTGCCTCCATGGCCGGTGTGTTGCCGATTGCCGAACTGGCCGCACCGCTGGATCAACTGGCGCGGGAATACAAGGCGCACCTGATCGCGCTGGATCTGAATGAAGTCCAATTGCTGCTGGAAGCAGAAGGACTGTTCCGCCTCGGCTTGCGCCAGCTCAAGACTGATCCGCTGGCGGAAATTCCCGGCGCCCGGGGTTTGACCGAGCGAGCCAGGGCGCTGCTGGCCGAGCGTCTGGAAAACCTCCTGAACACACCGAACACCGGGCTGCGGATCAAGCGCGACCCGCAACTGATCAACAACTTCCTCGCCCAGGGCATGGACATCCTGCTGGACGCCGAAAGCCTGTTGCAGCGTTGGCAGCAACATCCCGGCGAACGTCAGGAACTCAGCGCACTGCTGGACGAATTGACCACCCTCGGTGAAGGCGCCCATCTGGCCGACCTGCACCCGGTGGATGAACTGTGCGAAGCGTTGCTAGATCTGTACGGTGCCGTGGAAGAGAGCAGCCTGGCGGTCAGCGAGCGGTTTTTCCATGAAGCACAGGCTGCCCACGAAGCGCTGATCAACATGCTCGACGAACTGGCCGCCGGCCAGGAAGTCAGCCCGCAGCCGCAACGGATCAGGGCCTTGCGCGAACTGCTCGACGAGAGCCTCGACCCGTCGGCCATGGGCCTGATCCGCAGCGATGGCAGCCGGAGCCTGAGCATCCGCGAATTGGGCAGCGCCACTGCCGAACTCGAGCACACCGCACGCCCCCCTGTAGGAGCTGGCTTGCCAGCGAAGGACTCACCGACACTGCGTTTACCCAGTGAAAACGCGTCATCGTTAACGTCCATCGCTGCGATGCGGCGACCCGACAAGCCAGCTCCTACAGAGGAGCGTGTTGTCGGTGTAGACGATGAAATCATTGCGATCTTCCTTGAAGAAGCGGTGGATATCCTCGAAAGCGCCGGTCAGGCCTTGCAGCGTTGGTTGCGCGACCCGGACAACGCCGCGCCGCTGGTGTCCCTGCAACGGGATTTGCATACCCTCAAGGGCGGCGCACGCATGGCCGAGGTCGGGCCGATCGGCGATCTGGCCCATGAGCTGGAAAGCCTTTACCAGGGCCTGGTGGACCGTCGTTATGCCTTCAGCGATTCACTGGCGGTGCTGCTACAACAGAGCCATGAGCGACTGGCGTTGTACCTCGAACAGTTGCAGCTCAACCAGCCACTGGGCGATTCCCGTGAGCTGATCGAAGCCATTCGTGCCTACCGTCAAGGGCATGCGGGTATCGCCGAGGCGGCCCGGCAGGAGACCGGCAACGACTCGGCTGCGCACGATCCGGAATTGCTGGAGATCTTCCTCGAGGAAGGTTTCGACATCATCGAAAGCTCCGGGGCGGCGCTGGAGCGCTGGCAGGCCCAGCCTTCGAGTCGTCAGGAAGTGGAAACCCTACTGCGCGACCTGCACACCCTCAAGGGTGGTGCACGCATGGTGGAAATCGCCGCGATTGGCGATCTGGCCCATGAACTGGAGTTCCTCTACGAAGGCCTGTCCACCGGCGTGCTGCAACCGACGGAGCCGTTGTTCGCGCTGTTGCAGCGCAGCCATGACCGCCTGGCGCAGATGCTCGATGCGGCCCGCGCCGGTGAGCCGATGCCGCCGGCCGACCGTTTGATCGATGCGATCAAGAACTTCAGCCACCCGGCCGTGCCTGAAGCGCCTGTGCCGGTTGCGCCGCCGGCCACGCCCAAGGCCGAGCCGCTGGCGCCACCGTCCGATGTTGGCGCAGACATGGTCAAGGTCTCGGCGGAGCTGCTCGACGACCTGGTCAACCTGGCCGGTGAAACCTCGATCTTCCGTGGCCGGATTGAACAGCAGGTCAACGATGCGCACATCGCCCTGAATGAGATGGAGACTACCATCGAGCGGATGCGCGACCAGTTGCGCCGCCTCGACACCGAAACCCAGGGGCGAATCCTCAGCCGCCAGCAAGTCGACGCCGAACGCCTGGGCTACGAGGAATTCGACCCGCTGGAAATGGATCGCCACTCACAGTTGCAGCAACTGTCCCGGGCGCTGTTCGAATCGGCCTCTGACCTGCTCGACCTCAAGGAAACCCTCGAGCGACGCAATCACGACACGGAAAACCTGCTGCAACAGCAGGGCCGCATCAACACCGAACTGCAGGAAGGCCTGATGCGCACGCGCATGGTGCCGTTCGAACGCATGCTCCCGCGTTTGCAGCGCATCGTCCGGCAGGTGTCCAGCGAACTGGGCAAGGACGTGGATTTCATCGTCGACAACGCCGAAGGCGAGATGGATCGCAACGTTCTCGAACGCATGGCCGCGCCGCTGGAGCACATGCTGCGCAACGCCGTCGACCACGGCCTGGAGTCCGTCGAAGCACGGCTGGCGGCGGGAAAACCGGCCAAGGGCAAGATCACCCTCGATCTGCTGCGCGAAGGGGGCGACATCATTTTCGACATCCGCGACGACGGCGCCGGTGTGCCGCTGGATGCGGTGCGGCGCAAGGCGATCAAGCGCGGCCTGCTCGGCCCGGACAGTGTCATCAGTGATCACGACGTGTTGCAGTTCATCCTGCAACCGGGGTTTTCCACCGCCGAAAAAATCACCCAGATTTCCGGTCGCGGTGTTGGCATGGACGTGGTGCACGAAGAGGTGCGGCAACTGGGCGGCACCATGAGCATCGACTCGGTGCCGGGGCAGGGCGTGCATTTCCGCATTCGCCTGCCGTTCACCGTATCGGTCAATCGGGCGCTGATGGTGCAGTGCGGTGAGGACCAATACGCGATCCCGCTCAATACCATCGACGGCATCGTGCGTGTCCTGCCCAATGAACTCGAAGGGTATTTCCGTTTCGATTCGCCAACCTACGAATACGCCGGGCAACGTTACGAGCTGTGCTATCTGGGTGAGCTGCTGAAAACCAGCCCGCGCCCGAAACTGTTGGGTCAGAGCCTGCCGTTTCCGGTGCTGCTGGTGCAGTGCAACGAACGGCACATCGCGGTGCTGGTGGACGCCATGGCCGGCACTCGCGAAATCGTGGTCAAGAGCCTGGGGCCGCAGTTTGCGGCGGTGCAAGGGGTGTCCGGGGCGACGATTCTCGGGGACGGCCGGGTGGTGCTGATTCTGGATTTGCTGGCGCCGATCCGCGCCATGCAGGCCCGTGTACCCCTGCATCCGGCAGGACAAGAGGTCGAGGCCGAACCGCAGCGCCCGCTGCTGGTGATGGTGGTCGACGACTCGGTCACCGTGCGCAAGGTCACCAGCCGCTTGCTCGAACGCCACGGCATGAACGTGCTGACCGCCAAGGATGGAGTCGATGCCATGCTGCTGCTGGAAGAACACGTGCCCGACCTCATGCTGCTGGACATCGAGATGCCGCGCATGGATGGCTTCGAAGTCGCGACCCAGGTGCGCAATGACGAACGTCTGCGACACCTGCCGATCATCATGATCACCTCCCGCACCGGACAGAAACACCGTGACCGCGCCATGGCCATCGGCGTCAACGACTACCTTGGCAAGCCGTACCAGGAATCGGTGCTGCTCGAAAGCATCGCCTTGTGGAGCAAGACCCATGCTTGAGCACCGCACCAGCAACCTCACCGGCCTGCTGCTGCCATTGGCCGACCGCAACCTGATCCTGCCCAACGTCGCCGTTGCCGAGCTGATCGACTACCAGCAGCCGGGGACCTTCGACCTGGACACACCGCCGTGGTACCTGGGCCTGGTGATGTGGCGCGACCGGCAGATTCCTCTGTTGAGTTTCGAGTCGGCATGTGCGCAGAAAACCGTCATCGGCGAACGTGCGCGGATCGTGATCCTCAACGCCCTCGGCGGGCGCCCCGAGCTGAAGTTCATCGCACTATTGGTGCAGGGTATTCCGCGCTCCTGCAAGCTCGACAGCCAGTTGAGTTATGTGGATGTGCCGTTGTGTGCGCTGGAGCAGGCGGCGGTGCAGGTGGGCGAGCAGGTGGCCAAGGTGCCGGATCTGTTGGCGCTGGAGGCGTTGTTGGTGGATGCCGGGTTAATCAACTGATCCTGATTCAGCGGTGATCTGACCGACCTCTTCGTCGGATCGCCGCCCGGAGCAAGCCCGCTCCTACAAGGTTTTGTGTGCACCGCAGAGCCACTGTAGGAGCGGGCTTGCCCGCGAAGGCGTCAGTCCAGACAACCATTACCCTGAGCGTAACGATCCACCGCTCTGCTTGATTGATACCCCCACCCAACACTCCTAAGGTGACCCCACGACAGCGAACCCGTGGAGTGGTCATGACAACAACAATATCCCCCGACTCGCGATGGACGCGGCGGCGCAGCGAAAAGCAGCGGCGCCTCGAGCTGGTGCGAGGCCTGGCCGACGGTGTGGTGTTACCCACCGATAACATCGTCGCGGCGCTTGAAGCGCTGATCCTGCCTGGCGACCGCGTGGTGCTCGAAGGCAACAACCAGAAGCAGGCGGATTTCCTTTCCCGTTCCCTGGCCAAGGCCGACCCCGCGAAGCTGCATGACCTGCACATGATCATGCCCAGCGTCGGGCGCGCCGAACACCTGGACCTGTTCGAACGCGGCATCGCCCGTAAGCTCGACTTCTCTTTCGCCGGCACCCAAAGCCTGCGCATCAGCCAGTTGCTCGAAGACGGCTTGCTGGAAATCGGCGCGATCCACACCTACATCGAACTCTACGCGCGGCTGGTAGTGGACCTGATTCCCAACGTCGTGCTGTCGGCCGGGTTCATGGCCGACCGCGCCGGCAACATCTACACCGGGCCGAGCACCGAAGACACCCCGGCGCTGATCGAACCGGCGGCCTTCAGCGACGGCATCGTCATCGTTCAGGTCAACCAGTTGGTGGACGACGTCAGCGACCTGCCGCGGGTCGACATCCCGGCATCCTGGGTCGACTTCGTGGTGGTGGCCGACAAGCCGTTCTACATCGAGCCGCTGTTCACCCGCGACCCTCGGCACATCAAGCCCGTGCACGTGCTGATGGCGATGATGGCGATCCGCGGCATCTACGAAAAACACAACGTTCAGTCGCTCAACCATGGCATCGGTTTCAATACCGCTGCCATCGAACTGATCCTGCCGACCTACGGCGAGTCCCTCGGCCTCAAAGGCAAGATCTGCCGCAACTGGACCCTCAACCCGCACCCGACCCTGATTCCCGCCATCGAAAGTGGGTGGGTCGAAAGCGTGCATTGCTTCGGCACCGAACTAGGGATGGAGAACTACATTGCGGCACGGCCGGATGTGTTCTTTACCGGGCGCGACGGCTCCCTGCGTTCCAATCGGATGTTCAGCCAACTGGCCGGGCAATACGCCGTGGACCTGTTCATCGGCGCCACGCTACAAGTCGATGGCGACGGTCATTCTTCCACCGTGACGCGCGGACGCCTGGCCGGTTTCGGCGGGGCACCGAACATGGGCCACGACCCGCGCGGTCGTCGCCACGGCACTCCGGCCTGGCTCGACATGCGCAACACCGATGTGGCCGAGCCGATGCTCGAACGTGGCAAAAAGCTCGTGGTGCAGATGGTCGAAACCTTCCAGGAGGGCGGCAAACCGACTTTCGTTGAAACCCTCGATGCGGTCGATGTGGCGAAGAAAAGCGGCATGCCATTGGCGCCGATCATGGTCTACGGCGACGACGTGACCCACCTGTTGACCGAAGAAGGCATCGCCTACCTGTACAAGGCGCGCTCGCTGGAAGAACGCCAGGCGATGATCGCCGCCGTCGCCGGGGTGACCGCCATCGGCCTGCGCCACAACCCCAAAGACACCGCGCGCATGCGCCGCGAAGGCCTGATCGCCTTGCCCGAAGACCTCGGCATCCGCCGCACCGACGCCACTCGCGAATTGCTCGCGGCGAAAAGCGTGGCCGATCTGGTGGAATGGTCCGGTGGCCTCTACAACCCGCCCGCCAAGTTCAGGAGCTGGTAATGCACGCACTTAACCTGCAACCAAAAAACCTGAGCCTGGCCGAACGGCTGGCGGACCTGGCGGTGGACGCGCTGATCGACGAGGCTGATTTGTCGCCGAAACCGGCACTGGTCGACCGTCGCGGCAATGGCGCCCACACCGATTTGCACTTGGGGTTGATGCACGCGTCGGCGTTGTCCTTGTGGCCGGCCTTTAAAGAAATGGCGGAAGCCGCCATCGAGTTCGGCGAGGTCGGATTGCCCCTGCGCGAAGCCGTGGGCCGCATCGGTCGCGAAGGCGAGCAAGTGATGCTCGACACCACCGGCGGCGTGAACACCCATCGCGGGGCGATCTGGGCCTTGGGCCTGTTGGTCACGGCCGTGGCGCTGGAACCTCAATCTTGCAGCGCCAATAGTGTGGCGTTACGGGCTGCGCGGTTGGCTTTGCTCGACGACCGTTTTGCACCACGTCCGCTCAGTCACGGTGCGCAAGTCGCCCAACGCTACGGCGCTCGCGGTGCCCGTGAAGAAGCGCAACTGGGGTTTCCGGCGGTGACCCAACGTGCTCTGCCACAACTTCTGCGCAGCCGCGCCGCCGGTCATGGCGAACAGAGCGCCCGGCTCGATGCGCTGCTGGCGATCATGACGAATCTGGCCGATACCTGTGTGCTTTACCGCGCGGGCGAAGAGGGGCTGAACACCATGCAGCGGGGCGCCCGGGCGGTGCTCGACGCGGGTGGCAGTGCCAGCCTCGCCGGACGTCGCCGCCTGCATGAGCTGGACCAACAACTCATCGCGTTGAATGCCTCGCCCGGCGGTGCTGCCGACTTGCTTGCAGCCTGCCTGTTCATCGACCGTATCGAGTCGGACGACGGCCTCATCCTCTGCCATTCAAGAAGGGAAGCGTTTTGATGGAAACTTTATCCTTTGAATTCCCCGCCGGGCAGCCACCACGCGGCCGCACACTGGTGGGTTGTGTCGGCTCGGGCGATCTGGAAGTGCTGATCGAGCCGGGTCTGGCCGGCAAGCTGACGATCAACGTGCAGACCTCGGTCAATGGCAGCGAACAACGCTGGCAGCATCTGTTCGCACGGATGTTCGACGGCCAGACGCCGCCGGCGATGGCCATCGACATCCACGATTTCGGTGCGACACCCGGCGTGGTGCGCCTGCGTCTGGAACAGGGCTTCGAGGAGATCGGCCATGACTGACAGCGCATCCCTGCTCAACAAGCACAGCTTCGTCGAACTCGGTGCCCGGCAACGGGCCAAGGCCCTGCTCGACGCCGGCACCTTCCGCGAACTGCTCGACCCCTTTCAACGGATCATGTCGCCGTGGCTGTCGCGCCAGGGCGTGGTGCCGCAAGCCGACGACGGCGTGGTGATCGCCAAGGGCAATCTCGATGATTTGCCGGTGGTGATTGCGGCCATTGAAGGCGCATTCCAGGGTGGCAGCCTGGGTGAAGTTGGCGGAGCAAAAATTGCCGGTGCACTGGAACTGGCCGCTGAGGACAATCGCAACGGCATCCCGACCCGCGCCTTGCTGCTGCTGGAAACCGGCGGCGTACGCTTGCAGGAAGCCAACCTCGGCCTGGCGGCGATTGCCGACATCCACGCGGCGATTGTCGACTTGCAGCAATACCAGCCCGTGGTCGGTGTGGTGGCGGGCAGCGTCGGCTGCTTTGGCGGCATGTCGATTGCCGCCGGGTTGTGCAGTTATCTGTTGGTGACCCAGGAAGCGCGACTCGGCCTGAACGGCCCGCAGGTGATCGAGCAGGAAGCCGGACTCGAAGAATACGATTCCCGCGACCGCCCCTTTATCTGGAGCCTGACCGGTGGTGAGCAGCGTTTCGCCAGTGGTCTGGTGGATCGTTACGTCGATGACGATGTGGCGCAGATTCGCCAACAGGTGGCTGAGTTGCTCCAGCAGGGTTTGCCTGCACAGCCGCGCAGCCAGCAGGCCGAGTTGTTCCTGCAACGCCTGGCGCGTCTGGATGCCGAACCGCAAATCGAGCCTTCTGTGGTTCGCGATCTGTACCAAGGAGAACACCCATGAGTTCGTATTCCCTGCGAGGCTTGAACTGGTTCAACGCCTTGAGTGCCGGGGCGAAAGCGGTCGAAGGTTTGCCGGCTTCGCTGAAGGTCGCGGACGGTTCGCTGGGCGATCAGCCTGTGCGCTTCATCGCGGTGGTGGCCGACCCGGAAAACCGCTTCGTCCGTGCGCGCAACGGCGAGGTGGGGTTGCTCGAAGGCTGGGGCCTGGCGAAGGCGGTAGATGAGGTGATTGCCGCCGATGCTGACAAAACGCAGAAGCGCGCAGTGATCGCCATCGTCGACGTGCCGAGCCAGGCTTACGGTCGACGCGAGGAAGCCCTTGGCATTCATCAGGCGCTGGCCGCTGCGGCGGGCAGTTATGCCCGTGCCCGTCTGGCCGGTCATGCGGTGATCGGTTTGCTGGTGGGCAAGGCAATGTCCGGGGCATTTCTGGCCCACGGCTATCAGGCCAACCGCTTGATAGCCCTGCGCGATCCGGGGGTGATGGTGCACGCCATGGGCAAGGCGTCGGCGGCACGGGTGACCTTGCGCAGCGTCGAAGAACTCGAAGCCCTGGCCGCCAGCGTGCCGCCGATGGCCTATGACATCGACAGCTATGCCAGCCTCGGGCTGCTGTGGGAAACCTTGTCGGTGGAACTGATCGAGCAGCCGACTTCGGCGGATCTGGCGCGGGTGATCGAGTGCCTGGGTCAGGCGATAGGTGATGTCGCCGAGAAGGGCGCTGATCTCAGCGGTCGCCTCGGTGCGGCCAACCGTGCGGCGTCGAGCAAGGTTCGCCAATTGCTGAGAGCGCAGTGGTGAATGCGCTTCTGGCTCACGACCTGCTGTGGGGCATGACTTCGCAGCAGTTGCCTGCGGGTACGCCTGCGTGGGTGATCGAGTCGATCAGTGCCGGTCAGCCGGTGGTGGTCCGTCGCGCCTTGAGCGCGTCGGGGCGGGTGGCGGTGGGCGTGCGCGGGCCGTTGCGCGAACAGCGATTTGCGGCGGTGATGGAAGTCGCTGCCATCACGCGGCGGGTGCGGCCGGAAGAGCTGTGCCATGTTCAAGGCCCGCGCGATTTCCCGGCGCTGCGCGCCTTGGCGCAACTGCGCTCGCACCTCGATGACAGTGGCTGGGTCTGGGGTGTCAGCGGTAGCGCCGGGTTCGAGTTGGCCAGTGGATTTTCCGCTTTGCATGAGGGCAGCGATCTCGATCTGATCCTGCGTACGCCGCGCCCGTTGAGTCGTGTCGACGCCCAGGCGTTGGTGGCCATTCTCGATACAGCTGTGTGCCGCGTGGACCTGCAATTGCAGACACCGTCGGGCGCCGTTGCCCTGCGCGAATGGGCCGGTGCTTCGTCGCGGGTCCTGCTGAAACGTGCCACTCAGGCCACTCTGATCACTGACCCGTGGAATCCACAGGAGCAAGCAGCGTGAGCAGCTTGCTGGTGTTCCCCGGCCAGGGCGCACAGCAGCCCGGCATGCTGGCGCGTTTGCCTCGGGAAACAATGAACGAGGCGAGCGACCTGCTTGGTGAGGATGTGATGCAACTGGATTCTGCCGAGGCGTTGCAGTCGACAAGGGCGGTTCAGCTTTGCCTGCTGATCGCCGGTGTCGCCGCTTCACGTCAGCTGGCCATGGCTCCGGACTACGTGGCCGGCTTGTCGATCGGCGCTTACCCGGCAGCAGTGGTGGCTGGCGCCCTGGCTTTCAGCGATGCGTTGCATCTGGTCAGCCTGCGCGGCGAACTGATGCAGCAGGCTTATCCACAGGGCTACGGCATGACCGCGATCATCGGTCTGGACCTGGCCACGGTGGAAGGATTGCTGGCCCGGGTGCACAGCGCGCAAATGCCGGTTTATCTGGCCAATGTCAACGCCGATAACCAAGTGGTGATTGCCGGCAGCGACGCGGCGATGAAAGCAGTGGCCGAGTTGGCGAAAGGTTGCGGCGCTGGCTTGGCCAAGCGTCTGGCAGTGAGCGTGCCGTCCCATTGCCCATTGCTTGAGGCCCCTGCGCAACGACTGGCCGAAGCCTTCGCCAAAGTGCTGCTGCAATCTCCGAAGATCGGTTACCTGAGCGGCAGTCGTGCGCGTCCGCTGATCAAGCCTGAAGCCTTGCGTGACGACCTGGCCTTCAACATGTGCCGCATCGTCGACTGGCGCGGCACGGTACAAAGCGCCTACGAGCGCGGCGTACGTCTACAGATTGAACTGCCGCCCGGTGCGGTGCTGACCGGGCTGGCGCGCCGGGTGTTCGAGCAGGGCACCGTGATTGCCTTCGACGGTGCACGGCTCGATACCTTGCAGGCGCTGATGCGAGAGGAGGGCAGTCGCCACTCCTAAAACCAACTCAGGCTTCGAACAACAAAAACAACATTCGACGATGCACTTTGAGGACTACAACAATGATTATTTACGGTGTGGCGCTGTTGGCGATCTGTACGCTGGCAGGGGTGATCATGGGTGACATGCTCGGTGTGTTGCTGGGAGTGAAGTCAAACGTCGGCGGTGTCGGGATCGCGATGATCCTGCTGATCTGCGCACGGTTGTGGATGCACAAGCGTGGCGGCATGACCAAGGATTGCGAGCTGGGCGTCGGCTTCTGGGGCGCGATGTACATCCCGGTGGTGGTGGCGATGGCGGCGCAACAAAATGTGGTCACGGCGCTGCATGGTGGTCCGGTGGCGGTGTTGGCGGCGATCGGTTCGGTGGTGATCTGCGGCTGCACCATTGCCCTGATCAGCCGGACCCACAAAGGCGAACCCTTGCCCGATGAACCGGCGGATGTAACGCCGGTTGGCGCACCGGCAGGAGGTCGCTGATATGTGGGATCTCATCAAGAACGGTCTGGAGCACAACGGTCTGGTCACCGCATTCGCCTTTGTCGGCGTGATCATGTGGGTGTCAGTGGTGATCTCCAAACGCCTGACCTTCGGGCGCATCCACGGTTCGGCGATTGCCATCGTCATCGGCCTGGTACTGGCCTGGGTCGGTGGCACGATGACCGGGGGGCAAAAAGGCCTGGCGGATTTGACGCTGTTTTCCGGCATCGGGCTGATGGGCGGCGCCATGCTGCGGGACTTCGCCATCGTCGCCACGGCGTTCGAGGTGCAGGCCACGGAAGCGAAAAAGGCCGGCTTGATCGGCGTGATCGCGCTGTTGTTGGGCACAGTGCTGCCGTTTATTGTCGGTGCGTGCATGGCCTGGGCCTTCGGTTACCGCGATGCGGTGAGCATGACCACCATTGGCGCCGGTGCGGTGACTTACATCGTCGGGCCAGTGACCGGCGCGGCTATTGGCGCCAGTTCCGATGTGGTGGCGCTGTCGATTGCTACGGGTCTGATCAAGGCGATTCTGGTGATGGTGGGTACCCCGATGGCGGCGCGCTGGATGGGCCTGGATAACCCGCGCTCGGCGATGGTGTTCGGTGGGCTGGCCGGCACCGTGAGCGGCGTGACCGCCGGATTGGCGGCGACGGATCGGCGCCTGGTGCCTTATGGCGCGTTGACCGCGACGTTCCACACCGGGCTTGGCTGTCTGCTGGGGCCTTCGCTGTTGTTCTTCATTGTTCGCGGGATTGTTGGCTAGTCCTGGATCTGCGGTGCCTGTTCTGACGTCTTCGCCGGCAAGCCGGCTCCTACAGGGACAGCGCGTTCCTGTAGGAGCTGGCTTGCCAGCGAAGGGCGCAACTCGGTTTCAGGCCTGCCGATTGGCATACATCCGACACTCCGCCAGCAACGCCAGCAGATTCGGATCACGCTCCTTGGCCTTCAGGAACACCACGCCAATGTGCTGCTGCAAGCGGTACTTTTCCTGCAGCGGGATCAGCTTCACCCGGTTCTCGTACACCGCCGCAATCCGCCCCGGCAGCAACGCATAACCCACGCCCGAGCTGACCATGCTCAGCAGAGTGAAGATGTCGTTGACCTGCATCGCCACCTTCGGCTCGAACCCTGCCTGCTCGAATACCCGCTTGCCGTCCTGGTGGGTGGCGAAGCCCTGGGTCAGGGTGATGAAGGTTTCGTCGCGGACCTCGGCCAGGTCGACTTCAGTTCGCTGGGCAAACTTCGAGTCAGCGGGCGTGGCGAGGAAGATGTCGTCGGAAAACAGCGGGATCTGCTCGCAATCCGGATCGTTGACACTGTCGTCCAGCGACACCAGGGCCGCATCGACTTCCATGTTCTTGAGCTTGTAAAGCAGGTCGATATTGGAGCCCAGAATCAGGTCGATGTTGAGCTCGCTACGGCGGATCTTCAAACCCATGATCAGCTGCGGCACGGTCTTCACCGTGAGTGAATACAGCGAGCCAAGTTTGAAACGTTCGGCGGAGAACCCGGCGGCTTCGCGGGTCAAGCGCACACTTTCGACGACGTCCTGAATCAGCTTCTGTGCCCGCTCTTCCAGCACATAAGCGCTTTCCAGCGGCGTCAGGCTGCGGCCTTCGTGCTTGAACAAGGGGCAGCGCAGGGCGCTTTCCAGGGAATGGATCGCCCGATGCACGCTGACATTGCTGGTCTGCAATTCGGCCGCGGCCCGCGCCAGGTTGCCGGTGCGCATGAAGGCCAGGAACACCTCGAGTTTTTTCAGGGTCAACTCTTCATCGATCAGCATGGGGCGGACTCTTTTTGGAATGCCTCGATTGTGCCCAATTACGCCGGGCCCGTCGTACAGAAACATTGCGCTTTTACGCTTGAGGCCTGAGCCTTGCGCGGTTCGGTAATGAAATTCGAGGTGAGCAATACATGTATCACGGGGAAAGACTGAACGCCTGGACGCATTTGGTCGGGGCAGTGGCCGCGTTTGTCGGCGGGGTGTGGCTGATTGTGCTGGCCAGTCTCGACGGCAGCCCGTGGAAGATCGTCAGCATGGCGATCTACGCCTTTACCTTGCTGGTGCTCTACAGCGCATCGACCGTGTACCACAGCGTGCGCGGGCGCAAGAAAGCGATCATGCAGAAGGTCGATCACTTTTCGATCTATCTGTTGATCGCCGGCAGCTACACGCCGTTCTGCCTGGTGACCCTGCGCGGGCCGTGGGGCTGGACCTTGTTCGGGATTGTCTGGGGGTTGGCGCTGATCGGCATCCTGCAGGAGATCAAGCCGCGTTCGGAAGCGCGCATTCTGTCGATCGTGATTTATGCGGTGATGGGCTGGATCGTGCTGGTGGCGGTCAAGCCGCTGCTCGCGGCGCTGGGCGGCGTCGGGTTTGCGTGGCTGGCATCGGGCGGGGTGCTGTACACCGTCGGGATTATCTTTTTTGCCCTCGATCATCGCCTGCGCCATGCCCACGGGATCTGGCATCTGTTCGTGATCGCCGGGAGCTTGCTGCACTTTGTGGCGATCTTGTTTTATGTGCTTTAAGGCTGTACCGGAACCAGGCGATCCAGCTGCTCCCGGGCTCGACGGCTGAACACCTGCAACAGGTCGTTCAAGGTGTGGGGCGGTGGTTCGGCGGCGCGGGTCACTGCGTACAGGGTGATGGGTAGCGGCGGTGCCAGAGGGCGGATCGTTGTGCTGGCGCAAGAGGCGCCAAGGGCGGTGAACGGATCGATCACCGCCAGGCCCGCGCCGGATTCCACCATCGCCCGTGCCAGTGAGTAGGTTTGCACGGCGATGCGTACCCGCGGCGGCGGTTCGACCGCTTCCAGGTAACTGTCGAGCCGCGCGGCCAGCGGATCAGCGCTGGATAAACCGATCAGCGGCGCATCCGCCAGCGCCATCAGCGGCAACGGTTTACCCGCCTCTTCCTGAGGCCAGTAACCACTCGGCGCCAGCGCCACCAGCACGCCGGACGCCAGCGCCTGGGCCTTGAGCCCCGGGTGATCCGGGCGTTGCAGGGTCAGGGCGACATCCACTTCGCGCATCAACAGGTTCTGCACCAGTTCGCGACTGTGGGCGCTGGAGAGTTCGCAAACGATGTCCGGGTAACGCCCGGTCCATTCGTGAATGGCCGGCGGCAGCAATGACAGGGCCAGCGCCGGGGTGGCACCGATGCGCAGGCTGTGGCCAGGCTCGCGGCGCAGGCTCTGCGCCAGGCGTCGCACGCCTTGCAGGCTTTCGCTGACCTTGTCCACTTCGCGCTCCAGCTCCAGTGCTTCCGGCGTCGCCTGCAACTTGCCGCGTACCCGCAGGAACAACGGGAAGCCCAATTGCTGCTCGGCGTGCTGCAACACCTTGCTCACTGCCGGTTGCGAGACGTGCAGCAATTGCGCGGCAGCGCTGATCGATCCGGTCTGGCGGATGGCCTGGAAAATCTCGATATGGCGAAGGCGCATGGCAAGTCCATAACCTTTGTTTATGGGATTGCTATCTTTATGCATTGTTCAACGTCTGTCACCTGGCTCTAACCTTGGCCTCGTCTTCACAACGGTTTTAAGGACGGACATGGCTCAGCGTGTGTGCATCATCGGTGGCGGCGTGATTGGCCTGGCAACGGCCTATGCGCTGGTGCGCGACGGCTTCGAGGTGACGGTGGTCGAGGCACGGGACTCGCTGGGCAGCGAAACCAGCTTCGCCAACGGCGGCCAGTTGTCCTATCGCTATGTCGCGCCCCTGGCCGACGCCGGTGTGCCTTGGCAAGCCATCGGCTGGATGCTGCGCGGCGATTCACCGCTGAAGCTGCGCCCGCGCTTCGACCCGGCCCAGTGGCGCTGGATGGCGGCGTTCCTCGGCGCCTGCCGCCGCTCGGTCAACCGCGAGAACGCCGCGCACTTGCTGCGTCTGGCGCTGTTCAGCCAGGACACCTTGAGGTCCTGGCGCGAGGACGATGGACTGGCGGGATTCCAGTGGCGGCGCAATGGCAAACTGGTGACTTTCCGTCAGAACAGCAGCTTCGAGCATGCGCGCCAGTCTCTGGCCGACCCGCAGCAACAGCAGGTGTTGTCGCCGGCCGAATGCGCGCAGCTGGAACCGGCGCTGACCGATGCGCCCTTTGTCGGGGCAATCTACACCCCGGACGAAGAGGTCGGCGATTGCCACGGTTTCTGCCAGCAACTGGCCGCACGACTGAAGGCGTCCGGCCGTTGCGAATTTCTCCTCGGGCAAGCGGTGACCGGCATTCGCCACAGCAACGGCAGCGTCAACGCCATCGAACTGGGCGAACACGTGCTGCCGGTCGAGCAACTGGTGATCGCCGCCGGTCACCGCAGCCCACTATTGGCGCTGCCCGGGCTGCAACTGCCGCTTTATCCGCTCAAGGGCTACAGCCTGACCTTGCCGATCGGCGCCGGTCACCGGGCACCGGACGTGAGCATTACCGACTACGACCGCAAGATCGTCTACGCCCGCATCGGCGAGCAATTGCGGGTGGCGGCGATGGTCGACATCGTCGGCTTCGATCCTGCGCTGGACCCCAAGCGCCTGGCGCTGATCAAGCGTCAGGCCCATGACACCTTTCCAAATGCCGGCGCCTATGACGAAGCCGTCGAGTGGGCCGGCATGCGCCCGGCCACCCCCAGCGGCGTGCCGTTGCTGGGCGCGACGGCGTATCGCAACCTGTGGCTCAACCTCGGCCACGGCGCGCTGGGCTTCACCCTGGCATGCGGCAGCGGGCGCTTGCTCAGCGAGCTGATCGGCGAGCGCGAGCCTTCCATCGACCTGCATGGTTTCAACCACCGGGCCGCCTGAACACCGATCTCTGAAGAGGACACTGCAATGACCATTACCCGACTGCACAGCAACCCGCGCCTGTCTGGCGCCGTGACCTTTGGCGACCTGGTGTTTCTCTCCGGGCAGGTGCCGGGCGATGCCCTGGATGTCAGCGGCCAGACCCGCGAAGTGCTGGCGAAAATCGATACCTTGCTGGCCGAGGCGGGCAGCGACAAGGATCATCTGCTCAGCGCGACCATTTACCTGAAGAACATCACCGAGGATTTCGCCGCGATGAACGAGGTCTGGTCGGCCTGGCTATCGCCGGGGCAGGCACCGAGCCGCACCACCGTGCAGGCCGAACTGGCCCGTCCGCAGGTGCTGGTGGAAATCACCGTCATCGCTGCACGCGTCTGATAAACCAGCACCCACAACGGAGAATAACAATGCAAAAAATCACGTTGCTCGCTTGTACGCTTGGCCTGTTGCTCGGCAGTCAGGTTCAGGCCAATGAAGCGCCGCTGACCGGCACCCTGAGCAAGATCGCCAGCGCCAACAGCATCACCCTGGGCTATCGCGATGCTTCGGTGCCGTTCTCCTACGTGGGTGATCATAGCGGCAAGCCGATGGGTTACTCGGTGGATCTGGCGGGCAAGATCGTCGAGCGCATCCAGCAGCAACTGGCGCTGCCAGACTTGAAGGTGAACTACAACCTGGTGACCTCGCAGACCCGCATTCCACTGGTGCAGAACGGCACCGTGGACCTGGAGTGCGGCTCCACCGGCGTAACCGCCGAACGGCAGAAGCAGGTGGCGTTCTCCTACGGTTTCATCTACGTCAAAGGCCAGTTGCTGACGGCCAGTGACAGTGGGATCAAGAGCTTCGCCGACCTGCGCGGCAAGAACGTGGTGACTACCGCCGGCACCACCAACGAGCGCTTCCTGAAAAGCTACAACGTCGATCACAAGATCGACATGTTCGTGATCAGCGCCAAGGACCACGGCGAAGCCTTCCAGATGCTGCAATCAGGCCGGGCGGTGGCGTTCTACATGGACGACGCGCTGCTCTACGGCGAGCGTGCCAAGGCCAATGACCCGCACAAGTGGGTGGTAGTCGGGGAGGAACAATCGCGGGAGATCTACAGCTGCATGGTGCGCAAGGACGACCCGCAGTTCCTGGCGCTGGTCAACGGTGCGTTGGCGGATCTGTACAGCTCGGGCGAGATCAATGGCATCTACAAACGCTGGTTCGAGCAGCCGATCCCGCCGAAGGGCTTGAACCTCGAGTTCCCGATGACCAGCGAACTCAAGGCGATCATTGCCAAACCGGTGAGTGATCCGGTGCAGTAAAATGCAAAAGATCGCAGCCTGCGGCAGCCTGTAGGAGCTGCCACAGGCTGCGATCTTTTTACTTTTTAGAAATCACCCCAGAGTTGCTGGGCCACCGCCAGTGCAACAACCGGCGCGGTTTCGGTGCGCAGCACCCGTGGACCGAGGCGGGCGGCATGGAAGCCGCCGGCCTTGGCCTGATCGACTTCGGCATCGGACAAACCACCCTCCGGACCGATCAGGAATGCCAGGCTTGAAGGCTTGGCATGGCTCACCAACGGTTCGGCCACCGGGTGCAGCACCAGTTTCAACTCGGCTTGCGTTTGCTTCAGCCAGTCAGCCAGCAACAGCGGCGGATGAATCACCGGTACTCGCGAGCGCCCGCATTGCTCGCAAGCGCTGATCGCCACCTGGCGCCAATGCAGCAGGCGCTTGTCGGCGCGCTCGTCCTTGAGGCGGACTTCGCAGCGTTCGGTGAAGATCGGGGTGATTTCAGTGACGCCCAGTTCCGTGGCTTTCTGAATCGCCCAGTCCATGCGCTCGCCCCGGGACAGGCCCTGGCCGAGATGGATTTTCAGCGGCGACTCGATCTGCCCGGCGAAGCCTTCATCGATCTGCACCACCACGCGCTTTTTGCCGACTTCGACCAGTGTGGCGCGAAACTCCTGGCCCGAGCCGTCGAACAACTGCAACGCATCTCCCTCGGCCATGCGCAGCACGCGGCTGATGTAATGGGCCTGGGCTTCGGGCAACTCGTGCTCGCCGATGCTCAGGGGGGCGTCGATGAAGAAGCGGGACAGTCTCATGCTGGGTCTCTGAAAAAGGTGCAAATCATCTGAAGGTCGTACCAACCTTATCGCTGGCAAGCCAGCTCCTACAGGTTAGGTGCCGCACACAAAATTTGTGGCACACACAAATCCTTGTAGGAGCTGGCTTGCCAGCGAAAGCGGTCTACCCGGCCCCACAGGATTACGGTTTAAATCAATCAACCCGGATCACGGAACCCCGGGTGGAAGTCCTTCGGCACTGCCACGCTGACGCTGTCACGGGTCGCAATGTCGATCCCTTCGCTGGCTACTTCGGCGAGGAAGTCGATCTGTTCCGGGGTAATCACGTACGGCGGCAGGAAATACACCACACTACCCAGTGGACGCAGTAAAGCACCGCGCTCCAGGGCGTGCTGGAACACCTTCAGGCCGCGACGTTCCTGCCATGGGTAAGCCTCTTTGCTGGCCTTGTCCTTGACCATTTCGATGGCCAGCACCATGCCGGTCTGGCGCACTTCGGACACGTTCGGGTGGTCGACCAGATGCGCCGTCGACGAAGCCATGCGCTGCGCCAGGGCCTTGTTGTTCTCGATGACATTGTCTTCTTCGAAAATATCCAGGGTCGCCAGGGCCGCCGCGCACGCCAGCGGGTTGCCGGTGTAGCTGTGGGAGTGCAGGAAGGCGCGCAGGGTCGGGTAGTCGTCGTAGAAGGCGCTGTAGACCTCGTCGGTGGTCATGCACGCCGCCAGCGGCAGATAGCCGCCGGTCAGGGCCTTGGACAGACAGAGGAAGTCAGGGCGGATGCCGGCCTGTTCGCAGGCGAACATCGTCCCGGTGCGGCCGAAGCCGACGGCGATTTCGTCGTGGATCAGGTGCACGCCGTAGCGGTCGCAAGCTTCTCGCAGCAGCTTGAGGTACACCGGGTGGTACATGCGCATGCCACCGGCGCCCTGGATCAGCGGCTCGACGATCACCGCCGCGACTGTGTCGTGGTTTTCGGCCAGGGTCTGCTCCATGGCCGCGAACATGTTGCGCGAGTGTTCTTCCCAGCTCATGCCCTCGGGCCGCAGGTAGCAATCCGGGCTCGGCACCTTGATGGTATCCAACAACAGCGCTTTGTAGGTCTCGGTGAACAGCGGCACGTCGCCCACCGACATCGCCGCCATGGTCTCGCCGTGGTAGCTGTTGGTCAGGGTAACGAAGCGCTTCTTGTTCGGCTGACTGCGATTGAGCCAGTAGTGAAAGCTCATTTTCAGCGCGACTTCGATGCAGGACGAACCGTTATCGGCGTAGAAGCACCGGGTCAGGCCTTCCGGCGTCATCTTCACCAGGCGCTCGGACAGTTCGATCACCGGTTGATGACTGAAACCGGCAAGGATCACATGTTCGAGCTGATCGACCTGGTCCTTGATGCGCTGGTTGATCCGCGGGTTAGAGTGCCCGAATACATTGACCCACCAGGAGCTGACCGCATCGAGGTAGCGTTTGCCTTCGAAGTCTTCCAGCCACACGCCTTCCCCGCGCTTGATCGGAATCAGCGGCAGTTGTTCGTGATCTTTCATCTGGGTGCAGGGATGCCACAACACGGCGAGATCGCGTTGCATCCACTGATTATTCAGGCCCATTTTCACTCTCCTGGAGGCGGTCCGTGACCAGCGCGGACAAACAATCGCGCAAGCCTATGCAATGCGTGCCACGGGGACAACCCATTGTGTCGAATGAGCTACTTTATCCAGGCCGATAGACGTTGCTGGCGGGTGTTTGAAGGCTGACGTATCCTTCGCGGTTCTTGAGCCGTCTGGCTCGCAAAAACTGCTGTTTTCCTCGTGTGATTCCGGAGTTCGCTGAATGTCTGTCGGTTGGCTGCGCGCCTGTGCGCTGGTGATGTTGGGGCTGTTCAGCGTGTCTGCGCTGGCCAAGGATAAAACCGCGATCGTGATCGGCGGCGGCCTGTCGGGCCTGACTGCTGCGTACGAGCTGCAGAACAAGGGCTGGCAGGTCACCCTGCTGGAAGCCAAGTCGAGCCTGGGCGGCCGTTCCGGCATGGCCACCAGCGAGTGGATCGGCAACGACAAGGTCCAACCGGTGTTGAACAAATACGTATCGAACTTCAAGCTGAGCACCACGCCGGCCCCTGAATTCGTGCGGACCCCTGGCTATCTGATCGATGGTGAGTATTTCTCCGCCGCCGACCTGGCGACCAAACAGCCGGCCACCGCCGAGGCGCTCAAGCGCTTCGACAAGACCGTGGACGATCTGGCGCGCTCGATCGACGACCCGCAGAATCCGGCTGCCAACAACACGCTGTATGCGCTGGATCAGATCAACGTGTCGAGCTGGCTCGACAAGCAGAACCTGCCGGCCACCGCCCGGCAGTTGATCAACCAGCAGATCCGTACCCGCTACGACGAACCTTCGCGCTTGTCGCTGCTGTACTTCGCGCAGCAGAGCCGCGTTTACCGAGGCGTCTCCGATCGTGACCTGCGGGCTTCGCGCCTGGTCGGTGGCAGTCCGGTGCTGGCCCAGGCCCTGGTCAAGCAGCTGAAAACCATCAAGACCAATTCCCGGGTCTCGTCAATCACTCAGGACAAGGACGGCGTGATCGTCAAAGTCGACAGCGTCAGCTATCAGGCTGACTACGTCGTGCTGGCCGTGCCACTGCGTGCCCTGGACAAGATCCAGATGATCCCGACGCTGGACGCCCAGCACCTGGCGGCGATCAAGGGCACCAACTACGGATGGCGCGACCAGATCATGCTGAAGTTCAAGGCGCCGGTGTGGGAATCCAAGGCGCGCATGTCTGGCGAGATCTACAGCAACACCGGCCTGGGCATGTTGTGGATCGAGCCTGCCCTGAAGGGCGGTGCCAATGTGGTGATCAACCTGTCCGGCGACAATGCGCGAGTGATGCAGGCGTTCGGCGACAAGCAGATGGTCGATCAGGTGTTGATTCGCCTGCATGCGTTCTATCCGCAGGCTCGCGGTTCGTTCACCGGTTATGAACTCCGTCGCTACAGCACCGACCCGTCGACTGGCGGCGCCTACCTGGCCTTCGGTCCGGGCCAGATCAGCAAGTTCTGGCGCCTGTGGGAACGCCCGATTCAGCGCGTAACCTTCGCTGGCGAACACACCGACACCCTGTACCCGGGCACCCTGGAAGGCGCGCTGCGCACTGGTCAGCGTGCAGCCAGCCAGGTTGAAGACCTGGCGGCGGGCAAGTCGTTCGAACCGACGAAAGTGGTCCCGGCCGCCGCTGCGGCGGGCGCTGGTGCGGTGGCGGCGAAGAAAGGCAATTTCTTCAGCAACCTGTTCGGCGGCTCCGATGACGAGAAGAAGCCAGAGCTGGTCAAGGCACCTGAGCCGGTTGCACCGCCAGCGCCTGCTCCGGTGCCAGCCCCGGCGGTCGCACCGGCCCCGGTGGAAGCACCGAAGCCTGCGACCCCGGTAAAAACCGAGCCGGCCAAAAAGGCTCCGGCAAAACCGGCTGCCAAGACTGAGGCGAAAAAAGCCCCGGTCAAGGCACCGGCCAAGAAAACCGAGCCGGCCAAGAAGCCAGCGGCTAAACCTGCGGCGACTCCGGCAATGGATGCCAAGGCGTAGTAAGCCCTGGGACAAAAAGAACGCGGCGTAAATGCCGCGTTTTTTTTGCCTGAAGAAAGCCGGGGTCAAAAATCGAATAAAACATTTGGTACTGGTGTTCTTCGGTTTGTATTCATTTTTTCTAACACTTTCGACTTTAATCTTTCCTTAACTCGCCTGTTTCAGACTCTTGATCGTATTTCTCGATATTTCAAAGCGAAATTTTCGGCTTTAATTCGATAGATAACTCGATAGTCTTGGGCCAGCACTTACAGGGATCTAGGCAATGCAGCTACGTAACTCTACCTCCCGCTACGGCTGGGTCAGCATCTTCATGCACTGGGGCGTGGCACTGGCCGTGTTCGGTTTGTTCGCCCTCGGGCTGTGGATGGTCGGCCTCGGCTATTACGACCCTTGGCGCAAGACCGGGCCGGATCTGCACAAGAGCATTGGTTTGATCTTGCTGGGCGTCATGGTGTTGCGGGTATTGTGGCGTTTCATCAGCCCGCCGCCGCCAACCCTGGCCAGCTATAGCCGCATGACGCGTCTGGGTGCCATGTTCGGCCATGCCTTTCTGTATCTCTCTCTGTTCGCTGTGATGATTGCCGGTTACCTGATTTCCACCGCAGAAGGTGCCGGGATTCCGGTGTTTGACTGGTTTGAAGTGCCTGCCCTGGTTTCCGGACTGCCGGACCAGGCAGATAACGCCGGTGCGATTCACCTCTACCTGGCGTGGGTGCTGGTAATTTTTTCCGGCCTCCATGCGTTGGCAGCATTGAAGCACCACTTTATCGACCGTGATGTGACCCTCAAGCGAATGCTGGGTCGCAAAGCCTGAAGTTCAACCTCGACTCCCAAGGAAAACAAAGCATGTTGTTGAAAAAGACTCTCGCCGCTCTGGCAATCGGTTCGGCCCTGCTGTCCGCTAATGTGATGGCTGCTGACTACGTAGTAGACACAACGGGCCAACACGCCTTCGTCAACTTCAAGATCAGCCACCTGGGCTACAGCTTCATCACCGGTACCTTTAAGACCATGGATGGCAAGTTCAGCTTCGACGCTGCCAAGCCTGAAGACAGCAAGATCGAGTTCAACGTGAACACCGCCAGCGTTTTCACCAACAACGCCGAACGTGACAAGCACGTCTCCAGCAAAGACTTCCTGAAAGTGGCTGATTTCCCTAAGGCCACGTTCGTGTCCACCAGCGTCAAAGCCACCGGTAAAAACGCCGCTGGCAAAGACACGGCCGACGTGACCGGCGACCTGACTATTGCTGGCGTAACCAAGCCAGTCGTGATCAAGGCCACTTTCCTGGGTGAAGGCAAGGATCCATGGGGCGGCTACCGTGCAGGCTTCGAGGGCACTACCAGCATCAAGCGTTCCGATTTCGGCAAGATGATGGACCTGGGCCCACAGTCCGACGCGGTCGACCTGTACATCACGTTTGAAGGTGTCAAAGCGAAGTAATGCTGAGTCTGTAGGAGCTGCCGCAGGCTGCGATCTTTTGATCTTAAAAGATCGCAGGCTTCGCCAGCTCCTACAAAAGCACTTCGCAGCACATACAAAAATGCCCCGGCTCTTTCGAACCGGGGCATTTTTCATTGCAGCGATAACTCAGCGATTGCGGGTCAGCAGCGCTGGTTTCTCACCACGAGGACGGCTTGGCAGTTGATCCAGTTGCTCTGGTGTCGGGAAGCGGTCAGCCTTGGACTCCTTGTGCATGATCTTCGGCGCGGGGCCGCGCGGGTTCTGCACGGCCGGTTCCGAACGCGGCTGGTCGTCACGGGCCGGGCGGCGATTGCGCGAGTCTTCGCGGCGGGCCTGGCCGTCGCGCGGTGCGCCACTGCGAGGGCCGCTACGCTTGGCCGGTGGGGTGCCGGTGCTGGCGCCATCGCTGTTGCGCGGACCGCTCTGGCGACCTTGTGGCTTGCCGGAACGTGGAGCGCCCGATGCTGCAGTGCCTTGTGCCGGAGCACCCGGACGGCGGCCACGGCCTTGCGCGGGTTTCTGCTGCGGCACGTAGTCGACGCGGTTACCGAAGTTATCGACATCGTCGTCCAGGAACTCGTCCGGGGCACGGTCAGCGGCGGCACGAGGAGGCTGCGACGGACGCTGTTCGCGAGCCGGAGTGCCTTCACGTGGTTTTTGCTGACGGGCCGGGCGCTCACCGCGCTCGCCGGCCGGTTTTTCCTTGCCCTTGTCCTTGCCTTTGTCCTTGCGACCACCGCCGCCACCGCTGCCGTTCGGACCGTCGCCGCGCGGGCCACGTGGATTGCGTGGGTTACGCATGTCCGGACGCTCGCGCACTTCAGGTTTCTCGGCTTCCACAGCACTGGCATCGAAGCCCATCAGGTCGCCGTCGGCGATTTTCTGCCTGGTCATGCGTTCGATGCTTTTCAGCAGTTTTTCTTCGTCCGGGGCTACCAGCGAAATCGCCTCGCCCGAACGACCGGCACGGCCGGTACGGCCGATGCGGTGCACGTAGTCTTCATCGACATTCGGCAGTTCGAAGTTGACCACGTGAGGCAACTGGTCGATGTCCAGACCGCGAGCGGCGATGTCGGTGGCGACCAGGATGCGCACTTCACCGGCCTTGAAGTCGGCCAAGGCTTTGGTGCGGGCGTTCTGGCTCTTATTGCCGTGGATCGCGACGGCGCTCAGGCCATGCTTGTCCAGGTACTCGGCCAGGCGGTTGGCGCCGTGCTTGGTGCGGGTGAACACCAGCACCTGTTCCCAGGCGCCAGCGGTGATCAGGTGCGCCAGCAGCGAACGCTTGTGGCTGGCTGGCAGGCGGAATACGCGCTGTTCGATGCGCTCGACCGTGGTGTTCGGCGGCGTGACTTCGATGCGTTCCGGGTTGTGCAGCAGTTTGCCGGCGAGGTCGGTGATGTCCTTGGAGAAGGTCGCCGAGAACAGCAGATTCTGGCGTTTGGCCGGCAGACGGGCCAGGACCTTCTTCACGTCATGGACGAAGCCCATGTCGAGCATGCGGTCGGCTTCGTCCAGCACGAGGATTTCCACGTGGGACAGATCGACGCTGCCTTGGCCGGCCAGGTCGAGCAGGCGGCCAGGGCAGGCCACCAGCACGTCTACGCCACGGGACATGGCCTGAACCTGCGGGTTCATGCCAACACCGCCGAAGATGCAGGCGCTGACGAACTTCAGGTCACGGGCATAGACCTTGAAGCTTTCATGCACTTGCGCCGCGAGTTCGCGAGTCGGGGTCAGGACCAGTACGCGCGGCTGGCGCGGGCCGTGACGCTGGGATTTGTCCGGGTGACCGTTGGGGAACAACCGCTCCAGGATCGGAAGGGCGAAACCGCCGGTTTTACCAGTACCTGTCTGTGCCGCGACCATCAGGTCGCGACCTTGCAACACGGCGGGAATGGCCCGCTGTTGCACCGGAGTAGGCTCGGTATAGCCCGCTGCCTCGATGGCGCGGACTAAAGCCTCGGAGAGACCGAGGGAAGCAAAGGACATGAGTAATCCTGTTTTAAGTTAGGGCTTGGCCCAATGGGAGTCTTGCCTGGCGCGAATGGCGTTTAAGAGGACGCAATCCCGTCCGGTCCTGCTGGGTCTCGAAGGCTCGTCTGCAAGCGCTCGCGCGGGCTGAAAGCTGCGCAGTAGCGGGGTTGAGATGCCTTGAACGATTCCGAGCGTCCGGGCGTGAGCCTGGCGGGAAGGCCGGAGTATAACAGAGCAATCACTGCGCGCCGCTTTCCTGCTGCTCAACGGTTTTTTCCGTGGCGGCCGTGGTCTTTTCAGTCTTCACGTTGGCTGCCGGTTCCGCGCCGTAGCGGGCACTCAGTTCAGCGTAGGCAGGCTCGCGTTTGAAACGTTTGAGTTCGGCGCCGAAACGCTGCACCAGCAGATCCATGCCCGCATTGCGACGTACCGCGAGAAACTGGCTTTGCTGGCTGATGACCGTGGGGTTTTCGGTGATCTTGCCGCGGATGCCCAGTTCATCGAGCAAATGCTGGCCGACCCGGCGGTCGGTAATCAGCAGGTCAATGCGCCCGCGCACCAGTTTGCCGAAGTTGGCTTCATGGGTGGGAGCCGGCTCGCGGGTGAACAGCGTCGAATCGCTGAAGTCCTTGCTGTACAGGTAACCCGGCGAGGTGCCGATGGTCAGGCCTTGCAAGTCATCGAGGGTGCGAAACGGATGGGGCCGTTCATTGGCGTAGAACATCACGAACTGGACTTCAGACAGTGGTTCGCCGGGGTAGAGCAGGGTCGCATCACGTTCGACGCTGTGAAAGATGTCCAGCGCGCCGTCGGCCTGCCCGGTTTCAAGCATCGACAGGCAGCGTTTCCATGGCAGGAACTGCCACTCCACTTCGATGCCCAGGCGCTTGAAGACAATGGCGGTGGTTTCGTAGTCCAGGCCCAGTGATTTGCCGTTGTCTTCGTACACATAAGGCGCCCACGGCTCCGTGACAATGCGCAGCTTCTCGCCCCGAGCGGCGAAGCTCAGGCAAGTGAAGACAAGCATGGCGATTAATTGCGTGATCAAAGGCATGGGTTTGAGATTACGACGAGAAACCGGAAAGAGCCAGAAACTGACTGCAGATGCTCTAACTCCGTGGATTGCTGCACATTAATAGTGCGCTGAAAGCAAAAGATCGCAGCGTGCGACAGTTCCTACAGGGAATACACATTTCTCTGTAGGAGCTGCCGCAGGCTGCGATCTTTTAATCGTGCTTTAACGACTTTTAACGTGGCAACTTCAGGTTATTCCACACCGCCAGGCTCGCTTCAGCCTGGTTCAATGTGTAGAAGTGCAACCCTGGAGCGCCGCCCTGCAGCAGTTGTTCGCACATTTCGGTGATGACCTGTTCACCAAAGCGCTGAATGCTCTGGGTGTCGTCGCCGTAGGCTTCCAGTTGCTTGCGGATCCAGCGCGGGATTTCCGCACCGCAGGCATCGGAGAAGCGCGCCAGCTTGCTGTAGTTGGTGATCGGCATGATGCCCGGCACGATCGGGATGTTCACACCCAGCGCCCGCACACGTTCCACGAAGTAGAAGTAGCAGTCGGCGTTGAAGAAGTACTGGGTGATCGCACTGTCGGCGCCAGCGTTGGCCTTGCGCACGAAGTTGGCAACATCGTCTTCGAAATTGCGCGCTTGCGGATGCATTTCCGGGTAAGCGGCGACTTCGATGTGGAAATGATCACCGGTTTCTTCACGAATGAATTCAACCAGGTCGTTGGCGTGGCGCAATTCACCGCTGGCCATGCCCATGCCCGAAGGCAGGTCACCGCGCAGAGCGACGATACGCTTGATGCCGGCGGCCTTGTACTGGGCCAGCAGGCCGCGCAGGTCAGCTTTGCTATCGCCCACGCAAGACAGATGCGGAGCGGCAGGGATTTTGACTTCGCTTTCTAGCTGCAACACGGTGTTCAGCGTGCGATCACGGGTCGAACCGCCGGCGCCGTAGGTGCAGGAGAAGAAATCGGGGTTGTAGGTGGCCAACTGGCGAGCAGTGGCGAGCAGCTTTTCTTGCCCAGCATCGGTCTTCGTAGGGAAGAACTCGAAGCTGTAGCGACGATCTTGGGACATGGGAATACCCTTGAAAACGCGTAAGGCGGACGCAGGCCCCTGTAGGAGCGAGCTTGCTCGCGAAAAACGTCAGGGCAACGCGTTTAGCCAGATAGCGCGCGTTTTCGTTAACGTCCATCGCGAGCAAGCTCGCTCCTACACAGGAAGAGCCGGCCGATCAGTAGCGGTAAGCGTGCGGCTTGAACGGACCCTCGACGGTCACGCCGATGTAGTCGGCCTGGGTCTTGGTCAGTTGAGTCACGACGCCACCGAAGCCACGGACCATTTCCAGGGCCACTTCTTCGTCGAGTTTCTTCGGCAGTACTTCAACGGTCAGGCGCTCGGCTTGCTGGGCTGGCGACAGGTCGGCGTACTTCTGGCCGAACAGGAAGATCTGCGCCAGAACCTGGTTGGCGAACGAACCGTCCATGATGCGGCTCGGGTGGCCGGTTGCGTTGCCCAGGTTAACCAGGCGGCCTTCGGCCAGCAGGATCAGGTAGTCGTCGTTCTGTGGGTCGAAATCGCCAGCGCCGGTACGGTGGATCTTGTGAACCTGCGGCTTCACTTCTTCCCATGCCCAGTTTTTGCGCATGAAAGCGGTGTCGATTTCGTTGTCGAAGTGACCGATGTTGCAGACAACGGCACGCTTCTTCAGGGCTTTGAGCATGTTCGAATCGCAAACATTGACGTTGCCGGTGGTGGTCACGATCAGGTCGATCTTGCCCAGCAGTGCCTTGTCGATGCTTGCTTCAGTACCGTTGTTGATACCGTCGATGAATGGCGAAACCAGTTCGAAACCGTCCATGCAGGCTTGCATGGCGCAGATCGGGTCGACTTCGGAAACCTTGACGATCATGCCTTCCTGACGCAGGGACTGAGCGGAACCCTTGCCCACGTCGCCGTAGCCGATGACCAGCGCTTGCTTGCCGGACAGCAGGTGGTCGGTGCCGCGCTTGATCGCATCGTTCAGGCTGTGACGGCAGCCGTACTTGTTGTCGTTCTTGCTCTTGGTCACCGAGTCGTTGACGTTGATGGCCGGGATTTTCAGCTCGCCCTTGGCCAGCATGTCCAGCAGGCGGTGAACGCCGGTGGTGGTTTCTTCGGTCACGCCGTGGACGCGATCCAGAACCTGTGGGTACTTCTTGTGCAGCAGCTCGGTCAGGTCGCCGCCGTCGTCGAGGATCATGTTGGCGTCCCATGGCTGGCCATCCTTGAGGATGGTTTGCTCCAGGCACCACTCGTACTCTTGTTCGGTTTCACCTTTCCAGGCGAAAACCGGGATGCCGGCAGCGGCGATGGAAGCGGCGGCCTGGTCCTGAGTCGAGAAAATGTTGCAGGACGACCAGCGTACTTCGGCACCCAGGGCAACCAGGGTTTCGATCAGCACGGCAGTCTGAATGGTCATGTGGATGCAGCCGAGAATCTTCGCGCCCTTGAGCGGTTGCTCTTCGGAGTACTTGCGACGCAGACCCATCAGGGCTGGCATTTCGGATTCAGCGATGATGGTTTCGCGACGGCCCCAGGCAGCCAGGGACATATCGGCGACTTTGTAATCGGTAAAATCTGCAGGCGTGATAACAGCGCTCATGAAGAGCCTCCATTCGTAATGTATGCGAATGGGCGCCGTTGTGCGTTTAGTGTCGGGCCGATCAAGGCCAGGCAACGCCCCATCCGAGCCTGACAGGTCGAACCTGCTGCAGCGCCCCTCGGACAGGTGGCGGGAAAACGGTATCAAGCGATGATGACCGTTTTGAAACGGTGGCGATTATAGCGGGCTATGCTGATCTTCCAAAGCGTTTCTGTTGGTCAATGTCCGAACGGTAATCGAGACCATAGTCGAAGCTTGATAGAGCTCTAGCCCGGGCTCTGCCATGATGCCAGGCATCAATCGGCAAGATGGTCAGGAGTGAATATGAATTTCCACACCCGCAAATGGGTAAAACCCGAAGACCTCAACCCTAACGGCACTTTGTTCGGCGGTAGCCTGCTGCGCTGGATCGACGAAGAGGCGGCGATTTACGCCATCGTCCAGTTGGGGAACCAGCGTGTAGTGACCAAGTACATTTCCGAAATCAACTTCGTCAGCGCCTCGCGCCAGGGCGACATCATCGAGCTGGGCATCACGGCGACCGAATTCGGCCGCACCTCGATCACCCTGACATGCGAAGTACGCAACAAGATCACCCGCAAAAGCATCCTGACGGTGGAGAAGATGGTCTTCGTCAACCTGGGTGAAGACGGCTTGCCCGCGCCCCATGGCCGAACCGAGATCAAGTACGTCAAAGACCAGTTCAAGGATGATGATGCCGCTCAGTGAGATCGGTGGCGCCCCCTTCGCGAGCATACAATCAAGTTGATGCTCAACCCGCCACATCAAACGCAGCCGCAACGCGACGCTGGCGATAGATGAAGAACAATGCAGTCAACACGGTCAGCCCGCTGACCAGCGCACCGGTCCACGGCAAGTCCGCCAGGTCCGCGCCGCTGGCCACCACCAGGCCGCCGATCCAGGCTCCGGCGGCGTTGCCGAGGTTGAAGGCGCTCTGGTTCAAGGTCGAACCCAGGTTTGGCGCCTCAATGGCCTGATCGATGATCAGCAGTTGCAGGATCGGGCACAGCGCAAAGGCGAACGTCCCCCACAGCACCAGCGTGATCGCTGCCGGAATGGCCGAATGGCTGGTTTGCGTGAACGCCGCCAGCACCACCAGCACCGCCAGCGCCATGCCCACCAGCGAAGGCAGCAAGCGGCTGTCCGCCAGACGACCACCGAGCATGCTGCCGGCGGTCAAGCCAACGCCGAACAACAGCAGCATGATGGTGACGCCGTGCGGGCTGACGCCAGTGATGTCCTGCAGGATCGGCGCAATGTAAGTGAACACACTGAACAGGCTGGTCGAGGCCAGCACACTCATGCCCAGCGCCAGCAGTACGTTGGCCTTGCCCAGCACCTTGAACTCGCTGGCCAGGTTGGCTTTATCCATCGCGATGTTCTTCGGCAGCCAGACCCATTGCGCAATCGCCGCCAGTACACCGATCACCGACACCGCCCAGAAGGTCGAGCGCCAACCTGCGTATTGCCCGAGTGCGGTGCCCAGCGGCACGCCAAGCACGTTGGCCAGGGTCAGGCCGGTGAACATCATGGCAATCGCCTGGGCCCGTTTGTTGGGTGCCACCAGCCCGGCGGCGACCACTGAACCGATGCCGAAAAATGCGCCATGGCACAGTGCCGTGATCACTCGCGCGGCCATCAGCGTGGCGTAATTCGGCGCCAGCGCGCAGAGCATGTTGCCGAGGATGAACATCAGCGTCATGCCCAGCAGGGTAGCTTTGCGCGGCATGTTGGCGGTGCCGACGGCGAGGATCGGTGCGCCGAACACCACGCCCAAGGCATAGCCGGTGATCAGCAGTCCGGCATCGGGAATGCTCACGCTGAGATCGCGGGCAACGTCGGGCAACAGGCCCATGATGACGAATTCGGTGGTGCCGATGCCGAAGGCGGCAACAGCGAGGGCAAGCAAAGCGAGTGGCATGCGCAAGGTCTCTGTCGGTAGTCTTGACGCTGTGATCAGGCATACGCAGGCCGACGACCGTTCTCGACGAGAGCGGGCCGGGCAGAGTTATTATTGGAATTAGTCTGTGCGCAACTGAGTGCGGCGTGGTCGCTTGCAGTATAAACAGCCACTGATATATGGCGAATCAATTCTCTGATCCGCTTCTGTAGGAGCTGCCAAAGGCTGCGATCTTTGCTTCTCAAGATCAAAAGATCGCAGCCTTCGGCAGCTCCTACGGAGGAGGGGGCGGGCAACAAAAGGAGTAGGCCGTGCTTGCGACGGCGTTGGTGTTGGTCGCGGCGCTGTTGCATGCGGCGTGGAATACCCTGATCAAGTTCAGTGCGGAGCGGTTGTTGGTGGTGGCCTGCATGGACAGCGTGGCGCTGCTCTTTGTCGCACTGATGTTGCCGTTCCTGAGCGTACCGCCGCTGGAGATCTGGCCGTGGATCCTGGCATCGGCGGCGTTCGAGTTGCTCTATCGCTATTTGTTGATCCAGGCCTATCGGGTTGGCGACCTCGGGCTGGTTTACCCGTTGATGCGCGGCCTGTCGCCGTTGGTGGTGCTGGCGCTGACGCTGATCTTTGCCGGGGAAGAGCTGACCCACCAACAGATTTTCGGAATCCTGCTGATCCCGTTCGGCATGCTGTGCCTGCTCTGGCAGGGCGGCGGCGGTGCGCGTTTGCCGTGGTCAATGCTGCCGGTGGTGGCGCTGATCGGCCTGTGCATCGGTTGCTACACCTACATCGATGGGCAGGCATTGCGGCGTTGGTCCCATCCATTGGATTACCTGGTCTGGGTCACTCTGCTCAGCGCCTGGCCGTTTCCGCTATTGGCGGTGGTGCGTAAACGACCCGCGTTCATGCTGTTCTGGCGCGAGCAGTGGCGGCTGGGCCTGGCGGTCGGGTTCTGCGTGTTGTTCAGCTACGCTTTGGTGCTGTGGGCGATGCAGTTGGGTTCGATTGCCGAGGCCGCAGCGTTGCGCGAGATCAGCGTGATTCTGGTGGTGCTGTTTGGCATGCGTTACCTGAAAGAACCGTTTGGCGGGCCACGGTTACTCGCCTGTAGCCTTGTCATGATCGGCATACTGGTGATGAAATTTTGATCGCCCGGATGGAATTCAATTCTCCACAACTAGAAGAAAGGACGGCGTTATGACGGTGGCTCTGTGGTGCATTTTGATCGCGATTTTCCTGCCGTATGTGTGTGCGTGGTTCGCCAAGATCAGTGGCGGGTTCCGGCTGAAAGACAATCATGACCCTCGGGATTTTCTCGACTCTCTGGAAGGCGTGGGCAGACGGGCGCACGCGGCGCAACTGAACAGTTTTGAAGTGATCCCGGCGTTCGCCGCGGCGGTGATCGTGGCGCACCTGGCCGGCAATGCCGAACTGGTGACGATCAATGTGCTGTCGGTGTTATTCATCACCAGTCGCCTGCTCTACATCATTTGCTACCTGGCGGACTGGCCGACACTGCGGTCGCTGGTGTGGTTCGTGGGGATAGCGTTGATCGTGAGTTTCTTTGTGGTGTCGGTCTGAGAGATCTTCGCCGACACCATTGACCTGTAGGAGCCGGCTTGCCGGCGAAAGCGGAGTGTCAGGCGACATCATTGTTGATCAACCCGCCGCCTTCGCCGGCAAGCCGGCTCCTACAGTAATCAGTTGCTCACGGATTTGCTTTAACCGTATCCGCCACCTGCGGCACTTGTGGTAGCGCCGCACCTTTGGGCCAGAGCATCCAGATCTGCCCCTGCTGTTTCATGTCTCCGGCCAATTGCCCGGCTGCATCGCCGGTGCCCCAGAACAGATCCGCCCGAACCTCGCCGGCAATGGCGCCGCCGGTGTCCTGTGCTGCTACCGGGCGAACCAGGGCTGTACCGTCCGGTTTGGTGGTGGACAGCCACAACAGGCTGCCCAGCGGAATGACCTTGCGATCCACTGCCGCGCTGTAACCGGCGGTCAGCGGTACGTTCAGCGAGCCGCGCGGACCTTCGTTGCTGTCCGGGTTACGGGTGAAGAACACGTAGCTGGGGTTGCTGCCGAGCAGTTCGGGAATCCGCGACGGATTGGCCTTGGCCCAGGTGCTGATGGCGCCCATGGTCACGTCTTCTTTTTTCAACTCGCCCTGTTCCACCAGCCAGCGGCCGATCGGTCGATACGGATGGCCGTTCTGATCGGCGTAAGCAATGCGCAACTGGCGGCCATTGTCGAGCTGGATACGACCCGAACCCTGGATTTGCAGGAACTGCAGGTTCATTGGATCGGTCAGCCAGGCCACGACCGGCGCCTTGACCCCTTTGCTTTCAATGGTCGCCGAATCGTCGTACGGCTTGAGCACGCGACCTTCGAGCCGACCGCGCAGGCGTTTGCCCTTGAGTTCCGGGTAAATGCTGTCGAGGGCGACGATGATCATGTCTTCGGGGACGCCATAGACCGGGACATTGGCCGCGCTGGTCTGGGTCAGGCTCCCGGGATAGACCGGCTCGTAGTAGCCGGTGATCAGGCCGCTGGGGTTGTCGTTGGCGGCGCGCAGGCCATAGACATCGAGGTTCTGTTTGAGAAAACCGCGAATGTCGCTGGCGGTTTGCGGCACGTTGGCAGCCGCTGTGCAGGTGCCACCCCAGACCGGGTCGGCCTTGAGTCGGGTGCAGGCGCTGCGCCACGAGCCGAAGCCGGCGACCAGGTCGTTGTCGGACACCGCCGGCAGCGCTTCCCATGTGGCACTGGAATAGGTCGCCAGAGCGTGGGTCTTCGGTTGTTGGTTGTCGCCACCGGTGCAGCCTGCGAGCAGGGCCACCATCGGCAGGGTCCAGGCCAGGCTGTGACGCCATGCCTTGAAACGGCTGTTCATGGAGTGATTCCTTTGCCGGTTGCCTGGGCGCTCCATGCGCTCAAACAACCCTTATTGATAATAGGGCTATTGGTCTTTGCCGATGACGCGAGGATACTGGCCACCGTTTCCCGTGACCTGAAGCCACCATGACTCTTAAAAGACTTTCTGTTGTATTGCTGGCCTGCCTGACGTTGTCCGCTTGTGGCGGAGTCGACCCCAACTCGCCGCTCGGCCAGCGCAAGGCCATTTTCAAGCAGATGCTCAAGACTGGCGAAGACCTGGGCGGCATGCTGCGTGGGCGCATTGCGTTCGATGGCCCGAAGTTCGCCAAGGGCTCGGTGAAACTCGATGCGCTGTCCCGTGAGCCGTGGCAGCATTTTCCGCAGGTGCGCGAGGAAGATCACACCAGCGCCAAGAGCGATGTCTGGGAGCAGCAGGCGCGCTTCCAGGCCATGGCCCGTGACCTTGAATCCGCCACCGGTGAATTGGTGATCGCCAGCCAGGTTCAACCCTACAAGGCCAGCAATCTTGGGCCGGCGGTGCAGAAAGTCGAAGATGCTTGCAGTGCGTGTCATAAGGCGTTTCGGGATCATTGATTGGTTCTGATGGCACCGTGGATCTTGGGTTTTTTCCGGTTCTTACTTATCCAGCTCATCCAAAGCGTCCTGCAATTCCTTGCGGGCATCGGCGAGTTTGTCTTTGCGCTTGTTGATCTTGTCGGAGTCGCCTTTGCTCATGGCCTTGTCGAGGTCCGCCTGACGCTTGCTGACTTCGTGCCTGGCGTCGAGCACCTTGTTTTCCCGTTCCTTCTTCAGCGAGGCGTCGGTGCAGTTCGCCTCGACTTCGCTCAGGGCTTTTTCCAGGCCTGCCTGCTGGTCGGCGTTGCCGTGGACCTTGGCCAATTCGATCTGGTTGACGATACCTTGCTTCCTGGCCGCGCAACCGGTCAGCCCCGGCGCTTCCTCGTCCGCCATCAACGGGGTGGCCAGCACGCTGCAAAGGGCCAACAGGACGAGCGGTGAAAGAAATTTCATAAAAGCTCCATGTAAGAAGACAAGCGGGCCGGTGTGGCAATGGCTTGTTGGAGCCCGGCGGTCCCCTGGGGTTCCCGCTGGGCGCAAGGCTGACCGCTAAAAGCCGTCAATCCCCGCATCACGTAATGTTTCACTCAAGGCCAGGACCTGCGGATCGCGGAAAAAGGCGTTCAGTTGCGCCGCGCGTCCCGGACCGATACCGGCCTCGGCCCGCCATTGTTCGATGTCTCGCTGCGCCAGTGCCTGCCATGAATTGCCGAGGTGCACCTGACCTGTCGGCGGCAACCCCAGGGCTTTCAGCCAGTGCGCGAACGGGCGTTGCCGGGCTCGGTCGAAGCTGTCTGCAAGGCGAGCCGCGCTGCGCTCGCCGAAACCGTCAATGGTAGCAAGCTCTTGAGCATCGAGGGTCAACCAATCCACCAGGCCGTTCAGGCGACCTGTTGCAAGGAGTTTTTCCCAAGTGCCCGGACCCACATTGGGCAGCGCCAGACCCTGTTTGCTGCTGAGCCAGGTCAGACGCGCGAGAAACTGGCTCTCACAGCCCGGAGTCGGTCGCCAGCAACTCAATGAATGAAAGTCCGCTGCCAGCGGCGCGTTCAATTCGGCGCGTTCGCTGCTGCGCAATACAACGCTATCGAGCCTGGGAATGGTCAGCCCGGCCAGGCTGATGGCGACCTGGTCACCCGGACGTATGTCCAGCGCCTGCCAGCGTTGCAGCGAACCGACGCTGACGTGTTTGATCTGCCGGTCATCGAGCTTCACCGGGATCAGTTCAAGTACCGGAGTGATCCGCCCGGTCCGGCCGATTTTGAAGTGAACCTGGCGGACTTCGGCCAGTGTCTGGGCGAAGGGGTATTTCCAGGCGATGGCCCAGTAAGGTGACCTGGCCTGCCAGCGTTCGGCGGCCGGGCGCTGGTTCTGGCGCAGGACGATGCCGTCGCTGGCAAAGGGCAGGGGGGAGCGATACCAGTGTTCGCGCCAGCGTTCGGCATCGGTGACGGAGGTGATTGGCTGGCTGTATGCCGTGGTACTCGGGAAGCCCAGCGCAGTCAGCGCCGCGGCACGCGCGGGTACGTTCGCCGGCCCTTGGGGCCAGTCCCAGACAAACAGGTCGATGCCGGCGGCCTGTTCGGCGCTCAAGACCTTGCGTGCCATCAGGCCGGCCACCGAGGCACGAGCATTGAGGCTGCCGGCCTGGGCCTGCACGTGATCGGTCAGGCGCCAATACAGTTCGCCTTGCACGATCACGTCCCGGGCCTGCGACAGCCGTTGCGGGATGGCCGGAATCTGCCGTGCCGGAGCCGTCCAGTCCTGACCGCTTTCGCCGTCACCACGGCTGATTGCCTGGGCCAACAGACCGTTGCGGTAAACCAGGGTCACCGCCACGCCATCGATTTTAGGCTGGACCCAGACGTCCACCCGGTCACGCAGCCAGTTTTCCACGGCGGGACGATCATGCAGTTTGTCCAGGCCGGTGTGGGCGATGGGGTGGGGCAGCGTGCCGCGCGCAGTGCGCAAGGGGTCTGCGGACGGGCTCAGGTTGAAGCAGTGGCGCCATTGGGTGAGTTGCGAGCGGGACTGGTCGTAGAGCTCATCGGCGACCAGTGAGCGTCCCTGGCGGTGATAGCTGTCGTCCCAGAAGTCGATTTGCTGTTGCAGTTTGTTGACTTCGTTCAGGGCGCGTTCGGATGGCCAGTCCGGGCACTCGGTGGCATTGGCGGTCAGGTGGGCAAAGGTCAGTAGAAAGGCGAAAAACAGGCGCAGGTCGGGAAGCATCTTGAGCGTCCTTGCTCGGTGAGGTGCGTGAAGGCTAGGTCAGTATGGGGTGGCGCGCAGAGGGGGTATTTTGCCGGGTATGTCCGGTGGCTGTGCTGGCCTCTTCGTCGGAACGCCGCCCGGAGCAGGCTCGCTCCCTCAGGGATTTGCGTTTGCCCACAGATATCAGTCACGCCAAAGATCAACTGTGGGAGCGAACCTGCTCGCGAAGAGGCCATACGGTCTCAAGCGCAAGGCAATAAAAAGCCCCGCAGGGCGCGAACCGTGCGGGGCTTCGGGTGTTGCGGGGAAATCTTACAGGCCGGCAGCAGAACGCAGAGCGTCGGCGCGGTCGGTTTTTTCCCAGGTGAACGTGGTGAAGGTGTCTTCGCCAACAGTCTTGGTTGCCGGGGTGCGACCGAAGTGGCCGTACGCAGCGGTTTCCTGATACATCGGGTGCAGCAGGTCGAGCATGGTGGTGATCGCGTATGGACGCAGGTCGAACACTTCGCGGACCAGTTTGACGATCTTGTCATCGCTGATCTTGCCGGTGCCGAAGGTATTCAACGAGATCGAAGTCGGTTGAGCAACACCGATCGCGTAGGAAACCTGAATTTCGCAACGCTCGGCCAGGCCGGCAGCAACGATGTTCTTGGCCACGTAACGACCGGCGTAGGCTGCCGAACGGTCAACCTTCGATGGATCTTTACCGGAGAACGCGCCACCGCCGTGACGGGCCATGCCGCCGTAGCTGTCGACGATGATCTTGCGACCGGTCAGGCCGCAGTCACCCACCGGGCCGCCGATGATGAACTGGCCGGTCGGGTTGATGTGGAACTGGGTGTCCTTGCTCAGCAGTTCGGCAGGCAGCACGTGCTTGACGATCAACTCCATCACGCCTTCGCGCAGGTCGTTGTACGACACTTCAGGGTTGTGCTGGGTCGACAGGACAACGGCGTCGATGCCGACAACCTTGCCGTTTTCGTAGCGGCAGGTCACTTGCGACTTGGCGTCCGGACGCAGCCAAGGCAGCAGGCCGGATTTGCGGGCTTCGGCCTGGCGCTGCACCAGCTGGTGCGAGAAGGTGATCGGTGCTGGCATCAGCACGTCGGTTTCGTTGCTGGCGTAGCCGAACATCAGGCCCTGGTCGCCGGCACCCTGATCTTCAGGCTTGGCACGGTCGACACCCTGGTTGATGTCAGGGGACTGCTTGCCGATGATGTTCATCACGCCGCAGGTCGCACCGTCGAAGCCGACGTTGGAGCTGGTGTAGCCGATGTCGGTGATCACGTCACGAACGATCTGTTCCAGGTCGACCCAGGCCGAGGTGGTGACTTCGCCAGCGATGATGGCCACGCCCGTTTTCACCAGAGTCTCGCACGCCACACGGGCGAACTTGTCTTCAGCAATGATGGCGTCCAGCACCGCATCAGAAATCTGGTCGGCGATTTTGTCCGGATGCCCTTCAGACACGGACTCGGAGGTGAAAAGGGAGTATTCGCTCATCTCGATGTTTTCCTGAATTTACCGATGGTGAGTGTCGCCAGCCGGTCGCTGAAAGTGGCGGACCTGGATCTGGAAACCATTACGTAAGCCCACATAGAGGCTTTCCCCGGGAGCGAGTCCCGCAGCGGTGGCCCAACGGGCCAAATCGTCCTGTTCAAACCCCAGCCAGAGATCACCGCAGGCCTCCTTGGCCCAACTCTGGTTGTGGCTACATAACTCTGTCACTAACAGGCTACCGCCTGGTTGCAGCAAATTGGCCATGTGCTTGAGCGCATCGGCCGGCGCGGCAAAATGGTGCAGCACCATGTTCAGTACCACGCAATCGGCCTTGAGGCTGACGCCGTTCAATGCATCGGCCAGTTGCAGGCTAACGTTAGTCAGCTTGTCGCGTTCGCAGACCTGACGCGCCAGTTCGAGCATCGCGGTGCTGTTATCCAGCGCCGTGACTTGCGAGAAGCGGCGCGCCAGTTCCGGCAGGAATGCGCCATCGCCGGGGCCGACTTCAATGGCCGTGGCGTCTTTGTCGAAGCTCAACTTGTCGAGCAGGGCCACCACGCTTTCGCGGTATTGCGGCAGGCCGGCGATCAAGTCTTGCTGGGCGCGAAACTTCTCCGCTACCCGAGAGAAAAAGTCCTGGCTGGCGGCCGCCCGTTGCCCATGGACCTGGGCGATGCGCGACTGTACGTCGGTCGGCAGCGTCAGGTTGTCCACTTCTTCGAGCAGGGCGGCGTGCAATTTGCCGCCCGGCAGTTCGGTGTGGGGCAGGGCGCGACGGTAGAAAATCGCGTTGCCTTCGCGGCGCGTTGCCACCAGGCCGGCCTGGGCCAGTACCTTGAGGTGGTGGCTCATGCCTGACTGGCCGATGCCGAAGATCTGCGCCAGTTCCAGCACACCGAACGAGTCATTGGCCAGTGCGCGCAAAACATTCAACCGCAGGGGATCGCCGCCAGCCTTGCACAAGGCCGCCAGTTCATCGCAATCGTCATGTTGAATGGAGGGCACGCGTAAGTTCATAAGGCCGGCAGTCTAGTCACGAGCCGAAAGCATCGCAAGAGCAATATCAAAAAGTTTTGATATTGCTCGATAGATGGCACTTCTTGACGTTAGGTTCAGTCAACAAAGCCAGAGCAGAAAGGTTTCATCACGTTAATACGTCGTTATCCATTGGAAAAACGCCTCCAGATGACTATCTGTCATTGCCCCGAGGCGGCCCGGTGAGGGAAAATGCTCGCCTTTTTTCCGATTCGTTTTATTCAAGCCCCCAGGAGAACAGCGATGCCTAGCCGTCGTGAGCGTGCCAACGCCATTCGTGCCCTCAGCATGGATGCCGTGCAAAAAGCCAACAGCGGCCATCCCGGTGCCCCGATGGGTATGGCGGATATCGCCGAGGTACTTTGGCGCGACTACCTCAAGCACAACCCGAGCAATCCATCGTTCGCCGACCGTGACCGCTTCGTGCTGTCCAACGGCCACGGCTCGATGTTGATCTACTCGCTGCTGCACCTGACCGGCTATGACCTGTCGATCGATGACCTGAAGCAGTTCCGCCAACTGCACAGCCGCACCCCGGGCCACCCGGAGCTCGGCTACACCCCGGGCGTTGAAACCACCACCGGTCCACTGGGCCAGGGCCTGGCCAACGCCGTGGGTTTTGCCCTGGCTGAAAAAGTCATGGCGGCACAATTCAACCGTCCTGGTCACAACATCGTCGACCACCACACCTACGTATTCCTGGGTGATGGCTGCATGATGGAAGGCATTTCCCACGAAGTCGCTTCCCTGGCCGGTACCCTGGGCCTGGGCAAACTGATCGCCTTCTACGATGACAACGGCATCTCCATCGATGGCGAAGTCGAAGGCTGGTTCACCGACGACACGCCGAAGCGCTTTGAGTCCTACAACTGGCAAGTGATCCGTAATGTCGACGGTCACGACCCGGAAGAGATCAAGACTGCGATCGACACTGCACGCAAAAGCGAGCAGCCAACCCTGATCTGCTGCAAGACCACCATCGGTTTCGGTTCGCCGAACAAGCAAGGCAAGGAAGATTGCCACGGCGCCCCGCTGGGTGACGCGGAAATCGCCCTGACCCGTGCGGCGCTGAAATGGAATCACGGCCCGTTCGAAATCCCGGCCGACATCTACGCCGAGTGGGACGCCAAGGAAACCGGCCGCGCCGTGGAAGCCGAGTGGGATCAGCGTTTCGCTGCCTACTCTGCCGCTTTCCCGACCGAAGCCAACGAATTGGTGCGTCGTCTGAGCGGTGACCTGCCAGCTGACTTCTCGGAAAAAGCCTCGGCCTACATCGCCGAAGTGGCGGCCAAGGGCGAAACCATCGCCAGCCGTAAAGCCAGCCAGAATGCCCTGAACGCGTTCGGCCCGTTGCTGCCTGAGTTCCTCGGCGGTTCGGCTGACCTGGCCGGTTCCAATCTGACCCTGTGGAAAGGTTGCAAAGGCGTCACCGCCGAAGACGCCAGCGGCAACTACATGTACTACGGCGTGCGCGAGTTCGGCATGACCGCGATCATGAACGGCGTAGCCCTGCACGGCGGCCTGGTGCCTTACGGCGCGACCTTCCTGATGTTCATGGAATACGCCCGTAACGCGGTACGCATGTCGGCCCTGATGAAGCAGCGCGTGATCCACGTCTACACCCACGACTCCATCGGTCTGGGCGAAGACGGCCCGACTCACCAGCCAATCGAGCAACTGGCCAGCCTGCGCTGCACACCGAACCTCGATACCTGGCGTCCAGCCGACGCCGTTGAATCGGCGGTGAGCTGGAAGTACGCACTGGAGCGCAAGGACGGTCCTTCGGCTCTGATCTTCTCCCGTCAGAACCTGCAGCACCAGACCCGCAGCGCTCTGCAGATCGCCGACATCAGCCGTGGCGGCTACGTGTTGAAGGACTGCTCAGGCGAGCCTGAGCTGATCCTGATCGCCACCGGTTCGGAAGTCGGCCTGGCCGTTCAGGCCTTCGACAAACTGACCGAGCAGGGCCGTAAGGTTCGCGTGGTTTCCATGCCTTGCACCAGCGTGTTCGATGCCCAGGACGCCGGCTACAAGCAAGCGGTCCTGCCGTTGCAGGTCAGCGCGCGTATCGCCATCGAGGCTTCCCATGCCGACTACTGGTACAAGTACGTGGGCCTGGAAGGGCGTGTGATCGGCATGACCACCTACGGCGAGTCGGCGCCTGCGCCAGCCTTGTTCGAAGAGTTCGGCTTCACCCTGGAAAACATCCTGGGTCAGGCTGAAGAGCTGCTGGAAGACTAAGCATGACGCGGTGGTTTCACGACCACCGCGGCCCCCTGTAGGAGCTGCCGCAGGCTGCGATCTTTTGATCTTGATCTTCAAAACCAAGATCAAAAGATCGCAGCCTCGTTTCACTCGACAGCTCCTACAGGGTTTGCGTTGTTAACTAGATTTCGATCTGCCTGCGTCTATCGAGAACCCCATGCCTCAACCGCGTCCCTACAAAGTTGCACTCAACGGCTACGGCCGGATTGGTCGTTGCGTCTTGCGTGCGTTGTTCGAGCGAGGCGACAAGGCCGGGTTCGAGATTGTCGCGATCAACGATCTGGCGGACATGGCCAGCATCGAATACCTGACACGCTTCGACTCCACCCATGGCCGGTTCCCCGGCGAAGTGAAGGTCGACGGCGATTGTCTGCATATCAATGGCGACTGCGTGAAGGTCCTGCGCAGTGCCACCCCCGAAGGCATCGATTGGGCGTCCCTGGGCGTCGATCTGGTGCTGGAGTGCTCCGGCGCTTATCACACTCGCGAAGACGGCCAGCGTTTCCTCGACGCCGGCGCCCCGCGTGTGCTGTTTTCCCAGCCGATGGCCAGCGAGACCGATGTCGACGCCACCATCGTCTACGGCGTGAACCAGGATTGCCTGACCGGCGACGAACTGCTGGTGTCCAACGCGTCTTGCACCACCAACTGCGGTGTGCCGCTGCTGCGCCTGCTGAATCAGGCCATTGGCCTGGATTACGTGTCGATTACCACTATTCACTCGGCCATGAACGATCAGCCGGTCATCGATGCCTATCACCACGAAGACCTGCGCCGCACCCGTTCGGCGTTCCAGTCGGTGATTCCGGTGTCCACCGGTCTGGCGCGTGGTATCGAACGCCTGCTGCCGGAACTTGCCGGCCGAATTCAGGCCAAAGCCGTGCGGGTGCCGACGGTCAACGTGTCCTGCCTCGATATCACGATGCAGACCGCCACTGCGACCGACGCCACCGAGGTCAACCGGATTCTGCGCGAAGCCGCCACCAGCGGCCCGCTCAAAGGCCTGCTGGCCTATACCGAGTTACCTCACGCCAGTTGTGATTTCAACCATGACCCACATTCGGCGATTGTCGATGCCAGTCAGACCCGCGTTTCCGGCCCACGGCTGGTGAACATCCTGGCCTGGTTCGACAACGAATGGGGTTTTGCCAACCGAATGCTGGACGTTGCAGAACACTATCTGCAAACAGCGACTTCAAAAAAACCTGCTCTCTAAGATCAGCTACTCAGGAAATGCGACCCATGACCGTGTTGAAGATGTCCGACCTCGATCTGCAAGGTAAGCGCGTATTGATCCGCGAAGACCTCAACGTCCCAGTCAAGGACGGTGTTGTCACCAGCGATGCGCGTATCCTGGCCTCGCTGCCGACCATCAAGCTGGCCCTGGAAAAAGGCGCGGCCGTGATGGTCTGCTCGCACCTTGGCCGTCCGACCGAAGGCGAGTTCTCGGCCGAGAACAGCCTCAAGCCAGTCGCCGACTACCTGAGCCGCGCTCTGGGCCGTGAAGTGCCGCTGGTGGCCGATTACCTGGGCGGCGTTGACGTCAAGGCTGGCGACATCGTGCTGTTCGAAAACGTGCGTTTCAACAAAGGCGAGAAAAAGAACGCTGACGAACTGGCCCAGCAATACGCTGCCCTGTGCGACGTGTTCGTGATGGACGCCTTCGGCACCGCTCACCGTGCCGAGGGTTCGACCCACGGCGTGGCCAAGTTCGCCAAGGTTGCTGCGGCAGGTCCATTGCTGGCCGCTGAACTGGATGCGCTGGGCAAGGCCCTGGGCGCTCCGGCCCAGCCGATGGCGGCCATTGTTGCCGGCTCCAAGGTGTCGACCAAACTCGACGTGCTGAACAGCCTGAGCCAGATCTGCAACCAGTTGATCGTTGGTGGCGGCATCGCCAACACCTTCCTGGCCGCTGCCGGTCATCCAGTCGGCAAGTCGCTGTACGAGCCGGATCTGCTGGATACCGCTCGCGCCATCGCCGCCAAGGTCAGCGTACCGCTGCCAGTGGACGTGGTGGTTGCCAAGGAGTTCGCTGAAAGCGCCGCTGCGACCGTCAAGCTGATCGCTGACGTCGCTGCCGACGACATGATCCTGGACATCGGCCCGCAGACCGCGGCGAATTTCGCCGAGCTGCTGAAGTCGTCCAAGACTATCCTGTGGAACGGCCCGGTCGGCGTGTTCGAGTTCGATCAGTTCGGTAATGGCACCAAAGTGCTGGCCCAGGCCATCGCAGACAGCGCGGCGTTCTCCATTGCCGGCGGTGGCGACACCCTGGCTGCCATCGACAAGTATGGCGTGGCCGAGCAGATCTCCTACATTTCTACCGGTGGTGGCGCGTTCCTCGAATTCGTCGAAGGCAAGGTTCTGCCAGCCGTTGAAGTCCTGGAAAGCCGGGCCAAGGCCTGAGGGTCGCCCGTTTGACCAGGCAAGGGAGTGTTTACATGGTCAAGACGTTAGCGCTGTTGATCGTCGCGGGTTCACTGGTGGCGTGCGGGAGTAACCCGAAGGCCACACCGGAACCTGCGCCGTCCGAGTCGGACAAAGGCTGCTACCAGGCTGACTGGCAGGCCGAAACCAACCCGGTGCTCAACAAGCGCGCAGGTCCCGAGGGTCTGGACAAATACGAGACCCAGGCACCCGCCAAGGAACATGGCTGCCCTTGACGGGTCTGACTCTTTACTCAGGGCTGGCAGTGTGCGCCGTCAGCCGAGGGACACGGATGAAAGGTTTTATCGCAGTTGCGGCATTGGCGTTGTTGGCGGGTTGTGCTCAGTTGAACCTGTTCCAATCGTCCGCGCCTGTGGATAACTGGACCACCTGGACCTGCGACAGCCAGGCCAAGGTGTTGTGGCGCTACATCGACGACAGCCGCAAAGAAGTCGACGTGCGCCTGGGCGGTGCCGATCAGGTCTACCGCTTGAAGCAGGAACCGGGTGCATCGGGTTCGCTGTACAGCAATGACATGCTGGCGTTTCACATAAAAGGTGAGGAAGGCCTGGTTTACTGGGTCGCCACCAATGATTTGATTGGCCGTGGCTGTCACCTGTAGGAGCGAGCATGCTCGCGATGGTCGTTAACGATAACGCTGGGGGCCTGAATGCCCGCGTTGTCTGGTCTACCATCGCGAGCAGGCTCGCTCCTACAGGGGCGGCAGCTACCAGATGCAACACCAAATCCGCAGTCCGGGCCAACCCCCGATCTGCAAAAACTTGAATAGCCGCCGCCGCTACGGCAGGCTGGCACGATTAACGACCCTCAACCGGGAGAGATATACACAATGGCACTTATCAGCATGCGCCAGATGCTGGACCACGCAGCCGAGTTCGGCTACGGCGTTCCAGCCTTCAACGTCAACAACCTTGAACAGATGCGCGCCATCATGGAAGCCGCTGACAAGACTGACTCCCCGGTGATCGTCCAGGCTTCGGCCGGTGCTCGCAAATACGCCGGCGCACCGTTCCTGCGTCACCTGATCCTGGCAGCCATCGAAGAATTCCCGCACATCCCGGTGTGCATGCACCAGGACCACGGCACCAGCCCTGACGTCTGCCAGCGCTCCATTCAACTGGGCTTCAGCTCGGTGATGATGGACGGATCCCTCGGTGAAGACGGCAAGACCCCGACCGACTACGACTACAACGTGCGTGTTACCCAACAAACCGTGGCCATGGCTCACGCCTGCGGCGTTTCGGTAGAAGGCGAGCTGGGCTGCCTGGGTTCGCTGGAAACCGGCATGGCCGGTGAAGAAGACGGCATCGGCGCCGAAGGCGTTCTGGATCACAGCCAGATGCTGACCGACCCGGAAGAAGCCGCTGACTTCGTAAAACGCACTCAGGTTGATGCCCTGGCCATCGCCATCGGCACCAGCCACGGCGCCTACAAGTTCACCAAGCCGCCTACCGGCGACGTGCTGGCCATCGACCGCATCAAGGAAATCCACAAGCGCATTCCGAACACTCACCTGGTGATGCACGGTTCGTCTTCGGTTCCGCAAGAGTGGCTGGCGATCATCAACCAGTACGGCGGCGACATCAAGGAAACCTACGGCGTACCGGTAGAAGAAATCGTCGAAGGCATCAAGCACGGCGTGCGCAAGGTCAACATCGACACCGACCTGCGCCTGGCATCCACTGGCGCAATGCGTCGCCTGATGGCCACCAACCCGAGCGAGTTCGACCCGCGTAAATTCTTCGGCGCCACCGTGACCGCCATGCGCGATGTGTGTATTGCTCGCTACGAAGCCTTCGGTACTGCCGGCAACGCTTCGAAGATCAAGGCGATCTCGCTGGAAGGGATGTACCAGCGTTACCTGAAAGGTGAGTTGAACGCCAAGGTCAACTAAGACCGTCAGCGTTTTAGTCGCATGAAAAACCCGCAGAAATGCGGGTTTTTTGTGAGCGCAAGATCAAAAGATCGTCCGAAGGCTGCGATCTTTTCAACGGTAAATACTATTGATTGTGATCAATATCCAGCTTGCTGAACGTCACTTCCCCGCCTTCGCTTGTGTACCCCGTGTTGTCCTGCACATAGACGCCGGCCTTGAAGTACAGCGGTTTATCACGCCACATCGCGCTGATATCGGTATTCCACTGATAGCCCGCCGCACTGATGCCCAATGCACCGCCGGGGCTGAGGTGGATGAGGTAGGAGAATTCCTGATTGAGTTTCACGCCGGTGGCGATGGTGATGACTCGGGGGGTGTCGTCGGGGTGCATGCGGACTTTGGCGACGATGTTGCCGGTTGAACTGTCGGTTTTGTATTGATACTCGACCTTCACCATGGGCTTCTGGCTGTTATAGGCATGGATCTGGCCAATGACGATCTTGCCCGAGCTGGGTACCTGGCTGACCGAAAGAGTCGCATGCAGGGAATTGTCAGCGTCGGGGTAGTACCAGTTTTTCAACGTGCCGTTGCTGTAGGTTTCACGCAATTCGGTGCGTGGATAAATCGCGTTTTCGGTACGGGAGCCGGTCACGGGCGCCCAGAAAAACAATGTGCCGGTGTCGGAGTGGAAGTATTGATCCTTGAAACCATCCACCAGTTTGGCGGTTTCGACGGTGTACGGCGGGTTGCCAACGGGAACGCTGAGGTTCCAGCTTGCGAGATCGATCATGTCGGTTCTTCCACTCGATTCATGCTGAACGGGCGTGCCAGAAGCTCTAGACCGCACCTTTGGGGCGGCCTTTATAAGCGTAGCGGGATATTTTGTTAACGCTTGTCTGACGGGTGGTTGACGTCAACAACCTGTCGAAATGCCATCTTCCTGGTTTTCATGGAGCTGAACAATCGACCGTTAGTCGGTAAAAGACACAATGATTATATGATGGCTTACTGACACCTTCTGCTTTTGCAGAACCGGGTCTAGAGTGATGGCACCGTATTTGTCCGGTTTTCACGAGAAGCCGGCCTGACACCCCGCAATTAGAGAGGCAGCATGGAATGCGCGCAACCCACGCCAGTAGAAGGCGGCTCAACCCTTTTAGTCGTCGATGATTACCCTGAAAACCTGATCAGCATGCGTGCGTTGTTACAGCGCCAGGGCTGGCGGGTCATGACTGCCGCCTCAGGTTTCGAGGCCCTCGGCTTGTTGCTTGAACACGATATCGACCTGGTGCTGCTGGACGTACAGATGCCGGGCATGGACGGTTATGAAGTGGCGCGCCTGATGCGCGGTAGCCAGCGGACCCGTTTCACGCCGATCATTTTCCTGACCGCCAACGAACAGTCCCAGGACGCGGTGATCAAGGGCTATGCCAGTGGTGCGGTGGATTTCCTGTTCAAACCGTTCGACCCACAGATCTTCACGCCCAAGGTCCAGGCGTTGCTCGAACACCAGCGTAACCGCCGGGCCTTGCAGCGCTTGAGTCATGATCTGGAATCCGCTCGTGCCTTTAATGCGTCGGTGCTGGATAACGCGGCCGAAGGCATTCTGGTATTGGGTGAGGACGGTCTGATTCGTTTTGCCAATCCGGCGATGTCGCGGCTGCTCAATGCCACGGTGCAGGAACTGCAAGGCAAGGAGTTTCTGGACTACCTGCAAAAACCGCATATCCCGATCTGGGCCGATTCCGAGTTGCTGGCCGGATATAAACGCGGCGAAACCCTGCGCCTGCACGATGCCCTGCTACGTACGGCGCCCGGCCAGCAGGTGCCGGTGGCCTTGTCCTGCGCGCCGTTGCCTGCCGAGCAGCATGCGATGGTGGTCACCGTGCTGGACATGTCGGTGGTGCGCCATCTGCATCAGCAACTGGAATTTCAGGCGGTCACCGATCCGCTGACCGGATTGCTCAACCGCCGGGGTTTCTACCAGACCGTCGAGAACCTGCTGTTGCGCGGTGAGCGTTCCGACAGTTCCTGGGTCTTGATGTACCTGGACCTCGACGGCTTCAAACGAGTTAATGATTCGCTCGGGCATGATGCCGGCGATCGAGTGCTGCGCTGGGTATCCGAACAGTTGAGGGCCTGCCTGCGGCCCTTCGACATTCTGGCGCGGATGGGCGGCGACGAATTCACCGCGCTGCTGGATCTGGAGTTCCCCGAGCAAGCGGCGAAGATTGCCGAGAAGCTCATCGAGCGAGTGTCGATCTGTCAGCAGATCGACGGCCTCGATATCGCCCTGGGTGCCAGTATCGGCATCGCCACGTTCCCGGATTGTGGTGCCAATCTCGACGGGATGCTGCGGGCGGCCGACATCGCCATGTACGAAGCCAAGCGTGCCGGTCGCCAGCAATATCGCTTCTACGATCACGAAATGAACGGCCGGGCGCGCTCGCGGCTGATGCTGGAAGAAAGTGTGCGAAGCGCCATTGAGAATCGGGATTTCAATCTGGTGTATCAGCCTCAGGTGGCGATTGCCGACGGGCGGATTCGTGGCTTCGAGGCCTTGTTGCGCTGGCAGCATCCGAGCGTTGGCGATGTACCCCCGGGGCTGTTTTTGCCATTGCTGGAGGAGGCGCGGCTGATCAGTCGTCTGGGCAGCTGGATCTACCATCGCAGCGCCGGGCAACGCAAAGCCTGGGAGTCCCTGTTTGCCGAGGACCTGGTGCTCGGCGTCAGTTTGAGCAGTACGCAGTTCGGCGTGCCCAACCTGGTCACCGAGTTGCGTCAGGTGCTTGAGCGCCATGGCTTGCAACCACGTTATCTGGAAGTCGAGGTCACGGAAGAGGCCTTGATGCATAACCCCGAAGAAACCCGCAAGCAATTGCGCCTGCTGCACAATCTGGGCGTACGAGTGGCACTGGATGACTTCGGGGCCGGACTGTGCTCACTGTCGCACTTGCGCGACCTGGAGCTGGACACACTCAAGCTCGACCGGCATTTGATCGCCCGGTTGCCGGAATCGGTACGGGACGCGGCGCTGGTGCGTAGTGTGATCGACCTGTGCAAACAGTTCGGGATGCTGGTGATTGCCGAAGGGGTGGAAACCGTCGCGCAGTATGAATGGCTGCAGGCCAACGGTTGTGAATATGTACAAGGTTTTCTGGTGGCCCGGCCGATGATGGCCGAAGACACCGGGGTCTTTGTCCAGCCGTTTGACTGGAGCGCGCTGGCCCGCTGAATTCGCTACACTGGCGAACTTTTAGTGACTTGTATTGCCGCCCCATGACCGTGTTGAAATATCTTCAGGCCTATCCCGCCACGTTGCAGGATCAGGTGCGCCAGCTGATCGCCGACGGTCGGCTGGGCGATTACCTGAGCCAGCGTTACCCGCAAAAGCATGGGGTGCAGAGCGACAAGGCGCTGTACACCTATACCTTGGACCTCAAGCAGGAATACCTGCGTAATGCGCCGGCCATCGACAAGGTGCTGTTCGACAACCGCCTGGACCTGACTCATCGCGCGCTCGGCCTGCATACCACGATCTCCAGGGTGCAAGGCGGAAAACTCAAGTCCAAGAAGGAAATCCGCATCGCTTCGCTGTTCAAGGAAGCGCCTTGCGAGTTCCTGAAAATGATCGTGGTGCATGAGCTGGCGCACTTCAAGGAGTCGGACCACAACAAGGCCTTCTACAAACTGTGCGAGCACATGCTGCCGGGTTATCACCAGGTGGAATTTGATGTGCGGGTGTACCTGACGTGGCGGGATCTGTAGGAGCTGCCGCAGGCTGCGATCTTTTAAGGAGCATTGGATGGACGTGAGCAAGACCAAGAGCAGCTTCTACCGCCGGTTGTACGTGGCGTACCTGATCGACAGCGGGCTGGCCAGCAGTGTCCCGGCGCTGACCGAGGTCACCGGCATGCCCCGGCGCACGGCACAGGACACCATCGCGGCGCTGGCGGATCTGGATATCATTTGTGAGTTCGAGCAGGAAGAGGGTGCGCGCAACCATGCGGGGCGCTATCGGATTCGCGAGTGGGGGGCGATCGATCGTGGGTGGATCGAGCGTAATCTGCGGCAGATCAAGGCAGTGCTGGAGTATCCCTGAGATTTGCGGTGCCTGAACTGACGCCATCGTCGGAACGCCGCCCGGAGCAGGCTCGCTCCCACAGTTGAGTTGAGCTGTGAACACGATCCAGTGTGGGAGCGAGCCTGCTCGCGAAAGGGTCTTCAAGGACGACGCATCCCAATGTGTGGAATGCCATCTTCCACATATTCCTCACCTGCCACGACAAAACCATAACGCCCGTAATACCCCTGCAAATGCGCCTGGGCCGAGAGGTAGACCGGCAGGCCGGGCCAGTATTTCTCGATCTGTTTCAACGCCTGATCCATCAGCTCATGCCCCAGGCCTGCACCGCGTGCCTGCGGGGCAATGATCACCCGCCCGATCACTACATCGCCGCCCTGTGATTGCGGGTCGAGCAGGCGCAGGTAGGCCACCAGCCGGTTACCGTCCCAGGCCATCACGTGGCAGGTGTCGCCTTCCAGGTCCTGGCCATCAATATCCTGGTAAACGCATTTTTGTTCGACGACGAACACTTCTGCACGCAGCTGTAAAATGGCGTACAGCTGCTCCTTGCCCAGGTCGCTGTGGTGTTTGCAGATCCAATCGACTGTCATGTTTTGATTCCCTGAAAACGTCGTTCCGATACTAAGCGCAGTCACGCCAGAAGTCTTTATGGCGGAAGAATCTGTGACATAGGCCAAAATGCCATCATTCATTTCTCGCGCGGATGTCTTCTTTGTGTAATCTGGATCGAAGCGCTGTGCTGTGGCTTCGATGAGCTAATGTTTCGTACCCGGGTCTTGTCAGTACGAGGCCTTGGGGTTCTGGCTGAAAACACGTTGGGCAATCCGCCCGCTAAGGATTTTCTGGCATGCCGCGATTGCATCGAGCTTTTGCCTTGATTGGATTGCTGTTGCTGTTGCTGGTTCAGGGAGCAGCGGCAGAAAAACTGCGGTTGGTCGCTGATGCTTGGCCCCCCTTTACCGATTCCACGCTCGTCAACGGTGGTTTGGCCACGGATATTGTCAGTACCGCGCTCGCCAGGGCCGGCTATGCCAGTGAGTTTGAACAAGTGCCCTGGGCGCGGGCCTTGATGGGTGTGGGCGAGGGCCGCTACGACGTGCTGGTCAACGCCTGGTACAACGACGAACGTACAAAACTCGGCCAGTTTTCTGGCGAATACCTGCTCAATCGCGTACGGTTTCTCAAGCGTAAAGACGCGCCCATCGAGTTCAACGACCTGCAGCAATTGCACACGTATCCGATTGCCATCGTGCGCGGTTACGCCTATTCGCCCGCGTTCGACAACGACGACTCATTGCAGAAAATCCCGGTGCACAGCTTCGCCATGGCAGTGCGCATGGTCGCGGCCGGCCGGGTCAAGCTGACGCTGGAAGATGAATTCGTCGCCCGCTACTACCTGGCCCGTGAGTCACCCAAACTGCGAAACGCCGTGGAGTTCCTGCCCAAGGCATTGAGCGAGAACAGCCTGCATATCATGGTCAGCCTGAAGAATCCCGAGCATGCACGGATCGTCACCGGTTTCGACCGGGAGATCGCGGCGATGAAGGCGGACGGGAGTTATGACAAGTTGATGAGGCAGCATGGGATGTAAGTGAGTTGATCCAGATTTTGTGCTGTTACTGATGGCCTCTTCGCGAGCAGGCTCGCTCCCACAGTAGATCTTCAGTCGACACAAGTTTTATGAACACCAGAGCCCCTGTGGGAGCGAGCCTGCTCGCGATGAGGCCCGCTCAGACACCACAGATCTCAATCCTCACTCGTATCCTTGATCAGATGCGCCGCCAACGTCCTCAGCGGGCCCAACTGCCGACAAATCAGCGCCAGTTGCGTCTGCACCAACCGCTGCCCCTCATCGATTTCATCGGGCATCTGCTCCAGTTCATTGGCCAGTGCTTCTTCCTCATCGCTTTGAATCGCTATTGAGGATTTGCTCGCCAGCCCATGGGCGATTTCGTCGATGCTCGCAGCCAGTTTCACCCCGGCCCCGTCGATCAAATGTTCATGCACGTCCGCCGGCAGTTGGGTTTCCCGATGTGCGCCCAGGCCTGACAGGTAGCTCAGTAGCGTGTGCGACAGCACCAGGAAGCGGAATCCTACATCCGCTTCCTTACGGAAATGCCCAGGCTCCATCAGCATATTGGCCAGTGTGGTCGACAGCGCCGCGTCGGCGTTGTGCGCGTTGCGGCGGGCCAGGCGGTAAGCCAGGTCGTCGCTTTTACCCGCTGCGTATTGCTGCATGATCTGGCGCAGGTAAATGCTGTTGCAGGCCAGGGTGTTGGCCAGCACTTTGTTCAGGCGCCGCCCCTGCCAGTCCGGCAGGAACAGGAACACCGCGAGCCCGGCGATCAGGCTGCCGAGCAAGGTATCGAACAACCGTGGCAGGAACAGCCCGTAACCGTCACCCACCTGGTTGAAGCAGAACAGCACCATCAGGGTGATTGCCGCCGTCGCCAGGGTGTAGCGGGTGGTGCGGTTGGTAAAGAACACCACCCCGGCGGCAATGGCGAAACACGACTGGATCAGCGGGTTCGGGAACAGGTCGAACAGCGCCCAGGCCAGGGTCAGGCCGATGGCGGTGCCGATGATCCGTTGACCGAGTTTGCGGCGGGTGGCGCCGTAGTTCGGTTGGCAGACGAACAGCGTGGTGAGGATGATCCAGTAGCCTTGGGACGGGTGGATCAAATGCACCATGGCGTAGCCGATGCTCAAGGCCAGGGGCAATCGCAGGGCATGACGGAACAGCAGCGAGGTCGGCGTCAGCTGCGTGCGCAAGCGCAGCCACACGTCCTTGAGGTTGCGCGGCGAACGGTCAAGCAAGCTGCTGTCGGTGGCGTCGGCCAGGGCGTCGGGGTTGCTGGCATCGCTGAGCAAGCGATCGAGAGTGCCAAGGTTGGCCGCCAGTGCCCGCAGTGAACGCAGCAAGCCGCGCCAGGCCGGGTTGCTCTGGATGCGCAGGTGTTCGAGGGAGGCATCCAGGTCGCTCAGGGCTTCGGCGAAACTGGCGTCATAGGTGAACGGCTGGCGCATCTGGAACGATTCGGCCAGGGCCCGGCAGGCCTTGCCTTGCTGACGCAACAGGCGTTGGCAGCGGAACAGCACGTCGCTGTGGAAGAAGGCGTCGGCCAGGGCGTTATAAGGGTAGTGCGAAGAACTGGCACGTTCGTGGATGTCCTGGGCGAGGAAGTACAGCTTGAGGTAGCGGCTGACTTTCGACCCCGGGCGACCGTTACCGACCCGGTGCAGGATGATTTCCTTGGCAGCGTTCAATGCCGCCACCACCCGACCGTTCTGCTGGGCCAGTTCCAGGCGCCGTGCCTCCACGTCCATCTGCCGGATCGGCTCGAACAGCGAGGATTTCAGCTTCAGGTAAAAGCCCAGCTCGCGGAACAGGCGCGCCAGGCTCTGCTGCACCGGCTGATTGGAAAACAGCGCCTGCCACAACACCGAGAGCAGGCCATACCAGGCGGCACCGGCCACCAGCAGTACCGGCTCGTGCCAGACATCGATGACCGCGCCGCCGCGCTGGTCCACGCCGATCATGGTGTAGACCGACAGAATCAGTGTCGCCGAGGCAATCGCGCCATAGCGTTCGCCGAGGGCGCCGAGCATGGTCAGGCAGAACGCGGCCAGGGCGAAGGCGATGATAAACAGCCAGGGGTAGGGGAAGAGCAGTTCGACGGACAGGGCGGCGACAGCGAAACACACCAGCGTCACGGCCAGCGCGTTGAGACGGCCCTGCCAACTGTCGTCGGTCTCGGCCAGGGCACTGGCGATAATCCCCAGGAACAACGGGATCAACAGGCCCATTTCGTCCTGATACCAACACAGCGCCATGGTGCCGGTCAGGGCAATGAATACCCGTACGCTGTAACTGAATTTATCCAGCGCCCAAAGGCGCCGCAGAGTCTGGCGGAACGAAGTCGATGACATGAAATGCGAAGGCCTTCCGAGGCAATGACGCTAAATTGAGCCACTAATGACGCCGACGCAATGGCGTCGATCACATCAGACAGCAAAATCTGTTCCTTGATACCACACGTATTCAATGTAGGAGCGAGGCCTGCTCGCGATGAGGCCGGTACATTCAATATTGATGTCGACTGTTAGACCGCTATCGCGAGCAGGCTCGCTCCTACAGGTTTTGGGTTGGATCAGACGTATTGCGCAGCCGCGTAACCCGAAGCCCACGCCCACTGGAAGTTGAACCCGCCCAGATGCCCGGTCACGTCAAGCACCTCGCCGATGAAGTACAGCCCCGGGCTTTTCAGCGATTCCATGGTCTTGGACGACACTTCATTGGTGTTGACGCCACCCAAGGTCACCTCGGCGGTGCGATAGCCTTCGGTGCCCGCCGGCACGACTTTCCAGCTCGCCAGTTTTTCCGCGATATCGGCCAGTTCCGCGTGGGTGTACTGTTTCATCGGTTTGGACACGAACCAGTTGTCCGCCAACAGATTGGCCATCTTCTTGGTGAAGATTTCCCCGAGCAGGGTTTTCAGCTCGCTGTTGGGACGTTCGGCCTGTTGCTGTTGCAGCCAGTTTGGTACGTCGTGGTCGGGCATCAGGTTGATCTCGACGGTATCGCCGGATTCCCAGAATGACGAAATTTGCAAAATCGCCGGGCCGCTGAGGCCGCGGTGGGTGAACAGGATGTTCTCGCGGAAGCTCTGGTCATTGCAGCTCACCAGGCAATCCACCGACGTACCGGACAACTCGGTGCACAAGGCCTTGAGCTGGTCGGTGATGGTGAACGGCACGAGACCGGCGCGGGTCGGCAGCAGCTCGTGGCCGAATTGCCTGGCGACCTGGTAGCCGAAACCGGTGGCGCCCAGGGTCGGGATCGACAGGCCGCCAGTGGCGATCACCAGCGATTCGCACGTTATCTGGTCAAGCGATGTGTCCAGCAAATAGCCCGTTTCGAGCTTCTCGATGGTCTGGATCGATGTGTCCAGATGCAGGCTGACGCCGACCTGGTCGCACTCATTCAGGAGCATTTCGAGGATGTCGCTGGATTTGTTATCGCAGAACAACTGGCCGAGTTTTTTCTCGTGGTACGGCACGCCATGCTTGGCCACCATGCCGATGAAATCCCATTGGGTGTAACGGGCCAGGGCGGATTTGCAGAAGTGCGCATTCTGCGAGAGGAAATTGCTCGGCTCTGTGTACATGTTGGTGAAATTGCAGCGACCACCGCCCGACATCAGGATTTTCTTGCCGGCCTTGTTGGCATGGTCGAGCAACAGCACCTTGCGCCCGCGCCCGGCGGCGGTCAGTGCACACATCAACCCTGCGGCGCCAGCGCCAATGATCACGACTTCGGTAGAGCGCAAAACGGTGTCCTCAGAATTACGTACCTGTAGGAGCTGCCGCAGGCTGCGATCTTTTGATTTTGCTTTTAATAAACAAGATCAAAAGATCGCAGCCTGCGGCAGCTCCTACACAGGGAGATGTGTGGCGTTATTACAGGATGCGAACGCGCAACGCACGGCCCTTGATCTTGCCGTCGTTCAGGCGCTGCAAGGCCTGCTTGGCGACGCCGCGCTCCACGGCCACATAGGCCTGGAAGTCGAAAATCGCGATCTTGCCGACCTGGGCACCGGGGATACCGGCGTCACCGGTCAGTGCGCCAAGAATGTCGCCCGGGCGAACCTTGTCCTTGCGGCCGGCAGCGATGCACAGGGTGCTCATCTGCGGCAGCAGCGGGCCACCACCCTTGGAGGTGAGGTTGTCCACCTGATCCCAGGTCAGCGGCGTCTTCTGCAATTGCTCGATGGCTTGTGCGCGCTGTGCTTCGGACGGCGCGACAAGGCTGATCGCGAGGCCTTTCTCACCGGCACGACCGGTACGGCCGACACGGTGGATGTGGATTTCCGAATCACGGGCCAATTCGACGTTGATCACCATGTCCAGGGAATCGATATCGAGGCCGCGCGCGGCCACGTCGGTCGCCACCAGCACCGAAGTACTGCGGTTGGCGAACATCGCCAGTACCTGGTCGCGGTCTCGCTGTTCCAGATCGCCGTGCAGGCCGACGGCGGAAATGCCTTTGGCGGTCAGGTGGTCGACGGTTTCCTGAACCTGCTGCTTGGTGTAGCAGAAGGCCACGCAGGAGGCCGGGCGGAAGTGGCCAAGGACCTTGGTCACCGCACTCATGCGGTCGTCCGGGGAAATCTCGTAGAAGCGCTGCTCGATCTGCGTGTCGTCGTGGAACGCCTCGGCCTTCACTTGCTGCGGGTTACGCATGAACTTCGAGGCCAGCTGCTTGATGCCTACCGGGTAGGTGGCGGAGAACAGCAGGGTCTGGCGACGCTCCGGGGCCTGCATGATGATTTCTTCGATGGAATCGTAGAAACCCATGTCGAGCATGCGGTCGGCTTCGTCGAGGATCAGGGTGTTGAGGCCGTGGAGTACCAGCGAACCTTTGCGCAGGTGCTGCTGGATGCGTCCCGGGGTGCCGACGATGATGTGCGCGCCGTGTTCCAGCGAAGCGATCTGCGGGCCGAGGGACACGCCGCCGCACAGGGTCAGGACCTTGATATTGTCTTCGGCACGGGCCAGGCGACGGATTTCCTTGGCGACCTGGTCAGCCAGCTCGCGGGTCGGGCACAGGATCAGCGCCTGGCAACCGAAGTAACGCGGATTGATCGGGTTCAGCAGGCCGATGCCAAAGGCAGCGGTCTTGCCGCTGCCGGTCTTGGCCTGGGCGATCAGGTCCATCCCCTTGAGGATCACCGGCAAGCTTTGCGCCTGGATCGGCGTCATCTGGGCATAACCGAGGGAGTCGAGGTTAGCCAGCATGGCGGCGGACAGCGGCAAAGTATTAAATTCGGTGGCGATGGTGGTCACGGGACTGGCCTGCAAAACAAAATGTCGCGCAGTGTACCAGTCCGATGGCCATTCGCCCTAAGGTTCGATGTGCTCTTCCGGACGCTTGACGCGCCGTCCGTCTTCCCGGGAGAGCTGGGAAAAGATCGTTGCAGCCAGCATTGCCATGATTCCAACCGTCACGAACGTTAGTTGAAAGGCGCCCAAAACCGTCTCCACGCCGTCATTGCCGATCTCCGCCGTAAAGCCACCGAGCAATGCACCCGCGCAGGCCACGCCCAGGCTCAGGGACAATTGCGCGACCACCGACAGCAGGCTGTTGCCGCTGCTGGCGCTGGCGTCGTCGAGGTCGATCAGGGTCACGGTGTTCATCGCGGTGAACTGCAAGGAGTTGATCGCCCCGAGGATCGCCAGCAGGCACAGCAGCAGCCAGTACGGCGTCTGCTCACTGACCAGACCCATGCTCGCCAGCATGATCCCCAGCGCCAGGGTGTTGCCGGTGAGCACGATGCGGTAACCCAGGCGCTCGATCAGCGGGCGCGCCACCCACTTGGCGATCATCGCCGCCGCCGCCAGCGGCAGCATGCTCATCCCGGCCTGGGACGGCGAATAGCCCAGCGCCACTTGCAACAGTAACGGCACCAGAAAGGGCAGGGCGCCGCTGCCGAGGCGGGCGAACAGGTTGCCGAGAATGCCCACGGCAAAGGTCCGGGTCTTGAACAGCGACGGCGCGAACAGCGGGTTGTCGATATGCCCGGCGCGCAGCCAGTACGCCGCCAGGCACGCCATGCCGCCGAACAGCAGCAACATCACCCGCAAATGCGGCAGGTGCAGTTCGCCCAGGCCTTCCATGGCGATGGTGATCAGAATCATCGCCGCGCCGAACAGCACGAAACCCAGGCTATCGAAACGGGTGCGCTCGGTGCCGCGAAGGTCGGGGATGAATTTCCACACGGCGTAGCAACCGACCAGACCCACCGGCAGGTTGATCAGGAAGATCCAGTGCCAGGTCAGGTATTGCACCATCCAGCCGCCCATTGTCGGGCCGATCAAGGGGCCGAGCAGCCCGGGAATGGTGATGAAACCCATGATCCGCACCAGTTCCGAGCGCGGGTAGGCGCGCAACACCACCAGCCGCCCGACCGGCAGCATCAACGCGCCGCCCAGGCCCTGGATCACCCGGGCACCGATCAGCATGCTCAGGCTGCTCGACAATGCGCAGAGCAGCGAGCCGAGACTGAACAGCAAAATCGCACTGAAAAAGATCTTTCGGGTGCCGAAGCGATCGGCTATCCAGCCCGAAGCCGGGATCAGCAACGCGACCGTGAGCATGTAAGCGATGATCACACCCTGCATGCGTAATGGGTCTTCGGCCAAGTCGCGGGCCATGGCTGGCAGGGCAGTGTTGAGAATCGTCCCGTCGAGGGACTGCATGAAGAAGGCGATTGCGACGACCCACGGCACCCAACGGGCGGTGACAGCGTCGAGAGGTGGGCGGTTGGGCATGGGACCTCTTGGTAGGTTTTCATCGACATTGTAGGAGCTGGCTTGCCAGCGAAGCTTTTGGCGGCCTTGACGGCCCTTTCGCTGGCAAGCCAGCTCCTACAGGGTGTTGCGCATTTACAAGGTCAGGGTCAATCGGCTGACCAACGCCCCCGGCAACAACGCCGAAGCCGTCGCCCGCTGGCTATACGTACTCGCCGACAGCAACAACTCCCGCTCCTCGGTCAACGCTTCCAGTTGCGAACCGAGCAGGCTGAAAGCGCTGTCGTCGAAGCGCATGGTGCTGACCGGTGCCTGGATCTCGCCGTTCTCGACCCAGAACGTGGCAAAGCGGGTCATGCCGGTCAGGCGTGCGGCCGGTTGATCCGAGAAGTTCAGGTACCACAGGTTGCTGATGTACAGCCCTGTGCCCAGTTGCTTGAGGATGTCCGTGTCAGGCAATACCCCGGCTTTCATGTTCAGCGCACTCGGTGATTCACCGCCGCTGGCGCCGTTGGCGGTCAAACCGTATTCCGCAGCACTGCGCGAGCTGACCAGTTGTGCCCCGGCCTTGCCATTGACGATCAACCCCAGATCGCTGCGCGGATAACCTTCGTCGGAGAACGCCGGGCTCAGCGAGCCGGTGACTTTTTCATCCAGCGAGACCAGCGGACTGAACGCGCTGTCGCCACCGTAGAGCTTTTGCAGCGGGCTGCTTTTGCTGGCAATCGACTGTGCCGAGAAACCACCCCAGCACAACATGCCCATGATTTCTTCCAGCGCCGCCGGTGCCAGGTAAGCGCGGTATTGGCCGGGCGCCAAAGTGCGTAGCGGCCGACCCAGAAACTCAAGCTGCTCGCGGGCTTGCTGGAAGCGTTTGGCAAAGCCTTCGCTGCTCCAGTCGTGCCCGGCGTAGCTGGCTTTCACGGCCTGGCCGTTCTCGTGGAACAGGCTGAAGTCGAAGTTGAAACTGTTGGCCTGATGCCAGCCGAAGGCGCCCGAAGAGCTGGCAAAGCCACGACTGATCGGGCCGGCAGCGTAGAAACCGACAAGATCCAGACCTTCGGCGGCCTGGGTGATTTGCGCGACCACCTGCTCGGTGTCCGGCAGCGGATGCGACTGCACGTTGTTGCTCTGCCAGCCGTTGTGGTTGAGCAGCAGGTACGGGTCCGGAGGCAGCAGCGGCAGGGTTTCACGCAACTGTTGCAGACCTTCGCTCAGGCGCTGCGCATCCACCTGCGGATCGCCGGCCAGGGTGATGTGCAGGTCGGCATGCCGGCCTTCGTTGATCAGTTTCAGGCCGATGCTCGCCTGCTGCACCTGACCGGCCTGACGCACCTTGGCGTGGTTGAAACGCACGAAGGCCGACGACTCGGCAGCGTAGCTGAGGGTGAACTGCTCGGGCTCGTGAAGCGCTGCACGCAGGCTGTTGACCAGCGCCTTGAACGACGCGGACTGGCTGTTTGAAGGATTCATCAGGCGTCTCCTCCGAATACATCAACGTTGCTGAACACACAGGCCGGTGACGCGTGGCCGACGCGGATCACCTGGTTCGGTTCGCCCTTGCCGCAGTTCGGTGTGCCGAGGACCTTTAGGGTACTGGCATCGCCGACGGCGCTGAGGCTTTTCCAGAACTGCGCGGAGATGCCCCTGTAATTGGGATTCTTCACCACGCCCTTGAGTTCGCCGTTTTCGATCAGTTGGCCCCATTCGCAGCCGAACTGGAATTTGTTGCGCGCATCGTCGATCGACCAGGAACGGTTGGTCGACATCAGCACGCCGTGTTCGATACCGCCGATCAGCTGTTCGATGGACTGATCACCGGGCTCGATGTTGAGGTTGGCCATGCGGTCGATCGGCGGGCGGTTCCAGCCGCAGGCGCGGCTGTTGGCGACGCCGTCCATGCCGGCCCGGAATTGCGACAGCGCACCACCCAGCGGGCGCAGCAACAGGCCTTCACGGATCAGGAACTGTTTGCTGGCGGGCGTGCCGTCGTCGTCATGGCCGTAGCTGGCGAGCTCCTCGGGGATGTCCGGGTCGAAGGTCACGTTGAGCAGGCCGGAACCGTATTGCAGGCGGCCGAAATCGCAGGCTTTGACGAAACTGGTGCCGGCGTAGTTGCGCTCGTCACCGAGGATGCGGTCCAGCTCCAGCGGGTGGCCGATGGACTCGTGGATTTGCAGCATCATCTGGTCGGGCATCAGCAGCAGGTCGCGCTTGCCTTGCGGGGTGTTCGGTGCCAGGAGCAATTGCAGGGCCTGATCGGCCACCTGGGCACCGGCACCGATCAGGCCGCAGCGGCTGATGACGTCCGCCGCGCCTTGCTGGCCGAAGTTCTCGCGGCCCAGGCTGCGGGTCTGGCTGTCATTACCATCGTAGGCCGTGACGTCCAGGCCGGGGTAGACAAAGCGTTGGGCCTGGCGCAGTTCGGCACCGGCGCTGTTGAGGTAGATCTGCTCGACGTGGGTGATGCCGAGGCTGACCTGCCAGTTCACCAGGCGCTCGTCCTTGGGTACGGCGACCGACTCGGTGCCAAGCAGTTGGTAGCAGTCGCTCAGGGACGGGAACACCTGGTCGAGGTTGGGCGAAAAATAATCGGCGCGGTCGCTGGAAACAGCCTGCTCGCGCAGGTCCAGCAAGGCGTGGGGCTTGAGTCGATGGGCCTGGAGTTCGGCGCGTTCGAGGGCAGCTTGCAGGCCCTGTTGCGACAGGTCGTTGGTGGCCGCATAGGCCTCGACGCCATTGACCCGCACGGTCAGCATCGCCCCTTCGTCACGGCTCAGGCTTGGCGGTTCGGCGACGTTCTTGCGCACTGACAGGTACTGCCCGGATTCGCGCACATAACGCAGGGAAAAGAATTCAGCACCCGTGCGCAAGGCAGCGAAGCGCTGCTTGAGCTGGGGGTAGAAATCGAACATTCGTGAACCTCCTGGGTATGGAGTGGCGGTGGAGCGGTGCTGCGAGGGGAGGGGTGAAACGATTGCGTGGCGCTAGATTAGGCCTGCGAGGGGGGGCGGATCAAGGGCGGAGCGGTCTGAAGCGGGGATACTTTGGGAGGGGGTGGTGTCTGGTCGGGCCTCATCGCGAGCAGGCTCGCTCCTACATTCAACCGCATTCCCATGAGGGAGCGCGATCAACTGTAGGAGCGAGCCTGCTCGCGAATAGCCGTAACGCGGTGTAACGCCTTAAGCGATCTGGCTCAATTCCCGCACCGGCTTGCCCTTCACTGGCGCTTCACCCGCCACATAGTAAGTGGCGGTGCTGCGCGGCAACGGCTTGCGGCCACGGATCTTGTCGGCGATTTTCTCGGCCATCATGATCGTTGGTGCATTCAGGTTGCCGGTGGTGATGATCGGCATGATCGACGCATCGACCACACGCAGGCCTTGCATGCCATGCACGCGACCTTCGCCATCGACCACGGCCATTTCGTCGGTGCCCATCTTGCAGGAGCAGGACGGGTGGAACGCGGTTTCGGCGTGCTCGCGGATGAACTTGTCCAGTTGCTCATCGCTCTGCACGTCGATGCCCGGGCTGATCTCGCGACCACGGAAGGCGTCCAGTGCAGGCTGCTGCATGATTTCACGGGTCAGGCGGATGCCGTCGCGGAATTCTTGCCAGTCCTGTTCGGTGGCCATGTAGTTGAACAGGATGCTCGGGTGCTGGCGCGGGTCCTTGGACTTGGCCTGGATGCGACCGCGGCTTGGCGAACGCATGGAGCCCATGTGCGCCTGGAAGCCGTGCTCTTTCACACCGTTGCTGCCGTTGTAGTTAATCGCTACCGGCAGGAAGTGGTACTGGATGTTCGGCCATTCGAATTCCGGACGGGTGCGGATGAAACCGCCGGCTTCGAACTGATTGCTGGCGCCGATGCCGGTGCCGTTGAACAGCCATTCGGCACCGATGGCCGGCTGGTTGTGCAAGAGCAGCGACGGGTACAGTGAAACCGGTTGGGTGCAAGCGTATTGCAGGTACAGCTCAAGGTGATCCTGCAGGTTTTCACCGACGCCCGGCAGGTCGTGGACCACCGGAATATCGAGCTTGTTCAGCAACTCGGCCGGGCCGACGCCGGAGCGTTGCAGGATCTGCGGCGAAGCGATGGCGCCGGAGCACAGCAGCACTTCCTTGCGCGCCTTGACCTCAACGCGCTCTTCTGCGGCGCCGACCAGGTAACGCACGCCGACTGCACGCTTGCCTTCGAACAGGATCTTGTCAGTCAGGGCGTGGGTGACGATGGTCAGGGTTGAACGTTTCTTGGCCACGTCCAGGTAGCCGCGGGCGGTGGAGGCACGACGACCCTCCGGCGTCACGGTGCGGTCCATCGGGCCGAAGCCTTCCTGCTGGTAACCGTTCAAGTCTTCGGTACGCGGGTAACCGGCCTGCACGCCGGCTTCAACCATGGCGTGGAACAGCGGGTTGTTGCCGGCTTTCGGCGTGGTCACGCTGACCGGGCCGTCGCCACCGTGGTAGTCGTTCGGGCCGATGTCGCGGGTTTCCGCTTTACGGAAGTACGGCAGGCAGTCCAGGTACGACCAGTCCTCAAGGCCTGGCAGCTTCGCCCAGCCGTCGTAGTCCATGGCGTTGCCGCGGATGTAGCACATGCCGTTGATCAGCGAAGAGCCACCCAGGCCCTTGCCGCGACCGCACTCCATGCGACGACCGTCCATATGTGGCTCAGGATCGGTTTCGTAGGCCCAGTTGTAGCGACGGCCTTGCAGCGGGAACGCCAGGGCGGCCGGCATTTGCGTGCGGAAGTCCAAGCGGTAGTCCGGGCCGCCCGCTTCGAGCAGCAGGACGGTGACACCTGCGTCTTCGGTCAGACGGGTCGCCAGGGTGTTACCGGCCGAGCCGGCACCGATGATGATGTAGTCGAATTCTTGGGACATTGAATGCACCCTCTTTGATGTGGGTCAGGTCGAGCCTCGATGAGTGCTGCGCACTCAATCGCGAGCAAGCTCGCTCCTACAAGGGATCGGGGCTCCCACAGGTTTGGCGAACGACGCCAAACCTGTGGGAGCGCGCTTGCCCGCGAAGAGGCCCTCGCAGGCAATACAAGACTCGGGTCTTAGAACACCGAGACGTAATCGCCCAGCTCGACCTGTACCGATTTGATGCGGGTGAAATTGTTCAGCGAGCTGATGCCGTTCTCACGGCCGACACCCGACTGCTTATAGCCGCCAACCGGCATCTTCGCGTCGGACTCGCCCCAGGCGTTGATCCAGCAGATACCGGCTTCCAGTTGATGAATCACGCGGTGGGCGCGGTTCAGGTCCTTGGTGACGATACCGGCGGCCAGGCCGAAGTCGGTGTCGTTGGCGCGCCGGATCACTTCTTCTTCGGTTTCGTAGGTGAGGATCGCCATCACCGGGCCAAAGATTTCTTCACGGACGATGGTCATGTCGTCGGTGCAGTCGGTGAACACGGTCGGAGCGACGAACGCACCTTTGGCGAATTCGCCGTCGGTCAGACGCTCGCCGCCGCACAGGACGCGGGCGCCTTCTTCCTTGCCCTTGGCGATGTAGCCCAGCACGCTTTCCATGTGCGCGAAGCTGACCAGCGGACCGAAGTTGGTGTTTTCGTCTTGCGGGTTGCCGATGCGGATGCGTGCAACGCGCTCAACGATCTTGGCTTCGAAAGCGGCTTTCAGGTGGGCCGGTACGAACACGCGAGTGCCGTTGGTGCAGACCTGGCCAGAGCTGTAGAAGTTGGCCATCATCGCGGTGTCGGCGGCGCGATCGAGGTCGGCGTCGTCGCAGATGATCAGCGGCGACTTGCCGCCCAGTTCCATGGTCACGTCCTTGAGCGACGAGGCCGAAGCGCTGGCCATGACTTTCTTGCCGGTGTCGGTGCCGCCGGTGAAGGAAACTTTCTCGATGCGCGGGTGCTCGGTCAGCCAGGTGCCGACTTCGCGGCCGCTGCCAGTCAGGACGTTGAACACGCCGTTTGGCACGCCGGCTTCGGTGTAGATCTCGGCCAGTTTCAGGGTGGTCAGCGAGGTGACTTCACTTGGCTTGAAGATCATCGCGTTACCGGCCGCCAGGGCAGGTGCGGATTTCCACAGGGCGATCTGGATCGGGTAGTTCCACGCGCCGATACCGGCCACGATGCCCAGCGGCTCGCGACGGGTGTAGACGAACGAAGTGGTGCGCAGCGGAATCTGCTCGCCTTCGATGGCCGGTACCAGGCCTGCGTAGTACTCCAGCACGTCAGCGCCGGTGACGATGTCGACATAGCGGGTTTCGGAGTAGGCCTTGCCGGTGTCCAGGGTTTCCAGGGCGGCCAGCTCATCGTTGCGCTCGCGCAGGATTTCCACGGCGCGACGCAGGATGCGCGAACGCTCCATGGCGGTCATCGCGGCCCAGATTTTCTGGCCCTTTTCGGCGCTGACCACAGCGCGCTCGACGTCTTCCTTGGTCGCACGTTGTACTTTTGCGAGGACTTCGCCGTTAGCCGGGTTGATGGCTTCGAAAGTGGCGTCGCTGCTGGCGTCACTGTAAGCGCCATCGATGTAGAGTTTTTGCAGTTCGAAACGGGCCATAAAGTCCTCGCAAGAGCATTAAGTGGTTGGCACGGTCCGGTGGTTGAGCGTTTATGTGTGCTCTAACTCACCCGCTTGGCCAGTTGGGTATCCATGTATTCGTAAGCAATCTGTTGTGCCTGCCCGGTGTCGAAAGCATCTCCCGACAGCGCGCCGCGCAACCACAAGCCGTCGATCAACGCTGCCAGGCCTCGGGCGGCGCTGCGCGCATCATTGAGCGGCAGCACGCGGCGGAACTGGCAGCACAGGTTGGAATACAGACGGTGATCGTTGATCCGCTGCAACCTGTGCAAAGACGGCTGGTGCATGCTGGTGGCCCAGAAGGCCAGCCAGGTTTTCATTGCCGGGCCATTGACCTGGCTGGCATCGAAGTTGCCCTCGATGATCACCTGCAGATGCGCCCTCGGGCTGTCATCTTTCAGCGCCTGTCGGCGCAGGGTGACGTTCTCGCTGAGGACGGTCATCAGGTACCCCATGGTGGCGGCAATCAGGCCGTTCTTGTCCTGAAAGTAGTGACTGATGATGCCATTCGAGACACCGGCCAAACGGGCGATCAGCGCAATGCTGGCGTCCCCCATGCCGACCTGATCGACGGCCTGCAAAGTGGCTTCGATCAATTGCTGGCGGCGGATGGGTTGCATACCGACCTTGGGCATCTTGCACATCTCCTTAGGCCTTCCGGTGGGCGTAGAACGGCTACCGGGTTGAGGCCAGTCTATTTTGTTTTGATTGAACGTTCAATCAACAAAGAATAAGATCTGCGACAAATCGTCGCTGCCTACAGATTTTTCCTACATGTAGCGGCGGAAAAAACGACTTCCGAAACTGCTCGAAACCTACGCGCTGCGGCGCTCCAGGGGTTTCGGGCTTTTTTCGGGCTGTCTTTATATCACCCGCCGGTCGGCTGCCCACTAACCGATTGGTCGGGTAACTCGTTTGTCTTGCGTTCTTCTCTCGCACTGCCCGGAGCATCTGTGCCATGAGTTCTGCCTCGCTAATAAAGACCCCACCCGAGAAGGTGACGGTCAACGGTTGGGTGTTCTACACCTCTACCGCGTTGATTCTGTTGTTGACCGCCATTCTGATCATCGCCCCGCAAGAGGCCGGCAGAATGCTGGGTACGGCGCAAGCCTGGTTGTCCCGCAGCTTCGGCTGGTACTACATGGTGGTGATTGCCGCCTACCTGATTTTTGTCGTCGGCCTGGCTTTTTCGTCTTACGGCAAACTCAAGCTCGGCAGCAAGGACGATACCCCGGACTTCAGCTACGGCGCCTGGGCGGGGATGCTGTTCTCGTCGGGTATCGGCATCTCGTTGCTGTACTTCGGCGCGTCGGAGCCGCTGGATCACTACTTCAACCCGCCGGAAGGCGTGGCCGGCAGCAACCTTGCCGCCCGTCAGGCCGTGCAGCTGACATTCCTGCACTGGGGCCTGCACGGCTGGGCGATTTACGCATTGGTCGGTCTGGCCGTTGCCTACTTTGCCTACCGGCATAACCAGCCGCTGGCGTTGCGTTCGGCGTTGTATCCGCTGGTGGGCGAGCGTTGGGTCAAGGGCGCGGCCGGGCATGCGGTGGACGGCTTCGGCATGTTCGTGACCCTGCTGGGGCTGGTGACGAACCTGGGGATTGGTTCGCTGCAAGTGTCGTCGGGGCTGGAAAACCTGTTCGGCATGGAACACAGCAACACCAACCTGCTGATCGTGATCATCGTGATGAGCACCGTGGCGACCATTGCCGCTGTGTCGGGCGTGGAAAACGGCATCCGTCGCCTGTCCAACCTCAACATCGTTCTGTTCAGTGGCCTGCTGATTTTCGTCCTGTTGTTCGGCCCGACCCTGCACCTGCTCAACGGCTTCGTACAGAACGTCGGTGACTACCTGAACGGCGTGGTGCTGAAGACTTTCGACCTCTATGTGTACGAAGGCGACAGTGAGAAGTCCGACCGCTGGCTGGGCCTGTGGACCCTGTTCTACTGGGCCTGGTGGATTTCCTGGGCGCCATTCGTGGGCATGTTCATCGCGCGTATTTCCCGTGGTCGTACCGTGCGCGAACTGGTCGCCGGCGTGCTGCTGATTCCGCTGGGCTTCACCCTGGCGTGGTTGTCGATCTTCGGTAACTCGGCCCTGGACCTGGTGATGAACCACGGGGCGGTAGAACTCGGGAAGACGGCGCTGGAACAGCCGTCCATGGCGATCTACCAGTTGCTGGAGCATTACCCGGCGTCGAAGGTGGTGATCGGCGTGTCGATCTTCGTTGGTTTCGTGCTGTTCCTGACCCCGGCGGACTCCGGTGCGGTGATGATGGCCAACCTGTCCTGCAAGGGTGGCACCGTCGATGAAGACGCTCCGCACTGGTTGCGGATCTTCTGGTCGGCGGTGATCACCCTGGTGACCATCGGCCTGCTGTTCGCCGGCAACTTCGAAGCCATGCAAACCATGGTGGTGCTGGCCGGTCTGCCGTTCTCGGTGGTGCTGGTGTTCTTCATGTTCGGCTTGCACAAGGCCATGCGCCAGGACGTGCAGATCGAACAGGAGCAAGCGGAACTGGCGGCACGCGGTCGCCGTGGTTTCAGCGAGCGCTTGACCCAGCTGGACCTGCAACCGAGCCAGTCGGTGGTGCAGCGTTTCATGGACAAGCACGTCAGCCCGGCACTGGAAGATGCCGCCGTGCAAATGCGTGCTCAAGGTCTGCAAGTGCAGACGCTGCTGGGCAAGTCCAAGCGCTGCATGGGCCTGCGCACCGAGATGGAAGAGGGTAACCCGTTTGTCTACGAAGTGAGTCTGGACGGTTACCTGGCCACGCCAACCGAATCGGCTCAGTCCGATGAGGCACGTCAGCGTTACTACCGTGCCGAGGTGTATCTGCACAACGGCAGCCAGGACTACGACTTGATGGGCTTCACTCAGGATCAGATCACCCGTGACGTGCTCGATCAGTTTGAAAGCCATCGGCAGCTCCTTGGCCGGGTTTATAGCTAAGAAGTGAGTGGCGCGGTGTATCAGTTGCACCGCGTCGCCGCTTGAAAAGATCGCAGCCTTCGGCAGCTCCTACGCCGAATGCATTCCCCTGTAGGAGCTGCCGAAGGTTCGGGCCGCGTTCGGACGATCTTTTGATCTTTCTACAAACAAAAACGCCGCGATTCTCTCGCGGCGTTTTTGTGTCTGTTGCCTTATTTACCCCAGGTTCTTGCCGAGCAGTGCGTGATACAGCTCGCTGTCGCCAAGAATCCCCACCACCTTGTTGTTGTCATGCAGCACCAGCTTGTTGCCGGTCTGATAACGAATCTGCAGCGCATCGCGCATGCCGATGTTCGAGTCCACCAGGGTTGGTCGACGACCCAGGCCTTCAACGGCCTGACCCGGTACCCAGTTCTGCAAGTCCAGCGCAGACCCGTTCTGGCGAGCGCCCTTGATGGTGTTGCCTTCGGCCAGGTCCAGCCACGAATCGCCGCCCGGATCCAGGCACACCGAACCGTTGATGCGTTTGCAGTTGTCCAGGGTGCGCATCAGGCTGCGACCGCACAGTACGTTCAGCGGGTTGGTGTGAGCCACGAAGGTCCGCACGTAGTCGTCCGCCGGGTTGAGGACGATTTCTTCCGGCTTGCTGTACTGGATGATCCGGCCGTCCTTCATGATCGCGATACGGCTGCCGAGTTTCAGCGCTTCATCAAGGTCGTGACTCACGAAGACGATGGTCTTGTGCAGCTTGCGTTGCAGTTCCAGCAGTTCGTCTTGCAGGCCCTGGCGGATCAGCGGGTCGAGTGCCGAGAACGGTTCGTCCATCAGCAGAATGTCGGCGTCCATCGCCAGTGCGCGGGCCAGGCCCACGCGTTGTTGCATACCACCGGACAGCTCGTTGGGTTTCTTGTTGCGCCACTGGGTCAGGCCCACCAGCTCAAGCTTGTCGTCCACCAGTTTGCGGCGTTCTTTCTCGGGGCGACCCTGCATTTCCAGGCCAAAGCTGATGTTTTCGCGAACGGTCAACCAGGGCATCAGGGCGAACTTCTGGAACACCATCGCAATGCGCTTGGTGCGCATCATTTTCAGTTCTGCCGGCGTGCACGAGGCAATGTCGATCTGCTTGCCTTCGTGCTCGACGAACAGCTTGCCGCGGCTGACGGTGTTGAGGCCGTTGATGCAGCGCAACAGGCTGGACTTGCCGGAGCCGGACAGACCCATCAGTACGCAGATTTCACCTTTTTCGATATCCAGGCTGGCCTTTTCAACGCCGACAATCTGCCCGGTCTTTTTCAGGATCTCGTTGCGGGTCATGCCTTGATCCAGCAGCTTGAGTGCCTCGCGTGGATCCTTGGAGAAGATAACGTCAACGTTATCGAAGCGAATTATGCTCATGCGTCACCCCCTACTTTGGCGTCGGGTTGTTTGCAGATACGGTCGAGCATGATCGCCAGCAGTACGATCGCCAGGCCTGCTTCGAAGCCCAGGGCGATATCAGCAGTGTTCAGTGCGTTGACCACCGGTTTGCCCAGGCCATCGGCGCCCACCAGTGCTGCGATCACCACCATCGACAACGACAGCATGATGCACTGGGTGATACCGGCCGCGATGCTTGGCATGGCGTGGGGCAGTTCGATCCGCGAGAGCAGCTGACGTCGCGAGCAGCCAAAGGCCTTGCCGGCGTCCATCAATTCTTCCGGAACATCGCGGATACCCAGGTAGGTCAGGCGGATGGGCGCGGCAATCGCGAACACCACCGTGGAGATCAGGCCCGGGACCACACCCAGCCCGAAGAGGGTGAGGGTAGGAATGAGATACACGAAGGTCGGTACGGTCTGCATCAGATCGAGTACCGGACGCATTAAAGTATAGAACATCGGCTTGTGCGCGGCGACGATGCCCAGCGGCACGCCGATGACCACGCAGACCAGGGTGGCGAACAGCACCTGGGCGAGGGTTTCCATGGTCTCCTGCCAGTACCCCAGATTGAGGATCAGCAGAAAGGAGGCAACGACAAACGCGGTCAGACCCCATTTGCGTTGAATGTAGTGTGCCAGTAGTGCGATTAGGCCGATCAGTGCCAGCGGGTTGAACCAGGTCAGCGCAAACGTCACGCCGTGGATCATCGTTTCCAGTGTCACGGCGATTGCGTCGAAGGTGCTGGCGCCGTGTTGCGTCAACCATTCAACGAAGCGCGCGATGTACTGGCCTAGGGGTATTTTCTGATCAATCAGCATGGTAGTGAACGTCCGCATGCAAGGAAATAAACAGCCCGGGCAGGCGAACCTGCCCGGCATAAGCGATTACTGCAGTTTGGCTTTCACGGCCTCCAGGCCAGGTTTACCGTCAATGGTGGTCACGCCAGCGAGCCAGGTATCGAGCACCTGTGGATTCTTTTTCAGCCAGGCCTTGGCGGCCGCGTCAGGCTTCATCTTGTCGTCCAGGATGTTGCCCATCAGTTCACTTTCCATGTCGACGGTGAACTCCAGGTTCTTCAGCAACTGACCAACGTTGCCGCACTCCTGCGCGTAACCCTTGCGGGTGTTGGTCGCCACGGTGGCGGCACCGAAGTCCGGGCCGAAGAAGTCATCACCACCGGTCAGGTATTGAATCTTGAAGCGCTTGTTCATCGGGTGCGGCGCCCAGCCCAGGAACACCACGGCGGTGTCGCGTTTCTGCGCGCGGTCGACCTGCGACAGCATGCCGGCTTCGGAGGATTCGACGACTTTGAAACCGGCGGCCTTCAGGCCGAAGGCATCTTTGTCGATCATGCTCTGGATCAGACGATTGCCGTCGTTGCCAGGCTCGATGCCGTAGATCTTGCCATCGAGCTCTTTCTTGAACTTGGCAATATCGGCGAAGTCATGCAGGCCCTTGTCGTACAGCGCCTGAGGGACGGCGAGGGTGTACTTGGCGCCCTTGAGGTTGGTGCGCAAGGTTTCCACGGTGCCGGCATCGCGGTAGGCCTTGATGTCGTTTTCCATGGTCGGCATCCAGTTGCCCAGGAACACGTCCATGTTCTTGCCGTCGGCCAGGGACTTGTAGGTCACGGGTACGGAAATCATGGTGGTCTTGGTCTTGTAGCCGAGGGCGTTGAGCACAACGCTGGTGGTCGCGGTAGTTGCGGTGATGTCGGTCCAGCCGACATCGGAGAAGTTTACGGTACTGCATTGTGCCGGTTCTGCGGCTTGCGCCAGAACCGGCAGACTAAGCATGGCGGCCAACAACAACGACGGGGAACCTTTCATGGATGGACTCCTTGGTGTTTTTTTTGGCAGTGTTCCGACTGGACCACCGCACTTATAGGTTGCGGTTGGATGGCGTTCTGGAGACAGCTCTACCACGTCGCCTTGCAATCGAGTCGATATGATCATGTACCAGTGAAAATCTGACGCCTACAGGGTGCGTCGTATCCAGTACAGGGATGGTCGCATCCAGTGTCGGTGACGTCGTTTACAGATTTTTTCAGCCCGATTTTCCCCTCTGAACCGCAAAAAAACGGCGAAAACACAGCGTAAAAGACACGCGGCGCTGGTGGGCATGAGTGCGTCGGTTAGAGACGTCGAACAACTGGATAAAAGCTTGATGATGCGGTCATCCCGGCGGATTGCAGCTTGAGCGTAGCAGCTCCGTCACCGTGCGCTTTCGCGTGCGCAGTGGGCCTATCCAGGAGTTCGGCAGTAATGGCTATCAGTGTTTTCGACCTGTTCAAAATCGGCATCGGCCCTTCCAGTTCACACACCGTAGGGCCCATGCGGGCGGCGGCGTTGTTTGTGCAGGGCTTGCGCGAGCGCGGGCTGCTTGAGCAGGTGCGACGTGTTGAAGTCCAGCTGTTCGGCTCGTTGTCGGCCACCGGTATCGGCCACGGCAGTGACAACGCGGTGATCATGGGCCTGATGGGCGAGTGGCCGGATGCGATCGATCCGTCGCAAATCGGCATACGTATTCAGGCCCTTCGCGAGACCGATACGCTGCTGCTCGACAGTCGCTTGCCGGTGCCCTTCATCTGGGCCCGGGACATGCGCCTGATCGACGAGAACCTGCCATTCCACCCCAACGCCATGACCCTTATTGTCGAGGGCGTTGACGGCGAGTTGCATCGCGACACCTACTATTCGGTCGGCGGCGGTTTTGTCGTCGATGAGGCACAGGCCTCCAGCGGTGTCGTCGACCTCGACCGCACCGTGTTGCCATATGACTTTTCCAGCGCTGCCGAGCTGCTGGAACTGTGTAAAAAACATAACCTGCGCGTGGCTGAATTAATGATGGCTAACGAGAGGGTGTGGCGCAGCGAGGACGAAATCCGCAGCGGCCTGATGAAGCTCTGGCGCGCCATGCAGGATTGCGTTGAACAGGGCCTCAAACACGAAGGCATCCTGCCCGGCGGCCTGAACGTGCGCCGTCGTGCGGCCAAGCTGCACCGTAGCCTGCAGGAACTGAACAAACCTAACGTGATCGGCTCGACCTTGAGCGCTATGGAGTGGGTCAACCTGTTCGCCCTGGCGGTCAACGAAGAAAACGCCGCCGGCGGGCGCATGGTCACGGCGCCGACCAACGGCGCGGCAGGGATCATTCCGGCGGTGTTGCACTACTTCATGAAATTCAGCGAGGCGGTGACCGACGCCAATGTCGTCGACTATTTCCTCGGTGCGGCGGCGGTGGGAATCCTGTGCAAGAAGAACGCCTCGATCTCCGGTGCCGAAGTCGGCTGCCAGGGCGAAGTCGGTTCGGCCTGCGCCATGGCGGCGGCCGGGCTGGCGGAAATTCTTGGCGCCACACCAGAGCAACTGTGCAACGCGGCGGAGATCGGTCTGGAGCACAACCTCGGCTTGACCTGCGACCCGGTCGGCGGATTGGTCCAGGTGCCGTGCATCGAGCGCAATGCAATTGCGGCGGTCAAGGCAATCAATGCGGCGCAAATGGCTTTGCGCGGTGATGGTCAGCACTTTATCTCGCTGGACCGGGTGATCCGCACCATGCGCGATACCGGTGCCGACATGCATGACAAATACAAAGAGACATCGCGGGGTGGCTTGGCGGTGAGTGCGGTGGAGTGCTGACACACAGGTCCCTGTAGGAGCTGGCTTGCCAGCGAAAGCAGTGGTTTTACCGCTGAAGATGTGTCGGATGTATTGGCCTCTTCGCTGGCAAGCCAGCTCCTACGCACTGCCAGACCAGTCAAAACTGCGCGCTAAGTGAACACCCGCTCGAAAACGCGCCACCTTTTGGCGCGTCGCTCACAGATAAATCGACTTGCCACTGATCGAGGGCCAACCGGCCTTCGACCGCCCGTCACCCGTGCCTGCGGTGACACTCCTTTCCATCGCGGCGCAACGCCGTTCCCACAAGTGCTACCGAATTGCTCACAGCTTGTGGGCCGGGGCGCTTGCCAGTCCTGATGGCCATTTAAATCCCCCTGCCTTGCAAGACATATATAGACACATTCCGACGTCGTTTTTAGGAGTTATTGAACGCGCATTCAAATTTAGGCATGGCAATTGCTCTGTCATTACAAAGCCCGTCTCCCACGCGAGAACGATGGCAATAAAAAGAGCCTCCGCCTGAGGCCATCACCCGCTTTGTGTGAGGAGATACCGCGATGACGACGTTCAACTCCGGGGCCCAACCCCAGAACCGTGCGCCTCAATCCATCGGCTTTCTGCTGCTGGACAATTTCACGCTGATTTCTCTGGCCTCCGCAGTGGAACCCCTGCGCATGGCCAACCAGTTGTCCGGTCGCGAGCTGTATCGCTGGACCACCCTCACCGTCGATGGCGGCCAGGTCTGGGCCAGTGACGGCCTGCAGATCACCCCCGACGCCTCCATGCACAAAGCCCCGCCAATGGACACCGTCATCGTGTGCGGCGGTATCGGCATCCAGCGCACTGTTACCCGTGAACACGTGTCATGGCTGCAAAGCCAGGCCCGCCAGTCCCGCCGCCTCGGCGCGGTGTGCACCGGCAGCTGGGCTCTGGCCTGCGCCGGCCTGCTCGACGGTTTTGATTGCAGTGTGCACTGGGAGTGCCTGGCAGCGATGCAGGAAGCCTTCCCGCGAGTAGCGATGAGCACCCGCTTGTTCACCCTCGACCGTAACCGTTTCACCAGCTCCGGCGGTACCGCGCCGCTGGACATGATGCTGCACTTGATCAGCCGCGATCACGGTCGTGAGCTGTCGGCGGCCATTTCGGAAATGTTCGTCTACGAGCGCATCCGCAACGAGCAGGATCACCAGCGTGTGCCGCTCAAGCACATGCTCGGCACCAACCAGCCGAAGTTGCAGGAAATCGTCGCGTTGATGGAAGCCAACCTCGAAGAGCCGATCGACCTGGACGAACTGGCGGTGTATGTCGCGGTGTCCCGTCGTCAGCTCGAGCGGTTGTTCCAGAAATACCTGCACTGCTCGCCTTCGCGTTACTACCTGAAACTGCGCTTGATCCGCGCGCGCCAGCTGCTCAAGCAAACGCCGATGTCGATCATCGAAGTGGCGTCGGTCTGTGGCTTCGTGTCCACCCCGCACTTCTCCAAGTGCTACCGCGAATACTTCGGCATTCCGCCGCGTGACGAGCGCGTAGGGTCCAACACCACCCAGCAAGTGGCGATGATGCCTTTGCCGCAAGCGCTGGTGCTGTCGCCGTTGTCCGGGCCGTTGTCGGCGCTGAGCCAAGCGCGTAATGAGTCGACGTTTGCCAGTGTAAGGCTCTAGACCGGGTCGACTTCATTCGCGAGCAAGCCCGCTCCCACATTTGATCTGTGTTGTTCACAGAACCAATGTGGGAGCGGCGGTGCGGCGATCCGACTTGCTCGCGAAGGCTTTTTATCGGCCTGTGTGACTCTGCTGATACTCCGCCAACGCCGGCAACAACTGCTTGTCGATCGCCTGGCGCACCGCCGGCAGGATGGTCGCGCTGCTGGTGTACATCTGCTTGACCATGGTCCGCAGCGTCATCGCCCGCACATCGTTCAACCCCCTTACCGCACACTCACAGGCTTGCTCGGCGGTGGCGCCGGTGGGCACTTCGAATCCCAATGACTTGAGTTGGCCCAACAGGTCTTCCTGGTCTATCAAATCGGCGTGCATCATGACGCAATCCTTCTTCAGGGAACGGTGTCGTGGTTCGATTCTGGTAGGGGTGCCGGGTGTCGGCAAGGGCGAATTGTCGCAATGGCTCAATTGGTTATGAACATGTCGTTTTCGGCTAACCTGGCCCGCCGGGGAGTGGGCACACTGGACTCAGCTCGCTTCACGAAGGTTTGGTCACCCTCGCACGGCAGCTCCTCAACAGTACCCTCTGCCTCGATCCTGTCACGGCTTGATCGGGGTTTTTTTTGCCTGTGATTCAGTGGGTTTTGTGTGGATTGATATACCGCCTTCGCGAGCAAGCCCGCTCCCACATTCGATCGCATTCCTCTAGAGGAACTCGGTCAACTGTGTGAGCGGGCTTGCTCCGGGCGGCGTTCCGACGAAGAACGATGACGCGGTCTAGCGCTGTAACACCAGAATCCGCGACAACAACTCATCCCGGTCCACATAGCAGCCCTGGAAATGCCGGGCGCCGGTGGCGGGGTCGAAGGCGTTGCGGGCATGCAGGGTGCGGCGGTTGTCGAAGCACCACAGTTCACCGGGATTGAGCCGCTGCATCAACCTGAACCGAGGCTCGCGGGTCATCGCGATAAAGCGTCGGTAGGCCTGATACAGCTTGGGCATCTGTTCTACCGAGGCATCGAACGGCCCGCGCAGAAAGTTCGCCATGCGGATTTCCGACACCTGCCCCAACGCATCCAGAGCAATGATCGGCGCGAGGCAGCGGTAGTCGCTGTGACGGTCCTTGTTGCGAAACTCCACGGGGATTTCGCAGAGGCTTTTGAAAGCCTCCGGATCTTCCCGGCGCAACGCGTCGGCAATGGCAAAACCGTCGACGAAAATGCTCTCGCCACCCTCGGCGTCATTGACCAGGCAATGCAGGAATTGCAGTCCCGGTTGCAACTCCCGGGTCGGCAAGTCGCTGTGCAGCGGCAGGTTGAAGGCGGTGTAGGCGTTGCTGTCGGCGTCGGCCTTGGATTGCACGTTGAACAGCACGCCGAAATTGCTCTCGCGGATGAAGGAAATCCGTTGGGCGATCAGCTTCAACGAGCCGGGCTCTGTGGGCACGCCACGGACTTGGGTCAACCCGACATCGCGCACCGCCAGCAACCATTGCAACAACGCTTTCGAGTCATTCATCAGCGCCTGGTATTCGAACACTGGCAACTGCAAGTCGCTGTGCCAAAGCCTGGCTTTTGGCTTGTGTGCCTGGCGTTCCGCGCGGGATTCGTCGTCATAGGCATGGGCGCGCAGCCAGCCAGGGTCGAAGCGGCTTGAGTGGCCGTCCTGCCAATCAATCGACAAACAGCCATCGCCGTCGATACTGGCGTTATCGGGCATCAGATCTTGAGCCACATCGACGATTTCCAGCACTTGCTCGCGGGTCACGGTGTAGACGCACTGCGGGCATGGGCAGTTATCCCGCAGCCATTGATGGTGGAAAGGGCTGACGCGATTGTCGGCCCACTTCACCAGAACACGGTCCGCCTGGGTCTGCACGCCAGTCAGCGCGCTGATCAACGGATAGGTACGAAAGTCGGCAAATGCTGCGGCGGTGTTCATGGCGATCTCCTTGTTATTTTTTTGGGGGTAATGCGATCACTCGGCCAATGTAGTCGGGTGCTGGCAGGTCTGCCTGTTCGGCGACGATGGCTTGCAACCGGCTCAAGGACAGTTCGCTGAACGGTGCCGAACGCGGCCCGGCGAGATCCACGTGCAGCAGCATCTGTTCGTTGCCAGCAAGTTCCTGGGCATCACCGACCAGATGCAGGCTGTGATAGAGGTGCACGCGCTTGCTGTCGTGGGCGATGATTTGGGTGTGCACTTCGACTTGGGCGTCGAGTTTCACTTCGTGCAGGTAATTGAGGTGCAGTTCGAGGGTGAACAGTGAGTTGCCACTGGCTTCCCGGCTGTTGCTGTCCAGGCCCAGGCGATCCATCAGGGCGTCGGTGGCGTAGCTGAAAATCAGCAGGTAGAAGGCGTCGCGCAGGTGGCCGTTGTAGTCGACCCAGTCGGGGATGATGGTGGTTTGGTAGGTGGTGAGGGTGGGCATGATGACTAATCCAAGAAATTAGGTGACTGGACTGCCGCTTTCGCGAGCAAGCCCGCTCCCACAGGGGGAATGCATTCCAATGTGGGAGCGGGCTTGCTCGCGAAGAGGCCAGTGCTGCTGGCCCCAAGCCTGGGGGTTACTCGGCGAAAGCCATCCCATGCTTCTCTTTGGTGGTCTTCACCGCCTCCAGCACTGCCAGCAGGCAGTCATCACGATAGCGCTCCAGTGCTGAAATGCTGTGTTTGCCCAGTTGATCGCTGGTGCCATCGACCACGTCGTCGATCAGCTTGTCGGTCAGCTCCGGCGCCGGCAGGTAGGTCCACGGCAATTGCAACGCCGGGCCGAACTGCGCCATGAAGTGGCGCATACCGGCATCGCCGCCGGCCAGGGTGTAGGTCAGGAACGTGCCCATGAACGACCAGCGCAAGCCCGCGCCGAAGCGGATTGCATCGTCTATTTCGCCGGTGGTCGCCACGCCGTCGTTGACCAGGTGCAGCGCCTCACGCCACAGCGCTTCGAGCAGGCGGTCGGCGATGAAACCCGGTACTTCCTTGCGCACATGCAGCGGGCGCATCCCCAGGGATTCATAGACCTTCATGGCCGCTTGCACCGCTTCAGGGGCGGTGTTTTTGCCGCCGACCACTTCCACCAACGGCAGCAGGTAAACCGGGTTGAACGGGTGACCGACCACGCAACGCTCAGGGTGCGTGGCACTCTCGTAGAACTCGCTCGGCAGCAGGCCGGAGGTGCTGGAACCGATCAAGGCATTGGGCTTGGCTGCGGCGCTGATTTTGCTGTGCAGGTCCAGTTTCAGCTCCAGTCGCTCCGGGGCGCTTTCCTGGATGAAATCGGCATCGCGCACGCACTCTTCGATGGTCGCGACAAAGCGCAGTCGATCTTGCGATGCACCCGGCGCCAGGCCTTGTTTCTCCAGCGCGCCCCAGGCATTGGCGACGCGTTTGCGCAAGGCGGCTTCAGCGCCGGGGGCCGGGTCCCAGGCCACTACATCCAGACCATGGGCGAGGGCGCGGGACACCCAACCGCTGCCGATGACACCGCTGCCTAACGCTGCGAAGGTTTTGATTTCGGTGATGAAGGTCATGGTGGTTTCCTAAAGAGTTCGGTGATCCCTTGTGGGAGCGGGCTTGCTCGCGAAAGCGGTGGTTCTACCGCTGAAGATGTGCCGGATGTACCGGCCTCTTCGCGAGCAAGCCCGCTCCCACAGGGGTATGCGTAGGTTTGATTAGCCGCGCTTGGTCAGGCCCATTTTTGCCCGGCCTTCAGCCGGGGTCAGGACGCGGGCACCGAGGCGGCTGAGGATTTCGCCTGCGCGCTCGACCAGTTGGCCGTTGGTCGCCAGCACGCCCTTGTCCAGCCACAGGTTGTCTTCCAGCCCGACCCGTACGTTGCCGCCGAGCAACACCGCTTGCGCCGCCATCGGCATCTGCATCCGACCGATACCGAAGCCGGCCCAGACCGCGTCGGCCGGCAGGTTGTCGACCATGGCTTTCATGGTGGTGGTGTCCGCCGGCGCGCCCCACGGGATACCCAGGCACAGCTGGAACAGCGGGTTGTCGAGCAGGCCTTCCTTGATCATCTGCTTGGCGAACCACAGGTGGCCGGTGTCGAAGATTTCCAGCTCGGCTTTCACGCCCAGCTCTTGAATGCGTTTGGCACCGGCACGCAGCTGGGCCGGGGTGGACACGTAAATGGTGTCGCCGTCGCCGAAGTTCAGAGTGCCGCAATCAAGGGTGCAGATTTCCGGCAGCAGTTCTTCGACGTGGGCCAGGCGGGTCAACGGGCCGACCAGGTCGGTATTCGGGCCGAATTCCATCGGATTCTCGCCGGCACCGATCTCCAGGTCGCCACCCATGCCGGCGGTGAGGTTGACGATGATGTCCACGTCCGCCTCGCGGATGCGCTCCATCACTTCGCGGTACAGCGCCACGTCACGGCTGAACTTGCCGGTTTGCGGGTCGCGCACATGGCAGTGAACCACGGTGGCGCCGGCCTTGGCGGCTTCCACGGCGGCAGCGGCGATTTGTTTCGGGGTGACCGGCACGTGTGGGCTCTTGGCGGTCGTGTCGCCAGCACCGGTGAGTGCGCAGGTGATGATGACGTCGTGGTTCATTTGGCGGTTCCTTACAGGCGAGTTTTGGCTTTGGCCAGGCGTGGTGGTGCCGTTCGCAGCCCGTTGGGGCTGCGAGACGGTGGTTCGTTCGGGTTTATTTACTGGTCAGTTTCAGGTTTTCAGCGGCCGGTTTGCCATCGAAGGTGGTGACGCCTTCAAGCCAGCGTTTTTTGTCCTGCGGGTGATCCTTGAGCCATTGCTTGGCCGACTCGAAAGCGTCCTTGTGATCCAGCAGCGGCTGCATCATCCGGCTCTCGTCTTCGGCGGTGAAGGTCAGGTTGGTCAGCAATCGGCCGATGTTCGGGCATTGCTCGGCGTATGTCGGCGCGGTGACGGTCCATACCGTGGCCTTGCCTTCGTCCGGCCCAAGGGCGTTTTCACTGCCGGTGAGGTAGGTCATTTTCACGTTGACGTTCATCGGGTGCGGCGCCCAGCCGAAGAACACCACGGCTTCGTTGCGACGTACGGCGCGATCCACGGCGGCGAGCATGCCGGCTTCGCTGGATTCGACCAGCTGGAACTTGCCGAGGCCAAACTGGTTCTTGGAGATCATCGCCTTGATTTGGGTGTTGGCGCCCGAGCCAGGCTCGATGCCGTAGATCTTGCCGCCCAGTTCCTTTTCGAATTTGGCGATGTCAGCGAAGGTTTTCAGGCCCTTGTCGGCGAGGTAGGTCGGCACGGCGAGGGTCGCGCGGGCGTCCTGCAGGCTTGGCGCTTCAAGCACCTTGACCTGTTTGGCGTCGACGAACGGGGTGATGGTCTGGGTCATCAGCGGGTTCCAGTAGCCGAGGAACAGGTCCAGACGCTGGTCGCGGATCCCGGCGAAGATGATTTGCTGGGAGGCGCTGGTTTGTTTGGTGCTGTAGCCGAGGCCATCGAGCAATACCTGGGTCATGGCACTGGTGGCGATCACGTCGGTCCAGTTCACTACACCCATGCGCACGTTCTGGCACGCGGCGGGTTCGGCGGCCATGACACTGGCGCTCAGCAAAGCGGTACCACTGAGTGCAAGAACACAGCTGCTGATCAGTCGTTTCATCTCAGGTTCCTCGGCAGTTCGTTTATTGTGAGTTCCGGTGTCTGATGCGCCGGTGATGCCAAGTTACGCAGCAAAGCACCGATGAAAGCGCACTGCGGCGACCAGCTCTTGCACTGCAGCGACCTGTGCTCTTGAATGCCGCTCGCAAGTGGCGTATCAACTTCCCTACGCTGCCCGCCCTCTCGTTACCTGGCCTCTTGTTACCTGCTAAGCGAGTGCGCTCCATGTCCCAGGATTTCTACTTCTTGTTGATGCCGGGTTTCTCGGCCATCGGATTTATCTCGGCCATCGAGCCGTTGCGGGTTGCCAATCGCTTTCGCGGCGAGTTGTATCGCTGGCATGTACTGAGCGCCGATGGCGGGGCGGTGCTGGCGAGCAACGGCATGTCGGTCAACGCCGATGCGGCGCTGGAGCCGCTGAAGAAAGGCGCGACACTGCTGGTGGTCGCTGGTTTCGAACCCTTGAAGTTCGCCACCCCGGCGCTGGAACACTGGCTGCGTCGCCTGGACAACGAAGGCGTGACCCTCGGCGCCATCGACACCGGCAGCTTCATCCTCGCCGAAGCCGGCCTGCTCGATGGCCATCGCCTGACCCTGCACTGGGAAGCCATCGACGCCTTCAAGGAATCTTATCCACAGCTCAGCGTCACCCAGGAGCTGTTCGAGATCGACCGTCGGCGCATCACCTCCGCTGGCGGCACGGCTTCCATCGATTTGATGCTGGATCTGATCGCCCAGGCCCACGGTCCCGATCTGGCGATCCAGGTCAGCGAACAATTCGTACTCGGCCGTATCCGCCCGCGCAAAGACCACCAGCGCATGGAAGTCGCCACGCGCTACGGCATCAGCAACAAGAAGCTGGTGCACGTGATTGGGGAGATGGAGCAGCACAGCGAACCGCCGCTGAGCACTTTGGAACTGGCGGAATCGATCAAGGTGACGCGGCGACAGTTAGAGCGCCTTTTTCGTTTGCACCTGAACGACACGCCGAGCAATTTCTACTTGCGGTTACGGTTGGAAAAAGCGCGGCAGTTGCTCCGTCAGACCGACATGAGCGTGCTGGAAGTGAGCATTGCCTGCGGGTTTGAATCGCCTTCGTATTTCACCCGTAGTTATCGGGCGAAATATGAGCGGTGTCCGCGAGAGGATCGGCGTACCGCCAAAGCCTGAACAAGCCTGGGGTTCACCCTGTTTTGGCAACAGCAGAGAAACCTGTGGGAGCGAGCCTGCTCGCGATGGCGGTTTGTCAGGCACTTTGATGTTGGCTGGCGCACCGCTATCGTCGGAACGCCGCCCGGAGCAAGCTCGCTCCCACATTAGATCTTTGGTGTCTGGAGGGGCGGGTTACTTCTTCAACAACGCCGAACAAGCCGCCTTGTACGCCTCATGCTGATATTTATTCAGCGTCTCCGGCAGTTCAACTGCGAATTTTTTGCACTGCGCGGTGATGGTCTGTGGTGACAACAGCATCACCTCGCAATTCTCCAGCAACTGGAAAACCCCCTCGATCTTGAACGTCGTCGGCCCGCCAGCGAACTCGCCCTTCTTGCTGCGCTTCTTGATCGCGATGCGGTCGATGGAGTTCTCACGGACAAACGAAGCGACCTGAGCGGCGAACACTTTGACGTTGGCGGCTTCATCGTCATCGTCCAGGGCAATTTTCTTGGTGGCGAGCGCGACATGGCCCAGCGCCTGACCGTCCAGCGTGGCCACGGCGATGATCGCTTCGCTGCCTTTGATTTCGATGCCGCAGACTTTCATGTTCAATCCCATAAGTGACAGAGGGTGTGCAGCTTACAGCTCAAGCTGGCTGGCAGTGATGCCAAATGCCAAAGCGATTTTTTCGCGAGTGGCTTTTCGGGGCTTGGCGACGGTTTCCTGTTGGGCAAAGGCAGGCTGGGTTATGCCCATGCGTTTGGCCACTTCATCCTGGGTAAGGTTCAAGTGTTCGCGCCAGGCGCGGATAGGGGTAGCGCCATCGACGATACGGCTCACCACTTCATGGGGGATCAAGTCGGGCTCGATTTTCTGCGCCACGTATTGTGCATAGGGAATGACCACGAAGGCTGGATTGCCTTCGGCGTCGTTGATGATTTGAATGTCAGTAGGTGCGTTCATCGCGTTTTTTTACCTCTTGAATACTGACCACTTTGATCGCGCCATCCCAATCAAGCATGACCCGATAGTTACCGACACGCAGTCGATAAGCATAGTCATGACCGACCAGTGCTTTGACATTGCCTGTCTCAGGCATGCCAGCGAGCGCCGTGATGGCATCACGAACCTGAATCTGGTGAACGGAATGCAATCTCAAGAGTTGCTTAACGGCCTTTCGAGTCCAGTGAATGCTGTTCATGGAAGAATATAAGTCTTTTATAAGATTTGCGAATCTTTACTTATATTTTTATGGTTGGCCATCAACAACATCTGTCGGCATGTTGCGTGAAAAGTCCGCAGAGCAGCGGCTTTGGACAGAAGCTGTAGGTCAGATCAGAGTGCTTTGTGGGAAAAGGGTTTCTTGGCGATTGAAAGCTGGTGGTAGTGCCAGCTTTCAGTGGGACATTCAGGACTATTCCTGCCCAATCGACTCCAAAAACTCCGACCGCTCGTCACTCATCCGCGCAATGCAATCGTTCTGGGCAATGGTGAACGCCTTGCTGCCACTGGTGGCCGGGAAGGCTTCGACGGCGCAGTCGGCATCCCGGGTCTTCAGCCATTGCTGTTGGGCGGCCTTGAGCTTGGCGGTGATGTCGGCCAGTTGCGACGGGTTTTTGCCGTACTGCGACTGCATGCGCTCGTTCAGGCCCTGGAGGTTTTCCTTGAGCAGGTCTTCGGCGGTGGTTTTGCTGAAGGCCGAGCACTCGAGGGTCTGGACGTCGTTTTCGACTTTGTCGCACGGGTTGTCGTCGGACACCTCGGCTGCGTGTGCGCCGGTCGCAATCAGTGCCAAAGCCAGAAGGATGGATTTCATTCAAGTCGCCGCTCTATTCCATTGATGCGGCGAATTCTGGCCCAAGCCGAAGGCCTTGAACAGGTCGGTGATTGTGCCTGGCGACGACCCTTTGTCGCGGATTGACGCTTTCGGCAATTCCCTTGTCGTTTTTGCACCCGGCTGCTTAGGCACCGAGGCATATGCTGGCCCAAAGCGCCGGCAGACGATTCGGCGCATGAATCGCTAATAAGGGGACAGCCTGATGAGCCCAGCCGAATTGCACGCCGACAGCATCGTTATCGACGGGCTGATTATTGCCAAGTGGAACCGCGAGCTGTTTGAAGACATGCGCAAAGGCGGTCTGACCGCGGCCAACTGCACCGTGTCGGTGTGGGAGGGCTTCCAGGCCACCGTCAACAACATTGCCGCCAGCCAGAAGCTGATCCGCGAGAACAGCGACCTGGTGATTCCGGTGCGCACCACCGCCGATATCCGCAAGGCCAAGGAGCAGGGCAAGACCGGCATTCTCTTTGGCTTCCAGAATGCTCACGCATTTGAAGACCAGATCGGCTACGTCGAGGTGTTCAAGCAGCTCGGCGTCGGTATTGTGCAGATGTGCTACAACACCCAAAACCTGGTCGGTACCGGTTGCTACGAGCGTGATGGCGGCCTGTCGGGTTTCGGTCGTGAAATCGTCGCCGAGATGAACCGGGTCGGCGTAATGTGCGACCTGTCCCACGTCGGCTCGAAAACGTCCGAAGAAGTCATCCTCGAATCGAAGAAGCCGGTCTGCTACTCCCACTGCCTGCCGTCGGGGCTCAAGGAGCACCCGCGCAACAAATCCGATGAAGAGCTGAAGTTCATTGCCGACCACGGCGGTTTCGTCGGGGTGACCATGTTCGCGCCGTTCCTGGCCAAGGGCATCGATTCGACCATCGACGACTATGCCGAAGCGATCGAATACACCATGAACCTGGTTGGCGAAGACGCCATCGGCATCGGCACCGACTTCACCCAGGGCCATGGCCAGGACTTCTTCGAATATCTGACCCACGACAAGGGCTACGCCCGCCGCCTGACCAGCTTCGGCAAGATCATCAACCCGCTGGGCATCCGCACCGTCGGCGAGTTCCCGAACCTGACCGAGACCCTGCTCAAGCGCGGCCACTCCGAGCGCGTGGTGCGCAAGATCATGGGTGAGAACTGGGTGAATGTCCTCAAGGACGTTTGGGGCGAATAAGCCACCGCATCTCTGAATCCTTTCCCGCTGCCGTCCGTGCAGCGGGCAACACAACGAATTTTCTGGAGTTAAGTTTCCATGGCCAAGATCGCCCCGCAATTGCCAATCGAAGTCGACAGCGAAACCGGTGTCTGGACCTCCGACGCCCTGCCGATGCTGTACGTGCCACGCCATTTCTTCGTCAACAACCACATGGGCATCGAGGAAGTGCTGGGCGCTGAAGCCTACGCCGAAATCCTCTACAAGGCCGGCTACAAGTCTGCCTGGCACTGGTGTGAAAAAGAAGCCGAATGCCACGGCCTGGAAGGCGTCGCGGTGTTCGAACACTACATGAAGCGCCTGTCGCAGCGCGGCTGGGGCCTGTTCAAGATCCAGGACATCGACCTCGACAAAGGCACCGCCAGCGTCAAGCTCGAACACTCGGCATTCGTCTACGTGTACGGCAAGGTCGGGCGTAAGGTCGACTACATGTTCACTGGCTGGTTTGCAGGCGCGATGGACCAGATCCTCGCCGCTCGCGGCAGCAAGATCCGTACCGTGGCCGAGCAAGTCTACGGTGGCTCCGAAGAGGGCCACGAAGACGGCTTGTTCATCGTCAAGCCGTTGTAAGTCGAGGAACCCGCCATGGCTTTCGAAGCAATGTTCCAGCCGATCCAGATCGGCAAACTGACCATCCGTAACCGCGTGCTCAGCACCGCGCACGCCGAGGTTTATGCCACCGACGGCGGCATGACCACCGACCGGTACGTCAAGTATTACGAAGAGAAAGCCAAGGGCGGGATCGGCCTGGCGATTTGCGGTGGCTCCTCCAGCGTGGCCATCGACAGCCCGCAAGGCTGGTGGAAGTCGGTGAACCTGGCGGATGACCGGATCATTCCGCACTTCCAGAACCTGGCCGATGCCATGCACAAGCATGGCGCGAAGATCATGATCCAGATTACCCACATGGGCCGTCGTTCCCGTTGGGACGGCGAACACTGGCCAACCCTGCTGTCGCCGTCGGGCATCCGTGAGCCGGTGCACCGTGCGACCTGCAAGACCATCGAGCCGGAAGAAATCTGGCGGGTGATCGGCAACTACGCCACGGCAGCGGCGCGGGCCAAGGCCGGTGGCCTGGACGGCGTCGAATTGTCCGCCGTGCACCAGCACATGATCGACCAGTTCTGGAGCCCTCGGGTCAACAAGCGTACCGACGAATGGGGCGGCAGCTTCGAGAACCGCATGCGTTTCGGCCTGGAAGTGATCAAGGCTGTGCGCAAGGAAGTCGGTCCGGATTTCTGCGTCGGCATCCGTCTGTGCGGTGATGAATTCCACCCGGATGGCTTGTCCCATGAGGACATGAAGCAGATCGCCAAGTACTACGACGACACCGGCATGATCGATTTTATTGGTGTCGTGGGTTCAGGGTGCGACACCCACAACACCCTGGCCAACGTTATCCCCAACATGAGTTATCCACCGGAGCCGTTCCTGCATCTGGCGGCCGGTATCAAGGAAGTGGTCAAGGCACCTGTACTGCACGCGCAGAACATCAAGGACCCGAACCAGGCGACCCGTATTCTGGAGGGCGGCTACGTCGACATGGTCGGCATGACCCGCGCCCATATCGCCGACCCGCACCTGATCGCCAAGATCAAGATGGGCCAGGTCGACCAGATCAAACAGTGCGTCGGCGCCAACTACTGCATCGACCGTCAGTATCAGGGCTTGGACGTGCTGTGCATCCAGAACGCCGCAACTTCCCGTGAATACATGGGCGTGCCGCACATCATCGAGAAAACCACCGGTGTCAAACGCAAGGTGGTGGTAGTCGGTGCCGGCCCAGCCGGGATGGAAGCCGCTCGCGTGTCGGCCGAACGTGGCCACGACGTGACCCTGTTCGAAAAGAAAGAATTTATCGGTGGGCAGATCACTACCGCGTCGAAAGCTCCACAACGGGACCAGATCGCGGGTATCACTCGCTGGTTCCAGCTGGAACTGGCGCGTTTGAAAGTCGACCTGCGCCTGGGCGTGGCGGCGGATGCGGCGACCATTCTCGACCTGCGTCCGGACGTGGTGGTGCTCGCTGTCGGCGGTCATCCATTCCTGGAACAGAACGAACACTGGGGCGCGGCTGAAGGCCTGGTGGTCAGCAGCTGGGACATCCTCGACGGCAAGGTTGCACCGGGCAAGAACGTGCTGGTCTACGACACCATTTGCGAGTTCACCGGGATGTCGACGGCCGACTTCCTCGCCGACAAGGGCAGCCAGGTCGAGATCGTCACCGACGACATCAAGCCGGGCGTGGCCATTGGCGGTACGTCGTTCCCGACTTACTACCGCAGCATGTACCCGAAAGAAGTGATCATGACCGGCGACATGATGCTGGAGAAGGTCTACCGCGAAGGCGACAAGCTGGTGGCGGTGCTGGAAAACGAATACACCGGCGCCAAAGAGGAGCGGGTGGTCGACCAGGTGGTGGTGGAAAACGGCGTGCGTCCGGACGAAGAAATCTACTACTCGTTGAAGGAAGGCTCGCGCAACAAAGGCCAGATGGACATCGAAGCCTTGTTTGCGATCAAGCCGCAACCTTCGCTGAGCACCACGGGTGACGGCTACTTGCTGTTCCGTATCGGCGACTGCGTGGCCCAGCGCAATACACACGCTGCGATCTATGACGCGCTGCGGTTGTGCAAGGATTTCTAAGTCACTGACGCGCCCCCTGTAGGAGCTGCCGCAGGCTGCGATCTTTTGATCTTTGAAAGTCGCCAGACCTGAAGATCAAAAGATCGCAGCCTTCGGCAGCTCCTACGCCGACCGTGTTTCTCCAAGATGTACTGGTGGGAGCTTCACCATGTTGAACACCCTTCTTCCAATCCTGTTGTTCGCCGCCCTTGGCCTTGGTGTCCTGGGCGCGTTGCGGCGGGTGGCCATGTGGCGCCGGGGCCGGGCTTCGAAAGTCGACCTGATCGGCGGCCTGTTCGCCATGCCCAAGCGCTACATGGTCGACTTGCACCACGTAGTGGCGCGGGACAAATACATTGCCAACACCCACGTCGCCACGGCCGGCGGTGCGGTAGCGTCCATCGTGCTGGCGATTCTGGTGCACGGTTTCGGCCTGCATAACCGCTTCCTCGGCTATGCGCTGCTGCTGATGACAGCGGTGATGTTCGTCGGCGCGATCTTTGTTTACCTGCGTCGACGCAATCCGCCGTCGCGTCTGTCGAAAGGCCCGTGGATGCGCCTGCCGAAAAGCCTGCTGGCGTTCTCGGCTTCATTCTTCCTGTTGACCCTGCCGGTGGCGGGTATCCTCCCGGAAAACTTCGGTGGCTGGCTGTTGGCGGCGATTCTCGGAGTTGGCGTGCTGTGGGGCGTGTCGGAACTGTTCTTCGGCATGACCTGGGGCGGGCCGATGAAACACGCCTTCGCCGGTGCCTTGCACCTGGCCTGGCACCGTCGCGCCGAACGCTTTGGCGGTGGCCGTTCCACGGGGCTGAAACCGCTCGACCTGAATGACCCAACTGCGCCACTGGGCGTGGAAAAACCCAAGGATTTCACCTGGAACCAGTTGCTCGGCTTCGACGCTTGCGTGCAGTGCGGTAAATGCGAAGCGGCATGCCCGGCCTTCGCCGCCGGCCAGCCGCTGAACCCGAAAAAACTGATTCAGGACATGGTCGTCGGCCTGGCCGGTGGCACCGATGCCAAGTTCGCCGGCAGTCCGTACCCGGGCAAGGCCATCGGTGAGCACGCGGGCAATCCGCATCAACCGATCGTCAACGGTCTGGTGGACGCCGAAACCCTGTGGTCGTGCACCACCTGCCGTGCCTGTGTCGAGGAATGCCCGATGATGATCGAGCACGTCGATGCCATCGTCGACATGCGCCGCCATCTGACCCTGGAAAAAGGCGCAACCCCGAACAAGGGCGCGGAAGTCCTGGAGAACCTGATCGCCACCGACAACCCGGGCGGTTTCGCGCCGGGCGGGCGGATGAACTGGGCGGCTGACCTGAACCTCAACCTGCTCAGCGAAAAGAAATCCACCGATGTGCTGTTCTGGGTCGGCGACGGCGCCTTCGACATGCGCAACCAGCGCACCCTGCGCGCGTTCGTCAAAGTGCTCAAGGCGGCGAAAATCGACTTCGCCGTGCTCGGCCTCGAAGAACGCGACAGCGGTGACGTGGCCCGGCGCCTGGGCGACGAAGCGACCTTCCAGCTGTTGGCCAAGCGCAACATCCAGACCCTGGCCAAGTACAGTTTCAACCGCATCGTTACCTGCGATCCGCACAGTTTCCACGTGCTGAAAAACGAATACGGCGCTTTCGATGGCAACTACCTGGTGCAGCACCACAGCACCTACATGGCGGAAATCATCGATGCTGGCGCGCTCAATCTCGGTCAGCACAAAGGCGACAGCGTGACCTACCACGACCCGTGCTACCTCGGCCGCTACAACGGCGAGTACGAGGCGCCGCGTCAGGTGTTGCGCGCCCTCGGGATCGAAGTGAAAGAGATGCAACGTTCCGGCTTCCGTTCGCGCTGCTGCGGCGGTGGTGGCGGCGCGCCGATCACCGACATTCCCGGCAAGCAACGTATTCCCGACATGCGCATGGACGATATCCGCGAAACCGGCGCCGAACTGGTGGCCGTGGGTTGTCCACAGTGCACTGCGATGCTCGAAGGTGTGGTCGAACCGCGTCCAATGATCAAGGACATCGCCGAACTGGTAGCCGATGCGTTGCTCGAAGACGCAACGCCGGGAAAGCCTTCGGCACCGGCCAAACGTGAACCTGCGGAGGTGCATTAATGAGCGACATTATCCGCCGCGACCCACGCGCCGAATGGATCGCCCGCAACCGCTTGCACCCGCTGCACGCGGCCATGCAACCGGCGCAACACAGCTGGATGGGGCCTAACGGTCTCATCCGCAAGAATCCTCACGGGATCGGTTTTATCGGCCCCAACGGCATCAAACGAATCGACCGCAGCGGCGCTCAGCAGGGCGGGGCGACCAAACGCTCGGCCGCAGTTGAAGTGCAATTGCCGCTGCATCAAGTGCCTGCACCCGCGTTCTACATCAGCGTGGTGCCGGACATGGTCGGCGGTCGCTTGAGCAGCCACGACCGCGACTTGCTCGGCCTGGCTCATCAGTTGGCCGGCAAGGACGGCGCGGTATTGGCCGTGGTCTTCGGTGAGCACAAGGAAAACGCCTTCGCTACGGCTGGCGTGGATCGCTTGCTAGTGCTTGAGGGCGACGAATTCAGCGGTTATGCACCGGAGCAACGGGTCCAGGGCCTGCGGGCTGTGGATAACCAGTTCAGCCCGCGTCACTGGTTGCTGCCGGACAGTCGCAGCGGTGGTGGCGAGCTCGGCCGACGTTTCGCCGCGGCACTGGGCGAGCGCCCGGCCACGCGGGTCTGGCAGGTCAAGGATCAGGAGTGCATCGGCCGCGCCGGTGCGGGCCTGCAAGACCTTGCCCGTCCGCTGGCGCGCTTGATTCTGGCGGCTGCCGAGTGCGCCGAACCGGTCAGCGAAACCCGTCACGAAGCCTTGCCGGTGGAGTTATCCACAACCGTCGCCCGCAGTCTCTCGCGCATCGAGGATCTGGGGGCGGTGGCGGTGGATCCGGCGGCAATCCCCATGGCTGAAGCAGAGTTCATTTTCTCCGGTGGCAACGGGGTCAAGGACTGGGGACTTTTCCACAGGACCGCCGAAGCCCTCGGCGCGACCGAAGGCGCCTCGCGGGTGGCGGTGGACGACGGCTTCATGGCCCGCGATCGTCAGGTCGGGGCATCCGGCACCTGGGTCACCGCACGAGTCTATGTGGCGGTGGGGATTTCCGGGGCGATCCAGCACCTGCAAGGCATCGGTGCCTGCGACAAGGTGGTGGCGATCAACCTCGACCCTGGCTGCGACATGATCAAGCGTGCCGACCTCTCGGTGATCGGTGAGAGCGCGGAGATTCTTCAAGCCTTGATCGAGGCGGTAGAGGCTTATCGCAACGACGCCAAGCGCGATGCGGCTTAAGGGAAGGAAAGGGTTATGAGCACGAAAATCATCAGCCTGGTGTCCATCGGCGCCCACCCGACGTCCGGTCGGCCACGTCGCGCGGAACAGGATGCGCGGGCGGTAGAACTGGGCCTGCAACTGGCTGGGGATAACCTGCAAGTGCTGCATGCCGGCGACATCGCCGAGCCTGCATTGCGCGCTTACCTGGGCATGGGGCTGGAGCAACTGCATGTGTTGGAGCAACCGCAAGGCGCCGATGCGCTACCGGCGCTGACCGAGTATCTGCGCGATGCAGGTGCTCAGGTGGTGTTGACCGGCAGTCAGGCGGAAACCGGTGAAGGCTCGGGCATGTTGCCGTTCCTGCTGGCCGAAAGCCTGGGCTGGCCGCTGGTGGTGGGACTGGCGCAGGTCGAGTCCATCGATGGCAGTACGGCGCTGGTGCTGCAAGCCTTGCCGCGCGGTCAACGCCGTCGGCTGAAGGTACGCCTGCCGTTTCTGGCAACGGTGGATAACGCCGCGCCCAAGCCTCGCCAGAGCGCTTACGGCCCGGCCCGACGCGGCGTGCTGCAAGCGCAGGAAGTTGAAGTCATCGATGATGAACTGCTCGCAGTGGCCAGCCTGCAACCGGCCAAGCCACGGCCCAAGCGCCTGAAGGTGATCAAGGCCAAGAGCGGTGCCGACCGTATGAAAGCCGCGACAGCCAAGGCCAGTGGTGGAGGCGGGCAGGTGCTTAAAGGCGTGACGGCGCAAGCTGGGGCTGAGGCGATACTCAAGTTGTTGATTGAAGAAGGCGTGGTCCGCTAGCGGTCCGTTGGGGGAAATAAATGGCTGTTGAGTTTCGTTCGGCCCTGCGCAGCGATGCGCGGGAGATTGCCCGGTTGTTCCAGATTTCATCGGAGGGCGCCGCAGATTACATCTGGAGCCAGATGGCAGCACCCGGCCAGGACCTGCTGGATGTCGGCGCCACCCGCTATGCCCGCGATGATGTGGACTTTTCCTATCAGAATTGTCTGATCGCCGAGGTACAAGGGGAAGTCGTCGGCATGCTGCACAGTTACGTAATGCGCCATGATCCGTCGGCGGCTCCTGTGACCGACCCGGTGTTGGCGCCCTACGCCACGATGGAAATCCCCGACACCCTCTATATTTCCAGCCTGGCGCTGCATGAAGGCTGGCGGAACCAGGGGTTGGGCAAGCAATTCCTCGCCTACGCCTACGACCGGGCCAACCGGCTAGGGCTCAATGGCCTGAGTCTGATCGACTACGCCGCGAATACCGGCGCCCGGCGTTTTTATGAGCGTCACGGTTTCCGTATCGTCGACACCTGCCAGATCACGCCGCACCCGATGATTCGGGTTACCGGTGAAGCTTATCTGATGTATCGCCCCTAGGGCCCGGTCCTGTTCGTTGAACTACATTTTCACTGTGCGCTGTGCAGGGTGCGGCAGGGTGTTACGGAGTTTTCAGCGCTTGATCATAAAACCCGGTTTTTATGAGTGGGTTGCCCATGAAGCCTGTAAAGCTCTCCGTGTTGCTGCTTGGATGGGGCATGGCCGTGTCGACGGGGCCGATGGCCGCTACGCGACCTGAGCCCGAACCGGACTTCGATCAGTGGCTGCAGTCCGCGCAGGGACAGAACGCCTCCCTGGCGCAAATGCGCCAGCACTGTGACAGGGTGCTGGATGCACAAAAGAACCTCGGTTGTTCAGTGTCTGTCATCGCCCGGATGTTCGAAGCCAAAGCGGCCAACCAGTTGCCGGATTATGTTCTGGCGGTCAAGCGCAAACACGCCCGGGCCATCGAGGCCAGTCAGGAGCTGAACGCGTTGTTTTCCATGTTCGGCAACCAGTCCCTCTCGATCTTGAGAAGGACCGGCGAGTTCTCGGTGAAAGGATCCGGGCAACGCGAAGTGTTGAAGATTCATCCGTATGCCAGTGACTCTTTCATTGCCAGCGAGGTGCTGCCTTTCATCGATGTCGACGCGGCCAATGGTCATTCGGCGCGTTTCGTACTCGATACTGGCGCCCCGCAAACACGGGTCAATGTCGAGACCGCCAAGCTGATGGAGATCCGGCTGTTGCCCGACGCCCACTACGCCTACAGCACTTTTTATGGCGAGAGCGACCTGTCCGCCGGGCTGGGGATTCTTGACTCGATAAAGGTGGGAGGCAGCGAATTCAGGAATGTGCTGGTGTTTGTCAGCGACCGGGACAATTTGTTGGGGCTGGACCTGATCAGCAAGTTGGGACGCCTGAAAATCACCCGCAGAACCCTGGAACTGAACCCGGCGCCTGCCGCGCGCTGTGAATCGTCGATTGTGTATACCCGCATGGACATCAATCAACGCTTGACCATCGCCGCACGCCTGGATAATCGGGTTACCCGGGCCATCGTCGACACCGGCAATGTCGATTACCTGACGTCGGCCTCGCCGGGCAACTCCCCCGTTGATTCTGCCGACAAGCCACGCTATCAGACCTTCAAGGGCCTGCTGAATCTGTCAGGCCATAGCATGCCCATTACCTACAAGTACTACCCGCGCTTCACCATCCCGCCGTCATGGGTGCTTGGTCGGTACGTGCCGTCGATTTTGCTCGGCTGGCGTGCCTTCAATGACTTTGAGTTGAATCTGGATATCGAGTCGGGGCGCTCGTGTTTCAACAAGGGTTGATGCGTTTACCCACAATCCCTGTTAGCGCCACTGTGGATAACCTGTTTGCCCATCGCTGCAGCCCTTGAAAACCGGGCGATACAGCCACAAGATCAAAAAATAACCAGCCTAAGCTATGGTTTTTCATGGCTTTTTCAGGGAATAAGGACGCGTGAGCGCTGCGACTTGCCCCCAATCTCTGTTGGCGTTTCTGTGGATAAGATGTTCGCTTACCGCTGCAGGCCTTATGAAACGTGCCTTTCACGAGTTTGATCAAAAAACGACCAATCCGCTGTCTTTTACAGTTGAAGCGCTGGCAAGTGCAGATATTTCGTGGCTTTCAGAGGTTTTCCACAGAAGTCGGGAAGTTGCCCCCAAAGTCTGTTGGCGCTTCTGTGGATAAGGTGTTTGTCATCCGCCACAGGCCATGTAGAACGTGGTGTCTGTGCTGTTGATTAAAAAATGACCTGCTGCCGCAGAAAACTCCGATTTTGAATAAGTCACGGATTTTCTTCGTTTTCTGTGGAGAAAGTTTCCAGCACTTCCATAGTTGTCCCCATTTGCTGTGGGTGGCTATGTGGATAACTTGTTCGCCAAACCCTGCAAGCCCCGCCGGCTATAGTGCGCAACGCGATAGCTCAGATTTCATACAGTTCTAGGGCAATACCTTGACTTCATTCTGTCGCCTGTCTTCACTCCAATGGCACCAAGGACAGCCGTCACTTATCCACATCAGGTTCAGGGAGAACACATGATGGATAGCCAGTCCAATCGCTCGTCCCCCATTCCCTGCGCGTTCCGCGCTTTGCTGACGACGCCGTTGCCGCGCAAACGCACGCTGCGTCGTACCGCCAACCAGCGCGCTCGCCTATAGCGCCTGAATCCTGCCCAAACCGCTGCGCCGCCGCCGGGTTCGCCCGCAGGCTTGGTGCCCGTTCGTCCATTGATTGCAGGCAACCGTAGAGTTGCCCAATTTGCCTGAGAGGAACCTACTCATGACACGGATTGCAACGCCCATCAGCGAGATCAAGGAACACTACGACGTGATCGTCATCGGTTCCGGTTACGGCGGCGGCATTGCCGCGTCGCGCCTGTCCCGGGCCGGTAAACGGGTGTGCCTGCTGGAGCGCGGTCGGGAAATCCGCCCCGGCGAGTACCCCAACACCATGCTCGCCGCCACTGAAGAGCTGCAGGTGCACGATCCGGACGGCCACATCGGTTCACGCACCGGGCTGTTCGACCTGCACGTCAATGCCCAACAGAACGTGGTGGTGGGCTGCGGCCTCGGCGGAACGTCGCTGATCAACGCCAACGTCTCCCTGGAGCCGGAGCCCGGGGTGTTTGACGACCCGCGCTGGCCGCTGGAAGTGCGCGAACACCGTGACACCCTGCTCAAGGACGGTTACGCCCGCGCCCGGGAAATGCTCAAGCCCAATCCCTATCCGGACACTGCGCCGAACCTGCCCAAACTCGACGCCAACAAAAAATCCGCGGATTACCTCAAGCAGGGTGCACTTTTCTACAAGCCACCGATCAACGTGACCTTCGACAAACTGCCGAACAACACCAACCACGTCGGCGTCGAGCAGCTGCCGTGCAACCACTGCGGCGACTGCGTTTCGGGCTGTAACAACAAGGCCAAGAACACCACGCTGATGAATTACCTGCCGGACGCCTGGAACCACGGTGCGGAGATTTTCTGTCAAGCCCAAGTGCGGTATCTGGAGCGCGATGGCGATGGCTGGATCGTGCACTTCCAGTACCTGGAGAGCGGTCGCGAAAAGTTTTGCGCACCGACCCTGTTCGTCAAAGCCGACATCGTCGTGGTCTCTGCCGGCACGCTTGGCTCCACCGAAATCCTCCTGCGCTCTCGCGACAAAGGCCTGGCAATGTCCGGCCAGCTTGGCGAGAACATGAGCGGCAACGGCGACATTCTCGGCTTCGGCCACAACTGCGAACAGAGCATCAACGGTATCGGTTTCGGCGCGCATCCGGCCAAGGAACTGCACCCGGTCGGTCCTTGCATTACCTCGATCATTGACATGCGTACCGAAGGCGATTGGCGCAGCCGCATGGTCATCGAAGAAGGTTCGATCCCTGGCGCCCTCGGCCGGCCGATGGTGCCGAGCATGGCCGGATTCGCCGAGTTGCTTGGCGTACCGAGCGACGACACGTTCAGCGCCAAGGTGAAGTACAAGGAACGCGAAGTCGAGAGCTTCCTGCGTGGCCCGTACTACGGCGCGCTGCACAACATGCAGACCTACCTGATCATGAGTCACGACAGCGGCAATGGACGCATGCTGCTCGACAGCAAGGACCAGCTGCGTATCGACTGGCCGGGTGTCGGCGAGCAGGAAAACGTCAAACTCGGCAACCAACGGCTGCACCAGAGCACCAGGGCGCTGGGCGGGATCTGGGTGGAAAATCCGATCTGGACCAAGTTGCTCAAGCACAGCATCGTCTCGGTACACCCGTTGGGCGGTTGCGTGATGGGCGAGGACGCGGCGCAAGGCGTGGTCAACCACAAGGGGCAGGTGTTCAGTGGTGCCAGCGGCAGCGATGTGTACGCCTCGTTGTATGTGACCGACGGTGCGGTGATCCCGACGTCGCTGGCGGTCAACCCGCTGCTGACCATCTCGGCGGTGAGCGAGCGCAATATGGGGCTGCTGGCGGCTGATCGCGGCTGGCACATCGACTACAGACTGCCGTCGGCGCCACGCAAACCGTCGGTGCCGCAGACCCTCGGTGTGCAGTTCACCGAAACCATGAAGGGCTATTTCTCCCGGGCCTTCACCGCTGCTCAAAGCACCGACCTGAAAGTCTATGAAGCCGCGGCCAAGCGTGGCGAAGCGGACAATTCGCCGATCGACTTCACCCTGACCATCACGGCTGCCGACCTCAACCGCATGATCAAGGAGCCGGAGCACGCCGCAACCCTGGTCGGCACGGTTAGCGCCCCGGCGTTGTCGTCTGAGCCGCTGACCGCCAGCAATGGTGTGTTCAACCTGTTCGAGCAGTATCAGCAACAGGTCGGCGTGCGCCACATGAACTACGACATGAAGCTGACCGCCGAGGACGGCAGCGATTATTTCTTCAGCGCCTTCAAAACCGTGCCGGAAGACAATGGCGTGCTGAACATCTGGCACGACACCAGCACTCTCTACATCACGCTGCATCGCGGGCCGGACAAGAGTGGCGAAGTGATCGGCTCCGGAGTGATGCACATCCACCCGACCGATTTCGCCAAACAGATGACCACCATGAAGGTGCTCAACGCCCGCAACGAGCGCGAGCGCATCGACGGTCTGGCACGTTTCGGCAAGTTCTTCGCCGGCATCCTCTGGGAAAGCTATGGCGGGGTGTTCGCCGGTGACATCTACTTCAACCCCGATGCACCGCCACGGCAGAAACGGCCGCTGGATGCGCCGCCACCGAGCGTGCATTTCTTCTCAACCGAAGATGGCGTCGAATTAAGGCTGACCCGCTATCAGGGCGGCACAAAAGGCCCGGTGATGCTGGTGCATGGCTTGGGGGTGGGCTCGAATATTTTCTCCACCGACACCATCCAGACCAACCTGCTGGAATATCTGTGCAAGCATGACTACGACGTCTGGTTGCTGGATTTGCGGGTGAGCATTCTGCTGCCGGCGAGTAAACAGGAATGGAACGGCGACCAGATCGCCCAATACGATTTCAAGGCGGCCATCGCTCAGATCCAACAGCAAACCAAGGCTAACGATGTGCAGTGCGTGGTGCATTGCTACGGCGCGACGACTTTCTTCATGTCGCTGCTGGCCGGGCTGCAAGGGGTGCGCTCGGTGGTCTGCTCGCAAATTGCCGCCGACACCGTGGTCGCCACTGCGACAGGGTTGAAGGCCGGGCTGCACCTGCCGGGGATGCTCGACGCGCTCGGCATCAAATCACTCACGGCCTACGCCGACAGCAAGGAGAACTGGTTCAACAAGCTTTACGACAAAGCCCTCAACGGCTATGCGCGGATCGAAGCCCAGGGTTACTGCACCAACCCGGTGTGCCACCGCATCACCTTCATGTACGCCTCGCTGTACCGCCACGACACCCTCAATGAAACCCTGCACGACAACCTGCACGAGCTGTTCGGTGAGTCGAACATGCACACCTTCGAGCATCTGGCGCTGATCGTGCGCAAGGGGCATCTGGTGGACTTCAAGGGGCATGACGTGTACATGCCGCACTTTGAGCGCTTGAGCATGCCAATCTGCTTCATCAGCGGCGCCGACAACCAATGCTACCTGCCGGAAAGCACGCTCAAGACCTATGAGCGCGTGTGCAAAGTCCATGGACCGGAGCGCTACAGCCGGCATGTGGTGCCGGGCTACGGCCACATCGACTGCATGTTCGGCAAGAACGCGGTGGCGGATGTGTACCCGATCATCCTTGGACACCTGGAAAAAACCGCCCTCGGCTGACGCAACCGCGTAGGAGCTGCCGAAGGCTGCGATCTTTTAAAGGCAAAAGATCGCAGCCTTCGGCAGCTCCTACAAGGGGGCGGTGTGGCGCTCGAAAAGGACAAAAGGAAAGGGATGCCATGGACAGTTACATCCGCTGGTTTCAACGCTTCATCTGGTTAGGCATTTTAATGAACATGGTGTTCGCAATCCCGGCGCTGTTTGCGCCGGCATTGCTGACCTCGATGCTCGGTATGCCGCCGCAACTCTCCGATCCGTGGCTGGAAAATGCCGGCATGCTGCTGGTGGGGATCAGCCTGTTCTACATGCCATCAGGCTTCAACGCACCGCGATATGTCGTGCATTCGTGGCTGTGCGTATTGTCGCGACTGGTCGCCGTGGCGTTCTGGATCTATCTGATCAATACGAGCAACCAGGCCCAGGTATTCGTGCCGATGCTGCTGGGCGATCTGAGCATGTTCCTGATCCTCGGGATTCTGCTGTACCTGGGCAGCGCTCCGGCGAGTCGGCCGTGGGCCTTGCTGTGCGATGGCTGGCGGGCCTGGTGTGCTGGGTGGGCGCAGCGCTGGCAACGGCACAGTTTCAAGGTGGGCACTTCGATTGTGGTTTTGTTGCTGGCGTTCATCGGTTACCAGACCTGGTACCAGATGCTGCGGGTGGTGCCGGCCGAGCAATACGCCTCCGACGAAGACCACTACAAGTACGCCGCCATCGGCCTCGGCATTGAGGCGCGAATCCCGTATTACCTGTTCGCCGTGCTGCCGCAAATGTGCCCGGAAAAATTGCCGAAGCCTGGCGGCTACGAAGTGTTCGGTTTCCTCTACGAAAATGGCAAGGATCTGCCGATCGGCATGGCCAAACGACAAATCGGCTACCCGACCGTGGAGCCCAACTGCGCGCTGTGCCACACCGGCTCCTACCGCGCCAATGCCAGCGACGTCGCCACTGCGGTGGCCAGTGCGCCGGCCAACACCCTGCAGCTGCAAGCCTTCCAGTGGTTCGCCTACGATTGCGCCAGCGACCCGAAATTCACCACCGACGCGGTGATGGCAGCGATCAACAGCAAGTTCCAGCTCGGTTTTTTCGAGCGATTGTACAACCGCTACCTGATCATCCCGATGGCCACGAGCGCACTGATCAAGCAGAAACAGGCCTATGCCTGGCAACAACTGCGCGCACCGCAAGGACCGGGTCGCACCGACACCTTCAATCCGACGAAAATGGTGGTGTTCGGCTTCCCGGATGACTCGACCATCGGCACCGTCGACTTGCCACAAGTCTGGAACCAGAAACCCCGGGAGTCGCTGTACCTGCACTGGGACGGCAACAACAACGACATCCACGAACGCAACTATGCGGCGGCCATGGCCGTGGGCGCGACGCCGGAGTCGGTGCTGCCAACCAGTTTCAACCGGGTGACCAACTGGCTGCTGGGCCACAAGGCACCGGCCTGGCCGTTCGCGCTGGATCAGGCCAAGGTCGCCAGGGGCAAGCCGGTCTGGGAAAACAACTGCGCCGGTTGCCATGATTTCGGCCGCACCGACACCGGTCAGGTCACCACCAACATTGATGAACTGGGTACCGATCCCCATCGGCTGAATTCGTTCACCACGGGTCTGGTGACGGCCTTCCACGGCTTCAAGAAGTCGCCGTTCGATTTTGGCGCCTACCGCAAGACCCAGAGCTACAGCAACACGCCCACCGACGGCATCTGGTTGCGCGCGCCGTACTTGCACAACGGTTCGGTGCCGACACTGTGGGATCTGCTGCAACCACCGCAACTGCGGCCGCAGGTGTTCTTCACCGGCTCCGACATTTACGACCAGGACAAGGTTGGTTTCGTCACCAGTGGCGAGCAAATGAAAGCTTCGGCGGACTTCAAATACGACACCCGTCTGGAGGGCAACCACAACGGCGGCCACCTGTACGGCACGCAGCTGTCGGAACTCGATAAGCGGGCGCTCATTGAGTTCATGAAAACCTTGTGATTCCAATCGGATGGAGGAAGGCGATATGTCACTGGTCAATCATTTGGGAAATGAGTACGACAAGGTCAAAGTGCGGCTGCACGGGTTGCTCACGCGCGTGGAAATGGCCTGGATGAAGCTCGTCAGCGAGCTCGAACCCCAGGAGTTCGAAGCCATCATCGCGCTGCTCAAACGTGGCCACGATCAGGCGCAGTACGTGCTCAAGCACGGCGAGTTGCCGGACGATCAGCCGAGCGTGCCGTGGGAGTTGGCCCACGGCTTGTCTATCCTGCGCATCGGTAACGCCAGCCCCTTGCCGCAATCGGTGGATGAACTGCAAACCCGGGTGCTGAAGGACGGCAGTCTGCTCGGTTGCCGTAAATGGGAACTGCTCGATCTTTTATGGAGCGAGGCCCTGCTGAAGTGGATTGAAAACCTGCACCATCACGCACCGTTCGCCACGGACCCGGCACTGGTGAAAATGGGGCGCGACGTGACCCTGGCGATCGCCGGCGACTGGGGCACCGGGCCATTCGACAGCCATGCCCCGGCGGTGGCGGTGGCCAATCAGATGAAACTGGCCCGGGCCAATTTCACTATTCACCTGGGGGATGTGTATTACGCCGGCACCCGCTCCCAGGAAGACGTGGACATGGCCGGTTGGCCGATGGGCACGCAGGGTTCGTTCACGCTCAATTCCAACCACGAGATGTACAGCGGCGCCCACGGCTATTTCAAGGAACTGGCCAAGCGCTTTCCGGCGCAGCAGGGCACCAGCTATTTTGCGTTGTACAACGACGACTGGCTGGTGATCGGCCTCGACTCGGCGTATGCCTCGGACGCCATGAACCTGTACATGGATGGCACCCTGAACCAACCACAGATCGACTGGATGAAAAGCCTGCCGCAGCGCAAGAAAGTGATGGTACTCAGTCATCACCAGGGCTTTGACATTTCAGGGCACAACAAGACCGCGCTGTATCAACCGGTGTGCGACGCCCTGGGGCGCGAGCCGGACTACTGGTATTGGGGGCATTTGCATAACGGCATCTGTTACGCCACCCAGGGCGGGTTGCATGCACGTTGCGCCGGGCATGGGGCGATCCCTTACGGCAACGCCAGTGAACTGAACGGGCATTCGCGGGTGTTGTGGTCGGAAACGCAGAATGCGCGGGATCCGGCCTATCCGGATCGGGTATTGAACGGGTATGTGAAGGTGCGGCTGGTGGGGGAGAACATCGAAGAGACGTTTATTGGCGAGAATGGGTCGGTGCGGTGGTCTTCGGCATTACAGTAATGGTGTGTTGCCCTTAAAAAGATCGCAGCCTGCGGCAGCTCCTACAGGGTCTTGTGTACACCTGTAGGAGCTGCCGAAGGCTGCGATCTTTTGATCTTGATTAGCCCTGGACCGGAACCCCTTTGAGATAAGGCGCAGGCTCGGCCCCAAGGTTGTTCAGCAACCGCTCGCTGTACCAGTCCACGAAGTTCACCACGCCGAACTCATAGGTCTTGGAGTACGGGCCAGGTTGGTACGCGGTGGAGTTGATCCCGCGCTGGTTCTCTTCGGCCAGGCGACGGTCCTGGTCGTTGGTGGCGTCCCAGACCTGGCGCATGCGCTCCACGTCGTAGTCCACGCCTTCGACCGCGTCCTTGTGCACGATCCACTTGGTGGTGACCATGGTTTCCTGGGCGCTGATCGGCCACACGGTGAACACGATGATGTGGTCGCCCATGCAGTGGTTCCAGGAGTGCGGCAGGTGCAGGATGCGCATCGAGCCCAGGTCCGGGTTCTGGATCCGGCCCATGAGTTTTTTGCAGCCCTGCTTGCCGTCGATCGTCATCGATACGGTGCCCTTGAGCAGCGGCATGCGCACGATGCGGTTACGCAGGCCGAAGCTGGCGTGAGCGTAAGGGATCTTCTCGGCTTCCCAGGCAGCGGCCGAAGCGGCTACGTGATCCTTGAAGGCCTGGTCGGCACGCGGGTCGGTGACGTCGTCCCATTCCAGCAGGGTTTTCAACAGTTCCGGGTGCGACGCGTTGCAGTGGTAGCACTCACGGTTGTTTTCCAGCACCAGTTTCCAGTTGGCTTTTTCGAACAAGGTGGTCTGAATCGCCACCTTGGTGTTCTCCATGTCGTACGGTTCCATGTAATGGTTCAGCGTCGACAGGAAGTCATCAATGGCCGGCGGGTTTTCCGACAGGCTGATGAAGATGTAACCGCCAGCGGTTTTCACGTTCACAGGCTTGAGGCCGTACTGCTTCATGTCGAAGTCGGCGCCCATTTCGGTGCCGGCGAACAGCAGGCGACCGTCCAGCTCATACGTCCATTGGTGGTAGTGGCAGACCAGTTTGGCGACTTTGCCTTTTTCACTGGTGCACAACCGCGAACCACGGTGACGGCAGACGTTGTGGAACGCATGCACCACGCCATCGGCGCCACGAATCACGATGATCGGGTTCTTGCCGATCTGCAGGGTCAGGTAGTTGCCCTTGGTCGGGATTTCGCAGGTCATGCCGGCGATCAACCACTCTTTCTGAAAGATTTCCTGCATGTCGATATCAAACAGGCGCTCGTCGGAGTAAAACGGCTGCGGCAGTGAGAAGGTGCGCTCGCGCTCTTGCAGCATCTGTGCGGTGGCCTTGCGTGCGGGTTCCAGCGGATCGCCCAGGCTCAGGGTAGTAGTGACGTCCATCATTTAATCCTCAAGGCCATTCTGTGTGGCCGGCGAATAGTGGCTACGGTTGTGCGACGCAAGACAAAAAACAGCAGTTATCTGTTGAGGCGAGTGTGGGGCCGGCGCTGCCCGGAACCTTATCCATGGGCGACATGGCCCAATCTGTTCCCGACGCGCAACCCCCGGTAATTGGGGGCTGGTCGCGATAAGTATGTGAATGTCGCAGATAGGTAAATGGGTGGTTCGCGCTATACGCAGAATCGCCAACATGAAGGCCGACAGTCGGCCGTGGAGATCAGCATGTCCAACAGCTTCCTGAACCCGGTAACCACCCAGACCTGGGCCAATGGTCGACACATTGTCCGTTGCGTCAAAGTCATCCAGGAAACCTGGGATGTGCGCACCTTCTGTTTCATGGCCGACCAGCCGATTCTGTTCTTTTTCAAGCCCGGGCAATTCGTCACCCTGGAGCTGGAAATCGACGGCGTGCCGATCATGCGCTCCTACACCATTTCCAGTTCGCCGTCGGTGCCGTACAGCTTTTCGGTGACCATCAAGCGCGTGCCGGGGGGCAAGGTGTCCAACTGGCTGCACGACACTCTACATGAAGGCCAGGAGCTGGCGGTGCACGGGCCGGTCGGACTGTTCAATGCCATGGACTTCCCTGCGCCGAAAATACTCTACCTCAGCGGCGGCGTCGGCATCACGCCGTGCATGTCCATGGCGCGCTGGTTCTACGACACCAACGGCAACGTCGACATGACGTTTATCCACAGCGCCCGCTCGCCCAAAGACATCATTTATCACCGCGAACTGGAACACATGGCGTCGCGGATCGAGAACTTCAGCCTGCACCTGATTTGCGAGAAACATGGCATGGGTGAGCCCTGGGCCGGTTATCGCGGTTACCTGAACCACAGAATGCTTGAATTGATGGCGCCGGATTTCCTTGAGCGTGAAGTGTTCTGCTGCGGCCCGACACCGTATATGAGCGCGGTCAAGCGCTTGCTGGAAGGCGCTGGCTTCGACATGTCGCGCTACCACGAAGAGTCCTTCGGCGCGACTCCGCCAGAAGCCCGCGCCGACGCCGTGGAACACGCTGAACAAGCGGCCGATGCCCCGGAAATCGACGCGGCGGATCTGCATCAGGTGGAGTTCACCGCATCCGGCAAGAGCATCCGCGTGGCCCCGGGCGAGACCGTGCATGCCGCGGCGGCCAAGGTCGGCCTGATGATCCCGAAAGCGTGCGGCATGGGCATCTGCGGCACCTGCAAGGTGTTGAAGCTGGGTGGTGAAGTCGAGATGGAACACAACGGCGGGATCACTGAAGAAGACAAGATCAAAAGATCGCAGCCTCGTTTCACTCGACAGCTCCTACAGGGGTTGTGGATATCTCAGTCGACGAACAGGTCAGGCATCAGTTTGTCGTCGCTGTCTGGCTCGAAACGGTAATGGTTGAATTCAGTCACACCGCTTTCCCGCAGAATTTCCTCATCAATCAACAGCCGCCCGGTCAGGCTGCGGTTGGTACTGCTCAGAATGACGTGCGCCGCATCGGCCATGATCGCAGGCAGGCGTGCATGCTTGAACGATTCCCTTGACCCCAGCTGAAACTCGATGGCAGCGGTGGCGATCATGGTCTGTGGCCACAGCGAGTTGACGCTGATGCCGTAATTCCTGAATTCCTCACTCATGCCCAAGGTCAGCATGCTCATGCCGTATTTGGTCACGGTGTACGGGCTGTACTGGGCAAACCACTTGGTGGCCAGGTTCAGGGGTGGGGACAGGTTGAGGATGTGGCCACCGGACTTCTTCAAATAGGGCAGGGCGGCCTGGCTGCACAGCAGCACGGCACGGGTGTTGATCTGGTGCATCAAGTCAAAGCGCTTGAGTTCGAGGTGCTGGACCCCGGTCAATTTGATCGCCCCGGCGTTATTGATCAGCGCATCGATGCTGCCGAAATGTTCGTTGGCCTGGGCCAGTGCTTCGCGTACGGCGTCTTCCTCACGCACATCCACCTGCAGAGCCAAGGCTTTCCCGCCAGCGGCTTCCACTTCCCGGGCCACACTGAAAATTGTGCCCGGCAGCTTGGGGTGGGGTTCGGCACTTTTGGCGGCGATCACAATGTTGGCCCCATCGCGTGCGGCCCGCAGCGCAATCTCGCGACCGATGCCGCGGCTGGCGCCGGTGATGAACAGGGTTTTGCCTTGCAATGACATGCTGACGCTCCTGATTGTTGTTATGTGAGCGGATCGGCTCGACAAACAATGTAGACGAAGTCGTTCAGGAGCTGCAGCGAGAGATGTGACTGAATGTAGGCGAAAATGGATGAGCGAATAGATGGCGAGGGAGCTTGCTCGCGATGGCCTGGCGACAGCTGACATCTATGCTGGATGTGCTGGCCTCATCGCGAGCAGGCTCGCTCCCACAGGGATTGTGGCGTTAGTGAGACATCACTTCACGGATATCCCGCGCCAATTCACGCACGCGCTCTTGCTCGGTGTCCCACGAGCACATGAAGCGTGCGCCGCCGTTGCCGATGAAGGTGTAGAAGCGCCAGCCCTTGGCGGTCAGCGCAGCGATGGCCGGCTCCGACAGCTGCAGGAACACGCCATTGGCCTGTACCGGGAACATCAGCTCCACGCCGGGGATGTCGCTGACCATTTCGGCCAGCAATTGCGCGCAGTGGTTGGCGTGGTTGGCGTATTTGAGCCAGGCGTCGTTTTCCAGGATCCCGACCCACGGCGCCGACAGGAAGCGCATTTTCGACGCCAACTGCCCGGCCTGCTTGCAGCGGTAATCGAAGTCTTCGGCCAGTTTGTGGTTGAAGAACAGAATCGCCTCGCCCACCGCCATGCCGTTTTTCGTGCCGCCAAAGCACAGCACGTCGACCCCGGCCTTCCAGGTCAGGTCGGCCGGGGTGCAGCCGAGGAATGCGCAGGCGTTGGAGAACCGTGCGCCGTCCATGTGCAGGTTCAAGCCAAGCTCTTTGCAGGTGGCGCTGATGGCGCGGATTTCGTCCGGGGTGTAGACGCTGCCGACTTCGGTGGCCTGGGTCAGGGTCACGACGCGGGGTTTCGGGTAGTGGATGTCCTGGCGCTTGAGCGCGACCTCGCGGATCGATTCCGGGGTCAGTTTGCCGTTTTCAGTGCGGGCGATCAGCAGTTTGGAGCCATTGGAGAAGAATTCCGGGGCGCCGCATTCGTCGGTTTCGACGTGGGCGGTTTCCGAGCAGATCACGCTGTGGTAACTCTGGCACAGCGACGACAGCGCCAGCGAGTTGGCGGCGGTGCCGTTGAAGGCAAAAAACACTTCGCAGTCGGTTTCGAACAGTTTGCGGAAACCGTCGGAGGCCCGGGCGGTCCACTCGTCGTCGCCGTATGCGCGCTGGTGGCCGTGGTTGGCCTGTTCCATGGCAGCCCAGGCTTCAGGGCAGATGCCGGAATAGTTGTCGCTGGCGAATTGTTGGCTCTTGTCGGTCATGGCCTGCTTCCGTGGTCGAGATGCCTATGGTGAAGCGTCCCGTGGTCAATGAGGGTGCGCACTGTACCCAAGATCGTCAGGTGGAGCGCACAGGATGTCGCTGTCGGGAAAATACACGGTCGAAGGGCAATTATGCACGTGACAACGCACAAGATCATGCACAAGGCCATGCACTTAAAGCAGCGGGACGGGGCACTGGATCTGCTCAAGTGGCTGGCGCTTTTGAGCATGGTGCTCGATCACCTGCGATATGTCGGTTATTCCGCCGATTTGCTGTATGTGCCGGGACGCCTGGCGTTTCCGTGGTTCTGCCTGGCGATGGCGGCCAATCTGGCGCGCGTGCGGACTGCGACGACCGGTGGCCAGTGGCGCTATCTGGGGTGGTTGCTGCTGTTTAGCGCGGTGAGTGAAATTCCTTACCGAATGTTCATTCCCGATCCCGACACCTTAAATGTGCTGCCCACCCTTGCCCTGGGCTTGCTGGTGGTTCGTGGCTGGCAGCAGCCGGTGCTTGCATCGCGACTGCTGGCCGTCGGCGCGGTACTGCTGGCAGGGTTTTTCTCCCAGCGATTGATGTTCGGGTTCTTTGGCGTGCTGTTGCCGCTGGCGATGCTGCTGGTACTGCAACGGCCCTGGTACTTCGCGCTGTTGGCGGGGTTGGTGTGCCTGGCGGGCAATCAGTGGCAGGTGCTGTATTACTCTGTTCGATTGGGCAATCACGTGGCGATGGCGGCAGTCGCCACTTGTCTGATTGCGCCATGGCTCGGAGTGTTCTTGTTGCGACATGCCCATGACGTAAAACCACCACCCATTCGACGTTGGGCGTATGCGCTGTATCCCGTGCATTTCCTGCTGTTGCTCGCAGTGCGACAGGCCATCGGATGACCCTGTAGGAGCGAGCCTGCTCGCGATAGCGGCGGGTCAGCCGACATCAATGTTGAATGTGATGCCGCTATCGCGAGCAGGCTCGCTCCTACAGGGGATCTGCGCTGGATCGACGGTCGGGTTCGGCCAGCCATTTCCCGCCATGTCGTAAACGCACCTTTGCGTGGCGCCCGTAGGCATTTGACGACTCCAAGCCAGTCATACCATCGCTATCAAAGGGCACTGCCGAAAAACCAGTGCCTCACCGAGACGAATGGCGCACCGCCGCCGCTGGGAGAGACGCGATGTTCAGCAAGCAAGACCAGATCCAGGGTTACGACGATGCACTGCTGGCGGCGATGAATGCCGAGGAGCAACGTCAGGAAGATCACATCGAGCTGATCGCGTCGGAGAACTACACCAGCAAGCGCGTGATGCAAGCGCAAGGCAGCGGCCTGACCAACAAATACGCCGAAGGCTACCCGGGCAAGCGCTACTACGGTGGTTGCGAACACGTCGACAAGGTTGAAGCCCTGGCCATCGAGCGCGCCAAGCAACTGTTCGGCGCCGATTATGCCAACGTCCAGCCACACTCCGGTTCCTCGGCCAACAGCGCCGTGTACCTGGCCCTGCTGCAAGCCGGTGACACCATCCTCGGCATGAGCCTGGCCCACGGCGGTCACCTGACCCACGGCGCCAAGGTGTCGTCCTCGGGCAAGCTGTACAACGCCGTGCAGTACGGTATCGACACCAAAACCGGTCTGATCGATTACGACGAAGTCGAGCGCCTGGCCGTCGAGTGCAAGCCGAAGATGATCGTCGCCGGCTTCTCGGCCTACTCCAAGACCCTCGACTTCCCGCGCTTCCGTCAGATCGCCGACAAGGTTGGTGCACTGCTGTTCGTCGACATGGCCCACGTTGCCGGTCTGGTCGCTGCCGGCCTGTACCCGAACCCGCTGCCTTACGCCGATGTGGTCACCACCACTACCCACAAGACCCTGCGCGGTCCACGTGGCGGCCTGATCCTGGCCAAGGCCAACGAAGAAATCGAGAAGAAGCTCAACGCCGCGGTATTCCCCGGTGCCCAGGGCGGCCCGCTGATGCACGTGATCGCCGGTAAGGCGGTGTGCTTCAAGGAAGCGCTGGAACCAGGCTTCAAGGCTTATCAGCAGCAAGTGATCGACAATGCCCAGGCCATGGCCGGCGTGTTTATCAAACGCGGCTACGATGTAGTGTCCGGCGGTACCGACAACCACCTGTTCCTGGTCAGCCTGATCCGTCAGGGCCTCACCGGCAAAGAGGCGGATGCAGCACTCGGTCGCGCCCACATCACTGTGAACAAGAACGCTGTCCCGAACGATCCACAGTCGCCGTTCGTGACCTCCGGCCTGCGCATCGGCACCCCGGCGGTGACCACGCGCGGCTTCAAGGTGACCCAGTGCGTCACGCTGGCCGGCTGGATCTGCGACATCCTCGACAACCTCGGCGACGCCGATGTCGAGGCCAATGTCGCCGAGCAAGTGGCAGCCCTGTGCGCGGACTTCCCGGTTTATCGCTGAGTGCGGTTTTGGAGTAAATGACTATGCAACGCTACTCGGGCTTCGGCCTCTTCAAACACTCTCTCAGCCATCATGAAAACTGGCAGAAAATGTGGCGCACGCCGACCCCTAAAAAGGTCTACGACGTGGTCATCGTCGGCGGTGGCGGGCATGGTCTCGCCACGGCCTACTACCTGGCCAAGGAACACGGCATCACCAACGTGGCCGTGGTCGAGAAGGGCTGGCTGGGCGGCGGTAACACCGCGCGCAACACCACTATCGTTCGCTCCAACTACCTGTGGGACGAGTCGGCGCATCTGTACGAACACGCGATGAAACTGTGGGAAGGCCTGTCCCAGGACCTCAACTACAACGTGATGTTCTCCCAGCGCGGCGTCTACAACCTGTGCCACACCCTGCAGGACATCCGTGATTCCGAGCGTCGGGTCAGCGCCAACCGCCTCAACGGCGTCGACGGTGAGCTGCTCGATGCCAAGCAAGTGGCCGACGAGATCCCGTACCTCGACTGCTCCAAGAACACTCGCTACCCGGTGATGGGCGCCACTGTCCAGCGTCGCGGCGGCGTGGCCCGTCACGATGCCGTGGCCTGGGGCTTTGCCCGTGCCGCCGACGCCCTCGGCGTGGACTTGATCCAGCAGACCGAAGTGATCGGTTTCCGCAAGGAAAACGGCGTGTGCATCGGCGTTGAAACCAACAAGGGCTTCATCGGCGCCAAGCGCGTCGGCGTGGTGACTGCCGGTAACTCCGGGCACATGGCCAAGCTCGCCGGTTTCCGCCTGCCGATCGAATCCCACCCGCTGCAAGCGCTGGTGTCCGAGCCGATCAAGCCGATTATCGACAGCGTGATCATGTCCAACGCCGTGCACGGTTACATCAGCCAGTCCGACAAGGGCGACCTGGTGATCGGCGCCGGTATCGACGGCTACAACGGCTACGGCCAGCGTGGTTCGTACCCGGTGATCGAGCACACCATCCAGGCCATCGTCGAGATGTTCCCGGTGCTGTCGCGCGTACGCATGAACCGTCAGTGGGGCGGCATCGTCGACACCACGCCGGATGCCTGCCCGATCATTTCGAAAACCCCGGTACCGAACATGTTCTTCAACTGCGGTTGGGGCACCGGCGGCTTCAAGGCCACACCTGGCTCGGGCAACGTGTTTGCCGCGAGCCTGGCCAAGGGTGAAATGCACCCATTGGCCGCACCTTTCTCCATCGACCGTTTCCACAACGGTGCGTTGATCGATGAACACGGCGCTGCTGCGGTTGCCCACTAACAGGAGAAATCCCCATGTTGCATATCTTCTGTCCTCACTGCGGCGAACTGCGCTCCGAAGAGGAATTCCATGCATCCGGCCAGGCGCACATCCCGCGTCCACTGGATCCGAACACCTGCACCGACGAGGAGTGGGGCGACTACATGTTCTTCCGCGATAACCCGCGCGGTCTGCACCACGAGCTGTGGGATCACGTCGCCGGTTGCCGTCAGTACTTCAACGCCACCCGCGACACCGTGACCTACGAGATTCTCGAAACCTACAAGATCGGCACCAAGCCACAATTCACCGACAAGACCGATAGCCCGAAAGCGGCCAGCACGGCTCTGGGAGAGAAGGTATGAGCCAGATCAATCGCCTGTCCAACGGCGGACGGATCGACCGCAACAAAGTCTTGAGCTTCACCTTCAACGGCCAGAACTACAAAGGCTTCGAAGGCGATTCCCTGGCCGCTGCACTGCTGGCCAACGGCGTCGACATCATCGGTCGCAGCTTCAAGTATTCCCGTCCGCGCGGCATCTTCGCTGCGGGCGCTGAAGAGCCGAACGCGGTGCTGCAGATCGGCGCCACCGAAGCCACGCAGATCCCGAACGTGCGCGCCACGCAACAGGCGCTGTATCAAGGCCTGGTCGCCACCAGCACCAACGGCTGGCCGAGCGTGAACAACGACATGATGGGGATTCTCGGCAAGGTCGGCGGCAAGCTGATGCCACCGGGCTTCTACTACAAAACCTTCATGTACCCGCAATCGTTCTGGATGACTTACGAGAAGTACATCCGCAAAGCCGCCGGCCTTGGCCGCTCGCCGACCGAGAACGATCCGGACACCTACGACTACATGAACCAGCACTGCGACGTGCTGATCGTTGGCGCTGGCCCTGCTGGCCTGGCGGCAGCACTGGCGGCTGCGCGCAGCGGTGCCCGTGTGATCCTCGCCGATGAGCAGGAAGAGTTCGGCGGCAGCCTGCTCGATTCCCGCGAAAGCCTCGACGGCAAGCCTGCGACCGAGTGGGTCGCCAGCGTCATCGACGAGCTGAAGAACACCCCGGACGTGCTGCTGTTGCCGCGCGCCACCGTCAACGGCTACCACGACCACAACTTCCTGACCATTCACGAGCGCCTGACCGATCACCTCGGCGACCGCGCACCGATTGGCCAGGTGCGTCAGCGCATCCACCGGGTCCGCGCCACTCGCGTGGTGCTGGCGACCGGTGCTCACGAGCGTCCACTGGTCTACGGCAACAATGACGTGCCGGGCAACATGCTCGCCGGCGCCATCTCGACCTACGTGCGTCGTTACGGCGTGGCACCGGGCAAGAAGCTGGTGCTGTCGACCAACAACGACCACGCCTACCGCGTTGCCCTGGATTGGCTCGATGCCAGCCTGCAAGTGGTGGCCATCGCCGATGCCCGCAGCAACCCGCGTGGTGCGCTGGTGGAAGAAGCACGTGCCAAAGGTATCCGCATTCTCACCGGCAGCGCCGTGATCGAGGCCCGTGGCAGCAAGCGCGTGACCGCTGCCCGTGTGGCCGCCATCGATGTCAAAGCCCACACCGTGACCAGCCCTGGCGAATGGCTTGAATGCGACGTGGTGGCCAGCTCCGGTGGTTACAGCCCGGTGGTTCACCTGGCTTCGCACCTGGGTGGCAAGCCGATCTGGCGCGAAGACATCCTCGGTTTCGTACCGGGTGAAGCGCCGCAGAAACGCGTGTGTGTCGGTGGCATCAACGGCGTCTACGGCCTTGGCGATTCCCTGGCCGACGGTTTTGAAGGAGGCGCCCGCGCCGCCGCTGAAGCCGGGTTCCAGACCGTCGAAGGCGTACTGCCGAAAGCCCTGAGCCGTCTCGAAGAGCCGACCCTGGCGCTGTTCCAGGTGCCCCATGAAAAGAACACCGCACGGGCGCCGAAGCAATTCGTCGACCTGCAAAACGACGTCACCGCCGCCGCCATCGAACTGGCGACCCGTGAAGGCTTTGAGTCGGTCGAGCACGTCAAGCGCTACACCGCGCTGGGCTTCGGCACCGATCAGGGCAAGCTCGGCAACGTCAACGGCCTGGCCATCGCTGCCCGCTCGCTGAACGTGACCATCCCGCAGATGGGCACCACCATGTTCCGTCCGAACTACACGCCGGTGACCTTTGGCGCCGTGGCCGGTCGTCACTGTGGGCACATCTTCGAGCCGGTACGCTACACCGCACTGCATCAGTGGCACCTGAAGAACGGCGCCGAGTTCGAAGACGTCGGCCAGTGGAAACGTCCGTGGTACTTCCCGAAATCCGGTGAAGACCTGCACGCTGCAGTGAAGCGTGAGTGCAAAGCCGTGCGCGACAGCGTCGGCCTGCTCGACGCTTCGACCCTGGGCAAGATCGATATCCAGGGCCCGGATGCGCGCGAGTTCCTCAACCGCGTCTACACCAACGCCTGGACCAAGCTCGACGTGGGCAAGGCGCGTTATGGCCTGATGTGCAAAGAAGACGGCATGGTGTTCGACGACGGCGTGACGGCTTGCCTGGCCGACAACCATTTCGTCATGACCACCACCACCGGCGGCGCAGCTCGTGTGCTGCAGTGGCTGGAGCTGTACCACCAGACTGAATGGCCGGACATGAAGGTGTACTTCACCTCCGTCACCGACCACTGGGCGACCATGACCCTGTCCGGGCCAAACAGCCGCAAGCTGCTCGCTGAAGTCACCGACATCGACCTGAGCAACGAAGCCTTCCCGTTCATGACCTGGAAAGAAGGTCTGGTCGGTGGTGTGCCGGCGCGGGTGTTCCGGATTTCGTTTACCGGTGAACTGTCGTACGAAGTCAACGTGCAAGCCGACTACGCCATGGGTGTGCTGGAAAAAATCGTCGACGCTGGCAAGAAGTACAACCTGACGCCATATGGCACCGAAACCATGCACGTGCTGCGGGCCGAGAAGGGCTTCATCATCGTCGGTCAGGACACTGACAGCTCGATGACCCCGGACGACCTGAACATGGGCTGGTGTGTCGGTCGCACCAAACCGTTCTCGTGGATCGGCTGGCGCGGCATGAACCGTGAAGATTGCGTGCGTGATCAGCGCAAGCAACTGGTTGGCCTCAAGCCGATCGATCCGAACAAATGGCTGCCGGAAGGCGCGCAGCTGGTGTTTAACACCAAGCAGGCGATCCCGATGACCATGGTTGGTCACGTGACCTCCAGTTACCTGCACAACTCCCTGGGCTATTCGTTCGCTATGGGCGTGGTCAAGGGCGGTCTGAACCGCATGGGCGAGCGCGTGTTCGCACCGCTGGCGGATGGCAGCGTGATCGAGGCGGAAATCGTTTCTTCGGTGTTCTTCGATCCGAAGGGCGAACGCCAGAACGTTTGATTGCCAGGTGTGGTGATCCCCTGTAGGAGCTGGCTTGCCAGCGAAGGCGTCAGTCCGGACACCGAGTCGTCTGGATCGTCGGAATGCCGCCCGCAGCAAGCCGGCTCCTACAGGGTCAGAAACCACACTCTTTAACAGAATTCAGGAAAGGTGCTTTATGACCGCAGCCAATGTTTACCAACAACGCCCAACCTCCGGGGCCAAGGCCGAGTCGTCGCTGCATCACGCCGACCTCGCCAGCCTAGTGGGCAAGGGTCGCAAGAACGCCGGCGTGACCGTGCGTGAGAAAAAACTCCTCGGCCACTTGACCATTCGTGGCGATGGCCACGATGCCGCGTTTGCCGCGGGCGTGCACAAGGCCCTTGGCATCGAGTTGCCGGGCGCGCTGAGCGTCATCGTCAAAGGCGAAACCAGCCTGCAATGGATGGGGCCGGATGAGTGGCTGCTGATCGTGCCGACCGGCGAAGAATTGGCCGCCGAGCAAAAGCTCCGCAAAGCGCTTGGCGATCTGCACATTGCAATCGTCAACGTCAGCGGTGGCCAGCAAGTCCTCGAACTGAGCGGCCCGAACGTGCGCCAGGTGCTGATGAAGTCCACCAGCTACGACGTGCACCCGAACAACTTCCCGGTAGGCAAAGCTGTCGGCACGGTGTTCGCCAAGTCGCAACTGATGATCCGTCACACCGCTGAGGACACTTGGGAACTGTTGATTCGTCGCAGCTTCTCGGATTACTGGTGGCTGTGGTTGCAGGATGCTTCTGCCGAGTACGGGCTGAGCGTTCAGGCTTGAGATTGCTTTCGCAGGCAAGCCAGCTCCTACAATTGACCGCGGTCCCTGTAGGAGCTGGCTTGCCAGCGATCAACCGCGAAGCGGTTGCCAATAAACGAACAGGAGTCACCGTACCATGAGCCGCGCCCCAGACACATGGATTCTGACCGCCGACTGCCCCAGCGTGCTCGGCACCGTGGACGCGGTGACCCGCTTTCTGTTCGAGCAGGGCTGCTACGTCACCGAGCACCATTCGTTCGATGACCGGCTCTCGGGCCGTTTCTTCATTCGTGTGGAATTTCGCCAACCCGATGGTTTCGACGAGCAGTCCTTCCGCGCGGGCCTGGCCGAGCGCGGTGAAGCCTTCGGCATGATCTTCGAACTGGTCGCGCCGAACTATCGGCCGAAAGTGGTGATCATGGTTTCCAAGGCCGATCACTGCCTCAATGACTTGCTCTATCGCCAACGCATCGGCCAGTTGTCGATGGACGTCGCTGCCGTGGTCTCCAACCACCCGGACCTCAAGCCGCTGGCCGACTGGCACCAGATTCCGTACTACCACTTCCCGCTGGATCCGAACGACAAGCCGTCCCAAGAGCGTCAGGTGTGGCAGGTCATCGAAGAGTCCGGCGCCGAACTGGTGATCCTTGCACGCTACATGCAAGTGCTGTCGCCGGAGTTGTGCCGCAAGCTCGATGGCAAGGCGATCAACATTCACCACTCCCTGCTGCCCGGGTTCAAGGGCGCCAAGCCCTATCACCAGGCCTACAACAAGGGCGTGAAACTGGTGGGCGCCACGGCGCATTACATCAACAACGACCTCGATGAAGGTCCGATCATTGCCCAGGGTGTGGAGGCAGTGGACCACAGCCATTATCCGGAAGATTTGATCGCCAAGGGGCGGGATATCGAAGGGCTGACGCTGGCCCGGGCGGTGGGCTATCACATTGAAAGAAGAGTGTTTTTGAACGCGAACAGGACGGTTGTTCTCTAGCGTTTTTTACTGCCTGAAAAGATCGCAGCCTTCGGCAGCTCCTACAGGGGTATGTGATCAATGTAGGAGCTGCCGAAGGCTGCGATCTTTTGAATTCCCGAGCACTTAACGCGCTGCCTGCCTGGGCAACGCGGTTCCATAAAAACAACAGCGAGGTGAAAGCATGTCTGGCAATCGTGGTGTGGTGTATCTCGGCGCTGGCAAGGTCGAAGTGCAGAGTATTGACTATCCGAAAATGCAGGACCCGCGCGGCAGGAAGATTGAACACGCTGTCATCCTGCGTGTGGTGTCCACCAACATCTGTGGTTCCGACCAGCACATGGTGCGCGGGCGTACCACGGCGCAAACCGGCCTGGTGCTGGGCCATGAGATCACCGGTGAAGTGATCGAGAAGGGCAGCGACGTCGAGAACCTGAATATCGGCGACCTGGTGTCCGTACCGTTCAACGTGGCTTGCGGGCGCTGCCGCTCCTGCAAAGAAATGCACACCGGCGTGTGCCTGAGCGTCAACCCGGCGCGTCCCGGTGGCGCTTATGGTTATGTCGACATGGGCGACTGGACCGGTGGCCAGGCCGAATACGCCATGGTGCCGTACGCCGATTTCAACCTGCTGAAACTGCCGGATCGCGACCGGGCCATGGAAAAAATCCGCGACCTGACCTGCCTTTCCGACATCCTGCCGACCGGCTATCACGGTGCCGTGACCGCTGGCGTCGGCCCGGGCAGCACCGTATACATCGCCGGTGCCGGTCCGGTCGGCCTGGCGGCGGCCGCATCCGCTCGCCTGTTGGGTGCGGCGGTGGTGATCATCGGCGACGTCAACACCGTGCGCCTGGCTCACGCCAAGGCCCAGGGCTTCGAAATCGCCGACCTGTCCCTGGACACGCCGCTGCACGAGCAGATCGCCGCACTGCTCGGCGAACCGGAAGTGGATTGCGCCATCGACGCTGTAGGCTTCGAAGCCCGTGGCCATGGCCATGACGGCGTGAAACACGAAGCCCCGGCCACCGTACTCAACTCGCTGATGGGCGTGGTGCGTGTGGCAGGCAAGATCGGCATCCCCGGCCTCTACGTGACCGAAGACCCGGGTGCTGTCGATGCTGCCGCGAAAATGGGCAGCCTGAGCATCCGCTTCGGTCTGGGCTGGGCCAAGTCCCACAGCTTCCATACCGGCCAGACCCCGGTGATGAAGTACAACCGCGCGCTCATGCAAGCGATCATGTGGGACCGCATCAACATCGCCGAAGTGGTAGGCGTTCAGGTGATCAGCCTGGATCAGGCTCCGCAGGGTTATGGCGAGTTCGATGCCGGCGTACCGAAGAAGTTTGTGATCGATCCGCACAAGATGTTCAGCGCGGCCTAAGGCCGTCGGGTTAAAAAAAGGGCGACCGAGGTCGCCCTTTTTTTTGTTCAATGGCCTGTCGGTGGCATGGTCAGGACTCTGTAGTTGAACTCACATTCCTTTTCCACCCGTGAATCGCAGTGTTCAACGGACTTGGCTTTGTTGGAAGCTCCGGCCTTTTCTTTAATGGGTTGCGCCTCCCATTTTGTGCCCTTGACGGGGGCCCACTCTCTGAAGGAGTACAACGTCATCCTGGCAAACGCATACCAGTCGTCACCCTCGTAATCACACGAAACTACATCCGTATTACCTTCGGAACTGACGGTCCGGTAGAGCGCTCCGGTGAATACGAAGGTTTTAAGATCTCCCTCGCTGGCATAGGGGTTTTCGCCTACCCAGACGCGGCCGTTCGGACCGGGGGCGGTATAGCTGTAGCCTTGTTCCTCCTGTTTTTGTTTGATGCTTGCAGCTGACGGACACATAGTGGTTGCCGCCAAGGCGTTGGCTGTGAATACTGACAGTAGTACGGCACTTGCCGCGAGTGTTTTACGTATCATGATGTACTCCTTTACATGGGTTTGAGCCATCATGTTGGGGGAGGTGGACTGCGGCAGGTACTATCAGTATTGATAGGTTGCGTTGACGCCTTATTCATCGCGCGACATCCAGGGATTCACGTTTCTTATACGTGACCGGGGTAAAAGTGGATGCGCGGCAAGGAACATGATTGAGGATGCCTGGTCAAACCGGCAGTTTTACCGCCGGTTTTCGGATGGTTTCATGGCACAAGAGGATGTCTGGATGAAGATTTCACGCGGCATTGCATTGGCTTCGCTGTTGGCACTGTCCGCCAGTCCGGCCTTTGCACAGTTCAGCCTGAACGATGCGGCCAATGCGATTTCGGGCATCAAGGGCGGTGACGTGGCAGCGACTGCCGCACCCACACCGCAGACAGCCGACTTGCTGAGCACGCTCACTCAATTGAACATCACCCCACAGCAAGCCATCGGCGGTGCCGGGGCGATGCTGGGGCTGGCGAAGAACCAGTTAAGTTCGACCGACTACTCGGAACTGGCCAAAAGCGTGCCAGGCATCGACATGCTCTCGGGCGGCGGCGAGTTGGGTGCGCTGGCCGGTCTGCTCGGCTCCAGCGGCAAAGCGGCAGGGCTGGACAATGCCCTGGGTAACGTCAAGGACACCAACGACCTGAACAACGCCTTCAGCGCCCTGGGCATGGACAGCGGCATGATCGGCCTGTTTACCCCGGTGCTCCTGCAGTACCTCGGTCAGCAGGGCGTCGGCGGTACGCTGCTGAGCAGCCTGGGCAGCATCTGGGGCACCGGTAGCTGATTCAGCGGTGCCCGGCGCGCAAGGCGTCGATGCGCTGATCCTTCTCGATCCAGAGCTGGTTGACCCAGTTCTGGACCTTCTCGCGAAACAGCGGATCGTTTTCGTAGTCGCCCTGCCACAGCGCCGGGTCGAGATCGCGGGTTCGGATATCGATGATGACCCTTGGCACATCGCCGCTGATCAAGTCCCAGAACCCCGGAATCTTCTGCTGCGGGTAAACCACCGTCACATCGAGAATCGCATCCAGCTGTTCGCCCATTGCCGCCAGTACAAACGCCACGCCGCCAGCCTTTGGCTTGAGCAGGTAGTTGAACGGTGATTGCTGTTGAGCGCGTTTGGCCGACGTGAACCGCGTGCCTTCCAGATAATTGACCACGGTTACCGGTTGGCGCTTGAACAGCTCGCAGGCCTGTTTGGTGATCTCCAGATCCTTGCCCGCCAGTTCCGGGTGTTTGGCCAGGAATGCCTTGCTGTAGCGCTTCATGAACGGGTAATCCAGCGCCCACCACGCCAGGCCCAGGAAGGGCACCCAGATCAGTTCTTTCTTGAGGAAGAATTTGAAGAACGGTGTGCGTCGGTTCAGCGTCTGGATCAGCGCCGGGATGTCGACCCAGGATTGATGGTTGCTGATCACCAGGTACGAGGTATCACGGCGCAGATCGTCACCGCCGCGGATGTCCCATTGGGTGGGGATGTACAGGCGGAAAATCAGCTTGTCGATCTCGGACCAGGTCTCGGCGATCCACATCACCACCCATGAGGCGTAATCGCGAAAACGGCCAGGCAGGACCAGCTTGAGCAGGGCAAACACCAGCAGTGGCCCGATCAGGACCAGGGTGTTGAGCACAAGCAGCAGGGTCACGAAACAGCCGGTGAGCAGGCGGCGCATAAGTCACTCGTGGAGGCGGTTGGGCGCGCCATGATAAGCAGCTTCGGGCGGCAGGCCAAATCGGTGCTGACGAATGTTTCACTTTCGGGTCGGTAACGTTGTGGGAACGATCAAGCGAACGACGGTCTAAAATCCGACTGCTCACTCTCATGGAAACCCATTACGTGAAATCCCTCCTTGCAGTGCTCTCCCTCATCGCCCTGCCGGTCATGGCCGCCGAGCCGACCCTGTACGGGCGTTACGAATACATTGCCCTGCCGGAAATCGGCGGGCAGGTTCTCAAGGCCAAAATGGACACCGGCGCCCTGACCGCGTCGCTGTCGGCCAAGGACATCGAAACCTTCAAGCGTGACGGTGAAGACTGGGTGCGTTTCCGCCTCGGCACCAAGGACGCGAGCAACCAGGTCTACGAACACAAGATAGCGCGCATCAGCAAGATCAAAACCCGTTCCGAAGAGGACGAAGAGGACCGCGAAGTCGTCGCGCCAACCAAGCGTCCGGTGGTCGATCTGGAACTGTGTCTGGGCAACGTCAAGCGCACCGTGGAGGTCAACCTCACCGACCGCAGCAGCTTCAACTACCCGTTGCTGATTGGCGCCAAGGCGTTGCGTGAGTTCGGGGCGGCGGTGAATCCGGCTCGGCGGTTTACGGCCGACAAGCCGGATTGCTGATCTTTTGCAGGCTTAAACCTTCGGCATCGTCGCAATCATCGAAGGCCGCTGGCTCACCTCGAAATACCACGCCGCCAGTTGCGGATTCGCCGTGCGCCAGTCCAGATCCGGATGGCGCAAATCCAGGTAACCCAGTGCACAGGCCACGCTGATCGCGGCCACGTCGAAGTGGCAGGTCAGCTCGGCAATCGCGTCCTTTTCCAGCAATGCCAGGGCGCGGCGGATTTTGTCGCGCTGGCCGTCGAGCCATTCGTCCCAGTGTTTCTCCGGGGCGCGCAGGGCGACTTCGTAGCGCACCAGCACGGCCGCGTCCATGATCCCGTCGGCAAGGGACGCGAGGGTCAGGCGCCGCCAGCGGGCCGAGCCTTCGCGGGGGATCAGCGGGTTGCCGACGTGCTGCTGATCGAGGTAATCGAGGATGACCCGGCTGTCATGGATGATGTTGCCATCGGCCAGGCGCAGCGCCGGGATCTTACCCAGGGGATTATCTTCGATCAGCGTGAGGTCCGGGTTGACCGGGGTGAGTACGCTGGTCTGCAACGCCACGCGGTCCTGTTGACCGGTTTCGTGCAGCAGCACCATGACTTTTCGAACGAAGGGAGAGAGCGGGTTGTGGTACAGGGTCATGCTCGGGGCGGACATGGCAGCGTCTCGATCGGTGGCAGTGTCGGGCAGCATAGCGCGTTGGAGCGATAGCTCAAGATGGCAAACACCCTTGTAGGAGCGGCGTTGCAGGAGGCCGCGCAGGGCAAGTGCTGCGGGGATGCCCAAACCCAACCAGCTCAACGAATCCCAAACACCATCCCCGAGCAGCGCGGCAAACAACCCTGCCGCGCTGAGCACTGCGATGACGGTCGGAATGGCAAACACTTTCCAGAAGTTCGACTGCCGGGGCTTCATGCCACGCTCTCCGCTTTTTCCGCCACGGGTTTTACAGCCTTGCGCCGCACCACCCACAGATAAACACCGCTGCCGAGCACGATGATGGTCAGCACATCCAGGGTCGCCCAGAGGATCTTCATCGGCATGCCTCCGTAGTCGCCGAAGTGCAGTGGCTGCGACATGCCCATGGCGTCCATGTACCACGGTCGTTCGGCCACGGCAGTGACTTGCAGGGTGCTGGCGTCGATCAGTACCGGCGTCAGCAGGTGCGAGGTCAGGTGCGTGCTGCCTTTCATGAACACCGCGTAATGGTGCTCGCTGGAGAATCGCGTGCCGGGAAAGGCGATGAAGTCCGGCTGCATGCCCGGCGCAACGTCCCTGGCGATGTCGAGCAGATGGGTGGCCGGCGCCCGTTGCGTCAGCGGTGGCGCATCGCGGTACGGCGCGACCATCGCGCTCAGGCTGTCGTTGCGCCAGGCGGCAATGATCAGGTCGGCGCAGGCACTGATCACGCCCGTCACGCCGACCACCAGGGCCCAGGTCAACGTCACCACGCCGATCAGGTTATGCAGGTCGAGCCAGCGCAGGCGCGTGGATTTGTCCTGGCGCACGGTGGCGAATTTCAAGCGGCGCATGAACGGCAAATACAACACCGTGCCGGAAACGATCGCCACCACGAACAGAATCCCCATGAACGCCAGCAGCAATTTGCCCGGCAAACCGGCGAACATGTCCACGTGCAGGCGCAGCATGGTCAGCATGAAGCCGCCGTTGGCCGATGGCGTCTCCAGCGCTTCGCCGGTACGGGCGTCGAGCATGAAGGTGTGGGACGAGTTCGGCTCGGTGCCCGCGGTCGCGGCCATGATGGTCAGCACGGTGTTGGGCTCATCATCTTCGAAGCCAAAATACTGCAGGACTTCGTAGGGGCGATGTTGCTCGGCGGCCTGCACCAACTGCTGCAAATTCAGGTGCGGAGTGTCCGCCGGCATTTCCTTCACTTCAGGCGCATCGCCCAACAAGTGGTCAATCTCGTGGTGAAAGATCAACGGCAGGCCGGTCAGTGCCAGCAGCAAGAGGAACACCGTACAAATCAGGCTGGTCCAGGTATGAACAGCGGACCAGCGGCGAATTGTTTTACTTTTCATTTCTTGGCCTTCAGAAAAACCAAAGCCGTCCACGAAGGACGGCCTGATCATTGGGCGTGTCAGCTCAACGCGTTACCACTTGTAGGTTGCACTGGCGACGACACTGCGCTGGTCGCCGTAGTAGCAGTAGAAGCTGTCGCAAGTCGAGATGTAGTCCTTGTCGAACAGGTTGGTTGCGTTAACGGCCAGCGAAGCGCCTTTGAGGCTGTTGTCCAGGCGACCGAGGTCGTAGTGAACCACCGCGTCGAACACCGTGTAAGCACCGGCTTTGCCCAGCCAGGTGTTGGCCTGATCGCCATAGGTATTGCCGGTATAGCGCGCGCCAGCGCCGATGCCGAAGCCATCCAGCACGCCGTTGTGCCAGGTGTAGTCGCCCCACACCGATGCTTGCTGGTTAGGCATCAGTTGCAGGCGGTTGCCCTTGTAAATGCCCTCTTGCACTTCGGATTTGGCCAGGGTGTAAGCAGCCGTGACCTTGAGGTTTTCGGTCACGTCGGAAACGGCTTCCAGCTCCAGGCCTTTGACTTTCACTTCGCCGGTCTGGCTGGTGACCGTCACGTTGCCCACGTTGTTGGTGACGGAAACGTTTTTCTGGGTCAGGTCATACACAGCAGCGGTCAGCAGGGTGTTGCTGCCCGGTGGCTGGTACTTGATCCCCAGTTCCCATTGCTTGCCTTCGGTCGGCATGAACGACTCGGTCGGTGAGGCGACGGCATTGCTGGTCGGCTGGAACGACTCGGCGTAGGACAGGTATGGCACGAAGCCCGAGTCGAACACGTAGCTGATTGCCGCATTGCCGCTGAAGTTCTTGTCGCGCTCGGTGTTGGTGACATTGCCCTTGTTGAAGAATTTGGTACCGGTGTGGACCCAGTCTTCACGGCCGCCGAGGGTCAGGCGCCATTGGTCGAGGGCCATCTGGTCCTGGATGTACAGGCCGGTCTGCTGGGTCTTCTGCTCGTAGTCGTAGAACGCCGTGGAGCGTGGCGGACGGGTGATTGGCAAGCCATAGACCGGGTCGTTGACGTTGATGCCCGGCGCGGTGCCGAAGATCGAGAGGTAGTTGGTAGTGTTGCGCTGGTGGTCCAGACCGATCAGCAAGGTGTGACTGACGTCGCCGGTGACGAAGTCGCCCTGGAAGTTGTTGTCCACGGCGAATTGGGCGATGTCTTCGTCGACGTTGGTGGTGCCACGTCCGGTGTTGCCTTGATCGTCGACGACAAAGCCGAGGTTGGCAAAGTCAGGGTTGTAGCTGTTGACGGTCACGGCCTGGAACGACAGCTCCGACCTGGTGTGGCGCAGGTTCTGCCGGAACTGCCAGACATCGTTCAGGCGATGTTCGAAGGCATAACCCAGTGCGTAGTAGGTGCGGTCGTAGAAGTCGTAGTTCGGATCACCCAGGTTCTTGTGGTGGGAGATCTCGCCGAATGGCATGTCGATCTTGGTGCCCTGGATCGGATAGAACTGACTGGTGATACCGGTATCGTCACGGGTGAACTGCGTGAGCAGGGTGAACCTGGTGTCTTCGTCGATGTTCCAGGTCAGGCTCGGCGCAATGTTGTAGCGCTTGTCATCGATGTGGTCGATAGGCGTGCCGCCGTCGCGCAGCACGCCGCTGAGGCTGTACAGGAGCTGGCCTTCGTCGTCGATCTTGCCGGTGCTGGCGAAGTTGATCTGGCGATGGTTGTCGCTGCCGTACTGCAACTGGATCTCGCTGCTGGCTTCAGCGCTTGGGCGACGGCTGACCATGTCCAGCAGGCCGCCCGGCGGGGTCTGGCCGTATACGGACGAGGCCGGGCCACGCAGCAGCGCCAGGCGGTCGAGGTTCCAGGTTTCCTGTTTCGGGTTGGCGTACACACCTTTTGGCAGTGGCAGGCCGTCGAGGAATTGAGTCGGTTCGAAACCACGCACGCGCAACCAGTCGGAGCGGGTGTCGCTGCCGAAGCTGCTGGCGGTGATGCCCGGCAAGTAGCGCACGGCATCATCGAGGGTGTGCACGTTGCGGTCGTCCATCTGCTCACGAGTGACGACCGAAATCGAACGCGGTGCTTCGACCAGCGCGGTGTCGGTCTTGGTGCCGGCGGCGGTGCGCTTGGCCAGGTAGCCCTGTGCCGGGCCCCAGGCGCTTTCAGTGTCTTGCACACCGATCACGCTGGTTGCCGGCAGGTCCATCACGCCCTCGGGCACGGCCACCAGGCTGTAGGTGCCCGCACTGCTCAGCTCCAGTTGCAGGCCAGTGCCACGCAGGGCTTCGCGCAACGCGCCGGCTGCGTCGAACTGGCCTTTGACCGGCGCCGAGGTCTTGCCCGCCGCCAGGGATGGGGTCAACGACAGGGCCAACCCGGCCTGGCTGGCGATCTGGTTCAGGGTGCTGGCCAACGGTGCGGTTGGCAGGTTGTAGGTGCGGACGCTGGACACCTGTTCAGCGGCGACCAGTTGGCTGCCGGCCAAAGGGGTGCAAAGGGCAATGGCGACCGCCAGCAAACTGCGGCGCAACAGGGAGTCTAGCGAACGAGGCATACAGCGGCTCCTGAATGGAAATATTTCTCAATTGCCTGTGTGCCGAACGAAAATCAAAAAGTGATAGGGCTGGATGAAAATAATTTCGATTCAGTATTCGCTTTTGTAGGAGCTGGCTTGCCAGCGATGCACTCAAAGGCACCGCGGCGATCCAGTAGATACGCGTTATCGTTGACGACATTCGCTGCGATGCGGCGACCCGACAAGCCAGCTCCTACAGACGAGGGTGCCTATGCTCGCTCAGGGCTTGGGATCAGCCTTGGCCACGACCTTCACCCACCATTGCGTGTGCTGTTCGATCTGCACCGGCAGGGTCGGCAGCAGGGCATTGAGCGCCAGGTCGGTGTCGCGCAGCGGGAAGCTGCCGGTGATGCGCAGGTCGGCCACTTCCGGCGCGACGCCGACGTAACCGGTTCGATAGCGACCGATTTCATGCACCAGATCTTCCAGTCGCGTGTTGTCCACCACCAGCATGCCGCGGGTCCAGGCATCCGCGCCGAGGTTGACGGCCAGCACCGGACCCAGACCGTTGTTGCGGATCAGTACCTGCTGGCCTTCGTGCAGAATCTGTTCGGCCGGGTTGGACTCAGGGTGAACCGCCACCGCCGACTGCAACACACTCAGGCGCGTGCCTTGTTCTTCGCGCTTGACCAGAAACCGCGTACCCAGCGCGCGCATGCTGCCTTCACGGGTTTCGACGATGAACGGCCGCGGATCGCCATGGCCGGTTTCCACCAGGATTTCGCCCTCCTGAAGCACGATGCGCCGCTGCTTTTCATCGAAACGCAGATCCAGTGCGCTGTGGGTATTGAGATTGATCAGCGTGCCGTCAGCCAGACGCAGGGTGCGCTGCTCGCCAACGGCGGTGCGCTGGTCGGCCAGCCAATAGTCGATCGGCAGGTAACGATCCCCGGCGAACAGGGCCAGGCCGATCACTGCAACGATACTGGCGACACTGTTGCCAAGCTTGCGCACTCGCCGGCGAATGCCTTCGCGTGATTGCAGCAAGGCAGTGCGGGCCGGGCCGCTGGCCACGCCGAAACGCTGGTCGAGCATGCCCAACTGGCGCCAGGCGCGGGCGTGCTCTTCGTGGGCCGCGTGCCACTTGGCGAACTCTTCGCGTTCTACCGGGTTGGCACAATCCATGGACAACTGCCAGGCAATCGCCGCGTCCAGCACGTTGGCCGATACCGGTTTGGAACTGAGCGGATTCACGTCGGCTCACCATATAGCGCGATGTAACACTGGCGAATGCCTTGGGCCAGGTACTGGCGCACCCGCGGCACCGACACCCCCAGGCGCTCGGCGATTTCTGCGTGGCCGAGGCCGTCGAGACGGTTGTAGAGGAACGCTGCCCGGGCCTTGCTGGAAAGCTTGCCGAGCAATCGGTCGATGTTTTTCAGGTCTTCGAGGATCATTTGCTGTTCTTGCGCCGACGGTTGTTCGGCTTCGGGAACCAGCATCAACTCGGTGAGGTAAGCCTGTTCCAGCGCGGCGCGGCGGAAATAATCGAACAGCAGGCCCTTGGCGATCGCCACCAGGAATGCCCGGGGTTCGCCCGGGACCTTCAGTTCCTCGCGGCCCAGCAAGCGCACGAACGTGTCCTGGCTCAGGTCCTCGGCCCGCTGCGGGCAGGCGACGTTGCGTCGAAGCCAGGCCAAAAGCCAACCGCGATGGTCGCGATATAACGCACCGACGAGCTCACTTTGAGGGCTTGGGACTGACGACACGCCGCACACCGATTGGGAAATATTAACTAACGAGAATTGTTCGCGATTGTGTCAGAAGCGAGGGAGGTAAGCAATTGGCGTTGGTCGGGTGGGAATTTGGTGACAGCCCCTGTAGGAGCGAGCTTGCTCGCGAAAAATCATCTGACACCTCGGTCTTGCCAGAAAAACGTGTCACCGTTGACGATTTTCGCGAGCAGGCTCGCTCCTACAGGGATTGCGTATAGGTCAGAAGGAAGGCGCCTGCTGCCGACGTTTCCACTGACTCAAGCGCTGTTGCAGATTCAACGGGCTATGAATCTGCTGCTGCCGCGCGCGGCTGAACAGAATCAGCGCCAGCTCAGCGGTGGCCAGGGCGTCGGCGCTGGCGTGGTGGCGCTCGAAGACTTCGAGCTTGAACCAGTCGATCCAGTCGTCCAGCCCGGCCTCGCGAATGTGCGCCTGGGGGCATAGCAGCGGCGCAATGTCCGCCACGTCCAGAAACGGATGCTGCAACTTCAAGCCCAGATGATCTTTCAGCGCACGGCCGAGCATGTGTTGGTCAAACGGCGCGTGGAAGGCCAGCACCGGACTGTCCCCGATGTACTCCATCAGGTCGAGCAGTGCTTCTGCCGGGTCGCTGCCTGCCGCAATGGCGCTGGGGCCAATACCGTGGATCAGCACACTGGGGCCGAGTTTCACTTGCGGATATTGCAGGGTGCGTTCGAACTGCTGGCGAAAATCGATGGCCCCGTCCTCGATCACCACCGCGCCGATGGACAACACCTGGTCCTTGTTCAGGTTCAAGCCGGTGGTTTCCAGATCGAGCACCACCCAGCGTTGCTCGCGCAGGCTGCACTCAGACAGGTCGGCAGCCGTCGGTAATTGGTCCAGCCGATGTTGCAGATGAGCTGGGAGGGTGGGACTCGCCGGGCGCAGCCATGAAAACAGGCTCATAACTGATACCGCAAGGTCAGGCTGCTTTGCAGGCGTTGTGCCTGGCGCAGGGACTCACGCAGGATGCGCCGGTCCAGATGATTGAGACTGTCGGGATCGACCCGATTTGAGTAAGGAAAATTCTCCCGGGTCTGTAGTTGATGTTGCTGCATGCGGGTTTGCTGGATGAAGTGATAGGCCTCTTCGTACGCGGCGCCGTCCAGGGGTTCGATGACCTCTTTGGCGACCAGCTGGCGAAAACGCTCCAGCGTGTTGTTCGCTTCGATACCGTGGGCGAGGGCCAGCAACCGGGCGCCGTCGACGAACGGTGCCAAGCCCTGAATCTTCAGGTCCAAGGTGGCCTTCTCGCCATTTTTGCGCGCCAGCACGAATTCGCGGAAACGCCCAACAGGCGGGCGATTACGCAGCGCATTCTCGGCCATCATGAGCTGGAACAAACGGTTGTCGCCGACCTGATCGAGAATGCCCCGACGCAACTGCTCACAGCCTTGCTCGCTGCCCCAGACCACGCGCAAATCGAAATAGATGCTCGAACCCAGCAGGTTCTCCGGGGTGGCCTCGCGGATAAACACTGCAAAGCGCCGCGCCCATTCGGCCCGGGACAGGCACAGCTCGGGGTTACCGGCCATGATATTGCCCTTGCACAAGGTGAAGCCGCACAGCGCCAGGCTCTGGTTGATCTGCTGGGCGATGGGCAACAACTTGCCGCGAATCTCGGCGGCATGGGCCGCATCCCTGGCTTCGAACAGAATGCCGTTGTCCTGATCGGTGTGCAGGGTCTGCTCGCGACGGCCTTCACTGCCGAAACACAGCCAGCTGAATGGCACACCGGGGTCGCCTTTTTCGGCGAGGGTCAGTTCGATCACCCGGCACACGGTGTGGTCGTTGAGCAAGGTGATGATGTGGGTGATCTGCGTCGAAGACGCGCCGTGGGCCAGCATGCGCTCGACCAGTTGACCGATTTCGCCCCGTAGCGCCACCAGGTTTTCCACCTTGTGGGCATTGCGGATAGTGCGCGCCAGGTGCACCAGGTCGACCCGCTGCAGGGAAAACAGATCGCGCTCGGAAACCACGCCGCACAAGCGTCGGTCCTTGACCAGACAGACATGGGCGATGTGCCGCTCGGTCATGGCAATCGCCGCATCGAATGCACTGTGATCCGGCGACAGGAAAAACGGTGCCCGGGTCATGTGCCCTTCGATGGCTTCGTTGAAATCACTGCTGCCGTTGGCCACGGTTTGACGCAGGTCGCGCAGGGTGAAAATCCCCAGTGGCGCCTTGAGTTCATCAACCACCACGATGCTGCCGACCTGTTGTTCGTGCATCAACGTCACGGCTTCGCGCAATGGCGTCTGTGGGGCGCATGTCACCGGGTGGCGCATGGCCAATTCGCCCAGTCGGGTATTGAGTGAATATTGGGTGCCGAGGGTTTCCACGGCTTTTTGCTGCACTTGCTGGTTGACCTGATCCAGCAGGCTGCTGACGCAGCGCAGGGCGAAGTTGCGGAAGGTGTCCGATAGCGAAAACAGGCGGATGAATGCCGGTTTGTTCAGTTGCAGGCAGAAGGTGTCCTCGCCGGCCAGGTGCTCGGTGCGGGTCGCCCGTTCACCCAGCAACGCCGCGAGAGGGAAACATTCGCCAGTGGTGATCTCGAAAACCGTTTCGGTGCCACCCTTGGCCGTGTGCGGACGCTCGCCCACGACCCGGCCTTGCTTGACGATATAGAAGTGCTCGACCGGGCCGTCGGCGGGTTTGATGATGCTCTCGCCGGGGGCGTAAAAACGCAGCTGACATTGCTCGACCAGATACGCCAGATGAGCGTGTTCCATCTGGTTGAAGGGCGGGAAGCGCTGAAGGAATTGCAACGTGCCCTGGATGTTCTGCAACACCGCGGTTTTCCCTGCCTGTGTGAAGGCGTCCGCTTTACTCATAACCATTACCGCAGTCTTTTTTGAATTGTTTTAGTCGGATGACCCGGACATGGTCGACCCCTGTGGCCGGGGTGCCCATTGGACGTAAGTCTAGGTAGGCGATCAGGGTGATGGAATGTCGGAAAAACCTTACGCAACTGTGAGAAAAACCTCTCTATTCTGCTATTGGAAAAATATCCGACGGGGTGCACATTGATGGTTCGCTGAGCGATGTCACACCGCTGTGTCAGGGAATTGTATTGAACATATAGGGAAAGCCATGTCCGACCACGACATTTTGAGTGACGCCGAGCGCGAAGCGCTGAGCGCCGTCATGCTGGAACCTGACCTGCCGCAGCAACGGGTGCTGATCGTCGATGACGATGAAGACGCCCGGGAGCTGCTGTCAGAGATTCTGGCGATAGACAGCATTCACTGTGTAATGGCGTCCAGTGGCGAAGCGGCACTCAAGATCCTGCTGACCAAGGCAGAAATCAAAAAGCTCTCGATTGGTTTAATGATCACCGACCTGCGAATGGGCCACGTTGACGGGCTGGATCTGATCCGCCATGTACGCGAATCGGTAAGGGCGGCATTGCCGATCATCATTGTCTCGGGTGACGCCGACGTGAAGGATGCGATCGCCGCAATGCATTTGAGCGTGGTGGACTTTCTGCTCAAGCCGATTGATGCCAGTCATCTGCGGACACTGGTAAAACGCGAATTGGGCATTAAATAACTCAAGCCTGTAATTGTTAATTACAGGCTTGAGTTGTTTTTGTGAGCTTGGCTTGTAATTAAATTTATCTAATTGGTCTGCGAAAAAGCTACTCACACATAGCTTGTTTCTTCTTTCGATTATTCAGCTATCGTTCGGTTCTTGAAAGCCAATGTGGACATCTATTTGATGTTGTACTTGGTTTAATGAAATCTGTCGTAGCACTATCCAGGTTACCAGTTTGGCACTCCGCTTTTTAGTGGCTTGAGTATGCCGATAGTTGTCGTGTATTCAGTCTGCGGCTAGTTCCTGCGGATAAAATACCGACAAAGGTCATTACTTTTCCTGGGTTGTGTGGCTGTGTATCGCATTGAGGACGATATGATAAAGAAAATGGAATTTCGCGATCTTGTACTTATTGTCGGTGTCACAATCATGTGGGGCAGCAATTTTACGGTAATTGATATCAGTCTCGATGGCATCGATCCATTCATATTGACAGCAATGCGCTTTACTTTCTGTGCATTGCCACTGGTGTTCTTCATCCCGAAACCGAAAGGTGTCAGTACTTTTGTAACTATCGTCTACGGTTTGTTGTTTGGTATCGGAATGTGCTGGCTGATGAACTACGGCATGTTTCTTGGTGTCAGTGCCGGCGTGACATCTTTGCTCTTGCAATTCAGTGCTTTTTTTACGGTCATCTGGGGAGTGCTGCTGTTTGGCGAGAAAATGACGGCAATACAAGTGGCCGGCATTCTCATGGCGTTGGTGGGGCTGATGTTCATTATTCATGTAACGCACGGTGATGCCGAAAGCTTTGGACTTTTTCTGGTACTGCTCGGCGCATTGTTCTGGAGTCTTTGCAATGTGCTGGTCAAGAGAAGCAAAGTGGTTGATATATTTTCCTTTGTCGTTTGGTCGAGTCTGTATGCAACACCTCCTCTATATCTGATGACTTACTGGGTCAAGGGAGCAGCCCCTTTCCAGTCGTTGCTAACGGACATAACTGCTCCAGTGCTGGCATCGGTCCTGTTCCAGGCCTATGTGGCGACGGTATTCGGGTATTGGGTGTGGAACCGAATGATTGAGAAGTATCCGGCGAGCCAGGTTGCACCCTTGTCAGTGATTGTTCCGATATCGGGTATCTTGACCTCGTGGTATGTACTCGACGAACCCATTGGTGGTGAAAAACTGTTTGCTCTCATCATCACGGTCCTTGGAATTGCCTTGTTCATGAATGCATCGAGAATAGGCCGCCACATCGCTGCAAACGCGTTGCGTTTCAGGAGATAGTTCTGCATTTGCAGGACGCAGAAACAAAAATCCCCCGGTTTTTCAATCGGGGGATTGCTGTGGAGTGAGCTGGTTTACAACCCGTTCTTCGCCTTGAACTCGCGACGACGACGGTGCAGGACCGGCTCGGTGTAGCCGTTCGGCTGCCTGGTGCCTTCAATCACCAGTTCGACGGCTGCCTGGAAGGCAATGTTGCTGTCGAAGTTCGGGGCCAGCGGACGGTACAGCGCGTCGCCGGCGTTCTGGCGGTCAACCACTGGCGCCATGCGCTTGAGACTTTCCATGACCTGGTCTTTGGTGACGATGCCATGGCGCAGCCAGTTAGCGATGTGCTGGCTGGAAATACGCAGCGTTGCACGGTCTTCCATCAGGCCGACGTCGTTGATGTCCGGCACTTTCGAACAGCCGACGCCCTGGTCGATCCAGCGCACCACATAACCGAGAATGCCCTGGCTGTTGTTGTCCAGTTCGTTCTTGATCTGTTCGGCGGTCCACTGCGGGTTCACCGTCAGCGGGATGGTCAGGATGTCGTCCACCGAAGCATGGGCACGCTTGGCCAGTTCGGCCTGACGGGCGAACACGTCAACCTTGTGGTAGTGCAGCGCGTGCAGGGCAGCAGCGGTCGGTGATGGTACCCAGGCGGTGTTGGCACCGGCCATCGGGTGAGCGATTTTCTGCTCGAGCATCGCCGCCATCAGGTCAGGCATGGCCCACATGCCTTTACCGATCTGCGCGCGACCTTGCAGGCCGGTGCTCAGACCGATATCGACGTTGGAGTTCTCGTAGGCGCCGATCCATTTTTCCGCCTTCATGTCCGCCTTGCGCACCATCGGGCCGGCTTCCATGGAGGTGTGGATTTCGTCGCCCGTGCGGTCGAGGAAACCGGTGTTGATGAACACCACGCGCTCGCTCGCCGCCTTGATGCAGGCCTTGAGGTTGATCGTGGTACGACGCTCCTCGTCCATGATCCCGACTTTGAGGGTGTTGCGTGGCAGGCCCAGCACGTCTTCGATGCGACCGAACAGCTCGTTGGTGAACGCTGCTTCTTCAGGGCCGTGCATCTTCGGCTTCACGATGTAGATCGAGCCGGTGCGGGTGTTTTTGCGCGAGGTGTTGCCGTTCAGGTTGTGCATCGATGCCAGGCAAGTCACCAGGCCATCGAGAATGCCTTCCGGCACTTCGTTACCGTCTTTGTCGAGGATTGCGTCGATGGTCATCAGGTGACCAACGTTACGCACGAACAACAGCGAGCGGCCGTGCAGGCTCAGATCACTGCCGTCGACAGCGGTGTAGGTGCGGTCGGCGTTCATGGTGCGGGTAAAGGTCTGACCGCCCTTGGCGACGTCTTCCGACAGATCGCCCTTCATCAGGCCGAGCCAGTTGCGGTAGATCACCACTTTGTCATCAGCGTCGACGGCGGCAACCGAGTCTTCGCAATCCATGATGGTGGTCAGTGCGGCTTCCATCAGGATGTCTTTGACGCCGGCCGCGTCGGTCTGGCCGACCGGGGCGCTGGCGTCGACCTGGATTTCGAAATGCAGGCCGTTGTTTTTCAGCAGGATCGCGGTCGGTGCCGAAGCATCACCCTGGAAGCCGATCAGTTGCGCATCGTTGCGCAGGCCGGTGTTGCTGCCGCCTTTAAGGGCGATCACCAGTTTGCCGTCGACGATCTTGTAGCCGGTGGAGTCGACGTGGGAGCCGGCCGCCAAAGGCACCGCTTCGTCGAGGAAGGCACGGGCGAAAGCGATGACCTTGTCACCGCGCACCTTGTTGTAGCCTTTGCCTTTTTCCGCGCCGTCGGCTTCGCTGATGGCATCGGTGCCGTAGAGCGCGTCGTACAGCGAGCCCCAGCGGGCGTTCGAGGCATTGAGCGCGAAGCGGGCATTCATGACCGGCACTACAAGCTGCGGACCGGCCATGCGGGCGATTTCTTCGTCGACGTTTTGCGTCGTTGCCTGGAAATCGGCCGCTTCTGGCAGCAGATAACCGATCTCTTGCAGGAAGGCTTTATAGGCTTTCGGGTCGTGCACCTGGGCTGTCCCAAGAGCTCGACGCGCCTGGTGCCAGCCATCGATACGAGCCTGGAAATCATCGCGTTTGGCGAGTAGGGCTTTGTTCTTCGGCGCCAGGTCATGGATGACCTTGTCGGCACCGGCCCAGAACTTATCGGCGGTGAGGCCGGTACCGGGAATGGCTTCGTTGTTCACGAAGTCGAACAGGACTTTGGCGACCTGCAGGCCACCGACTTGAACGTGTTCAGTCATTGCTTGCCTCACTCTGCTCAGCTATTTCGCTTTTCAGCTCTTCAATTTAACAATGAAGCCTTTGGCCATTTAAACCACAAACCCCTCTACCAGTACATGCCCATGACAGGCGGCTGGGTTGGGACCAATCAACGGCTTGGGGCCTTGCTGACAGGGCTTTCAGGGTTGCGAACGTGCCTGAGGCAGACATCGATCCAACGTTATGTAGTGCGCGCTGCGGCATACTACATGATGAATTGCGGTTGTGAAAATCAGACTAATTACGTCGTTCTGCGACCCCATGACGCATTGCGGTCACGGCGCGGAGCAAGATGTTCTCAAAAAACCAGTGGATTGTTCCAGTTAAATATCTAAAGTTGTACACGATTTGTTGGGTCAGTCAGATCGGCGGTGCCTTTATTCGCGAGCAGGCTCGCTCCCACAATGGCCCGCGCAACCCTTGTGGGAGCGAGCCTGCTCGCGAAGGCGCCGGACCTGTCAGCACAGGTTCAACCCTTGCCTATACTTGGTTCTCTATAACAAAAGTCATGACCAGAGGGCTGCGCCATGGACCACCTCGTACTCACCGTATTCGCACCGGACAAGCCAGGGCAAGTCGAGCGCATTGCCCAATGCATCGCCGAACACGGCGGTAACTGGCTGGAAAGCCGCATGTCGCGCATGGCGGGACAATTCGCCGGGATTCTTCGAGTGGGTGTGCCGGCCGAGGCCTACGACGAATTGGTCGATGCCCTACAGGGCTTGTCCACCCAGGGCATTCGCGTGTTAATCGCCGAAAGTGGCATCGAACAATCCTGCACCTGGAAGCCGATCGCCATGGAACTGGTGGGCAATGATCGTCCGGGGATCGTGCGTGACATCACACGCTTGTTGAGCGAGCAGGGGGTGAACCTGGAGCGGCTGGTCACCGAAGTGCGCCCGGCACCGATGAGCAGCGAACCGTTGTTCCATGCCGAAGCGATTCTTGCCGTCCCGCTGACGCTGTCGCTGGACGTACTGCAATCGCGCCTGGAAACCCTGGCTGACGACCTGATGGTCGAATTGGTGCTGCGCAGTGAACCCTGATTAGGTTATCCAAGTTAAACGTGCACCCGCCTGTGGATAACCTGTAGAGACACCCCGCCAGACCACACCGGCCGGGGTTCTCCAAGATCTGATCAAAAAACCAGCAGTTTCAACCACTTGCGCACAATCGGCGGGGATCACGCTGTGGATAACCTTGGGAAGGAATGATACAGGCCACGGGAGACGTGGCCTGTAGGGTTTTGTGTGTTTTTTGATCAGCTGCGGCGGCGCAAACTTATCCACGCGTCGACGCTGTAAACCGCCAGACCGGCCCAGATGAACATGAACGCTACCAGGGTGCTGGACGACAGGTGTTCGCCAAACAGCAGGACCGCTTGCAGCAGCACCAGTGTCGGTGCCAGATACTGGAGAAAGCCCAGTGTCGTGTAGGGCAAATGCCGGGCAGCCGCGTTGAAACAGACCAGCGGCACCAGCGTGATCGGGCCGGCGGCCACCAGCCACCAGGCCTGGGAGGTGGTCCAGAATTCGGCCTGGGCGCTGCTGGCCGTCGGATTGAGCAGCAACCAGCCGAGGGCAATCGGTACCAGCATCCAGGTTTCCACCACCAGCCCCGGCAGCGCCTTGACCGGTGCCTGCTTGCGAATCAGGCCATAGAAACCGAAGGTCAGTGCCAGCACCAGCGACACCCACGGCAGGCTGCCCACTTGCCAGACCTGCTGCGCCACACCCACAGCCGCCAGACCGACGGCAATCCATTGCATGCGCCGCAGCCGTTCGCCGAGGATCAGCATGCCCAGCAACACGTTCACCAACGGGTTAATGTAGTAACCAAGGCTGGCCTCCAGCATGCGGCCGTTGTTCACCGACCAGACGTAGGTCAGCCAGTTGGCCGCAATCAGTGCACCGCTCAGGGCCAGGGTCGCCATCCTTCGCGGGTTCTCCCGCAGTTCGCGCCACCAGCCGGGATGCTTCCAGACCATCAGCAACAAGGCGCCGAACAGCGCCGACCACAGTACCCGGTGGATGATGATTTCCACGGCGGGCACGCTGGCGATGGCTTTGAAATAGAGGGGGAAAAGTCCCCAGATGATGTAGGCACTCAGGCCTAGAATGTACCCGCGACGCGGGTTGGCGGCTTGCATGCAGAATCCTTGCTTAGGCAGCTAACAAAGAGGGGATTGTAAGGAGATTTATCTGCGAATGTCCTGACTGAATAGGTAGGTCATTTGTGAACATCGGTATCTGTAGGAGCGAGCTTGCTCGCGATGGACGCCAACGATAACGCGTGCTGTCTGGATAAACGCATTGCCCTTGCGTTTATCGTCGGAACGCCGCCCGGAGCAAGCTCGCTCCTACAGGGGGATTTGTGTAGTCAGAAAAGCTTTAGTGGCTCTTCATTGAGCGCCGCCAACTGCTCACGCAACGCCAAAACCTGATCACCCCAATAACGCTCGGTGCCGAACCACGGAAAACTGCGGGGGAAGGCCGGGTCTTCCCAGCGGCGGGCGAGCCAGGCGCTGTAGTGCATCAGGCGCAAGGCGCGCAACGGTTCGATCAAGGCCAGTTCACGCGGGTCGAAGTCGTGGAATTCGTTGTAGCCATCCATCAGTTCCGACAACTGGCTCAGGCAATCCTGGCGATCGCCGGCGAGCATCATCCAGATGTCCTGTACTGCCGGACCCATACGACAGTCGTCGAGGTCGACGATATGGAACATCTCGTCGCGGCACATCATGTTGCCGGGGTGGCAGTCACCGTGCATGCGAATGTTCTGGTGTGGCGTGTTGCTGTAGGCATCTTCCACACGCTTGAGCAGATCGCGGGCCACCGACTCGTAGGCCGGCAGCAGGCTGCGGGGGATGAAGTTGCCGTCGAGCAACGTGGCCAGCGAGTCATGGCCGAAGTTTTTCACCGCCAGTGCTTCACGGTGCTCGAATGGTCGGGTCGAGCCGACCGCATGCAGGCGGCCGAGCAACTGGCCCAGGCGATACAGCTGGTCGAGGTTGCCCGGCTCCGGTGCGCGGCCGCCACGGCGGGGGAACAGGGTGAAACGGAAACCGTTGTGTTCGTGCAGGGTTTCACCGTTGTGGATCAACGGCGCCACGACCGGTACCTCGCAGTCGGCGAGTTCGGCGGTGAACTGGTGCTCTTCCAGAATCGCTTCGTTGCTCCAGCGTTGCGGCCGGTAGAACTTGGCGATCAGCGGCTCGGCGTCTTCGATACCGACCTGATAGACGCGGTTTTCGTAGCTGTTGAGCGCCAGGATGCGCGCGTCGCTGAGAAAGCCGATGCTTTCTACAGCATCGAGCACGAGGTCTGGTGTGAGGGTTTCAAACGGGTGGGCCATGCTGACTCCTGCGCGCAGCAGGCTGCTGCGTCCGGCCAGGCATGGTAGCGCAGACGGCGCGGTTTTAGTGGTTGGGCTTGAGATGTGTGGTGTCTGGGCTGACGCCTTCGTCGGAACGCCGCCCGGAGCAAGCCCGCTCCCACAAGGACTACATGAATCCCTGTGGGAGCGGGCTTGCCCGCGAAGAGGCCGGATCAGGCGCCGACGATCCCGCCATCTTCCCGCGAAATTGCCATCACCGAAGACCGCGGCTTGCCATTGGGCAGGTGCTCGGGGAAGGTCGAACCACCGTTTTCACCCGGGTGCTGGATCCCGACAAACAGGGTTTTCTGATCCGGCGAGAAGCTGATCCCCGTCACTTCACAACCTACCGGGCCAACCATGAAGCGGCGAATCTCGCCGGTTACCGGGTCGGCACAGAGCATCTGGTTGTTGCCCATGCCGGCAAAGTCTCCGGCGTTGCTCGAATCGCCGTCGGTGAGAATCCACAAGCGTCCGGCCCTGTCGAAGCCCAGCCCGTCCGGGCTGTTGAACATGTTCTGCGGCGTGATGTTCGACGATCCGCCTTTTGGTGTGCCGGCGTGAACACCCGGATTACCGGCGACGACGAACAGGTCCCAGGCAAAAGTTTTCGAGCCGTGATCGTCGCGCTCGGTGCGCCAGCGCAGGATCTGGCCGTAGACGTTCTTCTCGCGCGGGTTCGGCCCGCCCACCGGTTGCCCGTCTTCGCCGCGTTTGGCGTTGTTGGTCAGCGTGCAGTAAACCTGGCCATCCTTGGGGCTGACCACGATCCATTCCGGGCGGTCCATGCGCGTGGCTTTCACCACGCTGGCGGCGAGACGGGCGTGGATCAGTACTTGAGCCTGATCGGCAAAACCGCTGCTGGCGTCGATGCCGTTTTTACCGTGGGTCAGCTCGATCCATTCACCCTGGCCTTTCGGGTGATCGGCGTTGCCGTCCCCCGCATCGAAACGCGCCACGTACAGGGTGCCGTGATCGAGAATGTCGCGGTTGGCCTTGGGGTTTTTGTGGTCGATCTTGTCGCGGCTGACAAATTTGTAGATGAACTCGCCGCGTTCATCGTCGCCCATGTACACCACGGCATGACCGTCGCCGGTTTCGGCCAGGGCGGCGTTTTCGTGTTTGAAGCGCCCCAGGGCCGTGCGTTTGACCGGTGTCGATTTCGGATCGAACGGATCGATCTCCACCACCCAGCCGTGACGGTTGAGTTCGTTGGGGTTCTTCGCCATGTCGAAGCGTTCGTCGTGCGGGTGCCAGTTGATCTCTTTGCTGGTGGCCACCACACCGTAGCGTTTTTGCGCCGGGTCGAATTTCTGCTCGGCGTTGCTGCTGCCGAAGCAGTCGGTGAAGTTCTCTTCACAGGTCAGATAGGTGCCCCACGGTGTCTTGCCGTTGGCGCAGTTCTGGAACGTGCCCAGAACGTTCTTGCCGTGCGGATCGGCGCTGGTTTTCAGCAGGGCATGTCCGGCGGCCGGGCCGCTCAGGGTGATGGGTGCGTTGCCGTGAATGCGGCGGTTGTAGCGCGAACCCTGGACGAACTGCCATTGGCCGTTCTTGCGCTGCACTTCAATCACTGACACACCTTCGCAGGCCAGCGCCTTGCGCACTTCTTGTGCCGATTGCGGCATGCCGCCGTGAGCGTAGAGGTAGCGGTAGTTGGTGTATTCGTTGTTGATCGCCATCAGCGCCCGGTCTTTTTCGCCCGGAAATTCGAACAGGCTCATGCCGTCGTTGTTGTCGCCGAACTGGGCTTCCTGATGTTCGGCGCTGCCGTTGCCGCTCGGGTCGAACGCCGGGCCGTCCTTGTGCAAAGGCTGGCCCCAGCTGATCAGCACCGAGGACTTGTAGCCCGGCGGCAGGGTGATGGTGTCAGTGGCGGCGGCGGCAATGCTGTCAAAGCCCAGCAGCTGGCTGTTACCGGCGCTGACGCTGGCAGCCATCACACTGCGGCTCAGCAGGTTGCCGCCGAGGAACATCGCGGCGCCGCACAGGGCACCTGCGCTGATGAAGCCGCGACGACTGAGGCCGACCATGGTTTCGAGGTCGGTGGACTGGTTTTCTTCTAATAGGCTCATTTCAGGCTCCCTGCGGATTTTGCAGACACCTTAATGGTGAGTAATGAACCTTTTGTTGCAGTTTTGCTTATAGCGGTGTGCCCAGCAGAACCCTGGACGGCGAAAACTCCACGCGCACCGGTTTGCCGCAGGTCAACCGCGATGCTTGCAGATGACTCGGTTCGGCCAAGGCGCATAGGGTCAGACCGTTGGGCAGGGTGATGCGCACTTCGCTGGGGCCGTCGTCGGCGTCGAGAATTTTTTCGATGATGCCGCTGAGGCAATTGTTTCCAGGCGTTTCGACAGAGTCTATTTGCAGCACGTCGAGCCAACCGGCCTTGATCAATGCCACGACTTCGGTGCCGATTTGCAGTTCCAGGCGCTCGGTGCTGTCGTGGGTGATTTGCGCGTCGACGATCAAGCCTTTGGCGACTGCGAGGCGAATCAGGTCGTTGCGTCCCTGAGGTTCGATTGCGATCACCTTGCCGTGCAACTGATTGCGCGCGCTGGTGCGCAGCATCAGGCGCCCGAGCAGGTCGAGGTCGCTCGCGTCTTCAGCGGCTTCCAGCACCTGGGCCTGCAAGGCTTGCAACTTCTGGTACAGGCGCAATACGCGCTCGCCTTCGTTGGACAGGCGCGCACCGCCGCCGCCCTTGCCGCCGACGATCCGCTCCACCAGCGGCTTCTGCGCCAGGTTGTTCAGTTCATCGATCGCATCCCAGGCGGCCTTGTAGCTCAGGCCTGCGCTTTTTGCCGCGCGGGTGATCGAGCCTTGTTCGGCGATGTGCTGCAGCAGGGCGATGCGCTGCGGACGGCGGACAATGTGCTGGGACAACAAGGTAGGCAAGGACATGACAAGTCGCTTTGGGTGGTGACGATGGTGAGGACGTTGGCCGCTTGGGTCGCGCGAGTCAAGTCAGGGGGTCTCACCGGGTTTTGGTGTGCGGGCCAGGCAATAGACGTCGACCCTCGCCGCACCGGCGTCCATCAGCAGGCGAGCCAGGGCCTGGGCCGTGGCGCCGGTGGTAAGGACGTCGTCGATCAGGGCCAGGTGTTGGCCTTTGACGACGACGCCGGACGCCAGGGCAAAAGCGTTACGCAGGTTCTTTCGGCGGGCTTCGGCGTTCAAGGCCTGTTGGGCATCGGTGTCCTGGGTTCGTAGCAGCAGTCGTTCGTCGCAAGGGATATCGAGACTCGTACCCAGCCACTGAGCCAGCATCGCCGCCTGATTGAACCCTCGCTGGCGCAGGCGTCGGTTGGCCAGCGGCACCGGGATCAGTACATCGGGTCGCTGCAGATCGTCATCGAAGCGATGTTGCAGGTATTGAGCGAGAAGTTCGGCGAGCAGGCGGCCAAACGGCCACTTCGCGTTGTGTTTGAAGCGGGTGATCAGGCCGTCTACCGGGAAGCTGTAGGTCCAGGGGGCAATCACTTGTTCGAATGCCGGTGGCTGCTTCAAGCAATGGCCGCAGGTCAGTCCCGCCGCCGGGAGCGGCAGGGCGCAGGTCTGGCAGTGATCACCGAGCCAGGGCAACTCGGTTTCGCAGGCCGTGCAGACAGGGGAGATGCCGTCGGCCGTCTCATCGCACAAAAGACATGTTTGATTGTTTTTTGACCAGATGTAAACCTGGCCTTTGTATCGCGGTTGACAGCGCATCGCTCTTCCTTAAATATGCCGAAACATCTGTGAAGCGGCTGTGACATTCCATTACCCAGCCGCATGCCAAAGCATAATTCAAAGGAAACGCCCATGAGCGCCAGCACCACTGCAACCCTGCGTCATGACTGGACTTTGGCCGAAGTCAAAGCACTCTTCGTTCAGCCATTCAACGACCTGTTGTTCCAGGCGCAGACGGTGCACCGTGCGCATTTCGACGCCAACCGCGTCCAGGTGTCGACCCTGTTGTCGATCAAAACCGGCGCTTGCCCGGAAGATTGCAAATATTGTCCGCAGTCCGGTCACTACAACACCGGCCTGGAAAAAGAAAAGCTGATGGAAGTGCAGAAGGTCCTCGAAGAGGCCGCGCGCGCCAAGGCTATCGGTTCGACCCGTTTCTGCATGGGCGCGGCGTGGAAGCACCCGTCGGCCAAGGACATGCCGTACGTGCTGAAGATGGTCGAAGGCGTGAAAGCCCTGGGCCTGGAAACCTGCATGACCCTCGGTCGCCTGGATCAGGAGCAGACCGAAGCGCTGGCCAAGGCCGGCCTCGACTACTACAACCACAACCTCGATACGTCGCCGGAGTTCTACGGCAGCATCATCACCACCCGCACCTACAGCGAGCGTCTGCAAACCCTGGCGTATGTGCGTGATTCGGGGATGAAGATCTGCTCCGGCGGCATTCTCGGCATGGGCGAGTCGCTGGACGACCGCGCCAATCTGCTGATCCAGTTGGCCAACCTGCCGGAGCACCCGGAGTCGGTGCCGATCAACATGCTGGTGAAAGTCGCTGGCACGCCGCTGGAAAATGCCGACGACGTCGACCCGTTCGACTTCATCCGCATGCTCGCCGTCGCGCGCATCCTGATGCCGCAATCCCACGTGCGCCTGTCCGCCGGCCGCGAAGCCATGAACGAACAGATGCAGGCCCTGGCGTTCTTCGCCGGTGCAAACTCGATTTTCTACGGCGAAAAACTGCTGACCACCGCGAACCCGCAGGCCGACAAGGACATGCAACTGTTCTCGCGTCTGGGCATCCTGCCGGAAGCTCGCGAAGAGCACGCCGACGAAGTGCATCAGGCGGCTATCGAACAGGCTCTGGTGGAGCAGAAGAGCAGCGAGCAGTTCTATAACGCCGCGGTTTGAATCCAACTTTTATTCCTCTGAAGGAATGCAAAACCCCCTGTAGGAGCGAGCCTGCTCGCGATGGCGTCATGTCTGTCGACATCCATGTCGAATGTCAGTCCGCATCGCGAGCAGGCTCGCTCCCACAGGGGACTGCGTAGTGTTCGCCAACCTGTGAATTGACCCCGAGGCCTGCATGTCTTTCGATCTCGCCGCACGCCTTGCTGCCCGTCGTGCCGAAAACCTCTATCGCCAGCGTCCGCTGCTCGAAAGCCCGCAGGGGCCGCAAGTGGTGGTCGATGGCCAGCCGTTGCTGGCGTTCTGTAGCAACGACTACCTGGGCCTGGCCAATCACCCGCAAGTGATCGAAGCCTGGCGCGCCGGCGCTTTGAAGTGGGGTGTGGGCGGAGGGGCGTCACATCTGGTCATCGGCCATAGCGCCCCGCACCATGCCCTGGAAGAAGCATTGGCCGACTTGACCGGTCGCCCTCGCGCGTTGCTGTTCACCACCGGCTACATGGCCAACCTCGGCGCGGTCACGGCGCTGGTGGGGCAGGGCGATACGGTGCTCGAAGACCGGCTCAATCATGCGTCGCTGCTCGACGCGGGGCTGCTGTCCGGCGCGCGGTTCAATCGTTATCTGCACAACGACCCGGTGAGCCTGGCCAAGCGCCTGGAAAAAGCCACCGGCAATACGCTGGTGGTCACCGACGGCGTGTTCAGCATGGACGGCGATATCGCCGACTTGCCAGCGCTTGCCCGAGAGGCCAAAGCCAAAGGCGCCTGGTTGATGGTCGACGATGCCCATGGTTTTGGACCGCTGGGCGCCAACGGTGGCGGAATCGTCGAACATTTCGGTTTGAGCCAGGATGACGTTCCGGTGCTGGTCGGCACCCTCGGCAAAGCGTTCGGTACGGCGGGTGCCTTTGTGGCTGGCAGCGAAGAGCTGATCGAAAGTCTGATCCAGTTCGCCCGGCCCTACATCTACACCACCAGCCAGCCACCTGCGCTGGCTTGCGCCACGTTGAAAAGCCTGGAACTGCTGCGCAGTGAACACTGGCGCCGCGAGCATTTGCAGGCGCTGATCCGCCAGTTCCGCGACGGCGCCGAACAGATTGGCCTGGAACTCATGGACAGCTTCACGCCGATCCAGCCGATCATGATCGGCGACGCCGGGCGCGCGGTGCGCCTTTCGCAAATGCTGCGCGAACGCGGGTTGATGGTGACCGCAATTCGCCCGCCGACCGTACCCGCCGGCAGCGCCCGACTGCGGGTCACGCTGACGGCTGCCCACAGTGAGGCCCAGGTACAGCTATTGTTAAACGGACTGGCCGATTGTTTTCAACAACTGAAGCCGGAGCCAAGCCATGCGTGATCGTCTGATTCTGCTGCCCGGCTGGGGCCTTGGCGTTTCACCGCTGGAGCCTTTGGCGGCGGCCTTGCGCGGTCTGGATGAACATCTGCGCGTCGAGATCGAGCCATTGCCGGAGCTGGAGTCGAGCGATCTTGAAGAGTGGCTCGATGAGCTTGATTCGACCTTGCCGCAAGACGTCTGGCTTGGCGGTTGGTCGTTGGGCGGCATGCTCGCCTGCGAGTTGGCGGCCCGGCGTGGCGATCGCTGTTGTGGTGTATTCACCCTGGCCAGCAATGTTTCTTTTGTCGCTCATGAACAATGGTCAAGCGCCATGTCCGGGGAAACCTTCGATGCGTTTCTGGCGGGATGTGCAGCCGATCCTCGTGCGACATTGAGACGCTTTTCATTGCTCTGCGCCCAAGGCGCCGAAGACCCGCGCGGATTGTCGCGGTTGTTGCTTGGTGGCGCACCGAACACCGTCGCGCCGGTGCTGCTCAGTGGTCTTCAAGTGCTCGCGCAACTGGATACACGACAGGCTTTGCAATCGTTCCGCGGTCCGCAACTGCATTTGTTCGCCGGCCTCGACGGGTTGGTGCCGGTGGAAGCGGCGGGCGAGTTGTTGGCATTGCTGCCGGATGTCGAAGTCGGTCTGATTGAACAGGCCGGTCACGCGTTTCTTCTGGAGGATCCCCACGGGGTAGCGGGGGCGATCCAGGCCTTTTTGCATGAGTCCGGCGATGACTGATTTATCTCTTCCCAAACTGCCCGGCGGCTTGCCTGACAAGCGCCAGGTAGCAGCCTCTTTCTCCCGTGCGGCGACAAGCTACGACAGCGTGGCCGAGTTGCAGCGTGATGTCGGTAGCCAATTGCTCAGGCGCCTGCCGCAGGGCTTCGTACCGCAGCGTTGGCTGGATCTGGGCTGTGGCACCGGGCATTTCAGTCGTGCGCTGGATGAGCAATTTGCGGGAAGTCACGGTGTGGCGCTGGACATTGCCGAAGGCATGCTCGACCACGCCCGGCCATTGGGCGGTGCCACGCACTTCGTGGCCGGCGATGCCGAGCGATTGCCACTGCAGGATTCGACCTGCGACCTGATCTTCTCCAGCCTGGCGGTGCAGTGGTGCGCGGACTTCGCCTCGGTGCTCGGTGAAGCCTTTCGGGTGCTGAAACCGGGTGGCATTTTCGCGTTTGCTAGTCTGTGTGCAGGGACATTGTTTGAATTGCGCGACAGCTGGCGGCAGGTCGACGGTATGGTGCACGTCAATCGCTTCCGGGAGTTTGGTGTGTATCAACAGCTGTGTTCAGCCAGTGGGTTACATGTCGTCAGTCTGCAAAACGAACCGCACGTGCTGCATTACCCGGATGTGCGCAGCTTGACCCATGAGCTCAAGGCGCTGGGCGCGCACAACCTCAATCCCGGTCGACCGGGTGGCTTGACCGGCCGGGCGCGGATTTTGGGTCTGATTGAGGCTTATGAGCAGTTTCGTCAGGCCCGGGGACTGCCGGCGACTTATCAAGTGGTGTACGCCGTATTGGAGAAACCCTTATGAGCGCAGCCTATTTCATCGCCGGCACGGATACCGATGTCGGTAAAACCACGGTCGCTGCGGGGCTGCTGCATGCGGCGCGTTCGGCAGGTTTGAGCACGGCGGCGGGCAAACCGGTCGCGTCCGGTTGCGATGTGACACCCAAGGGCCTGCGCAACGCCGATGCGCTGGCCTTGCTGGCGGAGTGTTCGCTGCCGCTGACGTATGCACAGGTCAACCCGGTGGCCTTTGAACCTGCGATTGCACCGCATCTGGCGGCTCGAGAGGCGGGCGTGGCGCTGACGGTGCAGTCGTTGCTGGCGCCGATGCGGCAGATTCTGGGCATGCAGGCGGACTTCACCCTGATCGAAGGCGCCGGCGGCTGGCGCGTGCCGTTGGCGGATCAGGACAATCTGTCGGATCTCGCCATCGCGTTGCAGTTGCCGGTGATTCTGGTGGTCGGCGTGCGACTGGGGTGTATCAGCCATGCCTTGCTGACCGCCGAAGCGATTGCCCGGGACGGTTTGCAACTGGCGGGATGGGTGGCCAACATCATCGACCCGAAAACCTCGCGGCTGGAAGAAAACCTGGCCACCCTTGCCGAGCGCCTCCCGGCACCGTGCCTGGGACGTGTACCTAAACTCAAAGCCGTCACGGCCGAAGCAGTGGCCGAGCACTTGCAACTGGACCTGTTGGACTGACGTTTTTGCAATGCGGCTTTTGCCTATGATAAGGCACTGTGCCATTAGTGTTTTTGTCGGGTGTTTTGCCGGCCACTCTGCTTCAATGGCCGCTGTTGATCCTTTGACAGGACGAGTTTTCCCATGGAAATCTCAGGAAACACCGCTTTTTATGCCGGTCTGAGCACCCTTCAGGCAGGGCAGAACCGTGTCGATCAAGCCGCCGGGCAGATCGCCAACATGACGATCGAGCGATCGGTCACCAGCCAGTCCTCCGAGGCGCAGGTCGATCGTCTGCGATCGGTTGATCGCAGCCAGCAATCGGACCTGAGCAGCAACGTGGTCGAAATGGCCCAAGGCAAGATTCAGGCAGAGCTGGGCGTGAAAGTCGCCAAGGCAGCCGACGAAGTGCTCGGGACGTTGATCGATACCTACGCTTGATTCTTTAAAGAGTCCGCACCCTCCAGCGCCGCGCCTGTTCGCGGCGTTTTTCTGCGTAAGTCTTTCTTGCTCAACTAATCTTTTCAGTGTGGCGGGCTGCTTCGAAAGCGCGGCTGCGTTGTCGTGTGCCTGTGTGTCCAAACCTGCGATGACGAACGGCAAAAGATCGACGCTTGACAAGATTTGGGCGTAAACGTATGTTTCAAACAACTGTTTGATCGCAACAACAAATCAATGCGGTCGTTCATTCCCGGTTACATCAGCAGAGGTTTATCGCTATGCCTGACTACAAGGCCCCCTTGCGTGATATTCGCTTCGTTCGTGACGAGCTGCTCGGCTACGAAGCGCACTATCAGAGCCTTCCGGCTTGTGCCGACGCAACTCCGGACATGGTTGACGCCATTCTCGAGGAAGGCGCCAAGTTTTGTGAGCAGGTACTGGCTCCGCTGAACCGTGTGGGCGACATCGAGGGTTGCACCTGGAGCGAGTCCGGCGTCAAGACCCCGACTGGCTTCAAGGAAGCCTACAAGCAATTCGTCGAAGGTGGCTGGCCGAGCCTGGCTCATGACGTAGAGCACGGCGGCCAAGGCCTGCCGGAGTCCCTGGGTCTGGCGATCAGCGAAATGGTTGGCGAGTCCAACTGGTCGTGGGGCATGTACCCAGGCCTGTCGCACGGTGCGATGAACACCATCTCCGAGCACGGTACCCCTGAGCAGCAAGAGGCTTACCTGACCAAGCTGGTTTCCGGCGAGTGGACCGGCACGATGTGCCTGACCGAGCCGCACTGCGGCACCGACCTTGGCATGCTGCGCACCAAGGCCGAGCCTCAGGCCGACGGTTCCTACAAAGTCTCCGGCACCAAGATCTTCATCTCAGCCGGTGAACACGACATGGCCGATAACATCGTCCACATCGTACTGGCCCGCCTGCCGGATGCACCGGCCGGGACCAAAGGCATCTCCCTGTTTATCGTGCCGAAGTTCATGCCGAACGCCGATGGCTCGGTTGGCGCGCGTAATGCTGTGTCTTGCGGTTCCCTGGAACACAAGATGGGCATTCACGGCAACGCCACCTGCGTGATGAACTTCGACGGTGCCACCGGTTTTCTGATCGGCCCGGCGAACAAAGGCCTGAACTGCATGTTCACCTTCATGAACACCGCACGTCTGGGTACCGCACTGCAAGGTCTGGCCCACGCTGAAGTGGGTTTCCAGGGCGGCCTGAAATACGCTCGCGACCGTCTGCAAATGCGCTCGCTGACTGGCCCGAAAGCACCGGACAAAGCCGCTGACCCGATCATCGTCCACCCTGACGTGCGCCGCATGCTGTTGACCATGAAGGCATTCGCCGAAGGCAACCGTGCGATGGTTTACTTCACCGCCAAGCAAGTCGACATCGTCAAGTACGGTGTGGACGAGGAAGAGAAGAAGAAAGCCGACGCACTGCTGGCTTTCATGACGCCAATCGCCAAAGCCTTCATGACCGAAGTCGGTTTCGAATCGGCCAACCACGGCGTGCAGATCTACGGCGGCCACGGCTTCATCGCCGAGTGGGGCATGGAGCAGAACGTCCGCGACAGCCGCATCTCGATGCTGTACGAAGGCACCACTGGTATCCAGGCTCTCGACCTGCTGGGCCGAAAAGTGCTGATGACCCAAGGAGAGGCTCTGAAGGGCTTCACCAAGATCGTCCACAAGTTCTGCCAGACCAACGAAGGCAACGAAGCGGTTCAAGAGTTCGTCGCTCCGCTGGCTGCACTGAACAAGGAATGGGGCGAACTGACCATGAAGGTCGGCATGGCCGCCATGAAAGATCGTGAAGAAGTCGGCGCGGCCTCCGTGGACTACCTGATGTACTCCGGTTACGCCTGCCTGGCCTACTTCTGGGCTGACATGGCGCGCCTGGCTGCCGAGAAACTGGCTGCCGGCACTTCCGAAGAGGCGTTCTACACCGCCAAGCTGCAGACAGCGCGCTTCTACTTCCAGCGCATCCTGCCGCGTACCCGCACTCACGTCGCAACCATGCTGTCGGGCGCCAACAACCTGATGGACATGAAAGAAGAGAACTTCGACCTGGGCTACTAAGTCCAACCGCAGTCCTTCAAAAAAACCGCCGTTTCCTCCGGGAGCGGCGGTTTTTTTTTGCGCTGTGGTCAGGCCTTGCTCACCATGGCGTCGGGTCCAGAGGGCCGACGCCAGTCGGGGTGCCCACGCCTTCTCCGTTACGTATGAACGGCAGGTGCCAGAAGTCGTTCGGGACGACGGGATCGCCAGGCTTGACGCCTTCCGGAAAGATGAACTCGAACACCGGCGCCACATACTGTCCGGCAATCAGTCCATTGGCGACGGTCAGCCTGCCCGCGTTCTGGATGCAACTGTCCACGCCGGGCTGGGACAAGCTTAGCTGTGGAACGCAAAGTGACCGCGCAACGACGCGCAAGGTACGTGTCGGCTGGCTAAGTAGCCCGGTGGGCGCTTTGGTCGCGCGTAATCTGGCGCGTTGTGGCTGAGGGCCCGTGTTCTGTGTGGTAATACCGCCCGAGGCTCCCAGGCAACTGGCCGCAAGGCCCAGCCCAGAGTTGCATTCACCCGTCATCTCATAGGGTGTAATCCAGCGATTGGTTTGCACACCCGTCGATGGATTGACATCTATCAGATAGATGTCAACCGGGGTCTTGATGTCGGTGGTCGAGGCTTCAAGGAAAATCCGGTCCTGCGTCTCCTGGGCTACTCCGCTGATGGCCGTTGCGGCCGGGTCGGCCGTACCAATGCCAAATTCCCCGATAGCCAGGTAGCTGGGCTGCGAACCAGGCTGAGTGTAGATCCCGACATTCGCCTCGATCGTGTGTGCAGAGATGAAGTCCGGGAGGCCCGTTGTTGCTGACTTGAACAGAGTACCGGACCAGCTGATGAAGTCGCCGACTTCGAAGGGGGCCTGTTGTGTCGGGTCGGGGTCCGTCGCCGTGCGTGTAGCATCGCTGAATCTCTTCATGACGTACTGGCTGCAATAGACCTGCCCCACCGCTGGACCCGAGAGCTCTCCACTGGCCGGAGGCGTGACGCCGGCCTGGCTGAAGTTGCGGCAGTTGTTGGTCGTGGTCGGGGTAACCACTTGTGGTCGGTTTTTCTGTGGGCAGAGCGCATCGTCCCCGGAAATCGTGCGCGGCACGCACATCGGGTAGCCGGTGGCGGCATGGATGGTCGGGTTGGCATCATCGACGGAGAAGCGTGGGTCGGGGCTTTGGGCACGGCCAAAACGTCCAGTCGGATCGTTGATCTGAATGATCGTGGGTTGCGTCGGGTTCCCGCTGTCAACTTCGAGGTTGCCGTTGGTGTAGTCGATCCGGGTGATGACACCGCTGCCCGCATTGACTGATTGCTGGGAGACAAAGATCAGCCCGGCAATTTGCTTGTTGGAGACAGTATTACCCACCACATGGATCTCGAACGAGGGGTAGGCTGCCGGTGATTTTCCGAGCGCCAGCGTTCCACCCCTGACAAAGTCGGCCCAGGTCAGGGTATTGGCCGGCATCTGCATAACGGTGTTGCAAGGGACAACAATCGTGACGCCGTTCAACTGGACGGTCCCCCCAAAGCGGCCCGGGTCGCTGGTATTGGGGCAATTCGCATTGGTGGTGTCCAGGGTCATGTTTTGGATAAAACCGGTAACGTCAAACCCATGAATCGCAGTCGGGTTTGTAAAAATCGGATCGGGCAGTGTGGGTGTCGTGAACGGCGAGGGCAAACCCGGGGGCTTGGCAGTCCCGCCGCCGCCACCACCGCCACCGCCACCGCCAGCTCCGTTTTTGGCAAATGCATCTCCACCACCACCAATGGCCAGTGCGACAGCGACGGCACTGGCGAGCAGAGCATGGCGACTGAAGATGCCGTTGAATCGCTTGTGAGGCAGCAGCGGTATGGCGAGCGTTTTTTCGAACAAAGATAAGCTCATGGCTCACTCCAGAATCTTGCAGGACCAATTGCCGGCCGATCGAGATCGCGGATCTGCTGATGCGCTGAATCCTGCGCAAGAAAAACGTAAAGCCGTGAGTGTCGAATTGGGGCTCGATCCGGCGGGATAAGTGCCTGTGTACTGTCGTCACTTGCCGTTCGGATGCTTTCACCTGCGTTGCGTTGGCCGGTTACGAACGCAAACGCGAGAGACATTTCCTTGAGCCTGAGGGGTACATAGCAGTAGTCGTGCCTGATTGGTTCAGTCGCTTGTTAGCCAGCTAAAATGCGGGCTGCGCTGATGTCGGTGGTATACACATAGTTATATGTTATGTGGTTAACGCCGAAGTAGGTGGGGATATGTACCCAAGTTTGGAGTGCTGTGAAAAGTTTTAGTGGGTGTGTCTCTGTTAGTGGTAGTTGAGAAGTGTTATCTATTAAATACTACTAAGGTCGTAGGTGTGCAAGAGGGATGTTGAAGAGGGTGGCGAGAAAATATTCTTGTGTGAGAGGTATAAATAAAAAAGGCAATAGCTGGCGCAGTGCAACTTGCGCACGAATGGATTTTATAGGTTTGATGGATGTTTCTATTGGCTGGCGATGCGGTTTACAGGTGTTTTTTAAAGTGCCGCTTACACCGGGGTGTTTGGATTAGCAAATACTCTGCCATCTTCAAGAAACGCAGTCTGGTGGCGTGATGCCCTTTAAATGCTGGCTTTTAGAGATCGTTGGTGATCACCTGATGCGGGCTGTTTGGGGAAAGGCACCCAATAATGGGGTGAAGTTTAACCAGAACTGAGGAATAGTGCGCAATTGCTGTTGATAGTAGGGCTTCTTGATTTGACTTAAATGAAAAGTATTGAAAATTTCATGTTGAAATATTTTGTTGCGGCTAGAGTTGCATCAAGCGCTACCCAGTAGTGCCAAATATCATTCTTTAAAAAGGCCTGAGCCACGAGAGTGCTTTGCCAGTTAGGTCTCGCATTTTCCATGCAGCTTAAAGTTGATGTGGATACTCGAGCGAGCAGCAAGATTCATGGCGATGAGCTCATCTCGCAACAGGGCAACCGCGGAGCCTGACTACTCCGTACTGAATCGGGAACGTCGTCATGTTTAAGTATTTGAGCATCTTTCGAACCACCGGCTTGCCCCGTGCAATGGTGATGACACTCTTCGCCATTGGCCTGCCCGTCATGAGCGTCTGGGCCGCAGACCCGGTCGTGCCGGACGTGCCCAGTCTGCAGTCACTGCGCGGCATGATGCCTCCCGACCCTTCAGGAACCGAAGGCGGGCGCAAGGTCGACCTGATGACCGACTACGTGCTCAATCGCTCGGCGGCAGTGCTCCTGGGCAAGGCATTGTTCTGGGACATGGAGATCGGCAGTGACGGCTCCACCGCTTGCGCATCCTGCCACTTCCACGCGGGTGTCGATCATCGCACCACCAACCAGATCAACCCGGGCCAGGCGAATACCAACGCGAACGTCTCGTCGATCTTCAACAAGCCGTTTACCGCGTCGGATATTCCGGGCGACGTGCCGAGCTACACCACCAGGTCCGGTGGCAAGGGCGGCCCGAACTACCTGCTGAAGAAAAGCGACTTCCCGACCCACGTGCTGACCGATCCGCTGGATCGCAACTCGGCGATTGTCTATTCAAGCGATGATGTGATCGGCTCCCAAGGCGTGTTCGACGCCAACTTCGTCAAGCCCAATCAGTCGCGGTTCGACAAGTGCATTCAGCAACCAGACGGTATCTTCCAGGTGGGCGGTATCAATGTTCGCCGTAGCACCGGGCGTAACGCACCGACGGTGATCAACGCTGCGTTCAACGTGCGCAACTTCTGGGATGGCCGGGCCAACAACGTATTCAACGGTTTCTCACCGTTCGGCAATCGCGACCCTGACGCCGGGATTTTCGTGACCAGCGATCGCAGTGGCGTGGCGACCAAAGTCAGGCTGGCGCTCAAGGATGCTTCCGCCGCCTCGCAAGCGGTAGGGCCTCCCGGCAGCCCGGTGGAAATGTCCTGTGGCGGGCGTACCTTCGCCGACATCGGCCGGCGCATGCTCGACACCTTGATGCTCAAGCAGCAACGGATCTCGTCCACCGATTCGGTACTCGGGCCGATATCCGGTGGTCATCGGCCGACCTACCGTGAACTGATCAAGAACGCGTTCCAGCCGCGCCTGTGGAATGCCACGCAGCAGGTCTCGCTGGGCGGTGCGCCATACACCCAGATGGAGGCGAACTTCCCGCTGTTCTTCGGGCTGGCGATCCAGATGTATGAATCCACGCTGATCTCGGACCAGGCGCCGCTGGATGCCTATTTACAGGGCGATCACACAGCCATGAATAACCAGCAGGTCCAAGGCATGGAACTTTTCCTGGGCAAGGGTAAGTGCATCAGTTGCCACGGCGGCGCGGAATTGACCAACGCCGGCAGCCGTTTGCTGTTCCATCCTCAGGAACGGATCGAACGCATGGTCATGGCCGACAACCTGATCACGCTGTATGACAACGGCTTCTACAACACCGGGGTGCGTCCAACGTCGGAGGACCTGGCGCTCGGTGGCTCGGATGCGTGGGGCAATCCGTTGTCTTTCACCCGTGAGTACAACACCGTACTCCAGGGCGGCCAGATCCCTGACCCACTGGAAGTCGATGTGTGCACCTTCGAAGCGCCTTTGAGCCCGGCCATCCCTTGTGACGCGACGCTCAAGCCCAATGTCGGTTTCCGCGATGCGGTCGATGGCGCCTTCAAGACACCGACCTTGCGCAATATCGCGTTGACCGGGCCGTATTTCCACAACGGCAGTCGCGCAACGCTGCAACAGGTGATGGAGTTCTACAACCGCGGCGGCGACCGGCGTGGCGAAGATGCCAGCAACACCAGCGGCTTTGAGCATCCGGCGGTCAATCAGCACAACGGCTCCAATCTTGATCCGGACATCACCCGTCTGAGCCTGGCCCCGGATGAAGTGGATGCACTGGTCAAGTTCATGGAAGTCGGGCTGACCGATCCACGGGTCGCGTGGGAACGGGCGCCGTTTGACCATCCGTCGCTGGTGCTGGCACAGGGTGAAAAGGGTGATGAAAATTCCGTCGGGCAAAAACCGGCGAGTCCGAAGATTACTACCCGGCAAGCGAAGGATGCCGAAATCGAGCTCAGACCGATCGGTGCGGAAGGTCGCACAGCGCTGGAAGGGCCGCTGCAACCGTTCAACAACGACCTGTAACCGTATTGCCCCTTGCGTCACTGGCGGCCGATGGACGCCAGTGACGACCTTTTACAAATACCTCAGTATTTCACTCAGCAAATCGGGTTTTCTGCCGTTAAAGGGGGTGGGCACATTGCCATCTATTGATCTGACGGGTCGGAGCTTTACCCTTGCTGCGTTCTTCCGCTATGCGTTTCAGCCATTTCCTGCCGTCATTACTGCTGTTGCTGGCGGGGCTTGCGGCTGCATACATCAAGGATCTGAACGTCTTCTTCACCTCGCTGTTCAACGTGCTTCCCACCCTGGTGTTGTTGCTCGGTGGGGCCTATTGCGCGGTGTACCGACGCCAGCGTGAACTGTTTCTGATGGTCACGGTGTACATCGCCTACTTCCTGCTCGACACCCAGACCGACTATTACCGCGACAACGGCAAGGTGCGTGACGATGCCGCGGTGGTCTTTCATTTGTGTTGCCTGCTGCTGCCGCTGCTGTTTGGCGTGTTCGCGGCGTGGCAGGAACGTACCCATCTGTTCCAGGACATGATTGCGCGTTTCGCGGTATTGCTGGCGGTCGGCTGCGTGGCGCTGGGGCTTGAGCAAAGTTATCCACACGCGCTGCTGATCTGGCTGTCGGAGATTCGCTGGCCTGCCTTGCATGGCGCCTGGATGAGCCTGATCCAGTTGTCCTATCCGGTGTTCATGGCTGCGTTCCTGCTGCTGGCCTGGCAATACTGGCGCAACCCGCGACCGCTGCATGCCGCGCAATTGGTGGGGCTGCTCGGGTTGTTCTGGATGTTGCCGAAAACCTTCATCCTGCCGTTCACGCTGAACATCATGTGCAGCCAGGTGATGCTGATGATCGCCGCCGCCGTTGCCCACGAAGCCTATCAAATGGCCTTCCGCGACGAACTGACCGGACTGCCGGGCCGTCGTGCGCTGAATGAACGCATGCAACGGTTGGGGCGCAATTACGTGTTGGCCATGAGCGACGTCGACCACTTCAAGAAATTCAACGACACCCACGGCCACGACGTCGGTGACCAGGTGCTACGGCTGGTGGCCAGCAAACTGTCGAAAATCGGCGGTGGCGGCAAGGCGTATCGCTATGGCGGCGAGGAATTTGCCCTGGTGTTTGCAGGCAAGACCCTCGAAGAGTGCATGCCGCACCTGGAAGTGATCCGCGAGTCCATCGCCACTTACAACATTCAGCTGCGCAATCAGGAAAGTCGCCCGCAGGACGATCATCAGGGGCGCCAGCGGCGTGCCGGTTCCGGTGCGTCGAGTGTGTCGGTGACGGTCAGTATCGGCGTTGCCGAACGGATCGATCAACGCAGCCCCGAAGAGGTGCTCAAGTCCGCTGACCAGGCGCTCTACAGCGCCAAGGGCGCCGGGCGCAACTGTGTGATGGCGTTCGGGCAGAACCGCCGTGGCGCGGTGCGCATGGACGCCGCTACGGTTGAGTGATGATGGCGCATTCAGCGAGCGGAAGGTGATTGTGAGGCGGGGTCGGCAGCAGTAGGTTGGAGAAATCTGCCGACGGAGAATGACCATGCCCGAGTACAAAGCTCCTTTGCGCGACATGCGCTTTCTGATCGACCACGTGTTCGACTTTCACAGCAACTACGCCGCGCTGGGGGCCACCGATGCCAGCCCGGACATGGTCAATGCGATCCTCGAAGAAGGGGCGAAGTTCTGCGAAAACGTGCTGTCGCCGCTCAACCGCAGTGGCGATGAAGAAGGCTGCCATTTCGACAATGGCGTGGTCACCACCCCCGCGGGCTTCAAGCAGGCCTTCACCCAATATGTCGAAGCTGGCTGGCATGGCCTGGCGGCGGATCCGCTTTACGGCGGTCAAGGGTTGCCGATCTCTCTGGGCCTGGTGATCAGCGAGATGGTGGGTTCCAGCAACACCTCATGGGGCATGTACCCCGGCCTGACCCACGGTGCGATGTCGGCGATCCACGCCCATGGCACCGAGGCGCAAAAGCAGACCTATTTGAAAAAGCTCACCGCTGGCCAATGGACCGGCACCATGTGCCTGACCGAAGCCCATTGCGGCACCGACCTGGGCATCATCAAGACCCGCGCCGTGCCTGCGGCCGATGGCAGTTATGCGATCTCCGGCAGCAAGATCTTCATCTCCGCCGGCGAGCACGACATGAGCGCCAACATCATTCACCTGGTGTTGGCCAAATTGCCGGACGCCCCGGCCGGTACCAAGGGCATTTCACTGTTCATCGTGCCCAAGTTTCTGCCCGATGCGACGGGTGAAGCGGGCGAGCGCAACGGCGTATCCTGCGGCTCGATCGAACACAAAATGGGCATCAAGGCCTCGGCCACCTGCGTGCTGAACTTCGACGAGGCCAAGGGCTTCTTGATCGGCGAGCCGAACAAGGGCCTCAACTGCATGTTCACCATGATGAACCACGCGCGGCTGGGTACCGGCATGCAAGGGCTGTGTCTGGGGGAGGCGAGCTTCCAGGGCGCGATCAAATACGCCAACGACCGTTTGCAGATGCGCGCGCTGACCGGCCCGAAAGCCCCGGGAAAAGCCGCCGACCCGATCATCGTGCACCCTGATGTGCGGCGGATGTTACTGACCATGAAAGCCTTCAACGAAGGCAACCGCGCGCTGACCTACTTCACCGCGCAGTTGCTCGACGTTGCACACCTGAGCCCGGATGAAACGGCGCGTCAGGATGCCGAAGACTTGCTGGCCTTTCTCACACCAATCTGCAAAGCCTTCATGACCGACACCGGGCTGGAGGTGACCAACCATGGCATGCAGGTGTTTGGCGGCCACGGGTTCATTCGCGAATGGGGCATGGAGCAACTGGTACGCGACTGCCGGATCGCGCCGATCTATGAGGGCACCAACGGCATTCAGGCGCTGGACTTGCTCGGGCGCAAGGTACTCGGCAGCCAGGGCAAGCTGCTGCGCGGCTTCACCAAAATCGTCCATAAGTTCTGCGCGGCGAACGCCGAGCATCCACAACTGGCCGGGTATGTGGCGCAACTCAATCAACTGAACCAGCAGTGGGGTGAATTGACCACCAGGGTCGGCATGGCGGCGATGAAAAACCCTGACGAAGTCGGTGCCGCGTCGGTGGATTACCTGATGTACAGCGGTTACATCATCCTCGGCTATCTGTGGTTGAGAATGGCGCTGGTGGCTCAGGCGCAGCTCGATGCGGGCAGCGGCGATGGCGACTTCTCCCGGGGCAAACTGGCGACCAGCGAGTTTTACTTCAAGCGTCTGTTGCCACGCACGGCCGCTCATCGGGCGGCCATAGAGGCGGGTAGCGATTGCCTGATGCAACTGCCGGCGGAGTTGTTTGCGCTTTAGTCATATAAATCCGTTACAAAGAAGCTCGCCTTGCGCGGGCTTTTTTGTTGGTGACTAAAAATAACAAAACGGTCATGAGTTGACTCTATGTGTCGCAAAAGTTGTTGGGTTACACTCCGACCCAACGAAAACACTCTTCCTGTGAATCACCTGTATAGATCTTGCGAGGTTTGCCATGGCTGACTACAAAGCGCCCCTGCGCGATATGCGCTTCGTCCTCAATGAAGTTTTCGAGGTCGCCAAACTCTGGGCCGAACTGCCTGCACTGGCTGAGACCGTCGATGCAGAAACGGTCGAAGCCATCCTGGAAGAAGCCGGCAAAGTCACCAGCAAAAGCATCGCACCGCTGAGCCGTGCCGCTGACGAAGAAGGTTGCCATTGGGCGGACGGTGCCGTCACCACGCCAGCAGGTTTCCCACAGGCCTATCAGACCTATGCTGAAGGCGGCTGGGTCGGTGTCGGTGGCGATCCGTCCTACGGCGGCATGGGCATGCCCAAAGCCGTTTCGGCCCAGGTCGAAGAAATGGTCAACTCCGCCAGCCTGTCATTCGGTCTGTACCCGATGCTGACCGCCGGCGCTTGCCTGTCGATCAATGCCCACGCCAGCGAAGCGCTGAAAGCCGCGTACCTGCCGAACATGTACGCCGGTATCTGGGCCGGTTCCATGTGCCTGACCGAGCCACACGCCGGTACAGACCTTGGGATCATCCGTACCAAGGCCGAGCCTCAGGCCGACGGTTCCTACAAGGTCAGCGGCACCAAGATCTTCATCACCGGTGGCGAACACGACCTGACCGAAAACATCATCCACCTGGTACTGGCCAAGCTGCCGGATGCACCGGCGGGGCCGAAAGGTATTTCACTGTTCCTGGTGCCGAAGTTCATGGTCCATGCCGATGGCAGCCTGGGCGCGCGCAACCCGGCGAATTGCGGTTCGATCGAGCACAAGATGGGCATCCAGGCGTCCGCGACCTGCGTGATGAACTTCGATGAAGCCGTGGGTTACCTGGTCGGCGAGCCAAACAAAGGCCTGGCGGCGATGTTCACCATGATGAACTACGAGCGACTGGGCGTCGGTATCCAGGGCCTGGCCACTGGCGAGCGTTCGTACCAGAACGCCGTGGAATACGCCCGTGACCGTCTGCAAAGCCGTGCGCCAACTGGCGCGCAGAACAAGGACAAAGTGGCTGACCCGATCATCGTCCACCCGGACGTGCGTCGCATGCTGCTGACCATGAAAGCCTCGAACGAAGGGGGCCGTGCGTTCTCCACCTACGTGGCGATGCAACTGGACACCGCCAAGTTCAGCGAAGATGCAACCACCCGCAAGCGTGCGGAAGACCTGGTGGCGTTGCTGACCCCGGTGGCCAAGGCGTTCCTGACCGACCTCGGCCTGGAAACCACTGTTCACGGTCAGCAGATTTTCGGCGGCCACGGCTACATCCGTGAGTGGGGCCAGGAGCAACTGGTGCGTGACGTGCGCATCACCCAGATCTACGAAGGCACCAACGGCATTCAGGCGCTGGACCTGGTCGGGCGCAAGATCGTGGGTAGCGGCGGGGCGTTCTACAACCTGTTCGCCGACGAGATTCGCCACTTCACGGCGACCGCCAGCGCGGACCTCGCCGAGTTCACCAAGCCGCTGAACGACGCAGTGACCACCCTCGATGAACTGACCGCGTGGTTGCTTGACCGTGCGAAGAGCAATCCGAACGAAATCGGCGCGGCGTCGGTCGAGTATCTGCAGGTTTTCGGTTACGTGGCGTACGCCTACATGTGGGCTCTGATGGCCAAGGCGGCTTTCGGCAAGGAAGCGCAAGACGATTTCTATGCCAGCAAACTGGGCACGGCGCGGTTCTATTTTGCCCGACTGCTGCCGCGCATTCACTCGTTGAGCGCGTCGGTGAAGGCCGGTAGCGAATCGTTGTTCCTGCTGGATGCAGGACAATTCTGAAGAAGTAACGTTATGTAAGCATTCTCTTACATAACGTGCTGCTGTTCTCCCATAGATACAAATTGGATCCACAGCTAATCTACTTCTCATGGACGTAGCGCAGGAAGCGCAAAGCAACAACAGGGACACGTAGGATTCTGCCAGGACGGCGGAGTGAAATGGATGTCAGGGAAACAGTCTGCAAAGCCCCGCTTCGGCGGGGTTTTCTTTTGCCCAAAGAAAAGTTTCTAGCCCAGCCCATCCAGAGCCTGCGCGCTGTTCAAGCGCCCATCCGGGCCGTTTATCACCTCTTCCAGCAATGTCCGCAGCAAGGCCAGCGAGGCCTGCTGCCGTTGCACATCCCGGCACACCAAACCGACTTTCAGCGGCACTCGTGGTTCGCTCAGGGGTTTCCACAGCAGTTCGTGGTTGCCATGAGTCTTTTGCGAGCGTCCGGGCAGCACCGTCGCCAGGCGCGTGTGCGGCAGGCTGTCGAGGATGCCGGCCATGTTGTTCAGTTCGGCTTGCACCTGTGGGCGACGTCCGAGGCTTGTCAGCTGTGCCTGCCAGATCTGCCTGATCTGAAATTCCTCGCCCAGCAGCAACATCGGCAGTTCGGCGGCCTGACTCATGGACACTTTCTTGAATTCACGCAGCGGATGCTCTGCCGGGATGACCAGGGTCAGTTCATCTTCGTACAGCATCACGCCATGCAAGCCAGGCTGGCGGGGCGGCAGGTAGCCGATGCCGATATCCAGAGAACCGTTGAGCAGTCGTCGCTCGATTTCCAGGCCGGTCAGTTCATAGATCTGCACCACCAGATGCGGCTGCGCCTTGCGCACCCGCTCGAGCATCTGCGGAACGAGGCTGGTATGCACGGTCTGCAATACGCCGATGGCCAGGGTGCGTAGCGCCTGACCTTTGAAGTTGCCGAGCGCTTCCCGTGCCCGTTGCAGGCCATCGAGCAAAGGCAATGCGTGGTTGTACAGCGTGTGGGCCGCGAGGGTCGGCAACAGGCGCTTGCTGCTGCGCTCGAACAGGCTCACCTCGAGGGTTTGTTCGAGGTGGCGGATTTGCTGGGACAGCGCCGGCTGGGAGATGGACAGGCGCTCGGCGGCACGGCCCACGTGGCCTTCTTCATAGACCGCGACGAAATAACGCAGTTGCTTGAAATCCATAAGTAATACTTATCGAAAATGCTGGGAAATCGAAATGGCTGAATGCCTCGCCTGAGCCTAGTCTAACCGCACTCACAGGGCTTACAGGGCCACAGAGCGCGATGAATACCCTTTGCTTCGATGGTGTTTACATAGGTAAGGCAAAAAACCTCATCAGAGGTTTTGTCAGATGAATCTGTTCAGTCTGCGCCGCAGTCCTCCCAGTCTTGATGATCTGGTCATGGACGCCTCCCTGCCATCCCTAGGCAATAACCTTTCCAGCGAGTACTTGATGCCCAGTGTCGAGCGGCCGAAACAGGTGTTTGTGCGTGGCCAGGGTTCATGGTTGTGGGACAGCGATGACCGTGCGTATCTGGATTTTTCCCAGGGCGGCGGGGCCAACAGCCTTGGTCACAGCCCCTCGGTACTGGTCAATGCAATCACTGCCCAGGCCCAGTCGCTGATCAACCCGGGTTTCGGCCTGTACAACCGCGGTATGCTCAGCCTCGCCGAACACCTGTGTGCCAGCACCGGCAGTGATCAGGCCTACCTGCTCAATACCGGCAGCGAAGCCTGTGAGGCAGCGATCAAACTGGCGCGAAAATGGGGTCAACAGCATCGCGGCGGTGCGTCGCGAATTATTGTGGCCAACAACGGTTGCCATGGCCGCAGCCTGGGGACGATTTCTGCGTCGGACAGTTCGACACTGACCAACCGATTCGAGCCGCAATTGCCAGGCTTCAGTCGTGTTCCATTCAATGATCTGCCAGCGTTGCATGCGGCCGTGGATGAACGGACCGTTGCGATCATGCTCGAGCCGATCCAGAGCGAAGCCGGCGTGATCCCGCCCACCGCGCACTACCTCAAGGGCGTCGAACGCTTGTGCCGTGAACTCGGCATTTTGCTGATCTTCGACGAAGTGCAAACCGGCATTGGTCGTTGTGGCACCTTGCTCGCGGAACAGTCCTGCGGTGTAACAGCGGATATCGTCGTGCTCGGCAAAGGGTTGGGCGGCGGCGTGCCATTGGCTGCGCTGCTGGCGCGGGGCAAGGCTTGCTGTTTCGACATTGGCGAGGTGGCAGGTACTCATCATGGAAATGCCTTGATGACCGCTGCGGGACTTGCGGTGCTCGATACGGTGCAGGACAAGGCGTTCCTCAAGCACGTCGCAGAAGCCGGTCAACACCTGCGTGAAGGCTTGGAGCGGTTGGCCCATCGTTACGATCACGGCGAGTTGCGCGGACAAGGGCTGCTTTGGGGGCTGACGCTGTCGGACGATTCCGCTGACGCGGTGGTCAAGGCCGCGCTCTACGAAGGCTTGCTGCTCAATGCCCCACAACCCGACTGCCTGCGCTTTACCCCTGCGCTGAATGTCAGCAACGCCAACATCGATGAAATGCTCCTGCGCCTGGCGCGCGCCTTCTCCCGAGTACGCACCGCGCAATTGCAATGCCGCAAAGGGATTGCCGTCTGATCCGACGCGCCCTGCGCACATTCCAGAACCGTCTCGCGGTAATACGCACGCCTCACGCCCGACATTTTTGGCGTGGGGCGTTTTTTTGTGGCCGGGTTTTTCCAAAGGCAATCTCGGCTTGAGCGGTTGGCGCATCAATGGCTTTCTAGCGTGTATCGGCAGGGAGTGCCGGTGCCAGCGAAACAGTATTGCTGTCGCGTTGGTTTTGATTTCTATACCACTAGGTGGTATGTTTTATGGACGGGATGCCGATGTCACCAAGGCTGTTCAAGACAAAGCGCTTCGCAATGCAGGCTGCCAAGGCCTGGATCGGTGATGACGAGCTGCGGGAGGCATTCACCGAAATGCTCAATGGTCAGGCTGACAATCTGGGCGGCGGAGTCTGGAAGAAGCGTTTGAATGCCAACCGCCATCGCTCGATTATCCTAGCGAAGGGCGGTGCTCATTGGGTCTATCAGTTCCTGTACGCAAAGAAAGATCAGAGCAATATCAGTCCCAGGCATTTGCTCGACTTGCGAGAGTTGGCCAAGACATATGGTGGACTGACCGAAATGGAAATTCAGCGCTTGCTGGATGCAAAGGAGTTTGTGGAGATACCAAATGAGTAAAAAATTCAAAAGTGAGCTATCGGAATCGATCCACGAATCGGCCAGTGCCTTGTACGCCATCGGTGCAATCAGCAAGGCGACCATGCGTGAGTTCGATGAGTCTTGTCTTGCAACGATACCGGATGCAATTCCCGCACAAGAGATCAAGGCACTGCGCGAGCGCAACAATGTCAGCCAACCGGTGTTTGCGCGCTACCTGAACACCAGCGCTTCCACGGTCAAGCAATGGGAAGCAGGGAATAAGCACCCCAGTGGCATGGCGTTGAAGTTGCTGAGTATCGTGCGCAAACACGGTCTGGAGATACTGGCCTGAGGAATCGGGCTGAACCCTGACAAACGGCACAGGTCGATTAGCTGTAGGGCTCGAACGAGTCCACCCCAATCAGGAGCTGTCCCATGGACTTTATTCGCATCATCATCGCCATCCTGTTGCCGCCACTGGGTGTGTTTCTGCAAGTAGGATTCGGCGGGGCGTTCTGGCTGAATATTCTGCTGACGTTGTGCGGTTACATTCCGGGGATCGTGCATGCGGTGTACATCATCGCCAAGCGCTGAATTTTTGCGGCGTTAGATAGATCGCTTTCGCTGGCAAGCCAGCTCCTACGGGAGATCACGGTTCTGTAGGAGCTGGTTTGCCAGCGATTGGAATACCGCCGATTTCAGCTGGCGTGCTCCATCACCCGCCGATAAAACAACCACTCCTGCTCCAGCGCATGGGCCTGGTTACCGGCCTTGCGAAAACCGTGGCGTTCGTCTGCATAGTAATGCGCTTCGACCAGGATGCCGTTGTCCTGCAGCGCCGTGACCATGTCGCGGGTCTGCTGCGGGACGACCACGGCATCCAGTTCTCCTTGAAAGAAGATCACTGGCACGCGGATGTTGCCGGTATGCAGCAGCGGCGTGCGGGCCGCGTAGCGTTCGGCATCCCGCAGAGGATCGCCGATCAACCAATCCAGATAATCACTTTCGAATTTGTGGGTCGTGCGCCCCAGCGCCACCGGATCGCTGACCCCATACAGACTGGCGCCGGCGCGGAACACGTTGTGAAATGCCAAGGCGCAAAGGGTGGTGTAACCGCCAGCACTGCCGCCGCGGATGAACGCTTTGTCGCCATCGATCAAGCCACGTTCGGCGAGATGGCTGACCACCGCGCAAGCGTCTTCGACATCCACATCACCCCAGCTCAAATGCAGCGCCTGACGATAGTCCCTGCCATAACCGCTGCTGCCGCGATAGTTGAGGTCGGCCACAGCGAAGCCCCGCTGTGCCCAATACTGGATACGCGGATCGAACATCGGGTAACACGCCGAAGTCGGGCCACCATGGACGAACACCACCAATGGCGGTTTCGCCGCGCCGGTCATCGCCGGGTAGAAGAAGCCGTGTGCTTCGCCTGAGCCACTTGGGTAGCGCAAGGTTTGCGGGCGGCTGATCTGTTCGGGAGCAAGCGGTGCGATGCCGCCGGCCAGCACTTGCACTTGCCGGTTCTGGCGGTCGATGGCGATGACGGCGGTTGAACTGACGGACGACGCCGCGATGCAATAGATGAACTGTTTATCCACGGCGAGATGGCGGAAGCGGCTGTAGTCGCCGGTGAAGTCGGCGCTGGAATCGCCGCCTATGCCCAATCGGCCAAACCCGCCTTCGGTCCAACTGGCCAGATAACTGTCGTTGCCCAGCGGCAACCAGGTGCTGCCACCGAGTTGCCAGGGCGCGGGGCCATGGTCGGCGGCGGCGCTTGGCAATGGGCTCAGGCCTTTTTCAGATTCCATCCATGGCTGCCAGAAACCAGCGCGATCGGTCAGGCAATACAAGCGACCGTTGGCATCAAACCGCGGTTGTTGCACAGACTCTTGCGCGCCTTCGCCCGCCACACAACGAGCTTCGGCAAGCCCGCCATTGGCGAGGCGTTCGGCAACCATCAAGCGGGTCGTTGTCCATGGCTGATCCGGACGACTCCATTCGATCCAGGCCAGGCGCCGGGCATCAGGGCTCAGCGTCGGTGCCGCGTAGAAGTCAGCACCCTCGGCCAGCAGGTGACGTGCGCCATCGAACAGATCGATCGCCACCAGTCGGTGTTGATCGCGAAGTTCCTCGACCGCCAGCACCTGCCCGTTGGCGAACTGTAAATCACCATAACGGCACGCACTGGACGTCAGCCTTTCGGGCGCTTCGCCTTGCAGTGATTGCCGATACAGTTGCTGGTCTGCCTCGTTGACGAAAACGATACCGTCGTCCGTCAGGCAAAACGCGCCGCCGCCATATTCGTACACCCGACTGCGCACGCTGAACCCCAGTGGCGTCAGGCATTTCGCTGCACCGTCACGCCAATGCCAGATCCGGCACGCCGCGTCTTCGGGTCGGTACTCGTTCCAGAACAGGCCCTGTCGACCGACCTGCAGTTCGGCAAAGTCGATACCGGCGGCCACGGCTTTGGCAGCGCTGAAAGGTTCAGCTTTTGGCGATGAGGCGTGAGTTTCGTTCATTGCGAAAGGCCAGTTGGTCGATGGTCTGGGTAGCGTGCCCGGCTTCTTCGCGAGCCCTGAGGATCACGCCGTGTTGTGGCGACTTGCTGCACACCGGGTCGGCGTTACTTGCATCACCTGTGAGCATGAACGCCTGGCAGCGACAGCCGCCGAAGTCTTTTTCTTTCTCGTCACAGGAGCGGCACGGCTCGGGCATCCAGTCATAACCGCGAAAGCGGTTGAAGCCGAACGAGTCGTACCAGATGTGCTGCATGCTGTGGTCGCGCACGTTGGGAAACTGCACCGGCATCTGTCGGGCGCCGTGACAGGGCAGGGCGGTTCCGTCTGGCGTGACCGTCAGAAAAATACTGCCCCAGCCATTCATGCAGGCTTTCGGGCGCTCCTCGTAATAGTCCGGGGTGACGAAAATCAGCTTGCAGGGATGCCCTTCGGCTTCCAGTTTGGCGCGGTATTCGTTGGTAATGCGTTCGGCGCGCACCAGTTGTTCTTTGGTCGGCAATAGCCCAACGCGATTGAGTTGCGCCCAGCCGTAGAACTGGCAAGTGGCGAGCTCGACAAAGTCCGCTTCCAGAGCGATGCACAGCTCGATGATGCGGTCGATCTGGTCGATGTTGTGCCGATGGGTCACGAAATTCAGCACCATCGGATAACCGTGGGCCTTCACTGCCCGGGCCATTTCCAGTTTCTGCGCAAAGGCCTTTTTCGACCCGGCCAGCAGATTGTTCACCTGTTCGTCGCTGGCCTGGAAGCTGATCTGGATGTGATCGAGACCGGCCTTCTTGAAGTCGCTGATTTTCTGCTCGGTCAGGCCGATGCCGGAGGTGATCAGGTTGGTGTAGAAACCCAGTTTGCGGGCTTCACCAATCAACTCGGCAAGGTCCTGGCGCACCAGCGGCTCGCCACCGGAAAAGCCCAGTTGCGCGGCACCCATTTCCCGCGCTTCGCGGAACACCTTGATCCACTGTTCGGTGCTCAGCTCCTTGCCTTGTTCGGCGAAATCCAGCGGATTGGAGCAGTACGGGCATTGCAGCGGGCAGCGGTACGTCAGCTCGGCCAGCAGCCACAGCGGCAAGCCGATTTCAGGTTTGGGCGGCACTTGCACCGATGAATCAGGCAAGTTCGATCCAGTGTTGCGCACGGGCAACCTCCATGAATTGCTCGATGTCGTCACCAAGCTCGGGCACGCCGGGGAACTGTTGGTCGAGCTCGGCGATGATGGCTGCCACGTCTCGCTCACCATCAATCAAACCACCGATCAGCGCGGCACTTTCGTTGAGCTTGATCATGCCTTCCGGGTACAGCAGCACATGGCCTTTTTGCGCCGGTTCGTACTGGAATCGGTAGCCGGGGCGCCAGGTCGGGGTCTTGCTGCGATCGAAACTCATAAGGTGATTCCTTTGTGCCAGACCCGTTCCCCGGTCACGCTGTGATACGGCGGGCGTTTCAGTTCGTAGGCCATGCTCATGGCATCGAGCATGCTCCAAAGAATGTCCAGTTTGAACTGGAGAATTTCCAGCATGCGCTCCTGGCCTTCACGAGTAGTGTAGTGCTGCAACGTGATCGCCAGACCATGCTCGACATCACGCCGTGCCTGACCCAGGCGCGTGCGGAAATACTCGTAGCCGGCCGGGTCGATCCATGGGTAATGCTGGGGCCAACTGTCCAGGCGCGATTGGTGGATCTGCGGGGCGAACAGTTCGGTCAGCGAGCTGCTCGCGGCTTCCTGCCAACTGGCGCGGCGGGCGAAATTGACATAGGCGTCCACGGCGAAGCGTACGCCGGGCAGCACCAGCTCCTGGGAACGCAGTTGGTCGGGGTCGAGACCCACGGCCTGGCCCAGGCGCAGCCAGGCTTCGATGCCGCCGTCTTCACCGGGCGCACCGTCGTGGTCGAGCAGGCGCTGAATCCACTCGCGGCGGATCTCGCGGTCAGGGCAGTTGGCGAGGATAGCCGCGTCCTTCAGGGGGATGTTCACCTGATAGTAGAAACGGTTGGCGACCCAGCCCTGGATTTGCTCGCGGGTGGCCCGACCTTCATACATCGCCACGTGATAGGGGTGATGGATGTGGTAATAGGCGCCCTTGGCGCGCAGGGCCGCTTCGAATTCGGCGGGGGACATTGGGGTGTCGGTCATTGCGGTTCTCCGGGTAGGACCGGTGGATTCTTCAGTGCCTGAGCTGGCCTCATCGCGAGCAGGCTCGCTCCCACAATTGAAACGCATACCCCTGTGGGAGCGAGCCTGCTCGCGATAGACCGCGCAGCGGTCTCGATTGCTTACAACACAATACTCATGCCGTCATACGCCACTTCAACCTGGCGCCGATCCAGCTCCGTGCGCTCCGGCGAGTCCTCATCAAGAATCGGGTTGGTGTTGTTGATGTGGATAAGCACCTTGCGCTGCTCGGGCAGTTGTTCCAGCACTTCGAGCATGCCGCCAGGGCCGTTCTGCGCCAGGTGGCCCATCTCGCGACCGGTGCGGGTGCCTACGCCACGCCGCTGCATTTCATCGTCATCCCACAGCGTGCCGTCGACCAGCAGGCAATCGCTGCCAGCCATGATTTCCAGAAGCTCTGCATCCACCTTGCCCAGGCCCGGTGCGTAGAACAGCTTGCCGCCTGTGTTGAGGTCTTCGACGATCAGGCCGATGTTGTCGCCCGGATGCGGGTCGAAGCGGTGCGGCGAGTACGGCGGCGCGGCACTGCGCAAAGGCAGCGGGGTGAAGCGCAGGTTCGGACAGGCGGGGATGGTGAAGCTTTGATCGAGTTCGATACGGTTCCAGTTCAGCCCGCCGTTCCAGTGAGTCAGCATGTTGAACAGTGGGAAACCAGTGCTCAGGTCCTCGTGGACCATGTCGGTACACCAGACCTGATGCGGGCATCCCTCGCGCAGCATGAGCAGGCCGGTGGTGTGGTCGATCTGGCTGTCCATCAGGATGATCGCGCCGATCCCGGTATCGCGCAGGGCGCGGCCCGGCTGCATCGGGGCGAAGCTCTGGAGTTGGGCGCGAATGTCCGGGGAGGTGTTGCACAGCACCCAGTTCACGCCGTCATCGGAAATCGCGATGGACGATTGCGTCCGCGCCTTGGCCCGCAGGCTGCCGTCACGAAAGCCTGCGCAGTTCACGCAGTTGCAGTTCCACTGGGGGAAGCCGCCGCCGGCAGCGGAACCTAGAATCTGGACAAACATGGACGCTCCATCATTTCAACGCTGAAAATAAAACGCCTCGGGATAACCGAGGCGTTAGCTGCAGTCCGCCAAGGCAGATTAGCGGCTGGCGAAGTACATGGTGACTTCAAAGCCGATACGCAGGTCGGTGTAGGCAGGTTTGGTCCAGGCCATAGATTGAACTCCTTCAAGTGGGGTGGGACAGCGCTATCTATAGGTATAGTCCACCTCAAATCAGAGATGTTCCAGATAGTTAGGTGGCAATGTTACTCAAAATTTCAAAGGGATTGTCCGTGAAACTTTGAGAAAGCTCCTTACAGCCCCGGTAATGATCATTTTGTCGCTCGCCAGGGAGTGCCGGGTGCAGGGCTGTTGGCCAGGCTCAGCCAGCCGCCCTCGGCCTGATTCAATCGCTGTGCGGCGGCCAGCAGTTCGGCGCGGTCGATCAGCAGGATTGCCTCGGGTAATTGCGTCAGATAATCCGACGAGCGGCCGCCCAACTTGCCCTGCCAAAGCAATTCGGCCGCTTGGCTCGTGGTGAGCGCGGCGCTGGAAAATTGATCCGCCAGAGCCTGGCGTTGAGCATTGAAGGTGGTGTCGTCGAGCGCGTGGATCAGCTCCGGCAATCGATTCAGGAGTTGCTCGATGTGTTGCAGCAACGCCGTTGGTGCAGCGCTTGGCGATTGCACGCCGAACAGCAGCCCGGTTTGGCCGTGAATCTGCCGCGTGGCGCTGAACACCGCATAGCCGAGTTGCAGCTCCACCCGCAGGCGCTGGTAGAACGGCGTCTGTGAGAGGTGAGCGAGCAAACGCCACGCGGCTTCGTCGGCCATTTCCTGGGTGGCTGTCGGACAGAACAGCAGTAACGCGTGCTCGCTGGAGGCGGTATCGACAGTGCTCCACAGATGCTGTGCGAGGATCGAAGAGGGCTGCGTCAGTTGATTGTCCGGCGTGCCGGGTATGCGGCTCAAGGCCAGGCCCATGGCCGCTTGAGTCTGAGCCGATAACCCGATGGACAACCCATCCCATCGCGCACTCGACCAGAGTTGCTGCAGGTCATCCGAGCTCGCGCTGTGCTCGAGGCAGTGATCGGGCAATGTTTTGAGCAGTTGTCGAATCGGTATCAACGCAACGCTGGTCGATTCGGCTTGTGAGACAGCGGCATCAGGTTTTGTCAGTTCTTTCAGCGCATGCTCCAGGACGCCGGGCATCGGCTCCTGAAGCCCGCTCAGTTTCAGCAGCCATTCGTTGCCCGACGCACTGAAGGAAACATCCACGCCGGCCTGACGCGCGTCTTCGCGCAATGGTTGCAGGTGGTTTTCCAGCTGTGATTGAAGGTGGCTGCCGGGAGTCGAACCTAGGCGCCAGCGCAGATAAATCGCACCTTCAGCACCGTTGTCCGGCCATGCCTGGCTGAATTGCATCGGCGAACGTTCACGACGGCTGCGCGAGCGATCCTGGGCAAAAGTGCGCAGTCCACGGTGGGCGCTGGTCTGGCCGCGAATCAATCCGGCGTTGGCTGTCGGTGCTTCGCAGGGCAAGAACGGGTTGGGTGCTGGCAATTGCCAGCGGCCGCTGAAGTTATCCACAGCGCCGATTTGTTTGAGGACTTGCTTGAGGGCTGTAACGCCTTGGTCAGATAACCCGACTTCGCGTTGTTCGCTGTCCAGTTGGGCCAGTTGCAAGGCGCTGCTGACTTGCTGTTGGCGCTGGAGCAGGGTTGCGTATTCTTCGCGCAATCGGCTCCAGTCTTGCCTGGCGAAGAAGCCCAGCCAATCCATCAGCCGCTCGCGAATCCCGGTTGCCAAAGAGTTGGCGGGCAATGTAAACGCCAAGTGCAGCAAGGCTTGCCCGGCGAATTGATACAGCGACTCGGCCTTCAGTTTTTCGGCCAATCCACGCTCACGCAAATCCGCCAGCAAACCGCCCGGTTTCTCGGCATTCAGCCAGTGACACAGAAAACCCAGTGCTTCGGCGGCGGAGTCGGGTAGCGCTTCGAGGGCAAACAGCAAATCCAGTCGGCGCTCGCCAGCCTGTTGATAACTGGCGTTTGAGGTCGCCATCAGCGGTGCCGGGGATTGTTGCGTGGCCTTTTCACCGCCGGCAATGACGCTGGCAAATGTTTCGGCCAAACCTCTTAGTTCATCAAGGCTCTGTGGCCCGGCCAGGCTCAAGGTCATCTGCCCGGTCTGGTAAAACCGCTGATAAAAATCCTGCAATACCTGCTGAAATTCGGGTTGCGACACTGGGAGGCTGTCGCGATTGCCAGCATGGAAACCTCGCAGCGGATGAGCCTCAGAAAGCCCATCGAACAATGCCCGCTGTTGTTGCGCCACCGGATCCTGCGACCAGGCGACAAATTCCGCCTGCAGCACTTCCCGTTCCCGCTGTTGATCGTCCGGATTCATACGTGGATGGGCGAGCATGTCTGACAGACGCTCAAGCCCACCGGTAAACGCTTGGGGTGGCAGTTCAAAAAAATAGTTCGTGGTGCGTTCGCTGGTCCGCGCATTCACTTGCCCGCCATGGCTCTGGACGTAGGCCATCAGCCCTTGGCCCGCAGGAAAACGCTCAGTCCCCAGAAACAACAAATGCTCAAGAAAATGCGCCAGACCGGGCCAGGCCAGCGGCACATCATGGCTGCCGGCAGCCACGCGCAACGCCGCCGCGCAACGCTTCAGGTTCGGGGCATGACGCAGCGTCACCCGCAGGCCGTTGGCCAGGGTTTCCGTAGGGGGGCGAGGTTGATTCAGCGCGGGCATGGGCACTTCCAGAACAGTGAAGTGCCAATGCTAGCGGATTACAGTGGACTAGCGCTTGTTCAGGTTGCCGTAAAGCTCAGGGCGGCGATCGAGGAAATAGCGATTGGCGGCGCGGGAGTCGAGCATCAACTGGCGATCCAGCTCGCCGACGATCAGCGCCTCATCCAGACCCGCCTGGGCGATACGGCTGCCATCCGGTGCGGCGATGCTGCTCTGGCCGCAGTAATGAATGTCGCCTTCGCTGCCGCAGTAGTTGGCGTAGGCCACGTAGCACTGGTTCTCAAAGGCCCGGGCGCGGACGGTGACGTCAGCGATGAAGTCGTAGGGAATCATGTTGGCGGTCGGCACCAGGATCAGCTCGGCACCGGCCAGGGCCAGGCGTCGGGCATTTTCCGGAAATTCCAGGTCGTAGCAGATCAGGAAACCGAGCTTCCAGCCGTTGAGCTCAACGATGGGAAACTCGTCTGAGCCGGCGCTGAACATCGAGTGATCGAGGTCGCCGAACAAGTGAGTTTTGCGGTAGTTGCAGACGCGCTCGCCATTGGCATCGATCAACTGCACGGCGTTGTAGATCTGCCCGTCGGCGGTGCGCTCCGGGTAGCCATACAGGATGGCGATCCCGGCTGCCTTGGCAATGTGCGCGATCTGCTGCGCCGACTCACCGTTGTACACCTCCGCCAACACGCTGACGGCATCGACGCCGATGTTGTAGCCGGTCAGGAACATCTCCGGCAGCACCAGCAGGTCGGCGCCTTTTGCCTCCAGCGCAAGCTGCTGCAAGCGTTGCAGGTTGCCGGCGACATCCAGAGGCAGCGGTGGACATTGGTAAAGGGCTACGCGCATTTCGGATTCCTCTTACTCGGGCAGGGCGATCGGTCCGATCTCGTTGAACACATCTCCTGGACCCGGATTCTCGGCGTGAGTTGCACCGCCGAAGTGTTTCATGATGCCCCACACCGCATTGAGCGACGTCTGCACCGCGCCTTCGACCCAGGCCGGCGTCCACGAAACATCGTCGCCGGCGATGAAAATCCCGCGTTGTTCGGCTGGCATGTCGTCCTGCATGAAGTGTGCGTACATACGCTGGTTGTAGCGGTAATGGCCGGGCAGGGCGCCTTTGAATGCACCGAGGAAATGTGGGTCGGCTTCCCAGGACACGGTGATCGGATCGCCGATGATCCGCGCGGCGATGTCGACTTTCGGGTAGATCTTCTTCAACGCATCCAGCGCCAGCTTCACGCGTTTTTCCACCGGCTGCGGCAGCATCTTCAGGGCGTCGCTCATCCACGAGTACGACAGGCAAATCACTCCCGGTTTGTCGTCGCCGTTGTCGAACAAATAAGTGCCGCGGGTCAAACGATCGGTGAGAGTCATGCTCATCAGGTCGCGGCCGGTTTCCGGATCTTTGTCTTTCCAGAACGGGCGGTCGACCATCACGAAAGTCTTCGACGACTGCATGTAGCGGGTGCGGTCCAGGGCCATCCACATTTTTTGCGAGAACAGGGTTTCGTCGCATTCGATCTGGGTGGTCAGCAGCCAGCTCTGGCAAGTGGTTAGCACTGCGGCGTATTCGCGTGTGTCGCCCCAGTTGTCGGTGACGGCGAAACGGCCGCCCGGTGCGTGGGCAATTTTCTTCACTCCGGTACGTGGTGCGCCGTTGTGCAGGGAACTGAGGCTGGTGCCGGCCGGCCAATGCGCGCAACGTTCCGGCACATGGCGCCAGATGCCCTGTGGCACCTGTTCCACACCGCCGACCACCAGATGCTGATGGTCGTCGCAGTTGGTCATCACCACGCGGAAAATTTCCAGCATCGAGTTGGGGAAGTCCGAGTCCCAGCCGCCGGTGCCGAAACCGACCTGGCCGAACACTTCGCGGTGATGGAACGAGAGCTTGGCGAAGGCCTTGGAGGTGGCGACGAAATCGTAGAAGGTGCGGTCGTCCCACAGCGGCACCAGGGTGTTCCACAGCTCTTTCAGGCGTGGAACATCACGATCACGAATGGCTTGCTGGATATCGGAGAACTGCGAACCGGCTTCCAGGGCATCGGCCCAAGCGTCAGCCACTTCCTGGAACAGCGCAGGAAGGTCCGACAGCTTCTGTGCGTAATGGGTCTGACCTTCGAGGTCGATCACCGTGCTGCCCGACGCGGGCGTCAGCGGGTTAGGGAAAGGTTTGGTTTCCAGACCCAGTTTGTCGACGTAGTGATAAAACGCGGTGGACGACACCGGGAAGCGCATCCCGCCCAGTTCGGCCACGATGCCTTCGGCGCCATTGAACGCCTGGGAACGCAGGCGGCCGCCCATTTTCGAAGCTTCGTAGACGACCGGTTTCAGGCCCAGCTTCATCAGCTCATACGCCGCTACCAGGCCGGCGATCCCGCCGCCGACAATCGCCACTTCGGCACCGTGACTATGCTCAGGAATGCTGCCCAGCCCGGCCGGGTGTTCGATCCAGTCGTCGAAGGCGAAAGGAAAATCCGGGCCGAAAATGGTGACTGGTTTCTTACCGTCTGCAGGATGGCGATTGTTCTTGTTCATGGCTGACCTTGCTGGCGACCCGACGCGGAATGCGCATCTGAGTATAGGAAAAGATGCCAGCCATTCTAGAGAGCACAGAACACGTTAATAAGACGCAAAGTGTCGTCATTTTGCCATTTTATTGGTCGATATGACGAACTTTATATACACACTGACCACTGTAGGAGCGAGCCTGCTCGCGATGACGTCAGTTCAGACACCCATGAAACCTGAATTGGAATCTCAAACCGGCTGCCCCCGATCAATCTTGCTGCTCAAGATGATGGAGGTCGTGGTCTTCTCCACCCCATCCACGCTGCCAATCTGATCCAGCAATTGATCCAGCTGCTCCGGTGAATCGGTGCGCAACCACGCCACATAATCAAATTCACCACTCACCGCACACAACTGCTGCACCTGCGCCATCGCGCTCAGGCGTCGCAACACCTCCTTGCCGGAACGCGGTTGCACAGTGATCCCGACATACGCCTGCAACCCGCCATCCACCACCCGCTGACCGAGGCGCACACCGTAGCCGGTGATCACTTTGGCCTTTTCCAGCCGCGCCAGGCGCGAAGTGACCGTGGTACGGGCGATGCCCAGTTGCCGGGCAAGCATGGCCACGCTCTCGCGGGCGTTGATCTGTAGGGCGGCAATCAATTGGCGGTCGATTTCATCGAGAACAGGGGGGCGAGTGTCGGGCAACGGCGTGGCTCCAGAGGCGTGAATCAATGGTCCAGCATGTTACAGGCTCGTTCGACGCGACGCTTGTGGCCGAAAGAGAGTGGGCAATCGACTAAGATTGATGCAGTCGAGGGCGAGAGGCCAAGGACATGACAACAAAGCTACCTGCTGCTGTACGGGACCGTGCATTGCAGATCGCCCATCACGAAATGGGGCACTACGTGGTGGCCCGCGCCCTGGGATTTGAAACGGGCAGCGTGACGCTGACAGTGACCAAGGATTTGCGGCACCAGGGAGGGGCCTCCATTACCTTGGTGCGCCCAATTTCGTCGATGGAAGCCATGAAGGAACATCTGGAAGCCCGGATGATGGTGCTCCTGGCTGGCGCAATGGCGCAGACCCTGCCATCAAAACCTTCAGCCGCAAAACGCGTCGATAAGCCCAAAGCCGCCGCCATCCTCAAAGGCGAGCAGGGGGCGGAACAGGATTACGCAAAAATCAGGGAGCTTCAGCATCTGCTGCGCAACATCGCCTGTCCCGATACCGATCCAGCGTCGTCTGAACGCATAACGGCGCAGCTCAAAGCGATGACTGATCGGGTGTGGGATCGGACGCAAAAAATCATAGAGGATCAGGCCGAGACGATTGCCGAATTGGCGGGGGCGCTGGTGGACGGCATGGTCATCGTGGAGCAGTGGGGGCGGGCGGCGGATACGTATGAGGTCGTGTTGACGGGGCAGATGCTGGAGCGGCTGCGGGCAGTCCAGGCTATCCCTTCGCTGCGTGTTTGGACTGACAGTTGCAGTGATGTCGTTCAGCACTGGAAATAACGAAAGCCCGAAGAGGCTGGCTCTATCAGTCCCCAAAAGGGAATTCTCGGTCCTTTTTTGGGAATTTTCCGGTCCTGTGAACAGTGTTCTATTGATCTGCATCCGTTCTCGATTGAACAGGCCTTCGCGTCAGCACCTTCACCACATCATCAATCACCGCTTTGCTCATCGTCGTTAGATAGTGCGCGGCCCTGGCGTGGCGGTCGGAGTCTTGGGCGTAGGCGGCGTCCACGGTGAGGGACTTGGCGAGGAACAGCAGGTCAGAGGCTTGGGTCAGAGCGTCGGCGATGGGGACGTTGCGGCAGACGTGGAACAGGGGTTGGTCCGAGAAATAGAGGAAGGGGGCGAAGCCGACGGTTTTCAGTTGTGAAGGATCGGACGAAATGGGTTTGCTCATGATGTAACTCCTTAATCCAAGGAGCGGCCATTTTCGTTTCCAAGCGAATGGGTGGCAGCTGTACGCAGGTTGGAAAACCGGGGATCAAGGAAACCGGCACGCCCGAAAGCGTCCCACGCACAGCTGCCATAACACAGTTTCGCAGTCGTAAAAAACGACTGGAGTAGTGGTAGATACTGCTGCGCTTTGATCCGACGGGTTTCCAAGCCCGATCGCTGAATGGTCAGCGACGTCCAGAGACTATCCCGTCGAAGAAAAGCGCAACAAGGCATCAAAGTGCCCAAAAGCAAGATTCGGAGTTTGCCTACAAGGTCTGCGGGCGTCATCCGATAAAGCGAGACCATAAGTAAACAAAACTAAACGTCAGACACGAAAAAACCGCGCATTGCGCGGCTTTCTTGTTTGGTGGGCCCACACGGACTTGAACCGTGGACCAAAGGATTATGAGTCCTCTGCTCTAACCAACTGAGCTATAGGCCCTCAGTAGGCCGCGGATTATAACGACGGTTTCGCGGCTGTGCCATCTGAAAAAGCCATTACGTTTGTACGAAGAAATGTCGCGGCAAATTCGTCGGGGGGCAGGGGTAGGCTGACGATGTAGCCCTGGATTTGTTCACAGCCCTCGGCAGCGAGGAATTGCTGTTGCGCCAGTGTCTCGACCCCTTCGGCAATCACGGTGAATGGCATGCTGCGTCCGAGCGCGATGATGGCGCGTACGATCGCCGCATCGTGGGGATCGTCCGGCAGGCCGCGGACGAAGGACTGGTCGATCTTGAGGATGTCCAGTGGCAGGCGCTTGAGGTAGCTCAGGGACGAGTAACCGGTACCGAAGTCATCGATGGCCAGTTGCACGCCCAGTTTTTTGAGTTGATGCAGCACCGCCAGCGCTTCTTCGGCCTGGCTCATGATGAAGTTTTCGGTGATTTCCAGTTGCAGGAAACCGGGGTTGAGGCCGTTGTCCTTGAGCAACTGTTCGATACGGCCCAGCAGATTGGGTTGACGCAATTGGGCGCCGGCAAGGTTGACCGACAGCGGGCCGGGACTGTCGTACAGCCGGTGCCATTCGGCCATCTGCCGGCAGGCGGTTTCCAGGACCCAGTCGCCGATTTGCAGGATCATGCCGTTTTCTTCCGCCAGCGGGATGAAGTGTTCCCGCGGCACGTCGCCAAAGGTCGGATGGCGCCAACGGATCAGGGCTTCGGCACCGACCAGGCTGTAGTCCGCGAGGCTGATTTTCGGTTGGTAGCACAGGTGCAACTCGTTGCGTTCGATGGCGCGGCGCAGTTCGTGTTCCAGCGCCACGCGTTCGCTGGCCTGGGCGGTGAGGTCGCGGGTGTAGCTTTCGACGCGGTTGCGGCCCTTGGCCTTGGAGCGGTACATCGCGGCGTCGGCGTTCTTGATCAGTGTGGCAACGTCGCAGCCATCCTTCGGATAGAGGCTGGTGCCGATACTGGCGCTGATGAAAAACTCGTGTTCGCCGGCCTGGAACGGCGCGGCGAAACAATTGAGCAATTTGGTGGCGATGTGGTCGGCATCGCTGGATTGTTGCAGGCCCGGTAATAGAATGATGAATTCGTCACCACCCAGGCGCGCCACGGTGTCGATGTCACGCAACTGCTCCTTGAGACGTACGGCAATGCCCTTGAGCAGCAGGTCGCCGACCGGGTGGCCGAGGCTGTCGTTGATGTGCTTGAAGCGGTCAAGGTCGAGGAACAGCACGGCGCCCTGGCCGCCGTTTTCCTGTTGGTTGTTGAGCGCCGTCAGCAGGCGGCTTTCGAACAGCGTGCGGTTCGGCAGGCCGGTCAGTGGGTCGTGGTGCGCCTGGTAGTCGAGTTTGGCCTGGGCATGTTTGAGACTGGAAATGTCGGCGAACACCGCGACAAAGTGGGTGATGAACTTGTCGCGGTTGCGCACGGCGCTGATGGTCAGCCAGCTCGGGTACAGCTCGCCATTCTTGCGCCGATTGGAAATCTCGCCCTGCCAATGACCTTCGGCGGTCAATTGATGCCACATGGCCGCGTAGAACGCGCTGTCATGCAGGCCTGAGGCGAGCAGGCGTGGCGTGTGGCCCAGGGCTTCGTTTTCGCTGTAACCGGTGATTTCGGTGAACGCACGGTTGACCGCGCTGATGTGCTGTTGGGTATCGGTGATCAACACGCCTTCGGCAGTGCTTTCGAACACGGTGGCGGCCTGTTGCAGTTTTTCCTGCATCAGGTGCCGCTCGGTGATGTCCCGGGCGATGGTCAGCATGCAGTCTTCATCGCCAATCGGCAGCGGACGGCTGGACACTTCACAGAGGCGGATCTGCCCGTCGCTGCGGCGGATATGGCAGCTGAAGTCGCGGACAAAGCCGTCGCGGTGCAGCAGGTCGAGCATTTGCTTGCGTTCATTGAGGTTGACCCAGATTCCCAGGTCCAGCGCCGAACGATCCACCGACATGGCGCTGTTGAACCCGGTGATGCGGCTAAAACCATCGTTGACCTCCAGCAGCAAGCCATCACTTTGCCGAGACAGCAGCAAACCGTCGGGAGAGGCGTGGAAGGCCTTGGCGAATTTTTCTTCGGAAGTTTGCAGCTGTTGCTGGGTTTCCTTGAGCTGGGTGATGTCCCGCACTACGACCACCAGCGCCGGTGTCATGTCGAGGTTGAACGGTTCGGCGGAGATCAGGCCGGTAAACACCTGGCCGTTGCTGCGACGAAAGGGCATCTCCAGGTTGCGGATGCTGCCGGCCTGCAAGCGTTGCAACAGGCCTGGCCCAACACCGGGAATCCCCCAGATGTTCAGGTTGGTGGCGGTCTGGCCAATGACGTCCTCGGCCTTGAGGCCGATCTGTTCTTCGAACGCTTCGTTGACTTCCAGCAGGCAGCCGTCGCTCAGGCGCGCGATCACCAGCATGTCCGGGCATTGCTGGAACACGGAAGCGAATTTCTGCTCCGACAGGCGTAGCGCTTCCTCGGTGCGCTTGGCGTCGGTGATATCGATCATCAACCCGCGCAGCACCGGCTCATGCCCGTGTTCGATCAGGCTGACGATATCGCGCACCCACAGGCAGCGGCCGTCGGCGGTGATCACCCGGTAATCGAGGCGGTGATCGCGCCCGGCCAGCACTTCGTGATCGCAGAAGGTCTGGGCGCGGGTCAGGTCGGCGGGGTGAATGATGTTGCGCCAGAAACCCGGAATCAGCCAATGGGACAGGGGATAACCGAGAAGGTCTTCGGCGTGGGGCGATACATAGCTGTAGGTGAAGTCGGTGACTTTTGCTTCCCAGGCGATGGCCGACAGGCTCTCCACCAGGCCGCGGTAGTGGTATTCGCTGCTGCGCAGTTCCTGTTCAAGGTTGACCCGGCGGGCGATTTCCGAGCTCAAGCGGCGGTTGATGCGGATAACCACCGCCAGCACGGTAGTCAGCAGCAGCAATCCGGGCAGGCCATACACCAGCAGGTCATTCCAGAACGTTCGATGATCGAGGACGTTGCCGACCCAATGCTCCTGAATGGCGCTGATTTCAGCAGGGCTCATGTCTGCCAGGACTTTGTCGAGAATGCCGACCAGCATCTTGTTGTCGCGGGGTACAGCCATGGCCAGTTGATAGCGATAGGGGGTTTCACCGCTGACATACAACCCATCGAGCTTGAGTTGGCGCAGTCCCCAGACGCTGGAAGCCAGATCGCCCACCACGGCGTCCACTTCGTCGGTGGCCAGCGCCTGTAGCGCCGAGCTGACGTTGGGCACCGCCACCAGGTTCAAGTCGGGATGGTGGCTGCGCAGCAGCTCGTGGGGGGCGTAGTTTTCCACCACGGCGATTTTCAGGCCGTACAGGTCTTGCAGGTTATGTGGCTGGGGGCCCCCGACATGGGCCAGGATGACAATCGGAAAATCCAGATAGGGGCGAGTGAACGACAGGTATTTCTGGCGTTCCGGGGTCGACATGATGCCCGGCAGCAGGTCCAGTTTGCCCTTTTTGGCTTGTTCCAGGACAGCGGTCCAGCTCACCGGCTCGATGGGCGTGAGCCGGGTTGCCAGCCTTTTGCGGATGACCTCGATGTAATCCGCGGCAAGGCCCTGGTAGCGGCCCCCATCGTCACGAAACTCGAAGGGCGGCCACGACGCATCGACACCCAGGCGCAATTCCGGGTGAGCCGCCAGCCAGCTACGTTCATCGTCAGTGAGAGTCAGCGCGCCAGCCGTTGCGGTCCAGGTCATCAGCGACAGCAAAAAAAACACGGTCGGCAGTCTGGGCATAACGGTCTCGTTATGGCTCGGGGGAATGTTTCGAGTGTAGACGGCTACAGGGAGGAGGGGGGAAGCGGGGAGATTTAATCTGTACAAAGCAAAACCCCCGGCCTGGGCCGGGGGTTCTGTGATCACTCGTCGAGGAAGGAGCGCAGATGCTCGCTTCTCGTCGGGTGGCGCAGCTTGCGCAGCGCCTTGGCTTCGATCTGACGAATCCGTTCACGGGTCACGTCGAACTGCTTACCAACCTCCTCGAGGGTGTGGTCGGTATTCATGTCGATACCGAAGCGCATGCGCAGAACCTTGGCTTCACGGGCAGTGAGGCCGGACAGGACTTCGCGAGTCGCTTCTTTAAGGCTCTCAACAGTGGCGACATCGATTGGCGACTGCATGGTCGAGTCTTCGATGAAGTCACCCAGATGAGAATCTTCGTCATCACCGATCGGGGTTTCCATGGAGATCGGCTCTTTAGCGATCTTCAATACCTTGCGGATCTTGTCCTCAGGCATTTCCATGCGTTCGCCCAGCTCTTCCGGGGTCGGTTCGCGACCCATTTCCTGCAGCATCTGCCGGGAAATACGGTTGAGCTTGTTGATCGTCTCGATCATGTGCACCGGAATACGGATGGTGCGGGCCTGGTCGGCGATCGAGCGAGTGATCGCCTGACGGATCCACCAGGTGGCATAAGTCGAGAACTTGTAGCCGCGACGGTATTCGAACTTGTCTACTGCTTTCATCAAGCCGATGTTGCCTTCCTGGATCAGATCGAGGAATTGCAGGCCGCGGTTGGTGTACTTCTTGGCGATGGAGATCACCAGACGCAAGTTGGCTTCAACCATCTCTTTCTTCGCGCGGCGGGCCTTGGCCTCACCGATCGACATGCGACGGTTGATGTCCTTGATCTCGGCGATGGTCAAACCGGTTTCGGTTTCCAGCGCGGTCAGCTTCTGCTGGCAACGGATGATATCCGGCTGCAGACGACCAATGGCTTCAGCGTATTTGCCTTTGCCTTTGGCCAGGGCGTCACTCCAGCTTTCGTCGACTTCGTTGCCCGGGAACTGGCGCAGGAAGTCGGCACGCGGCATGCGTGCATCACGAACGCAGAGCTGCATGATTGCGCGCTCTTGCTGACGCAGGCGATCCAGGGCACTGCGAACACGCTCGACCAGGCCTTCGAATTGCTTCGGCACCAATTTGATCGGCATGAACAGCTCGGCCAGGGCCAACAGCTCGGCAATTGCTGCCTTGTTGTTGCGACCGTGCTTTTTCAGCGCCTTGCGGGTGATTTCCATCTGATCGGCCACAGCGCCAAAGCGCTGTGCAGCGATGACCGGATCCGGACCGCTTTCGGCTTCTTCCTCGTCATCCGAGGCTTCACCGTCTTCGTCGTCGGAATCGTCATCCGCCTTGACGGCTTTCGCGTCAATTGGCGGCGGCACTTCTGCCGCAGGCGGCGCGATACCGTCGTCCGGGTCGATATAACCGCTCAGGACGTCGGACAGGCGGCCACCTTCGGTGGTGACGCGGGTGTACTCGGAGAGAATATGATCAACCGTGCCAGGGAAGTGCGCGATTGCGCTCATCACCTCACGGATGCCCTCTTCAATACGCTTGGCGATTTCGATTTCGCCTTCACGTGTGAGGAGCTCCACCGTGCCCATTTCGCGCATGTACATGCGCACCGGGTCGGTAGTGCGACCAATGTCGGTCTCGACCGCAGCCAACGCTGCAGCGGCCTCTTCGGCTGCGGCTTCGTCGGTATCGGCGTCGGCCAGCATAAGGGAATCCTTATCTGGCGCAACCTCGAACACGTTGATCCCCATGTCGTTGATCATGCGGATGATGTCTTCCACCTGTTCCGGATCTGAAATATCCTCCGGCAGGTGGTCGTTGACCTCCGCGTAAGTCAGGTAGCCCTGCTCACGACCAAGTGTGATCAACTCTTTGATACGAGACTGCTGTTGCGCTTTTCCGGACATAACACCCTATCCACTGAAGGTCTTGGCGGGCAAAAAACAAGCCGAGGATTATACCTGAGCTATGACCTCACGCGCCAGTTGAGGTCGGGTTTGTTGCGGAAACATTGCGACTCAAGAGATCGCGCAGTTGATTTTTCTCTTCGCTGGTCAATTCGCTTTGACGCGCTTTTCGCAGAAGTTGTTCCAGGTTTCGCTCGCGTTGGCGGGCTGACAAGCTAGTAATGGTGTCGAAAAACTGTTGTTCAAGGTTATCTCCGTCAATCAGCCATTCCTTTTCGGCCAGCGCCCTGAGCAAACGGCCTTGTTCTGTGCCGTGCCAACGCGCAATCAGTTGAATTGAGTTTAGCTTGGGATTCTTCTGCACGGCTTCGAGCAGCGCCACCAGCAATTGTGTGTTGGTGTGATCTTCGGCGGCGAAGTGCCCGGCATCCTCGACTTTTTCCGCCAGTTGCGGGTGATGCAGCAACGTGCGCAAGGCGGCGAGGGTTGGCGGTTCTACGGCGGCGGGCACCCGTGGCGCGCGGGGTTGATCGCGATCACCGCCTCGCTTGCCATTCTTGTCCCATGGTTTCTTGTCCCATTTCTTGCCTCCTGCACCGGGCTTCTTCGGCGTCCATTCTTGCTGCGGCACATACATTTCCTGTGCCTGCGGCTGATGATAGTCGCTGTAATCGGGCATTGCGTCGTAATCGATGCCCGGGTCGTAGGCCGGCGGTGCTTCTTGCGGGGCGCTTTGTGCCAGCTGGCTCACCGCTTCGCCGCTAAGGCCGGTGATTTCGCTCAGGCGCTGACGCATCAAGGTGCGCAGGTTGGCACCGGGGACTTTGTCGATCAGTGGCGCGGCGAGGGTGGCCATGTGGGCCTTGCCCTCGAGCGAGCGCGGGTCGGCTTCTTCCGTCAGCTGCTGGAAGAAATAATCGGCCAGAGGCTGCGCGTGCTGGTTGATCCGTGCGCGGAAGGCATCGGTGCCTTCGGAGCGGACCAGGGTGTCCGGGTCTTCGCCTTCGGGCAGGAACAGAAAGCGTGCGCGACGACCGTCCTGCAGGCTCGAAAGTGTCGCCTCCAGCGCCCGCCATGCCGCATTGCGGCCGGCCTGATCGCCGTCGAAGCAGAACAGCACGCTGGGCACGACGCGAAACAGCCGCTTGAGGTGTTCCTCGCTGGTAGCGGTGCCCAGGGTCGCAACGGCATTGCGCAGGCCTTGCTGGGCCAGGGCTATGACGTCCATGTAACCCTCGACGACGATGATCTCGTCGAGGTTGCGGTTGGTCTTGCGCGCTTCGTACAGGCCGTAGAGTTCCTGGCCTTTATGGAAAACAGGGGTTTCCGGGGAGTTCAGGTACTTCGGCTTGTCGTCGCCCAATACCCGGCCGCCGAAGGCGATGACGCGCCCGCGACTGTCGCGGATCGGAAACATCACGCGGTCGCGGAAGCGGTCGTAACGTTTACCGCTTTCGGCGTTTTCGATCAGCAGGCCGGCATCGATCATGGCTTTTTGTTGCAGGGTATCGCTGCTCAAGTGCTTGAACAGGTTGTCCCAGCCGGGTGGAGCAAAGCCGAGGCCGAAGTCCCGGGCGATTTCGCCGGTCAGCCCGCGACCTTTCAGGTAATCCACGGCGGCCTTGCGCGATGGATGACTTTTCAGGGCCTGGCGATAAAAGTCGGCAGCGGCGCTGAGTAGTGGATACAGCGGCGAATCGGTCGGCTGTCGCGGTTTGTGCGGGCGGCCGCTTTCTTCGCGGGGGATTTCCATGCCGGCGGCTTTGGCCAGCTCTTCGACGGCCTGGACGAAATCCAGGTTGTCGTGGTCCATGATGAAGCCGAGGGCGTTGCCGCCAGCGCCGCAACCGAAGCAGTAATAGAACTGCTTGTCGGGGCTGACGCTGAACGATGGAGTCTTTTCCTTGTGGAACGGGCAGCAGGCGGTGTGGTTCTTGCCGGCCTTTTTCAATTGCAGGCGCGAGCTGACCACATCGACGATGTCGGTGCGGTTCAGAAGGTCGTCAATGAAGCTCTGGGGAATTAACCCGGCCATGGCGTTCTCGTCATCTGCGCTGAAAGGAACCCGAAACGTGCGGCGATCGAACGCGGTCATTGTTTGAGGCGCGCAAAGTGTGCGGCTCGACCAGTGTCGTCTGCGTAATCGCTGTCGGGAAGTGTATCTGCCGAAAATCCACTGACGTTAATGCTAATCAGTATTCGACTGTTTGAATGTGTTGCGCTGAATCCGCTGTGGCCAATCATAGGCCCCGGATAGCTCATCATCTGGCACGCAAGCAGGTGCCTTGGGCTGATCGTCGTGAGAGGAATCAGTGGGTGTGCTCGTCAGTAGCCTTGAAAGGCTCGTCAGAAAAGACGTGCACCGCTGGCAAAAGAGCCAGGTCTGACGCGGTGAAGCAGATTTGTCTCGGTCGCGTCTGCGGCTTTGACAGTGAAGCATCAAGCGTTTTACGCAAATGCCATAAGCCCGGCTGAGGGCCGGGCTTGGCAGAAGCTTGCTACGATCGTCTGTGTATTAGTACAGACGAACGGCGCGGCGCTGTTCGCGCTGAACTTTCTTGGCGTGACGCTTAACAGCGGCTGCTGCTTTGCGCTTACGCTCAGAAGTTGGCTTCTCGTAAAATTCGCGGCTACGAACTTCAGCCAGTACACCGGCTTTTTCGCAGGAGCGCTTGAAACGACGCAGAGCTACGTCGAAGGGTTCGTTCTCTTTTACTTTGACGGCTGGCATCCAGAGCTACCTTCATTCATTACCGGGGTCAACATCCTCGCGGCAAAAGAGCACTTGAAGACGTCGGTTTTTAAGGGTTGCGGATGTTAACCCCTCAACGCTCGGAATGCAAAGCCTCTGATCGAAAACCGCTGGTCGGGGCATCACGCGACGACTATTATGCGCGCCTTCGAATTCAGCCTAAACAAGGCGCAAACCCATGCTAGTACTGGGATTAGAAACCTCCTGCGACGAAACCGGTGTCGCATTATATGACAGTGAACGCGGCCTGCTGGCCGACGCATTGTTCAGTCAGATCGACCTGCACCGCGCCTATGGTGGCGTGGTGCCGGAGCTGGCTTCGCGCGATCACGTCAAACGCATGCTGCCCTTGATTCGTCAGGTGCTGGCTGAGGCCGACTGCGTGCCGACCGAGATCGATGCGATCGCCTACACCGCGGGTCCTGGCCTGGTCGGTGCCTTGTTGGTAGGGGCTTCCTGCGCTCAGGCGCTGGCCTTTGCCTGGGGCATTCCGGCTCTTGGCGTGCATCACATGGAAGGCCATTTGCTGGCGCCGATGCTGGAGCCGCAACCGCCGGAGTTTCCGTTCGTCGCTTTGTTGGTGTCGGGTGGTCATACGCAACTGGTTCAGGTCGACGGAATTGGTCAGTACACGCTCTTGGGCGAGACCCTGGATGACGCCGCTGGCGAGGCCTTCGACAAGACGGCCAAGATGATGGGCCTCAATTATCCCGGCGGACCGGAGATCGCTCGCCTTGCAGAACTGGGTGTTGCAGGACGTTTCGTCTTCCCGCGTCCAATGTGCGACCGCCCGGGCCTGGATTTCAGCTTCAGTGGCTTGAAAACCTTCGCACTGAATACTTGGCAACAGTGCGTCAGCGCCGGGGACGACAGCGAACAAACCCGTTGCGACATCGCGCTGGCATTCCAGCAGGCCGTGGTGGAGACTTTGACCATCAAGTGCAAGCGTGCCCTGAAGGCCGCCGGCATGAAGCGCCTGGTGATTGCAGGGGGCGTCAGTGCCAACAAGGCGTTGCGCACTTCCCTGGAGAAAATGCTTGGCGACATGAAGGGTGATGTGTTTTATGCCCGTCCGCAGTTTTGCACCGATAACGGCGCGATGATCGCCTTTGCTGGCTGCCAGCGCTTGCAGGCCGGTCAGCAGGAAAGCCTGGCGATCAGCGTGCAGGCACGCTGGCCGATGGAGCAGTTGTCCGCATTGTGATGAGCGGCGCTCATGTCCGGCTGCTAGAAATGCCGTTCGCGCCCGGCAAACAGGTCGCGTAGATTGCCGCGATGACGCCAGACGATCAGCCCGGTGAGCGCGCTCATGGGCAGCAGGGCGGCCGGTTCTTGCCAGGCCAGCAACGGCAGGCTCAGCGGTGTGGCGATGAGGGCGGCCAGGGAGCTGGTGCGGGTCAGGTAGAACGTCAAGAGCCAGGCGCAGACCGCCAGAAGGGCAGCGGGCGGGTACAGTCCCAGCAACATGCCCGCAGCGGTGGCGACACCCTTGCCGCCGCGAAAGCGGAAGTACAACGGAAACAGATGGCCGATGACGGCATAGACGCCGATCCAGGCCTGTTCCTGCTGCGAAAGGCCCGCAAGGCGCGCAATCAGTACCGGCAGCAGGCCTTTGCAAAGGTCGCCGAGCAGGGTCAGGATGGCGAGTTTCTTGCCGGCCAGGCGCAACATGTTGGTGGCGCCGGCATTGCCCGAGCCACTCATTCGCGGATCGGGGTTGCCGGTCAGGCGGCTGAGCAAAATGGCAAAGGACAGAGAGCCGAGCAGGTAGGCGAGGATCGCCAATAACCAAAACATGCTAACTATTCCGGGCGAGGAAGCCCTGATTCTAACGGCGCATTGCGCCCTTGTCGTGTAGCGGAGAGAAGTGCTTGGACAGAGTGTTTATCGAAGGCCTGGAAGTCGACACGGTGATTGGTGCCTACGATTGGGAACGAGGCATCCGACAGTGCTTGCGTCTTGACCTGAGCTTCGCCTGGGATAATCGCCCGGCCGCAGCCGGTGATGACCTGACCCTGGCGCTCGACTACGCCAGTGTTTCCTCGCGCATCCAGGCGTTTGCCGAGCAGGCGCAATTCCAGCTGGTGGAAACCTTTGCCGAGCGCCTGGTTGAAGTGCTGATGAGCGAATTCAAGATCACCTGGATGCGCATCAAGCTGACCAAGCCAGGTGCGATTCCTGCCGCCACCGGCGGCGTGGGCGTGGAGATCGAGCGCGGATGTCGCTGACTCAGGTGTACCTCGGGCTCGGTAGCAATATCGAGCGTGAAGCCCATTTGCGGGCGGGGCTCGATGCATTGGCGACATTCCTTGTCGATATCCGCTGTTCGGCGGTGTTCGAAAGCCAGCCGGTGGGCATCAAGAGCGGGCCGTTCTTCAATTTCGTGGTGTCGGCGTATACCGATCTGCCGCTGATGGAGCTTGATCGTCGACTGAAGTTCATCGAGGCGGATAACGGTCGTTACGCACCGGATCGCCGAGGTTTGCCGCTGGATATCGACGTGTTGTTGTTCGGTGATCTGGTGGGCAACTTCGATGGGCTGATCTTGCCGCGGGCAGAAATTCTGAAAAATGCGTTCGTTCTGTGGCCGTTGTCGTTGATAGCGCCGGATCGCGTGCATCCGGGCGCAGGCAAGAGCTTTGCGACCTTGTGGGCTGAAGCGCAGATTGATCAGGTGTTGGCGCCAGTGGCTTTCGAATGGCGTGGTGAGCAGCTGACGCCTTCAAATTTGTTGTGACAGTTTTGACGCCATCGCGGGCAAGTCGGATCGCCGCACCGCCGCACCGCCGCACCGCCGCTCCGACTTGCCCGCGAAGCTTTTCAGGTCGATGCACTTTCCTTGTAAGCCTTCAGCGCCTTCAGGCGCTCGCGCTTGATCGCCTCACCGAGTTCCGGTCCCTTGAATCCCTTTTCCAGCAGCGGCTGGACCGCCACGCTACGAGCCGCAGTTGCCGCGCCGCGCAAATAATCCGCCTGTGGATAACTTCTTTCTTCCAGCCCTTTGCGCCCCCGCGCATCCATCTCGCATGCCGCGATGAACTCCTCGAACCGCTGTGGCCGACGGTAAATGTCGAAGCTTTGCAGCAAGTCCAGCAATGTCGATGGCTTCAGCTCAAGGGCGCGATGCCCGTGGGTGTGATACTCGCCCACCAGCAGCGCCAGTTCCTGGCAGTCTCTCGGCACCTTGAAGCGTTCGTTGATCGCTTTGATCAGCTTCAGGCCTTTGCACTCGTGGGCAATGTGTCGCGGCCATTCTTTCTCTGGCGTCAGGCCTTTGCCCAGGTCATGCAGCAGGGAGGCCCAGCGCACGGTCAGCGGCTGTTTGTACAACGCCGCTTGCTGCAACACGCTCAGGGTATGCGCGCCTGTATCGATTTCCGGGTGATGGGCCGGGGGTTGTGGTACGCCGAACAGCGCGTCGACCTCGGGCATCAGTACCTTGAGTGCGCCGCATGCGCGCAAAACCTCAACAAACACTTGTGGCTGATCTTCCATCAGGGCGCGGGAAATTTCCTTCCAGCTGCGCTCCGGGGTCAGCGCCTCAAGCTCGCCTGATTCGCTGAGTTGGCGCATCAGCGCCAGGGTTTCCGGGGCGACGGTAAAACCCAGCGTCGCGTAGCGCGCCGCGAAGCGGGCAACACGCAGGACCCGGAGCGGGTCTTCGGCAAATGCCGGGGAAACGTGGCGAAGCAGGCGTGCTTCGAGATCGCGCTGGCCGTGGTACGGGTCGGTCAGGTTCTGCTGATCGTCTTCAGCCATGGCATTGATGGTCAGGTCGCGACGGATCAGGTCTTCTTCGAGGGTGACTTCAGGGCTGGCGTGAAAAGTGAACCCGCCGTATCCGCGCCCGCTTTTGCGCTCGGTGCGGGCGAGGGCGTATTCCTCACCGCTTTTGGGATGAAGGAACACCGGGAAATCCGCGCCCACCGGGCGAAAGCCCTTGGCGAGCATCTCTTCGGTCGTCGCGCCGACCACGACCCAGTCGATATCGGTAACCGGTTTGCCCAGCAGGCGATCGCGTACCGCACCACCGACTTTATAAATCCGCATAAAAAACCTCCGTTAGCTCGACAGGATAACCGTTGCATCGAGCTTTCGGAGGCACAAACCGGATCAAAGATGGATGACGGCCAGGTCCAGGCGGCCGTAATCGCCTTCGCTGTGCTCGCTTCTGGGCGGCACATGATGGGTTTTCATGACCTGATCGCCCTGCAGGGTTTCCAGGTGAATGTCGAAACCCCAGAGGCGGTGCAAGTGCTTGAGCACTTCCTCGGTGGACTCTCCCAGCGGTTTGCGGTCGTGCTGTTGGTGGCGCAAGGTCAGAGAACGGTCACCACGCCGGTCGATGCTATAGATCTGCACGTTGGGCTCGCGATTGCCCAGGTTGTACTGTGCCGCGAGAGTTTCACGGATGATGCGGTAGCCTCCTTCGTCGTGAATGGCGGGCACCAGCAGGTCGTCCTTCTGGTCGTCATCGAGAATGCTGAACAGCTTCAGGTCGCGGATCACCTTGGGCGACAGGTACTGCAGGATGAAGCTCTCATCCTTGAAGCTGCTCATGGCGAACTTGATGGCTGCCAGCCAATCTGTGCCAGCAATTTCCGGGAACCAGTGGCGATCTTCCTCAGTGGGTTCTTCGCACATGCGCCGGATGTCCCGGTACATGGCAAACCCGAGAGTGTAGGGGTTGATTCCGCTGTAGTAAGGGCTGTCGAAGCCCGGCTGAAAGACCACGCTGGTGTGGGATGTCAGGAACTCCATCATGAAGCCGTCGGTGACCAGGCCCTCGTCGTACAGGTCGTTCATCAGGGTGTAGTGCCAGAACGTGGCCCAACCTTCATTCATCACCTGGGTCTGACGCTGTGGATAAAAATACTGGGCGATCTTGCGCACGATGCGCACGATTTCCCGCTGCCATGGCTCCAGCAGCGGCGCGTGTTTTTCGATGAAGTACAGGATGTTTTCCTGAGGTTCGGCGGGAAAGCGTGCGTTGTCCTTGTCGCTGTACTTGTCCGCGCCCTTGGGAATGGTGCGCCACAGATCGTTGATCTGTTTCTGTAGATGTTCTTCCCGGTCCTTTTGCCGGCGACGTTCTTCTTCCGCGGAGATCGGATAGGGGCGTTTGTAGCGGTCGACACCATAGTTCATCAGTGCATGGCAGGAGTCGAGCAGGTCCTCGACCGCGTCGATACCGTGGCGCTCTTCGCATTGCATGATGTACTGCTTGGCAAACACCAGGTAATCGATGATCGAACTGGCGTCGGTCCAGGTGCGGAACAGGTAATTGCCTTTGAAAAAGCTGTTGTGCCCGTAGCAGGCATGGGCCACCACCAGCGCCTGCATGCAGATGGTGTTTTCTTCCATCAGGTAGGCGATGCACGGGTCGGAGTTGATCACGATCTCGTACGCCAGGCCCATCTGGCCGCGTGTGTAGGACTTTTCGGTGCTGAGGAAGTGCTTGCCGTAGGACCAGTGGTGATAACCCAGTGGCATACCGACCGAGGCGTAGGCGTCCATCATTTGCTCGGCGGTGATCACTTCGATCTGGTTGGGGTACGTATCGAGTGCATAGCCAGCCGCAATACGACTGATTTCGCGGTCGTAGGCCTGGATCAGCTCGAACGTCCATTCGGAGCCGGTGGAAATGGGTTGGCGTTTCTGCTCTTTGGCGGTCATGTCACTAACCTGCGCTGGAAGAGTTCACGGAAGACCGGATAGATATCCCCGGCCGAGACCAGTTGTTGCTGGGCAAAAGTGTCGGAAAAGGCTTCGGCGATGCGCTCGTACTCGAACCACAGGGCCTGGTGTTCGCGCGGGGTGATCTCAACGTAAGTGTAGTACTGCACGAATGGCATGATCTGGTTGATCAGGATGTCGCGGCAGATCGGAGAGTCGTCGTTCCAGTTATCACCGTCGGAAGCCTGGGCGGCGTAGATGTTCCACTCGTTGCTCGGATAACGCTCGGCCATGATCTCCTGCATCAGTTTCAGGGCGCTGGAGACGATGGTGCCGCCGGTTTCCCGGGAGTAGAAAAATTCCTCTTCATCCACTTCGCGGGCGCTGGTGTGATGGCGGATGAACACGACGTCGATCTTTTCGTAGTTCCGCTTGAGAAACAGGTACAGCAGGATAAAGAAGCGCTTGGCGATGTCCTTGGTCGCCTGGGTCATCGAGCCGGACACGTCCATCAGGCAGAACATCACGGCCTTGGAACTGGGGTTGGGTTGCTTGATGAGCAGGTTGTATTTGAGGTCGAATGTGTCGAGAAATGGTATGCGGTGGATGCGCGCGCTGAGTTTTTCGATTTCAGCTTCTATTTCCTGAATATCGCCGAAGTTGTCTGGTTCTTCCTGCTTGAGTCGCAGAAGTTCTTCCTTGGCTTCGCGCAGTTTTGCCCGGCTGCTGCCGGACAGGGCGATTCGCCGGGCGTGGGCTGAACGCAGGGTGCGGATGATGTTGATCCGCGACGGGTTGCCCTCGTTGCTGATCCCGGCCCGCACGGTCTTGAAGGTATCGGTGCCGGTCAGGTTGCGCTTGACCAGGTTGGGCAGTTCGAGATCCTCGAACATGAATTCGAGGAATTCTTCCTGGGTGATCTGGAAGACGAATTCGTCCATCCCTTCGCCGGAATTACCGGCCTTGCCGGGGCCTCTACCGCCACCGCCTCCCGGTGGGCGGGCGATATGTTCGCCGCTGGTGAATTCCTTGTTGCCCGGGTGCACGACCGTTTGCTTGCCGCCGCGACCGTGGTGGAGCACCGGCTCGTCGATGTCGCGGCCGGGAATGCTGATTTGTTCGCCGTGTTCCATATCGGTAATGGAGCGCCGGCTGACCGCCTCTTCGACAGCCTTTTTGATGTGATCACGGTAGCGCCGCAGAAACCGCTGGCGGTTCACCGTGCTCTTGTTCTTGCCATTGAGACGTCGGTCGATCACATAGCTCATGACTGCTCCTTAGAAGCTGTCCTGAAAGGGGCGAGCGGTGATGCAGCAAGGGACTGAGAGCCAAGGGATGTACGACGCTCCCCCAAGCGCTGTGGATGCTGCTTGAACTCGCTACCGACTTTCGAACACCTTCCAGAGGCTTGTGTAACAGAAAATGCATACACAGGCCTCTGGCTGACGACAACCGGTCTGACCGGCAGCGGTTTATTGTGATTTTCTGACCCGCAGGTACCACTCGGACAGCAGTCGCACCTGTTTGTCTGTGTAGCCCCGCTCGACCATCCGTGTGACGAAGTCGTTGTGTTTCTGCTGGTCCTCTTTGCTGGCCTTGGCATTGAAGCTGATGACTGGCAGCAAGTCCTCGGTGTTGGAGAACATTTTCTTCTCGATGACCACCCGCAGTTTTTCGTAGCTGAGCCAGGTCGGGTTCTTGCCGTTGTTGTTGGCCCGGGCGCGCAGGACGAAGTTGACGATTTCGTTGCGGAAGTCCTTCGGATTGCTGATGCCGGCCGGTTTTTCGATTTTCTCCAGTTCTTCGTTCAACGCTACGCGGTTGAGGATCTCGCCGGTTTCCGGGTCGCGGTATTCCTGGTCCTGGATCCAGAAGTCGGCGTACAGCACATAGCGATCGAAGATGTTCTGGCCGTACTCGCTGTAGGACTCGAGGTAGGCGGTCTGGATCTCCTTGCCGATGAATTCGATATAGCGCGGTGCCAGGTACTCCTTGAGGAAGCGCAGATAGCGTTCGCGGGTCTCCGCCTGGAACTGTTCCTGTTCGATCTGTTGTTCCAGCACGTAGAGCAAGTGCACCGGGTTGGCGGCGATTTCGTGCGGATCGAAGTTGAACACCTTCGACAGGATCTTGAACGCGAACCGGGTGGAGAGACCGTTCATGCCTTCGTCGACACCGGCGTTGTCGCGGTATTCCTGGATCGACTTGGCTTTCGGATCGGTGTCCTTGAGGTTCTCGCCGTCGTACACGCGCATCTTCGAGTAGATGTTGGAGTTTTCCGGCTCCTTGAGGCGCGAGAGCACGGTGAACTGGGCCAGCATCTTCAGGGTATCCGGCGCGCAATGAGCCTTGGCCAGCGAGCTGTTGAACAGCAGCTTGTCGTAGATCTTCACTTCGTCACTGACCCGCAGGCAGTACGGCACTTTGACGATGTAGATCCGGTCGATGAAGGCTTCGTTGTTCTTGTTGTTGCGGAAGGTATGCCATTCCGATTCGTTGGAGTGGGCCAGCAGGATCCCGGTGAACGGAATCGCACCAAGACCTTCGGTGCTGTTGTAGTTGCCTTCCTGGGTAGCCGTCAGCAATGGGTGCAGCACCTTGATCGGTGCCTTGAACATTTCGACGAATTCCATCAGACCCTGGTTGGACCGGCACAGTGCGCCCGAGTAGCTGTAGGCATCGGCGTCGTTCTGTGGGAATTCCTCCAGTTTGCGGATATCGACCTTACCCACCAGTGCCGAGATGTCCTGGTTGTTTTCATCGCCCGGTTCGGTCTTGGCCACGGCGATCTGGTTGAGGATCGACGGATAGAGTTTGACCACGCGGAACTGGCTGATGTCGCCACCGAATTCGGCCAGGCGTTTGGTGGCCCATGGCGACATGATGGTGTTGAGGTAGCGCCGTGGAATGCCGAAGTCTTCCTCGAGGATCGCGCCATCTTCGGTGGCGTTGAACAGACCCAGGGGTGATTCGAAAACCGGCGAGCCCTTGATCGCATAGAAGGGTATTTTTTCCATCAGTTGCTTGAGCTTCTCGGCCAGGGACGATTTACCGCCACCGACGGGGCCAAGCAGGTAGAGGATCTGTTTCTTCTCTTCCAGGCCCTGAGCGGCGTGGCGGAAATACGATACGATCTGGTCGATGCATTCTTCCATCCCGTGGAAGTCTTCAAAGGCCGGATAGCGGCGGATCACCTTGTTGGAAAAGATTCGCGACAGTCTCGAGTTGGTCGAGGTGTCGAGCAGCTCCGGTTCTCCGATGGCCAGCAGCAGACGCTCGGCGGCGGAAACGTAGGCGCTGCGGTCCTTTTTGCACAGCTCCAGGTACTCTTGCAGAGAGAGTTCTTCCTGGCGTGTGGACTCGAAGCGTTGTTGGAAGTGGCTAAAGATACTCATGACGTCACCTCGCTCGATACGTGGAGCCGACGCCGGATCACTCAGTCGATGCTGGCAGCAACCGAACAGGCGGTTGCTGTTTACCCCCCAGAACTCCCTCAAGGCTTACCGCCCCGAAAGCTACTCCCGATGACCCGTGCGCCGGTGTACCGGCTCTCCCCTGTTTTGGATGGCCTGCGCTTAAGGATAGTTGGGAATTCGGCAGGTAAAGGCGAGATACGAAATTGTTTGTGGCAGACCGTTCGTCTGCCACCGCGCCAGCCCGCGGGAGCCGGGGCCTGCAACGTTACAAAAAAATTATTCGGAGGTGCCTTGTGCGGTTTCTGCTGGATACGTCGTACGCCACAACTCAAATCCGCCATCCATGCTGTAGACGTCGGAGAAGCCCTGGCTGATCAGGTAGGCGGCCGCGCCCTGGCTGGAATTGCCGTGATAGCAGACCACCACGGTCGGTGCGTCGAGGTCGGCACCCTGGATGAAAGCGTGCAGGGAATGATTGTCCAGATGCTTGGAGCCTGCGATGTGCAGGGCGGCAAAAGTGACCGGGTCTCGGACGTCGACCACCACCGCGCCTTGTTCGCGCAGGGCCTGGGCCTGTTCCGGGGGGATACGTTTGAATTCGCTCATGGCGGGCTCCTGTGGCTCGGCTGAATGGGCAGTCTAGCGCGGGGCGCCGGCTGACGATGTTTGGGGAATGGATAAGGCGACTGGCGGCACGACATGACCGTGTTCGTCGCATTTGCACGAAAGGCGCTCACCGCTGTCGACGTTCATCAGGGTCAGGGCGCCGCCCCAGACGCAACCGGTGTCGAGGGCCGAGATGCCCGGCTCGTCGCACTTGCCTTCCAGTGCTGCCCAGTGACCGAAGATGATTTTCACATCCCTGGTCTTGCGCTCCTTGTGCTGGAACCAGGGCTTGTAGCCGGCGGGCGCGGTATCGAGGCCTTCCTTGCTCTTGAGGTCGAGTTTGCCTTCGGCGGTGCAAAAACGCATGCGCGTGAAATAGTTGGTGATCGCCCGCAGGCGCGTCACGCCTTTGAGGTCGTTGTCCCATTTCGCCGGATCGTTGCCGTACATGCCATCGAGGTAAGGCGGCAACAGGTTGTCGTCACGCAAGGCAGTCTCGACTTCGGCAGCACACTTCAAGGCTTTGCGCAGCGACCACTGGGGTGGAATGCCGGCATGGACCAGTGCAATGTTGCGCTGTTCGTCGTAGTGCATGAGCTTTTGCTGGCGCAGCCATTCGAGCAGTTCGGCGCAATCCGGCGCTTCAACGATCTCGCGCAGGGTATCGGCCTTCTTCAGGCGCTCGATGTTGCGTCCGGCCGCCAGCAGGTGCAGGTCGTGGTTGCCGAGCACGCACACCAGCGATTCGCGAATGCCGTAGAGGAAGCGCAAGGTTTCCAGAGACTGCGGGCCGCGGTTGACCAGGTCGCCCACCAGCCACAGACGATCCCGTTGTGGGTCGAACGCCACTTGTTTGAGCAGGCATTGCAGGGCTTGAAGGCAGCCTTGCAGGTCACCAACCGCGTACGTCGCCATCAGTGCAGGGCTCCGGGCACCGCCAGGCGGAAGGGCGCGATGATGGCATCGAAATGTTTGCCGTCGTCGGAAAGCATCTGATAGGTGCCTTGCATGGTGCCGACCTTGGTGGTCATGACCGTGCCGCTGCTGTAGGTGTGGCTCTTGCCGGGGTCGATCAACGGCTGCTGACCTACTACGCCTGCGCCGCGCACTTCTTCGACATGCCCGTCACCATCGGTGATGACCCAGTGCCGTGAAAGCAGTTTGGCGGGCATTTCGCCGTTGTTTTGCACGGTGATGGTGTAGGCGAAGGCAAAGCGGTCGTGCTCGGGTTGCGATTGTTCTGCCAGATAGCGGGTGACGACGCTGACGTCGACCTGATAACGAGGATCGGACATGCAAGGGGCCTTAAAAACGAAGCGGGACGCGGGGCGTAGCTGATGGGTTCAGTCTAGGCCAAGTATCGGGTAGTAGACCAGAGTGGTGTCCTACCCGATAGCGCTTATCGCCTGTCAGACTGCAACTGGCGTTTGTGGCGCTTGCTCGCTGAGCTTGTCGGCCAGACGCACGAAGGCGGCCAGGTCGAGTTGCTCGGGACGCAGGCTGCCATCGACGCCGGCGGCTTCGATTTCGGCATTGCTCAGCAGCAGCTTGAGGGTGTTGCGCAGGGTTTTGCGGCGCTGGTTGAACGCTTCGCGCACGACGCGCTCCAGCAAGCGGTGATCCTTGGCCGGGTGCGGCAATACCGCGTGGGGCACCAGGCGCACGATGGCCGAGTCGACTTTCGGTGGCGGGTTGAACGCGCCTGGGCCAACGTTGAACAGGTGCTCGACCCTACAGTGGTACTGAACCATGATCGACAGGCGGCCCCAGTCACCTCCACCAGGACCGGCAGCCAGGCGCTCGACCACTTCCTTTTGCAGCATGAAGTGCATGTCGCGGATCAGGTGCGAGTTGTGCAACAGGTGAAAAATCAGTGGCGTGGAGATGTTGTACGGCAGGTTGCCGACCACGCGCAGGCTACCTGGCGCGGCATTCAGGCTGTTGAAGTCGAACTTCAGTGCATCGCCCTGATGCAGATTGAAGTTGCTCCTGCCGGCAAACTGCTGGTTGAGGATCGGGATCAGGTCCTTGTCCAGTTCCACCACGTCGAGTTGCGCGCCGCTGCTGAGCAGGCCTTGCGTCAGTGCGCCCTGGCCCGGGCCGATTTCCAGCAGGCGGTCTTCTGCCTTGGCATGAATGGAACGCAGGATACGGTCGATAACGCCGGCATCGTGCAGGAAGTTCTGGCCAAAGCGTTTGCGCGCCTTGTGTTGGTATTGCTCGGTCATAAACGGGTCTCGGCCATCTGGTAGGCGGTTTCCAGGGCGACTTGCAGGCTGCCGGTGTCGATCTTTCCACTGCCGGCCAGGTCCAGGGCAGTGCCGTGGTCGACCGAGGTGCGGATGATCGGCAAGCCGAGGGTCACGTTGACTGCTGCGCCAAAGCCTTTGTACTTCAGCACCGGCAGGCCCTGGTCGTGGTACATCGCCAGCACCGCATCGCAGTGCTCCAGATATTTGGGGGTAAACAGAGTGTCGGCGGGCAGGGGGCCGCGAAGGTCCATGCCCTCGCCGCGCAAGCGCTCTAATGTGGGTTCGATGATATCGATTTCTTCATGGCCCAGGTGTCCGCCTTCGCCGGCATGGGGGTTGAGCCCGCAGACCAGGATACGTGGCTGGGCGATGCCGAATTTGTTTTGCAGGTCGGCGTGCAGGATTCGCGTGACGCGTTCCAGGCGCTCCGGCGTGATTGCATCGGCAATCTCGCGAAGGGGCAGGTGAGTGGTCACCAGGGCCACGCGCAAGCCACGTGTGGCCAGCATCATCACCACTTGCGCGGTGTGGGTCAGGTCGGCGAGGAATTCCGTGTGCCCGGAAAAGGCGATGCCGGATTCGTTGATCACGCCTTTGTGCACCGGCGCGGTGATCATGCCGGCAAAATCCCCGCTCAGGCAGCCCTGGCCGGCACGGGTCAGGGTTTCCAGAACGAAGGCAGCGTTGGCCTTGTCCAGTTGCCCGGTGACGACCTTGGCATTGAGCGGTGTATCCCAGACATACAGGCTGTTGGCTGGCGCGGGTACATCCGGCCAGTTGTCCGGTTTTACCGGCAGCAAGTCGACAGCCACGCCCAGTTGCGCGGCCCGCTCAGTGAGCAGGTCGCGGCTGGTAATGGCAATCAGGGGGTGGGGCTGGGCTTGGGAGGCGAGCAGCAGGCACAGGTCAGGACCTATGCCGGCTGGTTCACCGGGTGTCAGCGCGAAACGTTGGGTTTTCACTGCGCTGCCTGGTCGGCGCCAGGGAGTTTGATTTCCACGTACGCTTCATCACGGATCTGACGCAGCCAGGTTTGCAGCTCTTCGTCGTATTTGCGGTTACGCAAAACGGTCATTGCCTGTTGCTCGCGGGCCTGTGAGGTGCTGTCGGTGGCGCGACGGCCAAGGACTTCCAGGACGTGCCAGCCGTATTGAGTCTGGAACGGCCTGGACAGCTGACCTTGCGGGGTCTTGGCCATCACTGCGCGGAACTCGGGCACCAGCGCGTTCGGGTCGATCCAGTTCAGGTCGCCGCCGTTGAGGGCGGAACCCGGGTCTTCCGAGTAGCTTTTCGCCAGCTCACCGAAGTCTTCACCAGCCGCGATACGGCTGTAGAGCGACTCGGCCAGGGCCTTGGTTTTCGCTTCGTCGCGGATCGGGCTCGGTTTGACCAGGATGTGGCGCACATGCACTTCATCGCGCATCTGGGTCTCGCCGCCACGCTTGTCGAGAATCTTCAGGATGATGAAACCACCCGGGGTGCGCATTGGCTGGGTGACATCACCCACCGGCATGGTGCTCAGCAGCCGATCGAACGGCGGAGGCAGTTGAGCGGCCTTACGCCAGCCCATGTCGCCACCTTCCAGTGCGGTTTCGCTGGCGGACTTGGCGATGGCCAACTGACCGAAGTCAGCGCCTTGCTTGAGTTGCTGGTAAATCGCATTGGCCTGTTTGGCTGCATTCTGAATCGCGTCGGAGTTGGCGCTTTCCGGCGTAGGAATCAGGATGTTGGCCAGGTGGAACTCTTCGGACAGCTGCATTTTGCCCAAGTCGGACGCCAGGAAGTTCTTCACTTCCTGCTCGGAGACCTGAATGCGTTCGGCAACCCGACGCTGGCGCACACGGCTGATGACCATTTCGCGGCGAATCTGCTCACGCGCGTCGTCGTAGGACAGGCCGTCGCGAGTCAGGGCGGCGCGGAACTGCTCGACTGACATGTTGTTGCGCTGGGCAATGGTGCCGACAGCCTGGTTCAACTCTTCATCGGTAATGCGGATGCCAGAGCGATCGCCGATCTGCAATTGCAGGTTTTCGACGATCAGGCGCTCAAGTACCTGCTGCTCCAGCACACTGGCCGGCGGCACGGCAGAGCCACGCTTGGCAATGGTTTGCTGAACGTCATGAACGCGCTGGTCCAGTTGGCTCTGCATGACCACGTCGTTGTCGACGATGGCCACCACCTTATCGATGGACTGTACGGCGGCACTGGCCGCCGTGCTCAGGAACAGCGCGCCCAGCATCAGCGGGCGCAGACAATCAGAAAGCTTGGTCTTCACGTTCACGATAACCTTGAATGCCTTTGTCGAGGAAGCTCTCTGCCTTGGCGCCGGTGAGGCCGCCGAGTCCCTTCAGAACAATTTGGAGGAAGACGCCATGGTCGCCTTTTTCGTTTTGCGGTGCTTGCTGGCTGAACTCGTCATAATCAACGAAGTAGCGGTTGATCAGGCGCAGTTTCCAGCAGCAACTGTCGTACTCGAAACCACCGAAGGCTTCCAGGGTACGGTTGCGGTTGTAGTCATACTGCCAACGGCTGATAGCGCTCCATTGCGGCACGATCGGCCAGATCACCGAGAAGTCGTGCTGCTGGATCTTGTAGTAATCCTTCACGAAGCCAGGCTGGCCAGGGGTGCCGTAGTCACCGCCGAACTGCCATTTACCGGTGTTCTGGTTATAGATCACCTGGTCGTTACGATAGCGATAGCCAACGTTGACGACCTTGTTCGGGTTGTCTTCAGGCTGGTAGTGGAACATCGCGCTGCCCGAACGAGGGCTGCGGCTGTCCGGGTCCCAGTTGTAGTCGGCCGTGGTACGCCAGTCGCGGTTCCAGCGATACTCGTATTCCAGTGCATATGGGGAAACGCTGGCTTTGGCGTCGTCACGGTCGTTGAAGTTCACGCCTGGCAACTGGACTTCACGGTCCTTGAAGTACAAGGCCTGGCCGACACTGATGCGTTGACGCTCGAAACCGTTGTCTTCGATCCAGCGGCTGGTCACACCCAGGGACAATTTGTTCTCGTCGCCGACACGGTCGGAACCGGAGAAGCGGTTGTCACGGAACAGCGATGCAAAGTTGAAGGTGTTTTCGCTGGTGTCGAATACCGGGATGTCTTCCTGGTCGACTTCAGGCACGTACAGGTAGAACAGGCGCGGCTCGAGGGTCTGGCGGTAGTTCTTGCCGAAATACTGGGTATTGCGATCGAAGTATAGGCCGCTGTCGATGCTGGCGATCGGCACGCCGCGGTTCTGGTTGCTGTCGAAGGTCCCGCTGAGCTTGTCCTGCTCTGCGCTTTGCGCGGCGATCTGCGCCTTACCGGTGTTGTCCAGATCCAGTTGGTACTGGGTGTACTGGTACTTGAGCGTCGGTTTCAGGAAGCCGTAGGTCCAGTTCAATGGCAGGCTGACAGCCGGAGCCAGGTTGAGTCGGTCGCCATTGGCGCGAGCCAGACCTTGAATGTTGTTATCAAGACGGGGAGAGCCGACGCCGTCTTCGTCAAAGTATTCCCCGTTCTGCAGATCCCGGTCAAACCGTACGACTTCGGTGTTGTACGTGAAATCCAGGCCTTCCGGATGATAAGGCAGCATACCGTCGAGGGTTATCTGCGGCAGGCGGTCGTACGGCGTAATGTTCGAAACGGTCGCCAGCTGAAAGGCCTGGGCATTTACGCGAGCGGTATAGCTGTCGCCGCGATAGGTGACAGAGCCCTGCTGGTTCACGTAGTCCTGGCTTTTCACGCCAATCTGGTCGGTCTGCAGATCCTGGAAGTAATACGGATCGCTGATCTTGGTGTAGTCGACTTGCGTGAGCACTCGCGAGTCGAGACCACCCTTGTGCTGCCAGTTGTACATGTAGCGGGTTTTTTCGGCGTCTGACTGTTTGTCGCGCTCGTCGCTTTCGTCGTTGAGGTACGCCGCGCCGAACTGGCCTTCGCTGGACTTGGTCAGGTAGCGGAATTCGCCTTCCATCAACAAGCCGTGCTTTTCCATGTAGCGCGGGTACAACGTGGCATCGTAGTTCGGCGCCAGGTTGAAGTAGTACGGGGTGACCAGCATGAAGCCGGTATCGCTGCCGGTGCCAATGGTCGGCGGCAGGAAGCCGGACTGGCGACGGTCGTCGATCGGGAAATAGATGTACGGCGTGTACAGGACCGGAATGTCCTTGACCCGCAGCGTCACGTTGGTCGCCGTACCGAAACCGGTGGCCGGGTTCAGGGTGATGTTGTTGCCCTTGAGCTGCCAGGCGTTGCTGTTCGGTTCGCACGTGGTGTACGTACCATCCTTGAGGCGGATGATCGCGTTCTCGGCACGTTTGGCGTACAGCGCATTACCGCGGATACGGGATTTGTGCATCACGTATTCGGCGTTGTCGACCTTGGCTTCACCGGTGTCGAGCTGCACGTCGGCGTGGTCGCCGACGATCAGTGCGCCGTTGTCGCGAATGCGCACGTTGCCGTTCAGGTCGCCACGGCTCTCGGCCTGGTACAGGTTGGCTTCGTCGGCTTCGACCTGCATGCTGCCCTGGCGCATGACAACGTCGCCGGCCAGGGTCGCGACCTGCTCATCCTGCTTATAGCGGGAGGCTTTTGCGCCGATAAAGGTTGGAGCGTCACTTTTATCCGTCTTGTCATCCATGCCAGGACGAATCGGTTCGATATAGGAACCAGAGCAATAAGGACCGGTTTCGGCCAATTGTGCGGCGGTGAGCTGCTCGCGGGGAACCCAGTCGAGGTGACTGTAGTCTGCGCTACGCGACTTCAGGCCACGGCCTTTGGACTCGGTGACCAGCACCGGCTTGGCGCCAGTGTCTTGGCTGGAACCGTTCTCGGCCGGGGCTTCGCCGGTGGCGGAAACTGCGCTGCCATCATGAACGGGACGCGGTGGCAATGCAGCCGCCGGCGACTTTGGTGCACAGTCCCAGGAACCCGAAGCAGAGACTGAGCAGTCAAACTGTTCCGCGGCGACCACGTAGGAAGTGGCAAGGGGTTGCAGCGCCAGCAAACTGCCGGTAACCAACAACGGAAATTTTTTACGAAACGCGGGGGATTTCAATGCCATCTTATTAGTCCGGGCTTCCTGCGTGCCATCTGCCCGCGGTGTGGGCCGCACGCCTCTCGATGGTCTGAAAAAGATGCTGGATAATAAAGCATGACCCGCTTGACGGCTAGCGCCGTCGGAGACCCTTGCAATGCCTGATCAAGATGTACGCTTGCAACACCTGAATGTTTGGCTCGATGAACAATTGGCGACCCTTTTTGCCGAGCAGGGCTGGGGCGCCGTCCCCCCGGCCACGTTGACTGCGGCCAGCAGCGACGCGAGCTTTCGGCGGTATTTTCGCTGGGAAGGCGGTGGCAAAAGTTTCATTGTGATGGACGCGCCGCCGCCCCAGGAAAACTGCAAACCCTTCGTGGATATCGCCTTTTTGCTGGCCAAATCCGGAATAAATGTGCCGAAAATTTATGCCGAAGACCTCGAGCGCGGTTTTCTTTTGCTCAATGACCTGGGCAACAAGACCTATCTGGACGTCATCGACAACGAAAACGCCGACGATTTGTTCAAGGATGCCCTGCAGGCGTTGCTGGCTTTCCAGCAGTTGCCGATGGTTGCGCCATTGCCGAGCTATGACGTGGCCTTGCTGCGTCGTGAGCTGGAACTGTTCCCTGAGTGGTACGTGAAGCGCGAATTGGGCATAGAATTCGACGCGGCGCAGCAAGTGCTCTGGCAGCAGGTCAGCGAACTGTTGATCGACAGTGCCCTGGCACAGCCAAAAGTCCTGGTGCATCGTGACTACATGCCGCGCAACCTGATGCTCAGCGAGCCCAATCCCGGTGTGCTGGATTTCCAGGATGCGGTGTACGGCCCGGTGACCTACGATGTGACCTGCCTGTTCAAGGATGCGTTTCTCAGCTGGCCCGAGGCGCGCGTGAACGGCTGGCTTGAAAACTACTGGCAGCAAGCAAGCGCCCTCGGCATTGCGGTGCAACCCGAGTTCGAGGACTTCCTGCGGGCCAGCGATTTGATGGGTGTGCAACGCCATCTGAAAGTCATCGGCATTTTTGCGCGCATCTGCCATCGCGACGGCAAACCGCGTTATCTGGGCGATGTGCCACGTTTCTTTGCGTACATAGAAGCGGTGATTGCTCGCCGTCCTGAACTGGCCGAGCTGGATGTGTTGCTGGCCAGTCTGCGCGCCGGAGTGAAAGCATGAAGGCAATGATTCTGGCAGCGGGCAAAGGCGAGCGCATGCGCCCGCTGACCCTGGCCACGCCAAAACCTCTGGTTCGTGCAGGCGGCGTGCCGCTGATCGAATATCACCTGCGAGCACTGGCCGCGGCCGGGTTCACCGACATCGTGATCAATCACGCCTGGCTCGGTCAGCAGATCGAAGACTATCTGGGCGATGGTTCGAATTATGGCGTGAGCATCCAGTACTCGGCGGAAGGTGAGCCCCTGGAAACCGGCGGCGGGATTTTCCGCGCATTGCCGTTGCTGGGGGATGAAGCGTTTGTGGTGGTCAATGGTGACATCTGGACCGATTACGACTTCAGCGTGCTGCATCAACCCATCAACGGCCTGGCGCACCTGGTGCTGGTCAGCAACCCGCCCCATCATCCGGCCGGGGACTTCTGCCTGGTCGAAACTCTGGTGCACGACCGTCAGCCGGAATCAGCCACCCTGACTTACAGCGGCATCGCCGTGTTGCATCCGCAGTTGTTCGACGGTTGCACCGCGGGGGCCTTCAAGCTCGCGCCGCTGTTGCGCAAGGCCATGGCTGACGGTCAAGTGACTGGCGAACAGCTGAATGGGCACTGGGTCGATGTCGGCACTCACGAGCGTCTGGCCGAAGTTGAAACATTAATCGAAGCGAGCCGCTGACATGTTGTGGCCAGGGACTCTGATTGGAGCCGGAGCAGGCTTTGCCATAGCCAGTATTCCGGGGGCCTTGCTTGGCGCGTTGTTGGGGCAGGCGCTGGACCGGCGCTTGCACCTGCAGAGCTGGGGGCATTTGTGGGAAAAGCTGGGCGGTCGCCCGGTGTTGCGTAACGATGAATTGCTATTTGTCCTGTTGGGGCGCCTGGCCAAGTGCGACGGCCAGGTGATGGCCGGGCACATCGATCAGGCCCGAGCGGAAATGCGTGCGCTGGACATGTCCGAGCCGGCCCGGCGTCGTGCGATAGCCGCGTTCAATCGCGGCAAGTCAGGCCGCGACCAGCTACGTGGTTATCTGCGTCGCCTGAGTGCCCAGCCCCATGCGGCGGAAGGCGTGTTGCGCGCCTGCTGGCGAATGGTCTGGGCCGATGGTCGTGCCGGCAGCAGTGAGCGTGAGTTGATCGGCCAATGGGGCCAGTGGCTGGGCTGGACGCCGCGCCAGGTACAGGCGTTGGCCCATGACTATGAGCCGCAGAAGCGGCCATTGGGCAGCAGCGTGCCAAGTTATCAGGAAGCGTTAAGGCTTTTGGGGGTGTCGGCCACCACTGAACCGGCGCAGATCAAGCGTGCCTATCGGCGTCTGCTCAGTCGCCATCATCCGGACAAGATTGCCGGCAGTGGCGCGACGGCGTTGCAGGTGCGTGAGGCTACCGAGCGAACGCGTGAGCTGCATAACGCCTACACGCTGATTCGGGAGCGGCGGGATTTTCGCTAGTAAGGAAGGTTTGCGTTGTTTGTGGCGGCCCCATCGCGAGCAGGCTCGCTCCCACAGGGGATCTTCTAACGCTGGAGATCTGATGTGGGAGCGAGCCTGCTCGCGATGAAGGCGCCTCGGTCTATCAGTCAACCGGGTTCTGCGGATTCAACCAACCCCGCACCCGACGGAACAATTGCTCCTGTTCAGCCTTGGTATCCGGTAACGCCTTGAGTGCGACCTGGTTGAATGCCGATGACTTCAGGCGTTTGCTGGCCTGCAGGCGCTCCAGTGCTGCGTCGCGATCCAGCGCTTTGTCCTTGTAGAAAATATCCGCGGTCGGCAGTTTCAGGGACGGGGTCAGCTCTGCCAGCCCGGGTGTGGCTGCCACAGGTGTCCGGGCGGCAACCATTACCAGTTTTTCGACTTGCGACGGCTGCTTCTCGCTCAGGTAACGCGTGGCCCAATAGGCGCCGGAACCATGCCCCAACACCACGATACTGCGGGCGCTTTGCTGTTCGGCGAAGGCGATCGCGGCGTCGATCCGGGCGAAGATGCGCTCGGCATCTGCCTTGGACTGTTCCTCAGTGGTCTCGGCAATGGCCTTGTCGGCCACGTCGGCCTCGCCACCGGCCACTTGTTCGATGGGGGCCGCGGTGGTCGAGTCTTTGCTGCCGGTTTCGGGGGCCTTGGGAGCCGGCGCTGCTTCCACGACTCGTGGCGCAATGGCATCGCTTTGCAGGTCCGGCAAGGTGATACTCAGGCTGCTCCACTCGGTGTCCGGCAGTTTGCGCCGTAAAGGGCCAACCGCTTGCGGCCAGTCAACGGTTTCGCCGGTGCCGGGGATGATAATCACCGTACCTTTGGGGCCGGCGGTATTGGCAGGTTTCCACAATGCCAGAAACGTGTCGGTGCCCACTTGCAGTTGTTGCTGTTCCTGAGCCGGGATTTTTCGCTCAAGTGCAGTCGCTTCTTCCTTACTACGCTCAGGCAACGGCTGACGCTCGAGTGGTTTTTCTTCGGCGGTTTTTTCTGCTGCTGCAGGCGCCGGGTCGGCCGCCTCGACGGAAAAAACGCATGGCAGGATCAGCGACAGGCACAATGCTGGCAGTGCCAGGCGGTAGACAGGGGGCATTGGATATTCCAGGCCAGAAGTTGTTCCGGCAGCCTAATGGGTTGGTCAGTATTTGTCAGTGTGTGAGAGTTCAATGATGCGTTTACGCTGCCTGTGGGTTATCGGCTGTTTGTGGTTTCCCTTGATGGGTTGGGCGGCGGCCATGCCCCCGGAGCACGTTGCCCAGTTGACCCCGAAACAACAACACTGGCTGGCGCAGCAGGACGAGTTGCGGGTCGGCGTGGTGTTGCAGGCGCCCTATGCGCAATATGATCGCCGCTTGCAGCGCCTGTCCGGGGTGAATGTCGACTTGATGAAGTGGCTGGCAAAGACCCTCAACGTCGAACTGAGCTGGCGTAACTTTCCCGACCTTGAACAACTGGAGGCGGCTGCACGCGAGGGCGAAATCGACATCGCCCCGGGGCTGACCCAAACCCCTGGCGGATTACGCCTCTGGCAGTTTTCCGACCCTTACATGCGAGTGCCGCAACTGGTGGTCAGCGACCAGAAAAGCGCCGGCGCTGTCGAGCTGGAAAAGCTCGATAGCCAGACCCGCGTCGCCGTGCGCATGCCCAGCGCCATCGCCGATTACCTGCGTAGCAACTATCCGCACCTGAATCTGCAAGGCGTCCCGATGGAGCGTCAGGCATTGCAATTACTGACTGGCCAGCAGGCGGGTTATGCGGTGGTTGATGAGGCGCAATTGGGACGCTTGTCGGTCGAGACGGAGTTCGCGGGGTTGGTGGTGGTGGGGGATGTCGGCCTGCCGCAGCTGCTGCGGGTGGCCACGCGCCGCGACAAGCCGGAACTGGCGGGCATCGTCGAAAGCGCATTGCGGGCGATCCCGGCCAAGGATCTGGAGCAACTGCACAATCAATGGCTGCAGCCCAAGTATCCGCGGCTCTCCGAGTCTCCGGGCTTTTGGCAGAACCTCTGCCTGTTACTGGCTGTGCTGACGTTAAGCTGCATGGCCATCGTGTTCTGGCAGCGTCGCCAGCAACACAACCTGGAACAACGCCTGCTGGCCGCGCAGGAAGACATCGCCTTGCGCGCCGCCAGCGAAGAGGCGTTACAGCTCACCCAGTTTTCCATCGACCAGAGCACTGTCGGCATCCTCTGGGTCAACTGGGACAGCCACGTGCGCTACGCCAACCGCGCGGCGGAAAGCATGCTGGGCTATCCGGCCGGAGGGATCATCGATCGACCCCTGATCGACTTCGAGCCTGGCCTGCACATGGACCGTTGGCTGAACCTGTGGAAGCGCGCCCGGGCCAGTGAAGACGGCCCGCAAAGTTTCGAATCCAATTGCGTGCGGGCCGATGGCAGCATCCTGCCGGCCGATGTCTCGTTGAGCTTTCTGCGCTTTCGCGATGGCGAATACCTGGTGGTTTACCTCAACGACGTCACCGAGCGGCGCCGCGCCCTGGCCGCCTTGCAGGAAAGCGAGGCGCGGCTGCAAGGCATCGCCGCCAATGTTCCGGGGCTGGTATTCCGCCTGGAGCGGGCGCCGGTGACCGGTCAGATCGACTTTGCCTACATCAGCGAAGGCAGCGAAAGCCTGGTGGGTTATTCGCCGGCCACGCTGGCGCATCGCGACAAAGGCCTGCGCAGCCTCGTGCATCCGGATGACAAGGCCAGCTATCACCAGACCCAGGATCATGCGCTGGATACCGACAGCGACTGGTCGTGGCAAGGTCGAATTCTCACGCGCCAGGGCGAACAGCGCTGGGCAGAAATCAAGGCCATCACCCGCCGGCTGGAAGACGGAGCCTATGTCTGGGACGGTATCGTCTGGGACATCAGCGAGAGCAAGCGCATCGAGCTTGAACTGGCCAGCTCCCGGGAACAACTGCGTGAGTTGTCCGCGCACCTGGAAAGCGTGCGCGAAGAAGAAAAGGCGCGCATCGCCCGGGAAGTTCACGATGAGCTGGGTCAGATGCTGACCGTGCTCAAGCTGGAAACCTCCATGTGTGAACTGGCTTACGCGCAACTCGATCCAGGCCTTAATGAGCGCCTGGGCAGCATGAAGCGCCTGATCGCTCAACTCTTCCAATTGGTTCGCGACGTGGCGACTGCATTGCGCCCACCGATTCTCGATGCGGGTATTGCCTCGGCCATCGAATGGCAGGCCCGACGGTTTGAGGCGCGCACGCAGATCCCGTGTCTGGTGCAAGTGCCGGACAATCTTCCGGTGCTCAGCGACGCCAAGGCTATCGGCCTGTTCCGGATCCTTCAGGAAGCGCTGACCAATGTCATGCGCCACGCCCAGGCGCATACTGTTGAACTGACGCTGGCGCTGGAAGGCGACGAGTTGTGTCTGACGGTCAGCGATGACGGTGTAGGATTTGTCGCCGCGCTTGGCAGGCCAGCGTCCTTTGGGATCGTCGGAATGCGTGAGCGGGTATTGATCATGGGTGGTGAGTTATCCCTTGAGAGTGAACCGGGTGAAGGCACGACCCTGAGTGTGCGCGTGCCGCTGGACCGCCGACAGTCGTAATCAATGAGGAGGGGCAAGTGATTCGTGTACTGGTAGCCGAAGACCACACCATCGTTCGCGAAGGCATCAAGCAGTTGATCGGCCTGGCCAAGGACTTGCTGGTGGTGGGGGAGGCGAGCAATGGCGAGCAGTTGCTCGACACCTTGCGTCATGTGCCCTGCGAAGTGGTGTTGCTGGACATCTCCATGCCAGGTGTCAACGGTCTGGAAGCGATTCCGCGGATTCGCGCCCTGAATAATCCGCCGGCGATCCTGGTGTTGTCGATGCACGATGAAGCGCAAATGGCCGCCCGTGCGTTGAAGGTAGGCGCTGCCGGTTATGCGACCAAGGACAGCGACCCGGCGCTGTTGCTGACGGCCATTCGCAAAGTGGCGTCGGGCGGGCGTTATATCGACCCGGAACTGGCAGACCGCATGGTCTTCGAGGTCGGCCTGACCGACTCGCGTCCTTTGCATTCGCTGCTCTCCGAGCGCGAATTTTCTGTGTTCGAACGCTTGGCCCAGGGCGCCAACGTCAACGATATCGCTCAGCAACTGGCGCTGAGCAGCAAAACCATCAGCACCCACAAGGCGCGGCTGATGCAGAAACTCAACATCACCTCGTTGGCGGAACTGGTGAAGTATGCGATGGAGCACAAACTCCTCTAAACAACACCGCAATCAAAACTGTAGGAGTGAGCCTGCTCGCGATCGCGGTGGATCAGTCAATGCAATGTTGACTGACAGGACGCCATCGCAAGCAGGCTCACTCCTACAAGGGATCTCCGTCTGGTTTGGGATGGCTGGCATATCCAATAGCGACAGCCGTTTTGCTAGTTTTTACGGCTTGCAGCTCGACACTTGTAGCTGCCTTGTCCATTTGCGCCATCCTTGTAGGGCAATCCCTACCCAAAGCCTTCCATCCTGCTGAGGCGAATCTCTCTTGCCCCCCGATTTGCGTGGTCCCCAGTGTCCACTAGGCTTATTCCCACAGCAGTCATCAATAACAAAGGTGTGGGTATGAGCCAGGTCGATTCAAGCGCAGGGGCCAATGATGTTCTGGTCAGCTTTCGTGGAGTGCAGAAGAGCTACGACGGCGAGAACCTGATCGTCAAAGACCTCAACCTGGACATTCGCAAAGGCGAATTCCTCACGTTGCTCGGGCCGTCCGGTTCCGGCAAGACCACCAGCCTGATGATGCTCGCCGGTTTCGAAACGCCGACCGCGGGCGAAATCCTGTTGGCCGGGCGCGCCATCAACAACGTGCCGCCGCACAAGCGCGACATCGGCATGGTGTTCCAGAACTACGCATTGTTCCCGCACATGACGGTGGCCGAGAACCTGGCGTTCCCGCTGACCGTACGCGGCATGAACAAGAGCGACGTCAGTGCCCGGGTCAAGCGGGTCCTGAGCATGGTCCAGCTCGATGCCTTCGCCCAACGCTACCCGGCGCAGCTCTCCGGTGGTCAGCAACAGCGTGTGGCATTGGCCCGCGCACTGGTGTTCGAGCCGCAATTGGTGCTGATGGACGAACCCCTCGGCGCACTCGACAAACAACTGCGTGAACACATGCAGATGGAGATCAAGCACCTGCACCAGCGCCTGGGCGTCACCGTGGTCTACGTGACCCACGATCAGGGCGAAGCCTTGACCATGTCCGACCGTGTGGCGGTGTTCCACCAGGGCGAAATCCAGCAGATCGCGCCGCCGCGCACCCTCTACGAAGAGCCAAAGAACACCTTCGTCGCCAACTTCATCGGCGAGAACAACCGCCTCAATGGCCGCCTGCACAGCCAAACCGGCGACCGTTGCATTGTCGAGCTCGGACGCGGTGAAAAGGTCGAAGCCCTGGCGGTTAACGTCGGCCAGACCGGTGAGCCGGTGACCCTGTCCATTCGTCCGGAGCGAGTGAGCCTCAATGGCTCCAGCGACCAATGCGTCAACCGCTTCTCCGGGCGAGTCGAAGAATTCATCTATCTGGGCGACCACGTCCGGGTGCGCATGGAAGTCTGCGGCAAGACCGACTTCTTCGTGAAACAGCCGATTGCCGAGCTTGATCCATCGCTCGCCGTCGGTGACGTGGTACCGCTTGGCTGGCAGGTCGAACACGTTCGCGCGCTCGACCCTCTTCTAGAGGCGAATTGATCGCCCCGCAATACCAACACCAACCCTGCACGTGGAGAGAACAATAAATGTTGAGATCCCTGAAATTCACCGCTTTGGCACTGGGCATGATGGGCGCGGCACACGCAATGGCGGCCGGCCCGGACCTGACCGTGGTGTCCTTTGGCGGCGCGAACAAGGCGGCTCAGGTCAAAGCCTTCTACGCACCGTGGGAAGCGGCAGGCAACGGCAAGATCGTGGCCGGCGAGTACAACGGCGAAATGGCCAAGGTCAAGGCCATGGTCGACACCAAAAGCGTGTCCTGGGATCTGGTAGAGGTTGAGTCGCCGGAACTGTCCCGTGGTTGCGACGAAGACATGTTCGAGCAGCTCGATCCGAAGTTGTTCGGCAAGAACGAAGACTACGTCAAGGGCGCCATCCAGCCTTGCGGCGTGGGTTTCTTCGTGTGGTCGACCGTGCTGGCCTACAACGCCGACAAGCTGAAAAGCGCACCGACCAGTTGGGTGGATTTCTGGGACACCAAGCAGTTCCCGGGCAAGCGTGGCCTGCGTAAAGGCGCCAAGTACACCCTGGAATTCGCACTGATGGCCGACGGCGTTGCGCCGAAAGACGTCTACAAAGTGCTGGCCGGTAAAGACGGTCAGGACCGCGCGTTCAAGAAGCTCGATGAGCTCAAGCCGAACATCCAGTGGTGGGAAGCCGGCGCACAACCGCCGCAATACCTCGCTTCCGGTGACGTGGTCATGAGCTCGGCCTACAACGGCCGGATCGCTGCCGTGCAGAAAGAAAGCAACCTGAAAGTGGTGTGGAACGGCGGCATCTACGACTTCGACGCATGGGCCATTCCAAAAGGCCTGGACAAGGCGCGTGCCGAAGCGGCGAAGAAGTTCATCGCTTACTCGGTGATGCCACAACAGCAGAAGACCTACTCGGAAAACATCGCCTACGGCCCGGCCAACATCCAAGCCGTACCGTTGCTGTCCAAGGATGTCCTGAAAGACATGCCGACCACCCCGGAAAACATCGCCAACCAGGTGCAGATCGACGTCAGCTTCTGGGCTGACAACGGCGAGCAACTGGAACAGCGCTTCAACGCCTGGGCTGCCAAGTAAGACCGCACCGCGGGCTTACGCTGTAGGAGCGAGCTTGCTCGCGAAAGCGGTGGATCAATCAACATGGATGTTGAATGTGATGGCCTCATCGCGAGCAAGCTCGCTCCTACAAGTTGCGGTGTTTCAACACAACAGGGGCGGTTCGCCGCCTCTGTAACGATCAAAGATTCCCGGAGTACGTCATGGCTATCGCCGTTCCCCTGAACGAGGGCACCAGCCCCACCTTGAAGCAGCGGCTCAAGCACGCCGAGCGGGTCAACCGCTGGAAGGCCCAGGCGTTGATCGCGCCGCTGGTGCTGTTTCTGTTGCTGGTGTTCCTGGTGCCGATCGTGGCGCTGCTCTACAAAAGCGTTGGCAACCCGGAAGTGGTCGGCGGCATGCCGCGCACCGTGACCGCCATCGCCAGTTGGGACGGCCGCGGCCTGCCCGCTGAACCAGTTTACAAAGCGGCGGCCGAAGATCTCGCCGACGCTCGCAAGAACCAGACCCTGGGCGATTTGTCCAAGCGCCTGAACATGGAACTGGCCGGCTACCGCAGCCTGCTGACCAAAACCGCCCGCGCCTTGCCGCTCGCCACTGAGCCGGCTTCTTATAAAGAAGCGCTGGAAGGTCTCGATGAACGTTGGGGCGACCCGGCCTACTGGCAAGCGGTACGCCGCAACACCAGCAGCATCACCCCGTATTACCTGCTGGCGGCCGTCGATCATCGCATCGACGACCTCGGCGAAATCGCTCCGGCCACCCCGGATCAGGCGATCTACCTCGACATCTTCGCCCGCACCTTCTGGATGGGCCTGATCATCACCGTGATCTGCCTGGTGCTGGCATACCCCTTGGCTTACCTGCTGGCGAACCTGCCGTCACGGCAGAGCAACCTGCTGATGATTCTGGTGCTGTTGCCGTTCTGGACCTCGATCCTGGTGCGGGTCGCGGCGTGGATCGTATTGCTGCAATCGGGTGGCCTGATCAACAGCGGCCTGATGGCCATGGGCATCATCGATAAGCCGATCGAGCTGGTGTTCAACCGCGTCGGTGTCTACATCTCGATGGTGCACATCCTGCTGCCGTTCATGATCCTGCCGATCTACAGCGTGATGAAAGGCATCTCGCCGACCTATATGCGTGCCGCGATTTCCCTCGGCTGCCATCCGTTCGCCAGTTTCTGGCGGGTGTACTTCCCGCAGACCTATGCCGGTGTCGGCGCCGGATGCCTGTTGGTGTTCATCCTCGCCATCGGCTACTACATCACCCCGGCATTGCTGGGCAGCCCGAACGATCAGATGGTCAGCTATTTCGTCGCCTTCTACACCAACACCAGCATCAACTGGGGCATGGCGACCGCACTCGGTGGATTGTTGCTGCTGGCGACTGTGGTGCTTTATCTGATTTACAGCTGGCTGGTGGGCGCCAGCCGCCTGCGCCTGAGCTAAGGGGAGAACGAAATGCTGAGTCCTTATATGTCGCCCATCGAACGGGTGTGGTTCTACAGCTTGCGGATTCTCTGCGGCTTGATTCTGTTGTTCCTGATCCTGCCGGTACTGGTGATCATTCCGCTGTCGTTCAACTCGGGGAGTTTTCTGGTCTATCCGCTGCAAGGCTTTTCGCTGCACTGGTACCAGGACTTCTTTGCCTCGGCTGAATGGATGCGTTCGTTGAAGAACAGCATCATCGTGGCCCCGGCAGCGACGGTACTGGCGATGATCTTCGGCACGCTGGCGGCGATCGGCCTGACCCGAGGCGATTTCCCGGGCAAGCCGCTGGTGATGGCGCTAGTGATTTCGCCGATGGTGGTGCCGGTGGTGATCATTGGTGTGGCCAGTTACCTGACCTTCGCTCCACTGGGATTTGGCAACAGCTACACCTCGCTGATCGTCGTGCATGCCGTGCTCGGTGTGCCGTTTGTGATCATCACAGTGTCGGCGACCTTGCAGGGGTTCAACCAGAACCTGGTACGGGCCGCGGCAAGCCTGGGCGCTTCGCCGTTGACCACGTTCCGCCGGGTGACCTTGCCGCTGATCGCTCCGGGCGTGATCTCGGGGGCGCTGTTTGCCTTTGCGACTTCGTTCGATGAGGTGGTGGTGACGCTGTTCCTCGCCGGCCCTGAACAAGCGACCCTGCCACGGCAGATGTTCAGCGGCATCCGCGAAAACCTCAGCCCGACCATCGCTGCCGCCGCGACGCTGCTGATTGCCTTCTCGGTGATCCTGCTGCTGACTCTGGAATGGCTGCGCGGTCGTAGCGAGAAACTGCGTACGGCGCAGGTCTGACGCGGTCCATTGTAGGAGCTGCCGAAGGCTGCGATCTATTGAAGTTGATTTTCAAAATCAAAAGATCGCAGCCTTCGGCAGCTCCTACGGTCATTCATGACCTGAATGGAAGACAACCCGCAATCCCCAGCTACTATTGTGCCCAGCTCCCCTACCTATAAGAGGCTGCGCACATGAGTCTTTCCTCTTTCAAAATCGCTCACAAGCTGATCACCGGCGCAGGTGCCATTGAGCAACTGGCCGCCGAGCTGACACGCCTGGACATCGACAACCCGCTGATCGTCACCGACGCCGCCCTGGTCAAGTCCGGCACGGTAGAACTGGCACTGGCGCAGTTGGGCGAACGCAGTTACGAGATTTTCGACCGGGTACTGCCAGACCCGGAAATCGCCATCGTCGAAGATTGCATGCGTGCCTATCGCGACGGTGGGCATGACGGCTTGATCGGCCTGGGCGGCGGCAGTGCCATCGACATTGCCAAGAGCGTGGCGGCCTATGCCGGTTACCACGGCGCGCTGGAGGATCTGTTCGGTATCGACCAGGTCCCGCGCAAGGGCCCGCCGCTGATTGCCATCCCGACCACCGCCGGCACCGGCTCGGAAGTGACCAACGTCGCCATCCTTTCCGACAAGGTCGCGCAACTGAAGAAGGGCATTGTCAGCGACTACCTGTTGCCGGATGTGGCGCTGGTCAGTCCGCAAATGACCCTGACCTGTCCGCGCAGCGTCACGGCGGCCAGCGGCGTCGATGCGCTGGTGCACGCTATCGAGTCCTATCTGTCGGTCAACGCCTCGCCGATTACCGATGCGTTGGCCATCGGCGCCATCAAGTTGATCGCCAAGGCTTTGCCCAAGGCCTACGCCAACCCGTCGAACCTGCAAGCCCGGGAAGACATGGCCACTGCCAGCCTGATGGCCGGGATGGCGTTCGGCAATGCCGGGGTCGGCGCGGTGCATGCGCTGGCGTATTCGCTGGGCGGGCGTTTCAACATTGCCCATGGGGTCAGTAATGCCTTGCTACTGCCCCATGTCATGACCTGGAACAAGATGGCCTGCATCGAACGCATGCAGGATATCGCCGAGGCCATGGGTGTGAAGACCGCTCATTTGAGCATCAACGAAGCGGCCGACAAAGCCGTGCAAGCCATGAGCGAGCTGTGTGCAGCCGTGGAAATTCCTCAGGGCCTGCGCAGTTTCGGTGTGCCCGAGGACGCCATCCCGTCCATGGCCGTGGAAGCGGCGGGGATCGAGCGCTTGATGCGCAACAATCCGCGCAAATTGAGTGCCACCGATATCGAAAAGATCTATCGCGCGGCGTATTAGGGCTTCTGCCGTTGATGGATGATGGCAAGGTCCAATCATCGCGCTCACGGTGCGCACGTCAAAGCATGAGGTATACAATGCGCGCCATCGTGATTCTGCTCAGAAAAGGTGCGTCATGCAGCCCTTCGTAATTGCTCCGTCGATTCTCTCCGCCGACTTCGCCCGCCTGGGTGAAGAAGTGGACAATGTCCTGGCCGCCGGCGCTGACTTCGTGCACTTCGATGTCATGGACAACCACTACGTGCCCAACCTGACCATCGGCCCGATGGTCTGCGCGGCACTGCGCAAGTACGGCGTGACCGCGCCGATCGACGCGCACCTGATGGTCAGCCCGGTGGACCGCATCGTCGGCGACTTCATCGAAGCCGGCGCTACTTACATCACCTTCCACCCGGAAGCCACCCAGCACATCGACCGCTCCCTGCAATTGATCCGCGAAGGCGGCTGCAAGTCGGGCCTGGTGTTCAACCCGGCGACCCCGCTGGATGTGCTCAAGTACGTCATGGACAAGGTCGACATGATCCTGTTGATGAGCGTCAACCCGGGCTTCGGCGGGCAGAAGTTCATCCCCGGCACCCTCGACAAGCTGCGTGAAGTGCGGGCGCTGATCGATGCCTCCGGCCGTGATATTCGCCTGGAAATCGACGGTGGCGTGAACGTGAACAACATCCGCGAAATCGCAGCGGCCGGTGCCGACACCTTCGTCGCCGGCTCGGCCATCTTCAATGCGCCGAACTATCAGGAAGTCATCGACAAGATGCGTTCCGAACTGGCGCTGGCTCGCCCATGAGTGGCTTTGAGCAGTTGTTCCCGGGGCAACTGCCGCGGCTGGTGATGTTCGATCTGGACGGTACCTTGATCGACTCGGTCCCGGACCTGGCAGTGGCTGTGGACAAGATGCTGCTCAAACTCGGTCGTAAGCCCGCCGGTCTGGAAGCAGTACGCGAATGGGTCGGCAACGGCGCGCCGGTATTGGTGCGTCGTGCGCTGGCTGGCGCTATCGATCATTCGGCGGTCGATAAGCACGAGGCCGAACGGGCGCTGGAGTATTTCATGCAGGCTTATGGCGAGAGCCATGAGTTGACGGTGGTGTATCCCGGTGTGCGCGACTTCCTCAAGTGGCTGCAAAAGCAGGGCGTCGAGATGGCACTGATCACCAACAAGCCGGAGCGTTTCGTCGCGCCGCTGCTGGATCAGATGAAAATCGGTCGTTACTTCCGCTGGATCATCGGCGGCGACACCCTGCCACAGAAAAAACCCGATCCGGCCGCGCTGTTTTTCGTGATGAAAATGGCCAACATTCCGGCTTCGCAGTCGTTGTTTGTCGGCGATTCGCGCAGCGATGTGCTGGCGGCGAAAGCGGCGGGGGTCAAGTGCGTGGCCCTGAGCTACGGCTATAACCACGGTCGGCCAATTGCCGAAGAGTCGCCGGCGCTGGTGATCGACGACCTGCGCAAACTAATTCCCGGTTGCCTGGATCCGGCCGCTGAGATAACGTTGGCCGACGCTGTCAAACCCCCTTCTGGAAACGCCATCGTGGTGGTCACTCGCAAACTCTGGATGAAAGTCATCAAGGCCCTGGCCCGCTGGCGTTGGCGCGCCTGACTTGATTCTGGCCGGTTATCCGGCGCGTTTGCATACCTGACTGTTCGACCCTCAAGCCACGAGGCACCTCATGATCCGCGAAGAATTCCTGCGTTTGGCCGCTGCCGGCTACAACCGCATCCCGCTTGCCTGCGAAACCCTGGCCGACTTCGACACGCCGCTGTCGATCTACCTGAAGCTGGCCGACGAGCCCAATTCCTACTTGCTGGAGTCCGTACAGGGCGGCGAGAAGTGGGGCCGTTACTCGATCATCGGCTTGCCGTGCCGCACCGTGCTGCGGGTTCACGATCATCACGTCAGTGTGACCGTCGATGGCGTCGAGACCGAAAGCCACGATGTGGAAGACCCGCTGGCCTTCGTCGAAACCTTCAAGGCCCGCTACAACGTGCCGACCATTGCCGGCCTGCCGCGCTTCAACGGCGGCCTGGTGGGCTACTTCGGTTACGACTGCGTGCGTTACGTGGAAAAGCGTCTGGGCAAGTGCCCGAACCCGGATCCGCTGGGCGTGCCGGACATTCTGCTGATGGTCTCCGACGCGGTGGTGGTGTTCGATAACCTGGCCGGCAAGATGCACGCCATCGTCTTGGCCGACCCGGCGCAGGAAGACGCCTTCGAACAAGGTCGCGCACGCCTGGAAGAGCTGCTGGAAAAACTCCGTCAGCCGATCACCCCACGCCGTGGCCTGGACTTCAGCAAACAACAATCGGCTGACCCGGTATTCCGCTCCAGCTTCACCCAGGACGATTACGAAAAAGCCGTCGACACCATCAAGGAATACATTCTGGCCGGTGACTGCATGCAGGTCGTGCCGTCCCAGCGCATGTCGATCGACTTCAAGGCGGCGCCGATCGATCTGTACCGCGCGCTGCGCTGCTTCAACCCGACGCCTTACATGTACTTCTTCAACTTCGGCGACTTCCACGTCGTCGGCAGTTCTCCGGAAGTGCTGGTGCGGGTCGAAGACAACCTGATCACCGTGCGCCCGATTGCCGGCACCCGTCCGCGGGGCGCCAACGAAGAGGCCGACCTGGCGCTGGAAAAAGACCTGCTGTCGGACGACAAGGAAATCGCCGAACACTTGATGCTGATCGACCTCGGTCGCAACGACACCGGTCGCGTATCGGAAATCGGTTCGGTGAAGCTCACCGAGAAGATGGTCATCGAGCGATACTCCAACGTGATGCACATCGTGTCCAACGTCACCGGGCAACTGAAAGCAGGGCTGACGGCCATGGACGCACTGCGAGCGATTCTGCCGGCGGGCACCTTGTCCGGCGCACCGAAGATTCGCGCAATGGAAATCATCGACGAACTGGAGCCGGTCAAGCGTGGCGTCTACGGCGGTGCGGTCGGTTACTTTGCCTGGAACGGCAACATGGACACCGCCATTGCGATCCGCACGGCGGTGATCAAGAACGGCGAACTGCACGTGCAGGCCGGTGGCGGCATTGTGGCTGACTCGGTGCCGGCGCTGGAATGGGAAGAAACCCTGAACAAGCGTCGCGCGATGTTCCGCGCCGTTGCCCTGGCCGAACAAACCCCGAAAGCCTGATTTCACGCAAAACCCTATAGGAGCGAGCTTGCTCCGGGCGGCGTTCCGACGATGGGGCCATCACTGCCACATTGATGTTGTCTGACCCACCGCTATCGCGAGCAAGCTCGCTCCTACAGGGGTTACACCACCATAAAAAAACGCGGCGCCTGTGAGGGTGCCGCGTTTTTTATTGCCTGCACATCAGAAGTCCAGCGCAACACCTAGGTTGATGCCCTGTTGGGTGAAATCGTCGTCCTTGCGAATACTGTAGCTGGCGCGCAATGCCAGGTCCTTGGTGAGGTTGTGGCTCACCCCAAGGTTCACACGTTGCAAATGACTTTGCGGGGTGTAGCCTTCCAGCGTGAACTGATTGTTCGGCAGGCTGTTGAGGTTGATACCCACGTCCTGAGTGTCGTCGTTGTACTCACGCTCGATTGCCGCTTCGCCGAAAACCTGGGTTTGCGGGGTGATCTGGTATTTGCCCTGCAGGCCAGCGCCCAGACGCCGGGAAATACGCTCCTGATCGACGAAAGTCAGCGCCGTGGAATTGTTGCCGTCCTCCGAGTAACCGTCGACTTGTACCTTGGAGAAGTCGGCGCTGACAAACGGAGACAGGTGCCAGGGGCTGCTGGCTTGTTGCGCAATGTCGTAACCCACGCGTGCGCTGAAGGCTTCGACGTAGCCGCTGGTATCGCCTTTTTCGCCGCGTTCGTTGACGCCCAGCTGGAATTTACGCTTGAGGCTATCGTAATCCAGATGCCCGGCCGTCAACGCCGCATCAGCCCACACACGGTTTTGCTGGTACTGGGCGAATGCCGTGCCCAGGTAAGTGTTGAGCTTGTAGTCGGAATCGTTGTTGCCGGCTTCGAGTTTCTGGTTATAGAAACCGGCCACCAGGCCGACACGCCAGGCATCGTCGAGACGATAGCTGCCACCAATGTTCAGGTTGGCTCCGTTACCGTCGGCGCTTGCCACGCTGTCCTGACCGTCAAAGTCCTGATGCTGTCCGCCGCCGGAAACAATGGCTCGCCATTGGCCGACGCCTTGCCAGTTTTCCCAATCGGCCAGCCACTGATTGCGCAATTCATCCTGATGCGCACGCACGGTGCCCTGGGCCATTTCCGGCAGCAAGGTCAGCTCCCACGGCGCCGCCAGTAGGGAATAGGCGTAATCGGCAATCAGGCGCTGCCCGGCTTCGGTGGGGTGCACCGAGTCGTTGTAGATCAGCTTGGTCGGGTCCGGCGTGGCGCTGTTGATGCCGTAGCGGGCGTTCTCGGTGCAGCCGTTGCCGCTGAAGCAGGTGGCGATGAGGTTCTGGTCGGTGGCCAGGCCAAACTGTGCCGGGTTGGCGAACGTCTCTTTGAGCAGTACCGGAATGTTGAGCGGGATGACTTCGGCATTGATGTTTTGCAGTCGGCTTACCAGTTCAGTGTTGAACTGGGCGCTGAGTTGGGACGTGAACGCTTGCAGCGGGGTGCCGTTGAACGCCGGGGTAAAGCCGATATCGGGCAGCAACCAGACCATGACGTACTTGGCGCCGGCGGTTTGCAGCGTCTGCACGCTGTCGGCCAGGCGGTCGGCGGCGGCACTGGCCTGGGGCAGACTGGTGACTCGACCTTGCAGGAAGTCGTTACCGCCGCCCGACAGGTAATACAGTGCGTTCGGGTCGGCACGGAAGTTATTGGATGGAAGATAGCCGGCCCGGGTGCGTTCGCCGGTGGCGGAGGTGCTGGTAATCGAATCAAGAATCTGGTCGGTACGGTAGCCGCCTACAGCCCAGTTGTTACCATCAGGCAGGCCTTCGTTGGCGCGAACTGCTGAAGCAGAGGATGCCGTCTGGTCTGGTGAAAACCCCAGTTTTCCGCCCAGAATCTGCGTGGCGTTGAGCGAGCGGACTTCGCCGCTGCCATCCAGGTACACCGGCCCCGTCCGGTTGGTGAAGCGCTGCGTCGCCCCGGCAGGCCCGCCCGTGTCGGCAAAGGTCCCAGCGTCGTTGAGGCTGTCCCCGAAGACAATGAAACTTGTATAAGGATTAGGTGCGGCGTTCGCCTGGGCGCATGCGATCGCGAGCAAGCATCCTGCGAGTGGTACAAACAACGACTGTTTGATCATGAGCAAGTCCGTTTATTTATTGTTGTAGTGAACGAAACGACAGTACCAAAAACTTTCGGCCTTTTGCCATCTGTCGCGAAGCCTTTGATAGTTTCGCGGGCAGCACCCCCGGCGATATTGCGCGCTCTGCCCAGCTAAGTTACTGTGCCGGAACGTACGAACGAGACCTTCCCCGTGTTGATCATCAGTAAACTCCTGGATCAAGTCATCAAGGCACACGCCCGCTGGCGTTGGCGCGCCTGAATTCTTTTGCCGGCCTTGCCGGACCTGTATCGCTTTGCCTTCTTTACCTGTTTGAAATGCCGCTTTGCTGGCGCTGCTCCAGCACCAGACAAAGCGCAGCGCTCTGCGGGTAAATCATTCGAAGGCCATCTTAAAAGTCAGTGAATTCAAGAGGTTCTAAACGCCATGTTGCTGATGATCGATAACTACGACTCCTTTACCTACAACGTTGTGCAGTACCTGGGCGAGCTCGGCTCCCAAGTCAAGGTCGTGCGCAACGATGAACTGACCATCGCTGAAATCGAAGCCCTCAACCCTGAGCGCATCGTTGTGTCCCCCGGTCCTTGCACGCCGACCGAAGCCGGCATCTCGATTGAAGCGATCAAGCATTTCGCCGGCAAACTGCCGATTCTTGGCGTCTGCCTCGGCCACCAGTCCATCGGCCAGGCTTTTGGTGGTGATGTGGTGCGCGCCCGCCAAGTGATGCACGGTAAGACTAGCCCGGTATTTCACGAGGACAAGGGTGTATTCGAGGGCCTGAATCGTCCGCTGACGGTCACGCGCTATCATTCATTGATCGTCAAGCGCGAAACCCTGCCAGATTGTCTGGAACTGACCGCCTGGACCCAGCTCGAAGACGGCTCGGTCGACGAGATCATGGGCCTGCGTCACAAGACGCTGAACATCGAGGGCGTGCAGTTTCACCCTGAGTCGATCCTCACCGAACAGGGCCACGAACTGTTCGCCAACTTCCTCAAACAAACCGGCGGCACGCGCTAAGGACTTTTCATGAATATCAAGACAGCCCTGAGCCGAATCGTCGATCACCTCGACCTCAGCACCGATGAAATGCGCGATGTCATGCGCGAAATCATGACCGGGCAATGCTCCGACGCGCAGATCGGCGCGTTCATGATGGCCATGCGCATGAAGAGCGAAAGCATCGACGAGATCGTCGGCGCGGTGTCGGTGATGCGCGAGCTGGCGGACAAAGTCGAACTCAAGACACTCGACGGTGTGGTCGATGTGGTCGGCACCGGCGGCGACGGCGCCAATATCTTCAACGTGTCGACCGCTGCTGCGTTCGTGGTTTCCGCTGCTGGCTGCACCGTGGCCAAGCACGGCAACCGTGCAGTCTCGGGCAAGAGCGGCAGTGCCGATCTGCTGGAGGCGGCCGGTATCTACCTGAACCTGACACCGGTGCAAGTGGCGCGCTGCATTGACAACGTTGGTATTGGTTTCATGTTTGCCCAGACCCATCACTCTGCGATGAAATACGCTGCAAGCCCGCGCCGCGAACTGGGTCTGCGGACCTTGTTCAACATGCTCGGCCCGCTTACGAATCCGGCCGGTGTGAAGCATCAAGTGGTGGGCGTGTTCACCCAGGCATTGTGCCGGCCGCTGGCGGAAGTGTTGCAGCGTCTGGGCAGCAAGCATGTGCTGGTGGTGCATTCGAAGGATGGCCTGGATGAGTTCAGCCTGGCAGCACCGACCTTCGTGGCAGAGCTGAAAAACGACCAGATCACCGAGTATTGGGTCGAGCCGGAAGACCTGGGCATGAAGAGCCAGAGCTTGCATGGCCTGGCGGTGGATAGCCCGGCGGCGTCCCTGGAACTGATTCGCGATGCCCTGGGCAAGCGCAAGACCGAGAACGGTCAGAAAGCGGCCGAGATGATCATGCTCAATGCCGGTGCTGCGCTGTACGCAGCCGACCATGCCAGCAGTTTGAAAGAGGGAGTTGCACTTGCGCACGATGCGCTGCACACCGGCCTCGCTCGGGAAAAGCTCGAGGAGCTGGGTGCGTTTACCGCGGTATTCAAAGTGGAGAATGAGGGATGAGTGTACCGACGGTTCTGCAAAAGATTCTGGCGCGCAAGGTCGAGGAAGTCGCCGAGCGCAGCGCTCGCGTCAGCCTCGCCGAGCTGGAAAGTCTGGCCAAGACGGCCGATGCACCCCGTGGTTTTGCCAAGGCCTTGCTGGCTCAGGCCAAGCTGAAGCAGCCGGCAGTCATTGCCGAAATCAAAAAAGCCTCGCCGAGCAAAGGTGTGATCCGCGAGAACTTCGTTCCCGCCGACATCGCCAGAAGCTACGAGAAGGGCGGCGCGACCTGCCTGTCGGTACTCACCGACATCGACTACTTCCAGGGCGCGGATGCGTACCTGCAACAGGCCCGCGCGGCGTGCCAGCTGCCGGTGATCCGCAAGGACTTCATGATCGATCCATACCAGATCGTCGAAGCCCGTGCCTTGGGTGCCGACTGCGTGCTGTTGATCGTTTCCGCGCTGGATGACGTGAAAATGGCCGAACTGGCGGCCGTGGCCAAAAGCGTCAACCTCGATGTGCTGGTGGAAGTCCACGACGGCGACGAGTTGGAGCGGGCCTTGAAAACCCTCGACACTCCACTGGTTGGCGTGAACAACCGCAATCTGCACACCTTCGATGTCAGCCTGGAAACCACCCTCGACCTGTTGCCGCGTATTCCGCGCGATCGTCTGGTCATCACCGAGAGCGGCATTCTCAACCGCGCCGATGTCGAACTGATGGAAATCAGCGACGTCTACGCGTTCCTGGTCGGCGAAGCGTTCATGCGCGCCGAAAGCCCGGGTACCGAGTTGCAGCGTCTGTTCTTCCCTGAGCGCGGCGTGCCGGTCAGCGGTTCGACACTCGACTGATTACTCGCAGATCGAGTCGACCCCATCGCGAGCAGGCTCGCTCCCACAAGGGATTTGCTAATGTCAAAGATCCAATGTGTGCGAGCCTGCTCGCGATGACGGCATAAGATGCACCTCAGGCTGAATGTCTTACGGATTACCTCATGACCCCAATCTCCCTCACCATCGAAGCCGGCCTACAAGCCGAGCAGGATCTGTTGGCCTCGGTCTGCGCCGGCGACGCGGAGTTCGGCCTGCTGTTCTGGCAGCCGAGCGATCGGGCGTTGGTCATGCCGCGGCGTTTGAACCGCTTGGCGGGTTTCGAGGTGGCATGTGAAGTGTCGGCGGCGGCCGGTTGGCCAGTGCTGTTGCGTGAAACCGGTGGCGAGCCAGTGCCGCAATCGGCCTCAACGATCAACATCGCATTGGTATATGCGCCGCCGCGCAGCGAAGGGGATCTGAATCGCATCGAAACCGGTTACCACCGTTTGTGCGATCCGATTTGTCAGTTGCTGGATGAGTTAGGTGGCACTTCGTCCCTGGGTGAAATCGAAGGCGCCTTCTGTGACGGTCGCTTCAACGTCAACCTCGATGGTCGCAAGATGGTCGGCACCGCCCAGCGCTGGCGCCAGAGTCAGGGTGGGCAGCGTCCGGTAGGACTGGTGCATGGGGCGTTGCTGCTGGATAACGAGCGAGAGTCTATGGTCGCCGCGGTCAATCGTTTCAACGAGGCCTGCGGTCTGGAGCAACGCGTACGCGCCGAAAGCCACATCGCGCTGCATGAGAAGTTCGCGGCGCACGATGCCCTGGCGCGCCTCGACTATCTCTACCGGTTGGTGCTGGTGCAGATGTTCAGCGGCTAGGTTTTCGAGCTTATCGCGTACCGAAAACCACCATGGTCTTGCCTTTGACGTTCACCAGTTCGCGTTCTTCCAGATCCTTGAGGACGCGACCGACCATCTCCCGGGAACAACCGACTATCCGCCCGATCTCCTGACGGGTCACCTTGATTTGCATGCCATCGGGGTGAGTCATGGCATCTGGCTGTTTGCATAGCTCCAGCAGGCAGCGGGCGACTCGACCGGTTACATCAAAGAATGCCAGGTCACCGACCTTGCGCGTGGTGTTGCGCAGGCGCTGTGCGATTTGTCCGCTGAGGACGTAAAGAATGTCTGGATCCTGCTGGGACAACTCGCGGAATTTCGCGTAGCTGATTTCCGCGACTTCGCATTCAGCCTTGGCCCGCACCCAGGCGCTGCGCTCCTGCTCCAGGCCAGCTTGCTCAAACAGACCCAACTCGCCGAAAAAGTCCCCGGTGTTCAGGTAGGAAATGATCATTTCCCGGCCGTCGTCATCTTCGATCAGGATGGTGACTGAGCCTTTGATGATGTAGAACAGCGTTTCCGAACGGTCGCCGGCACAAATGATGTTGCTCTTGGCCTGATAGCGGCGGCGCTGGCAATGCATCAACAGCTTGTCGAGGTTCTTGATCTTGGGGTTGGGGGCAATCGCAACCATGGTTGTATCCCGAAAAGACTGCACGGTGTGTTTGGTTTTTTTATGAATAGCGAACGCTGGGGGAAAGCTGGCAATGCGCCATTGATTTGGCGTCAGCTTAACAGACACCTCCTGCAATATTCGAGCATTTACCTACAAGGCGGTGGGATATGTCCTAGGACGCCGGGCGCCGTCAGTCACGGGGCCTGTGCTAAGCTGGCGACCCTTTTTTATACAGTGGAGTCTTGGCGATGAAGGCACGCATCCAATGGGCTGGCGAAGCCATGTTCCTCGGCGAATCCGGTAGTGGTCATGTCGTGGTCATGGACGGTCCGCCCGATGCCGGCGGACGTAACCTGGGTGTCCGGCCGATGGAAATGCTGCTGCTGGGTGTCGGCGGTTGCAGCAATTTCGATGTGGTCAGCATCCTCAAGAAGTCCCGCCAGGCGGTCGAAAGCTGTGAAGCGTTCCTTGAAGCCGAGCGTGCGACCGAAGATCCAAAGGTTTTCACCAGGATCCACATGCATTTCGTGGTCAAGGGCCGTGGGCTGAAAGAAGCCCAGGTCAAGCGCGCCATCGAATTGTCTGCCGAGAAGTATTGCTCGGCCTCGATCATGCTCGGCGCGGCAGGCGTGGCAATTACCCACGACTACGAGATCATCGAGCTCGGTTGAATCGACATTCAACTATCATAAAAGCAGTGCAGACTCTGGCGAACACAAGCTGACGTCTGCATAATGCGCCACTTTTTTCAGGGTAGTGGCCCGTCAGCCGACAGGCCTCGCACCCGAGCAGACAACCAAAATCGCCATCGCGAAGAGGTGTTAACCGTCCTACGCAGGTGCGTTGTTCGCATTTGACGGGCATGCTTGATCACGCGGCCGGGCCGCAAACACATAGAGAGTTTTTAACGGTGAAAAGCAAACTCAAGCTCCACGGGTTCAATAACCTGACAAAGACCTTGAGCTTCAACATCTATGACATCTGCTACGCGGAAACCCCGCAAGACCAGCAGGCTTACGTCGAGTACATCAATAAAGAGTACAACGCGAAACGCCTGACGCAGATCCTCACGGAAGTTGTCGATATCATTGGTGCCAACATCCTGAACATTGCCAGTCAGGACTATGAGCCGCAGGGCGCCAGCGTCACGATCCTGATCTCGGAAGAGCCCGTAACCCCGACCGACAGTCAGATCGAAGAGTCCCCGGGCCCACTGCCCGAAATCATTCTGGCCCACCTCGACAAGAGCCACATCACGGTGCACACCTACCCGGAGATCCATCCGGTCAGCGGTATTGCAACCTTCCGTGTGGACATCGACGTGTCGACTTGCGGGGTCATTTCACCGCTTAAAGCGCTCAACTTCCTGATTCACCAGTTCGATTCGGACATCGTGACCGTGGACTACCGTGTGCGCGGCTTCACCCGTGACGTTGAAGGCAAAAAGCACTTCATCGACCATGAGATCAATTCGATCCAGAACTACCTCTCCGATGACACTTACGACGCGTACCAGATGACCGACGTGAACGTGTACCAGGAAAACCTGTTCCACACCAAGATGCTGCTGAAGAACTTCGAACTGGATAACTACCTGTTCGGCGACGCCACCAACAACCTGTCCTCTGAGCAACGTGCCCAGGTGACCGAGCGGGTGAAACACGAAATGCTCGAAATCTTCTACGCGCGCAATATGGCGTAAGACTCTCGAACACAAAAAAGGCGACTCCCTCACGGCAGTCGCCTTTTTTATTGCCGGATACATTCCCTGTAGGAGCTGCGTTGCGGCTATCCGACTTGCCAGCGAAGAGTCCCTGCCAGGCAACCGAAAGATCAGATCCGATAAGTACTCTTGGTCATCACCTTGGCCATCAGACTCATCCCGAACTTCACCGGTGCCGGAAAGCGGAACCCGCCAGCCTCCAGCGCACTTTCGGCATGCTGTTCTTCATCGATGCGCATCTGTTCAAGAATCGCCCGGGACTTTTCATCCTCGGCCGGCAATTGTTCCAGATGTTCGTTCAGGTGTTTGCACACCTGGTCTTCCGTTGCCGCAACGAACCCCAGGCTGACTTTATCGCTGATCAGGCCGGCCACTGCGCCAATCCCGAACGACATGCCATAAAACAGCGGATTGAGGATGCTGGTGTGGCTACCCAGCTGATGGATGCGTTGTTCGCACCAGACCAGGTGATCGACTTCTTCTTCGGCGGCATGCTCCATCGCGGCACGCACTTGCGGCAGTTTGGCGGTCAGCGCCTGCCCCTGATACAGCGCCTGGGCGCAGACTTCGCCGGTGTGGTTGATGCGCATCAGGCCGGCAACGTGGCGTGTGTCTTCGTCGCTCATTTTCGCATCCGGCTGCACGATGGCAGGCGACGGACGGTACGGCTGGCCGCTGAAGGGCAGCAGGGTGCGCATCGCGGCATCGGCTTGCAGCAGTAGGCGGTCAATTGGCGAGTAGTGACGTTGGGTAGTCATGCTGACCTCCGGGGGAATTTCGGCGGCCAGTTTAACCCAATCGGCCGGGGAAGGTTTGCGCTGGGTCAGTCATCCTTGTAGGAGCTGGCTTGCCAGCGAAGAACGATAGCGCGGTGAATCAGGTTAACCGCGTCGCTTTGTTCGCTGGCAAGCCAGCTCCTACAGGGTGGGGTGGTCAATCAGCCCGGTGGCCAGTGCATCTGGCGCTGACCCAGCACGTGCATATGAATGTGGTAGACGGTTTGCCCACCCAGTTCATTGCAGTTCATGACCACCCGGAAACCCTCTTCACAGCCCAACTCCAGAGCCAGGCGCTGCGCGGTGAACAGAATATGCCCGGCCAGCGTCTTGTCGTCCTCGGTCAGGTCGTTCAAGGTGCGAACCGGTTTCTTCGGGACCACCAGAAAATGTACCGGTGCCTGTGGGGCAATGTCGTGGAAGGCCAATACCTGGTCGTCCTCGTAAATGATCTTCGCCGGGATTTCCCGGTTGATGATCTTGGTGAACAGAGTATCCACAGCTGTTTTCTCCGTTATTTGGGCTGGCCTGAGTGTACTCATGGCGTATGCCAGCGCCCAGCTTTTTACCTTGAATTGGATCAGCGCGGGCAGTACGCCTTGTTGATCATGCCGGCGATGGTGCGCGTCAGCCAGCGCGAGCCGAGCCGCGGCAGGAAGGCGAACCAGCGGTTGCGCCGCCCGGGAATAATGATCGCTTGATTCCTTTCCAGTGCGCGCACGGTGTAGAGCGCCACTTCCTCGGGGCTCATCAGCAGTTTGCTGTTGGCCAGTTTGTCGCTGTCGAGTTGTGCGGTACGGAAAAACGCCGTGCGGGTCGGCCCGGGGCAGAGCACCGAAACCTTGATCGCACATTTTCTCAGCTCGACGCGCAATCCTTCGGAAAAGTGCAGCACATACGCCTTGCTGGCGTAATAAGTGCTCATCCACGGCCCGGGTTGAAACGCCGCCACCGAGGCCACATTCAGAATCTGCCCGCCGCCTTGCAGGGCCATGCTGTTGCCGATGGCGTGGCACAGGCGGGTGAGGGCGAGGATGTTCACTTCGATCAGGTCTTGCTCGGTCATCCAGTCCTGGGCCAGAAACGGGCCGCAGGTACCGATACCGGCGCAGTTGACCAACAGATCGATCTGCCGGTCGCCTTCTTCCAGCTCCAGCAGGAATCCGGACAGGCGCAGCGGTTCGCCCAGGTCACAGGCACGGAACAACACTTCCACGCCGAACCTTTGGGTCAGTTCAATCGCAATACTTTCCAGCTGATCACGTTGTCGGGCCACCAGAATCAGGCTGCGGCCGCGCCGGGCCAGCGCTTCGGCCATTGCCAGGCCGATGCCGCTGGAGGCGCCAGTGATCAGAGCGTAACGGGTCATGCAGTTCTCCATCGCAACAGCTCCGCGCCGCGACGCAGGTGTCACGGGCCAGGAGCGCTGTTCATTCTTTCGCAGAGTCTACAGGGGGCCGGGCCTCTTCGGCTGCATCGTCGGTGGAATTTGGCACCGGTTCGATCTCGACTTCGATTTCATCGGTGGTGACCGAACTGCTTTCGTAGCTGCTCTGGGCGGCGCTTTTGTATTCTTCCCGTATCGCCGTGAGACCACCGGCCAGCGAGCCGAACAGAACCAGCGCGATAACGATCAGCCACAGCGAAGACAATACCTTGACCGCGGTACTGTTCGGCGGAGGCGGCGGGCCGTAGCGGTTGGCGGTGTCGTTGCCCGGTACGACCATGATCATGAACGGAAAGAAACTGCCAACGAACGGCACCAGGTTCAGCAGCCACAGCCAGCCGGACCAGCCGACATCGTGCAAGCGTTGAACAGTGATCTGGATGCTGACGAATACAAATCCGACGAACAGGATCAAGGCCAGCAAGCTGCCCAATATCAGGCCGGCGGTCGAATCCGCGCCGATGAGAGCCAGGGCGACCAAGGCAAACACCCCGCAAACGGCCAGAAGCACAGTTGACAGCACCAGCGTCCAGGCGAGGTAACGCAAGCGGCCGATCCGGCCATCGAAACTGAAGGGCTTGAGCGTGGCGAATTCCGCCACGGCTTCGCCGACGGGCGCGCGAGGCGGAGCGTAAGGGGACTGCGGATCTGCCAGGGCAGCCTGGCTACTGGCCGAAGGGTGGTCGTGAACGTCGGCGAGGTTCAGTTCGATCGGCGTTTCGGCTTCGATGCGGGCGTCGATACCGGTTTTGCTCAGCGCCTGGAGATAGGTCTGGGCATCGGCTTGCGACAGGTTGCGTTTGAGCGCTACCGGACGCCCGGTGAACAAGCGTTCAATGGCCGTGACATCGCTTTTGAACAAGTCGGCGAGATTGAGCTTTGCCGTGGTGATGTCGACACCGGGCAGCAAGGCGCCCTCGAATACGATCTTGAAATGATTTTCGCCCATGTGCGAAGCATCCTTGTCGCGAGAGGTTGAAAGAAGAATGTTGTGCCCGGGCGAGAGTAAGGCCAGCCGGGCAAGACTGGCCAAGGTTTGCTGTCAGCTCGGCCAGCGTTTGGTCAACTGGGCAGCCTGCTCCAGGGCCTTGCGGTACTCCGCGTCGAGACGTGCAATCAACTGCTCGACACTCGGCAAGTCCTCGATTTCTCCCACGCCCTGGCCGGCAGACCAAACGGTTTTCCAGGCTTTGGCCTCATCGCTCACGGGTTTGAGCTTGGAGCCGAAGTTGATCTCGCCCTTGCCTTGCAAGGCGGCCATGTCGAAACCGGCTGCTTCCAGACTCTGGCGCATGAAACTCGCGGGGACACCTGACACGGCTGGAGTATGGATGATGTCTGCCGCTTTGGATGTCAGCAGCATTTCTTTGTAGGCGTCGGGCGCGTGACTTTCGGTCGTGCCGATAAATCGTGTGCCAAAGTAGGCCAAATCCGCGCCGAGCAGTTGGGCGGCAAGAATTTCGTGGCCATGATTCAAGCAGCCGGCCAGCAACAGGGTCTTGTCGAAGAACTGGCGGATTTCGGCAATCAGCGAGAACGGGCTCCAGGTCCCGGCGTGTCCACCGGCGCCGGCAGCCACGGCGATCAAACCATCCACGCCGGCTTCGGCCGCTTTCTCGGCATGACGACGAGTCGTCACATCATGGAACACCAGGCCGCCGTAGCTGTGGACCGCGTCGACCAGTTCTTTCACGGCGCCGAGGCTGGTGATCACGATCGGCACTTTGTGCTCGACACAGATCTCAAGATCCGCCTGTAACCGTGGATTGCTGTTATGGACGATCAGGTTTACGGCATAAGGCGCGGGGTTTTCCAGTGTCGCCAGCCCGGCTTCGATTTCTTCCAGCCAGGCCTTGAAACCGCTGCTTTCGCGCTGGTTCAGCGCCGGGAAGCTGCCGACCACGCCCTGGCGACAACAGGCGAGTACCAATTGCGGATTGGAAATCAGGAACATCGGCGCCGCCACCACGGGCAGACGCAAACGTTGTTCGAGCAGAGCGGGCAGCGACATTGGAAGTACCCCGGTGAGTGGTGCCTGGTGGATTTAGAACGGCCGAACGACGACCAGAATTACGATAGCCAGCAATATCAGAACCGGCACTTCATTGAACCAGCGATAAAAGACATGGCTGCGGGTGTTCTCGCCACGGGCAAAACGTTTTACCTGGGCACCGCACATGTGGTGGTAGCCGATCAGAATCACCACCAGCGTCAGCTTGGCGTGCATCCAGCCACCCTGAGTGAAATACGCACTCGGGTTGAGGCTGATCAGCCAGCCGCCGAAGATCAGCGTAGCGATCATTGCCGGCCCCATGATGCCGCGATACAGCTTGCGCTCCATGACGCTGAAGCGTTCCTTGCTGACGGTATCTTCGCTTTGAGCGTGATAGACGAACAGCCGCGGCAAGTAAAACAGGCCGGCAAACCAGCAAACGATGCTGATGATGTGAAGTGCTTTGAGCCACAGATAAAGCATTTTTAGTTATTCCCAGGTTCACGGTAGCGGGAATAGTAGAGGCTAGAAGCTCCGCACGTCACCTTGACGGTTGTCGCAGGGGCGCGCGGCCCCTATTATCGACGGCTTTCCAGTGGGTTCGTTGAGGGCAGGTTTATGGTCAAGGTCGGTATCGTCGGCGGCACGGGTTACACCGGTGTCGAACTGCTGCGTCTGTTGGCGCAACATCCGCAAGCTGAGGTGGTTGTCATCACTTCCCGATCCGAGGCTGGCCTTGCCGTGGCCGACATGTACCCGAACCTGCGAGGCCACTACGACGGCCTGGCGTTCAGCGTTCCGGACATCAAGACCCTGGGTGCCTGCGATGTGGTGTTCTTCGCCACACCGCACGGTGTTGCCCATGCCTTGGCGGGCGAGTTGCTGGCGGCCGGGACCAAGGTCATCGACCTGTCGGCGGACTTCCGTCTGCAAGACGCGGATGAGTGGGCCAAGTGGTACGGCCAGCCGCACGGTGCACCGGAGTTGCTGGACGAAGCGGTCTATGGCTTGCCGGAAGTCAATCGCGAGCAGATCAAAAAAGCGCGCCTGATTGCTGTGCCGGGCTGCTACCCAACTGCAACGCAATTGGGTTTCCTGCCATTGCTCGAAGCCGGCCTGGCCGATACTGCGCATCTGATTGCTGACTGCAAATCCGGTGTCAGCGGCGCCGGTCGTGGTGCTTCCGTAGGCTCGCTGTACTCCGAGACATCGGAAAGCATGAAGGCCTATGCGGTCAAAGGGCACCGTCATTTGCCGGAAATCCGCCAGGGCCTGCGTCGTGCAGCAGGCAAGGACGTCGGTCTGACCTTCGTTCCGCACCTGACTCCGATGATTCGTGGCATTCATTCCACGCTCTACGCAACCGTTGTTGATCGCTCGGTGGATCTGCAGGCGCTGTTTGAAAAGCGTTATGCCAACGAACCGTTCGTCGATGTGATGCCGGCCGGCAGCCATCCGGAGACTCGTAGCGTACGGGGTGCCAACGTCTGCCGTATTGCCGTGCATCGCCCTCAGGATGGTGATCTGGTGGTTGTGCTGTCGGTGATCGACAACCTGGTCAAAGGCGCTTCGGGTCAGGCGGTGCAGAACATGAACATTCTGTTCGGGCTGGATGAGCGTCTGGGCCTGTCCCACGCCGGCATGCTGCCGTAAGCTTTATCGCGTACAGCAAAAGGCCCGTCTGACGGGCCTTTTTGCATTCCGGGCCGGCGATTGGATTGGTTGATATACCATAACAATAGTTGACCGCTTTTCTAGGAGAAGCGGATAATGCGCGTCATCACGCAATATGACGGCGTAACGCCGGGAGATAGTCAGCATGAGCGTCGAATCCTTCACCCCCACGGCTTTGCAATTCACCCACGGTGCCGCGCACAAGGTGAAGAGCCTGGTCGATGAAGAGGGGAATGATCGCTTGAAGCTGCGCGTATTCGTTACGGGCGGCGGTTGTTCAGGTTTTCAGTACGGCTTCACCTTCGATGAAGAAGTGGCCGATGACGACACCATCGTCGAGCGCGAAGGTGTGAGTCTGGTTGTCGATCCGATGAGCTTTCAGTACCTGGCAGGTGCCGAGGTGGACTACCAGGAAGGTCTGGAAGGTTCGCGTTTCGTCATCAAGAACCCGAATGCGACCACCACTTGTGGCTGCGGTTCTTCGTTCTCGATCTGATCAGCGCGCCTGCATTACAAAGCGCCGCATGGCCTCAGGGCCCTGCGGCGTTTTACTGTGTGGAGAATTTATGCGGGGTAGATGGCGCCCAGTACGCGCAAGCCGCGGGCACCGGTAACGCTCGGGCGGTTGGCCGCAATACCTTCGAGGCAGCAATGAGCCAGCCACGCGAAGGCCATGGCTTCGACCCAGTCGGGGTCTACGCCGTAAGTGGCAGTGCTGCTGACACTGGCGTTTGGCAATAGGCTGGCCAGGCGGTTCATCAACGCGGTGTTGTGGGCCCCGCCGCCGCAGACCAGTAGTTCCTGCGTGTCTGCCTGGGCGCTTTGCAGTGATTCGATGATGGTCAGCGCGGTCAGCTCAAGCAGCGTCGCCTGAACATCTTCGGCGGCGAAGGCTGGCAGTTGTGCCAGGTGCTGTGTCAGCCAAGGTAGGTTGAATACTTCCCGTCCGGTACTCTTCGGGCCTTTGGTTACGAAGAACGGATCGCTGAGCAGCTCATTCAATAGAGCCGGTTCAACCTTGCCGCTGGTGGCCCATTGGCCGTCGCGGTCATAGTTGTCGCCACGTTGCTGATGAATCCAGGCGTCCAACAGGACATTGCCCGGGCCGCAGTCGAAACCGGCAACAGGCTTACCGGGTTCGATCAGGCTCAGGTTGCTGAATCCACCGACGTTCAGCACGGCACGATTGCCGGTCCGTTCTTCAAACAGTGTCTCGTGGAAGGCAGGAACCAGCGGTGCACCTTGTCCGCCGGCAGCGACGTCACGGCTGCGGAAGTCGCTGACCACGGTGATGCCGGTCAGCTCCGTCAGCAGGGCCGGGTTGCCGATCTGCACGGTGAAACCGCGTGCCGGTTCGTGGCGGATGGTCTGGCCATGGCTGCCGATCGCACGAATGTCGTCAGGCTTCAGTTGCTGCTGAGCGAGAAGGGCATGAATCCCTTGGGCTGCCAGTTTCACCCAGTTCTGCTGGGCGATGGCGGAGCGGGCGATTTCGTCCGGGCCGCTGGCACACAAGCCGAGCAGCTCGGCGCGCAGGGAATCGGGCATCGGGATGTAGTGAGAGGCGATCAGCCTGATCGCCGGGGCTTGCTCGACCAGTGCGATGTCCAGGCCATCAAGGCTGGTCCCGGACATCACACCTATATAGAGCGCCATGACTTAGCGCTTGCTCGAAGCTAGCAGAGTGGCTTTTTCCTGTTCCATGCGCGCCATCAGTGGCTGGCTTTGGGCGAGGAATCGTGGGCGTTCGGCCTTGGCAATCGGATCGGCCATTGGCAGTTTCTGGCCCAGCGGGTCGACGTGCACACCATTGACCTGGAACTCGTAGTGCAGGTGCGGCCCGGTGGAGAGGCCGGTGGTGCCGATATAGCCAATCACCTGGCCCTGTTTCACCGTGCCGCCAGTCTTCACGCCTTTGGCGAAGCCTTGCATGTGGCCGTAGAGCGTGGTGTAGGTATTGCCGTGCTGGAGAACCACGGTATTGCCGTAGCCACCACGGCGGCCGGCCAGCAAGACCTTGCCATCACCGGCAGCCTTGATCGGCGTGCCACGCGGTGCTGCGTAGTCGACGCCTTTGTGGGCGCGGATCTTGTTCAGGATCGGATGTTTGCGGCCCATGGAAAATTTCGAGCTGATGCGGGCGAAGTCCACCGGTGTGCGGATGAACGCCTTGCGCATGCTGTTGCCGTCAGCGGTGTAGTAGCTGCTGTTGCCTTGTTTGTTGGTGTAGCGTACGGCGGTGTAGGTCTTGCCGCGGTTGGTGAAGCGCGCCGACAGGATCGGGCCAGTGCCGACGGCCTTGCCGTTGACCACCTTTTGCTCGTAGATCACGTCGAACTCGTCGCCCTGGCGAATATCCTGGGCGAAGTCCACGTCGTAGCCAAACACACTGGCCATGTCCATGGTCAGGCTGTGAGACAGGCCCGCTCGGGCCGCGGACTGCGACAGCGAGCTGTTGATCACGCCATGAACGTAAGCCGAGCGCACGCTCGGTTTGGCGGTAATGCGGTTGAAGGTGTAGCCCTTGTCGTTCTTGGTCAGGCTGATGCTTTCGAGGTCGTTGAGCTTGCTGTGCAGGTTGGTCAACTGGCCGTCAGGGCTCAGTTCGAATTCGAGTTTTTGCCCATGCTTGAGCTGGCTGAACTGCTTGGCCTGCTTGTCGCTGGCCAGTATTTCATGCACTGAGGTGGCTGGGAGACCGACCTTCTCGAACAGTGTAGAGAGGGTGTCACCCTTGGTGACGATCACTTCCCTGTGGCTTGCCGGCTTCTTTTCTTCGACGACCGGCGCCGGTTCGGTTTGAGCGGTTTCCTGAGTGTCTTCGGCGCTGTTGTCGATCTGCGCGAAGGGGGAGGTTGCTGGCTCATTTGTGGCTTGAACGGTGTCAGCAGCGTCTTGATCTTGTGTCAGTTGTTCAGCAGGGCTTTCCAGTTCAAGACTCAGGGTTGTCTTTTTGGCTTCAACATCGCTGGAAGGGAATACCAGGAGCGCCAGACTGAGAAGGGCGGCGATGCCACTTGCGGCAAGCAAGTGGGTCTTCGGGTAAAGCGGCGGCGCTTTAGACGATTCTGTGGTCATAAGTGGTTTTGACTTTGAAAAAGATGAATTGGAAAAGATGAATGACATGATGAAGATGAAATAACTGTATAAAATATAACCAAATCATCTCTGAAGCAAGTCCGCAGGCGCTCTGTCTGCGGATTGGCGTCCGTGCGCCGGGCAAACCTTGTATTTGACGCGCGATCTTGTATGGTTGGTTCCCTTTGAATCTGAGCCTTGCGGGTCTGTTATGAAGTCGGTTGAAGAGCAGCTAGCGCTGATCAAACGTGGTGCGGAAGAACTGTTGGTCGAGTCCGAGCTGATTGAAAAGCTCAAGCGTGGCCAGCCGCTACGTATTAAGGCGGGCTTCGATCCAACGGCTCCGGATCTGCACTTGGGTCACACCGTGCTTATTAATAAGCTGCGCCAGTTCCAGGAGCTGGGGCATCAGGTGATCTTCCTTATAGGTGACTTCACCGGGATGATCGGCGATCCGAGCGGCAAGAGTGCTACGCGCCCGCCGCTCACTCGCGAGCAGGTCCTCGAGAATGCCGAGACCTACAAGACTCAGGTCTTCAAGATTCTGGACCCGGCAAAGACCGAAGTGGCATTCAACTCCACCTGGATGGATCAGATGGGGCCGGCCGACTTCATTCGCCTGACTTCGCAGTACACCGTGGCTCGCATGCTCGAGCGCGATGACTTCGACAAGCGTTACACAACCAATCAGCCAATCGCCATTCATGAGTTCCTTTATCCGCTGGTTCAAGGGTACGACTCGGTAGCCCTGCGCGCAGACGTCGAGCTCGGCGGCACCGATCAGAAGTTCAACTTGCTGATGGGGCGTGAACTGCAGCGTGGTTATGGTCAGGAGGCCCAGTGCATTTTGACCATGCCGCTGCTTGAAGGCCTGGATGGCGTGAAGAAGATGTCCAAGTCCTTGGGCAACTACGTCGGTATACAGGAAGCGCCGGGTGTGATGTACAGCAAGCTGGTTTCCATTCCGGATGCGCTGATGTGGCGTTACTTCGAGTTGCTCAGCTTCCGCTCCATGGATGAGATCAATGCGTTCCGCGCTGATGTGGAGGCGGGTGCCAATCCGCGCGATATCAAGATCAAGCTGGCTGAAGAGATCGTTGCACGCTTCCATGGTGAGGAGGCTGCGGCCAGTGCTCATCGTGCTGCCGGTAACCGTATGAAGGATGGCGAGCTGCCTGAAGATCTGCCGGAAATCGAATTGACTGCTACCGAGGATATGCCGATCGCTGCTGTCCTTAATAAGGCAGGGTTGGTCAAGAACTCGGCGGTGGCGCGAGATCTCCTGGGTTCCGGTGGTGTGCGTATAGATGGTGAGGTTGTCGATCGCACCTTTATATATGCACTGGGCGCGACCCATGTTTGCCAGGCCGGGAAGAAGGCATTTGCGCGTATTACGCTCAAATCCGAATAAAGCTGAGATAAAGGGTTGACGGCGAATTTTAGAAGCCTATAATTCGCCCCACTTCCGGCGCAGTCGAAACGGAAAACTCCTTGGTAAACAATGAGTTATGCAGTTTTCGGCAGCAGGTTGCTTCAGGTCATCGAAGCCAAAAGGGAGTTGAAAAAGAGGTGTTGACAGCAGCGTGTAACGCTGTAGAATTCGCCTCCCGCTGATGAGAGATCTGAAGCGCAAGTGGTTGAAGTTACAAGGGAAACTTTGAAAGCTTCTGAAAAATACCACTTGACAGCAAATGAGGCTGCTGTAGAATGCGCGCCTCGGTTGAGACGAAAGATCTTAACCAACCGCTCTTTAACAACTGAATCAAGCAATTCGTGTGGGTGCTTGTGGAGTCAGACTGCTAGTCAACAGATTATCAGCATCACAAGTTACTCCGCGAGAAATCAAAGATGTAACCAACGATTGCTGAGCCAAGTTTAGGGTTTTCTCAAAAC